>JBMFIC010000063.1:0-502 GCA_049976505.1 Nitrososphaeria archaeon | reverse complement strand
GCTGGACGTATTTGCCGGTGATAATTCTGCTGTAGCCTGCGATAACCTCATTGAAAGGGAAATAAAGATGAAGGACAGGCTTGTCAGGGATGTATCGAACTATTTTGCGTTGGTGAGGATAACGACCAATACGATACTGTTCATATCGGATCATACAAACAAGATCAGTGATGTTGCAGGCATGATGCCAGAAGGGTCAGAGCTGTTGATGGATGCCGAGTATGACGTTGATGAAAACTATTTTCTGGCAAGGGAGCACGGCATTCAGCTCACAGTAAAGCCGAGGAATGTGCCACCAAACTCAGCCATCAGGAGGGAATATGTGAACAGCTTTGATAAAAGGAAGTACGGCAGGAGAAAGCTTGCCGAGAGGCCCTTTGGGAACATAACAAAGAGGCGGACAAGGTCATACTACAGGTCCAGCGAGAGCAAGATCAAGGGGACAACGCTCGTAGCAATACTGCATGACATGATAGCATACTACAGATCCCAAAGGTGGACC
>JBMFIC010000062.1:0-540 GCA_049976505.1 Nitrososphaeria archaeon | reverse complement strand
GTAGATTAGGATCAGCGCCGTCCCCGAGGCCAGAGGATCGTGCTCCAGTAGTCCACTCTCTCCTTGGAGGCCGGTGGATACTCGTCGAGCACTAGGTAGGAAACAGTGAGCATGACCATGGATATCGCGAACCCGACGTGGAACATCGCCCTCCATCCCAGGTACTCCTCTATGTATGCGCCAGCTATCATACCGATCGTCATTCCTATGGCCATCATGGCGCTGATTATCCCCTGGGCGGTCGCAACCCTCTCCCTCGGGAAGACGTCCGTGACTATCGCCATGCTCAGCGGAAAGGGTGAGAACCCGAAGCCCTGGAGCGCCCTCATGGATATCAGGAAGTAGACGTCCGGTGAGAATCCAGCCGCGAGGACGGCGGCTGAGTAGAGCGCGAGCGCCGCCAGGAAGAGCCTCTTCTTCCCGTGCACGTCCCCGAGCTTCCCGAAGAGGGGGGGGCCACTGCCGCGCCGACCACCAGGAAGGCTGACACTATCCACGCGGCCTCCTCGTCCGTGGCCGAGAGCGCCGGCTCTATGTGTG
>JBMFIC010000061.1:0-560 GCA_049976505.1 Nitrososphaeria archaeon | reverse complement strand
GAGTTCATATCAGGGCTTCCTAAGGCCGAGCTTCACCTTCACCTGGAGGGAACCCTTGAGCCCGAGATGATGCTTGAGAAGGCCAGGAAGAACGGGGTAAAGCTTCCGTACAGCAGCATAGAGGACGTTAAGAGGGCATACAGGTTCAGGGACCTTCAGTCCTTCCTCGACCTCTACTACCTCGGCGTTAGCTCCCTTGTCGATGAGCAGGACTTCTTCGACCTCGCATACGCCTACTTTAAAAGGGCTGCCTCCCAGAACGTCAGGAGGGCTGAGGTCTTCTTCGATCCGCAGGCTCACACGAGGAGAGGCGTTGACTTCGGCACCGTTATAAAGGGGATTCACAAAGCAGCAGTGAAGGCCGAGGAGGAGCTCGGGATATCGGTTGGCCTGATAATGTGCTTCCTGAGGGACATGCCGGAGAGCTCTGCCATGGAGACCCTTGAGCAGGCCCTTCAGTACAGGAGCTGGATACTCGGGGTTGGCCTTGACTCCAAGGAGCTTGGCAACCCTCCATCAAGGTTCGAGAGGGTATTCAGAAGGGCAAGGGAGGAGGGCTT
>JBMFIC010000060.1:0-581 GCA_049976505.1 Nitrososphaeria archaeon | reverse complement strand
TTTTAGAGTACATCACTGCAAGTGTGCTTTCGCTCATTCTGGGTCATCATATATATGGCCTTTCAATCCTCATTTTTAGAGTACATCACTGCAAGTTTTTTGTTTTTTCGTTTTAACGCTAAAGGGTCATAGCTTTCAATCCTCATTTTTAGAGTACATCACTGCAAGACGGTAACAACTACTACATCAAAAACTAAGCCTATATCATGCTTTCAATCCTCATTTTTAGAGTACATCACTGCAAGAGAAGATCATCCCGAAGACGAAGCCCAGAAAGAAGACTTTCAATCCTCATTTTTAGAGTACATCACTGCAAGCCATCCCCGTCCATGACTATGTATCGATCCGCATCTACCTTTCAATCCTCATTTTTAGAGTACATTATTGCAAGAGCATGACGGCATATATGAAATAGTGGATCTGGAGGAGGACTTTCAATCCTCATTTTTAGAGTACATTATTGCAAGAGGATTACCACAAACGGGCATAGAGTCCTTTATGGTGTGCTTTCAATCCTCATTTTTAGAGTACATTATTGCAAGTTCGCAGAGATCGGCCGCCTTATAAACAACATATATAAC
>JBMFIC010000059.1:0-584 GCA_049976505.1 Nitrososphaeria archaeon | reverse complement strand
CCCTGAAGGGCGAGGGTTCCCGAGGTCTCAGGGGTTACTCCCCTTTAGCGGGAGCTACTCCGCTGTGCATGACGATGTATGAAAGAGGCCTTGCAACGCCCTGCACCACTATTCCAGCCGCCTTCTTCAGTATGTTCAGCGCGCCGTTGAGATCTGAGTGCAGCTTATGACCGAGAGGACACTTCACGACCCCTCTCGGGCTTCGGATCACTTCGACGTCGTGATATGCACAGAGCCTTGAGGTGCTGTGCTCAATAACCTCGTACACTTTAACACCATATTCCTGCGCCTCGTGTTCGATTGCATTCATAAGCTCGCGGTAAGACCATAGGTTCGCGGTGAGCCTGTTCCCTTTATCCTGAGCAATTTCATATGGATAGCCTAGGTAGATCTCTGAAACGCCAAGAGACCAGAGCTTCCTTATCAGGTGTGACGCCAAAGTCCTGTACAGATGAGCCATCCTGCGGCTCAGCTTTCCCTCGAGCCTCTTCCTCTCAAGCCTGAGCTCCTCGGCCCATTCGCTCAGCCGCAGATTTTTCGCTCTGTCCTCAAGCGATCTTACCTCTGAAATCCTTCTCTGCATG
>JBMFIC010000058.1:0-613 GCA_049976505.1 Nitrososphaeria archaeon | reverse complement strand
CTCTGGAATTGCAGGGTCTGAAGTCATCACTTGCAATAATGTACTCTAAAAATGAGGATTGAAAGCCCAGAAGCCGTTTATGAGAGAGAGCTCATACAGCCACTTGCAATAATGTACTCTAAAAATGAGGATTGAAAGCTCTTCTAACTCTATCCAATACTTGCCCGTCCACACGTACTTGCAATAATGTACTCTAAAAATGAGGATTGAAAGTCAATGGCAACACATAAATTTCCTCTTGCAATTATTCTTGCAATAATGTACTCTAAAAATGAGGATTGAAAGGCTATTGTCAGCATGTTCCTAGTGTGTCCTGCGAGCTTGCAATAATGTACTCTAAAAATGAGGATTGAAAGTTTGCCGTCCTCCTCTACTAAAAAGGGTCTGCATAAACGCTTGCAATAATGTACTCTAAAAATGAGGATTGAAAGTTCTACGTAATAATGATGCTCTATAATGTGAACTGACTTGCAATAATGTACTCTAAAAATGAGGATTGAAAGCTTTTACCGCTTCCCGTGTTGCCCACAACAATACACCTTGCAATAATGTACTCTAAAAATGAGGATTGAAAGTGTTATATATGTTGTTTATAAGGCGGCCGATCTCTGCG
>JBMFIC010000057.1:0-631 GCA_049976505.1 Nitrososphaeria archaeon | reverse complement strand
GGTAGTTGGGAGGCACTTCCTACTTCCACACTGCAAAGGGCGGTACGAGGTTCCACACGTGCGTGCTGCCACGTTGACAGTGAACCACGTGCCATTAACTGGGTTGTAAAGCTGTATCTCCTGCGGGCCGGTGTTGTTGCCGTGAACTTCCAGTTGAGGTCCTCATATGTAAATACGTTGCTTATTGCAAACTGAACTGGGAAGGATGTGTAGAAAATACCGCTCCCGTTGTACTAGAGCACCTCGCTTGCCGCTGGCTGGAAGAGCCGTTTCTCATAAACCAATTCGTTTACAAAGAGGCCAGGCCACCTATCTTCAGTTCTGAATGAGAAAGGCGGAATGATCCCGTTTAGCGGGGCTGGCTGGAAGGATATGTTGTCGATCGGGTTGCCGTACGGCCCCCAGAAGCCAAACCTTTCCTCTACGCCCAACGTACCTTCGTCGATCGGGTACTGGTTCGAGTTGAACACCCACATCAGTAGTATGTAGCTGCCGTTCGGGTACACGTATGCGACGCCGTACTTCCGCTCTGGCGGCGGGAGCCGCTTCGCTCTTTCGTGGAGCTCGGTGACCTGCTTTTCGCGCTCGAGCATCTTTTCGTAAGCGCACACGATCTTTATTATTTCAACGT
>JBMFIC010000056.1:0-702 GCA_049976505.1 Nitrososphaeria archaeon | reverse complement strand
AAGCACACTTTCAATCCTCATTTTTAGAGTACATTATTGCAAGCTCTTTAAGAAATACATGATACCGTATAAGAGAACTTTCAATCCTCATTTTTAGAGTACATTATTGCAAGGCGCGAAGAAGATCATCGCGAAGACGAAGCCCAGAAGGACTTTCAATCCTCATTTTTAGAGTACATTATTGCAAGAAGATATACGGCACGCTTGTCATCAACGGCTTCAACCGCATCTTTCAATCCTCATTTTTAGAGTACATTATTGCAAGGTAAGGCGCTCAGCAATAAGACCGCAACGGGAAAAACTATAACTTTCAATCCTCATTTTTAGAGTACATTATTGCAAGCCGTTGTGGAAGTCCTGCTTCCGATCCTAGCCGTTATACTTTCAATCCTCATTTTTAGAGTACATTATTGCAAGGCTTCATGGCTGATCCCGGCGGTGGTGCTCTTATGAAAGCTTTCAATCCTCATTTTTAGAGTACATTATTGCAAGAGCTCTCTCATTGACTGGGCTTCTCTATGAAATAGTAACTTTCAATCCTCATTTTTAGAGTACATTATTGCAAGCCAGTGCGGCTTTTTATACTTTCTGCCTTTTGTATTATCTTTCAATCCTCATTTTTAGAGTACATTATTGCAAGTTAAGCTCTTTCTGAACGGCTTAGTGGCTTTAGTTATCTTTCAATCCTCATTTTTAGAGTAC
>JBMFIC010000055.1:0-780 GCA_049976505.1 Nitrososphaeria archaeon | reverse complement strand
CTCTCTAAATTGGTGCTGGACTCGGTCCTCCAGGTCGCCGAGAAGAGGGACGGCGGATACAAGGTGGACATAGACTCGATAAAGGTCGAGAAGAAGCCCGGCGGCGCCATAACCGATACGCTGTTCGTAAAGGGCATCGTGATAGACAAGGAGGTCGTGCACGGCGGCATGCCGAAGAAGGTGGAGAACGCGAAGATAGCCCTGATAAACGCGCCCCTCGAGATAGAGAAGCCGGAGATAAGCGCGGAGATACGCATAAGCGACCCGACGAAGATGAAGGCCTTCCTGGACGAGGAGGCCAGGATACTGCGCGAGATGGTGCAGAAGATAAAGGCGACCGGCGCGAACGTCGTCTTCTGCCAGAAGGGGATAGATGATCTGGCGCAGCACTACCTGGCCAAGGAGGGAATACTCGCGGTCAGGAGGGTGAAGGAGAGCGACATGACCAGATTAGCTAAGGCCACCGGAGGAAGAATCGTCACCAACATCGATGAACTGAGTTCCAATGACCTGGGATACGCCGCCCTGGTGGAGGAGAGGAAGATAGAGGAGGACAAGTGGGTGTTCGTCGAGGGCTGCAAGGACCCGAAGGCCGTGACGATCCTCGTCAGGGGAGGGAGCCAGAGGATAGTGGACGAGGCCGAGAGGAGCATACACGACGCGCTAATGGTGGTCAAGGACGTGGTGGAGAGCCCCGCCGTCGTGGGAGGCGGAGGAGCCCCCGAGGCCGAGACCGCATATCAGCTCAGGCAGTGGGCGCAGACCCTGAGCGGAAGGGAG
>JBMFIC010000054.1:0-844 GCA_049976505.1 Nitrososphaeria archaeon | reverse complement strand
AAGTTTTTCGATGAAGAAAAGACGACGGAGATGTTAAGGACATTGCCTCGCGCTTCAGGATCATACAGGCGAGCGTGACCGGAAAGTTTCTGGACGTTCCAGGAGACAGAACAATGCTTATATGGGAAAAAGGGCGATCCGAAATCATGTCAGAGTACATAAAGGCCGAGGCGGAGGGCTATGACTTCGTGATCGATCTTCCGAGCTTCTACGTATACGTTAACTCGCTGGGAAAAATATACGATATAGTGTCCAAGGTAGACAGGACGTCTCTTTCTGCTGACGAGAAGCTATTCAACGAGAAATACGGGCAACAGTTCCTCAAGGAGCTCGACGATCTATACCAGCTTTACGTTCAGAACAAGGACAGGCTCTGGATGGCCCTCATGATGAGCGATGTTGCAAGGATGAGGCTGATTCTCATAGGGCAGGGAAAGCTAAAGCCGCCTCTGTAGGATATGAGCTACAGTGATAAGCTCAGGGAGCTGTCTGAGTTCTTTGATGCTTGCGAAACCTTATCGCTGACGATAGAGAATAATATAGCACCTGTGGATAACGGCGCTGAGGAGCTGAAAAATTACTTTGATAAGTATATTAAAGGCCAGAGAAAGGTGCTGTATTATACTTCAGATAGCAGAAGGTTCAGGCTTCTCACCGTTAATGCGGGAAAGAGAATAATGCCGAAGCCCGGCGGCGCTGACATCGAGGACGGCTTCTCGATTCGCGTAAGGGATGTTCCTGTTACGGTTAACCCAGTTCTTGAGAAATACAGAGGCATGGTAAAGGTGTACGTTGCCGTCGCAGAGACGGGCGCGAGAATACATCTCTATCAGACGATTGCCGC
>JBMFIC010000053.1:0-881 GCA_049976505.1 Nitrososphaeria archaeon | reverse complement strand
AGCATGAGGCCGGTGTAGCCTGGCAGCATCCAGACCAGCAGTCCGACCGTGAACATGTAGTGCGCGATCAGCTTCAACCTGAACGAAAATGAGACAGGCGTTTTAAAAAAAGCTACCTTCCGAAAGAGGCCTGTCATATAAACGCGACTGTCGTTGCCGGTTGTCTGACCTCCTCTCCGTACTGAAAGGGCGAGGCTTTAGCTAAATGCTCAGCCTTGCGTAAAGATCCCTCAGGTAGGCTTCGGCATCGTTTTGCGATAGCCCTGGGTTGAACGTGCGCAGAATTTATCAAAATCAAATCTGTCTTTGTTGAATGTCCTGTACTGATCTAGGATTCTGCCAAAGTCCACGCTTGCATACTTATCAAATACAGCCGCCAGTGATATTACACGGTCTTTATCCAAGGCACATACGTCGAGCACAGGCTGTAGCCTCCACTGCGTAAGGGTGTGGCTTATGAATGCGCCTCTTGTTTCCTGCCTCTCTGCAAGGAGAGTCAGTAGCCCCCAGGTTGAGTTAAGCCATGCCACGAGCGCCTTTTCGCGCTCAGCAACGCAGTTTTCGCGCTCAGCAACGCAGCAATCACCTTTTAAATTAACTGCATAGAAAAGGTTCGAAAGCGTTTTTTCTTTAGAGTACAGTGCAAGAACATGAGCCGTATCCAGCCAGATTCTGTTAGGCAGTAAAATTCTGCCCGCATATCTGTTAAATATTTCTTGGCCACGTCTGTCGTTCTGTCTGGCTCTTGCATGTTCATTGGGCGATATGAGCATCACCTTTCTCACCTCTTCCTCGCCTCCGTAAATCACCGGATACGGACCGCTGTCAGAAACTTCATAAGTGTCGTTAAACTGATGCGCGTCTATGCCTATAGTTTCTGC
>JBMFIC010000052.1:0-888 GCA_049976505.1 Nitrososphaeria archaeon | reverse complement strand
GTGAGCCCGACCGACAGGGAGTGGCTCAGGAAGGTCGCGCTCACCGCGATGGCCTCAAAGGTCGTCGCGCAGGACGCGGAGTACCTGGCGAACCTCGTGATAGACGCCGTCCTCCAGGTGGCCGAGAAGAGGGACGGCGGGTACAAGGTCGACATAGACTCGATAAAGGTCGAGAAGAAGCCCGGAGGGGCGATAACCGACACCCTGTTCGTCAGGGGCATAGTGATAGACAAGGAGGTCGTCCACGGCGGGATGCCGAAGAGGGTGGAGAAGGCCAGGATAGCCCTGATAAACGCTCCCCTGGAGATAGAGAAGCCCGAGTTCGACACCAAGATCAACGTGACCGATCCTGCGCAGATGAAGGCCTTCCTGGACGAGGAGGCCAGGATACTCCGCGAGATGGTCCAGAAGATCAAGGCGACCGGCGCGAACGTCGTCTTCTGCCAGAAGGGCATAGACGACCTGGCCCAGCACTACCTGGCCAAGGAGGGCATACTGGCCGTCAGGAGGGTTAAGGAGAGCGACATGGTGAGGCTCGCGAAGGCCACCGGCGGCAGGATCATAACGAACATCGACGAGCTGACCTCGAACGACCTCGGCTACGCCGACCTGGTCGAGGAGAGGAAGATAGAGGAGGACAAGTGGGTGTTCGTCGAGGGGTGCAAGGACCCGAAGGCCGTGACCATACTCGTGAGGGGCGGCAGCCAGAGGATAGTCGACGAGGCGGAGAGGAGCGTGCACGACGCCCTGATGGTCGTCAAGGACGTGGTCGAGAACCCGGCCGTCGTCGGGGGCGGCGGCGCTCCCGAGGCCGAGGTGGCCTACCAGCTCAGGAACTGGGCCAAGACGCTCAGCGGGAGGGAGCAGCTGGCGGTCCTAGCGTACGCC
>JBMFIC010000051.1:0-963 GCA_049976505.1 Nitrososphaeria archaeon | reverse complement strand
ATTGCGGCAGGGGACTCGCCGTTAACTAGGCGCTTTGCAGCCTTCTCCGCCTCCTTCCTCAGGAGCTCCACGCTCTCGTACTTCGATACGCCCTTTCCCCTCTTCTTCGTAACGTAGTAGCTTATGACTGCCTGGGAGATGCCCATGAGCTTGGAGGCCTCCTCCTGCGTCAGCCCGTATTTTTCAAGGAGCTGCTTTGCGATAAGGCTCCTGTACGCGGGGAGGACGTACCTTACTACCTCCTCACAGACTGTTCTCAATCTAGTATTATTCACGCCCTTCACATAATAAACGTTGCTAACAAATTATGACCTCAGCCAGCCCTGAATGGCGAGCGCTCCGAGGCCTCGGGGGCTTCTCCCTTTATGGCGTTACAGAAGCTGAAAGCTTCGCCATTAACGGCGGAGATGAAAACGGTAAAAAAGCTTAAATACGTGTTTGGTGTTTAATGTTTTAGTAGCTCCCGCTAAAGGGGAGTAACCCTCAAGACCTCGGGAACCCTCGCCCTTCAGGGCGGGGAGGAGGTCAGCACAACGAAGAAGTGGTATCTGAACCTCATGGAGGCTGTCGTGAAGCCCGCGTCCGAGAAGGCCCTGACTATCGCCTCCTCTGGCAGATCCGAGGGCCTGTAGTATGGCGGGGCGTGGGCGCCAAGCACTATCCCCCTCCTTATGCTCTCTAGCGAGTGGAGCGCTGAGGCGATGCTCCTCATGCACTCCCCGCTTATGTCCCTGGACTTCACCAGAAAGAGCGTTGGCCCGCTTACGTCCGTGCCCCTGCATGGATCTCCCAGGTGGGGCACCACGTTCCTTGCCCCGAACTTTATGGACGCCCTCCTCACGTACTCGTACCAGAGGCTCTCTGGCAGGATCGCATGTACCTCCCTGACGTACTTGCCAAGGATCATCGAGTAGAAGCCGTTCAGGTCCCCAACGACCAGAGCCACATCGCTGCCCGATGGCC
>JBMFIC010000050.1:568-965 GCA_049976505.1 Nitrososphaeria archaeon | reverse complement strand
ATTTTTGACAAACGAAGGACAAACCTCGCCCCTAAAAGGGGCGGGGTAAAGTTTTTGAGCTGTTGTTTGCTTCTTATTCTCTGTGCAGGGAAGCCATGAAGATGAGCGAATCAAACGTGGTATGTTTAAGTGTCCCCTCACAACAAAGAAGTGAATGAGCTTGAGCAAGTAAAGCTCAAGTGAGGCATAACGGAGCAATATATTCTACATATCCCCGAGTCCCTAGGAGCGGGGGAGCAGGGAGCAACTCACAGTAAGGGATAGGGGTAGTTGGCTGAAGGCCCAGCCCGTGGTCTACCGCTGGACGAATGGAGCGGGGTGGACGCTTTGCGTGCCCGCTGGCTGTGAAGTGATGAAAATGAAGGCGGTAAACTACAAACCTATGAAACGCCCTAAG
>JBMFIC010000050.1:0-558 GCA_049976505.1 Nitrososphaeria archaeon | reverse complement strand
TCCCCGAGTCCCTAGGATCTGGGAGCAGAGGGCAACTCCCAGTGAGGGATAGGGGTAATTGGCTGAAGACCCAGCCCGTGGTCTACCGCTGGACGAATGGAGCGGAGTGGGCTTCAAGGCCCACTAGCTGTGAAGTGATGAAAATGAAGGCGGTAAACTACGAACCTATGAAACGCCCTAAGGGAACCCTCGCCCTTCAGGGTGGGGAGGAGGTCAGAGTCCCAAAAAAATAGGAAAACTAAAAACAAAAAAGGAAGAGACTTTTAAACAGCCCCTTCCTTTTCTTCAACTTCTTCTAAAGGTTCTTCGTCGAGACCAATTATCTTTGCATTTGGATAATCTCTCATAACTTCCTTTCTTACTTCTTCTTTGTTCACATTCCCCCTAAGAGTAACTCTAACAATTTTTCTTCCATGCGAGTCTGTAGTTACAAAGACGGTGTAGCCTTTGGTGCTTTTAGGAGAAGGCTCGAAATCTAGAAAGTCCTCTATTTCGTCGTAGATTCCTTTGAGCTTCTTCCCCTTCATTAGAAGCTCGTTTTTATATAGCAAGGGAGAC
>JBMFIC010000049.1:0-1217 GCA_049976505.1 Nitrososphaeria archaeon | reverse complement strand
TCACCAGGAGCTGCCCTCCTCTCCCAGATCCTGGGGACTCGGGGATATGCAGAGCCCTTATCGGGCATCCCCTTACGGGGACACGCTTTATTCTGCAGTACTTTAAAAATGCTATAATTTAAAAGCTTTACCCCCGCCCCAAGAAGGGACGAGGCTTGACGATCTTTTGTCAGCTCGCGTAGGCTAGCATGTCTGAAAGGATCTTGGAGGCCGGGATTGGGCCCTTTTAAACCATCCGGAGATATATCAACGTGATCCCGTCGACGCGGTTCGACGCGACAGAGCGCGCCTCGGGCAGAGCGATCCTCAGCGAGGGCCGCATCTTCATCGCTCCGGAGCACAGGGAGTCTCTTTCGGACAGTATAAGGAGGCTCAGGAGGCCGTTCGTTGTAGCCCTGTACACGAGGAAAGGACTCACCATGGACAGGATCGTAGAGGGCTTTCACAGGATCGGACTGCCTTTATCGACCAAGACGGTCAGCGCGTGGGTTGGAAAGGAGAGGACAAGGGGCTTTGACGTGTTCCACAGCAGACAGACGTACAGGTGGAAGAAGTTCTTCGGAAAGCTGTACAGAAGGTGGAGGCTGGTAGGAAAAATAACAGCCCCTCTGATGTCTCTGTTCCACCTGTTCCTCGAGTGGGTCGCCTACTACCGCATGACGGGAATCTTTGATCTCGATGCTCTTATGGACGGTGAGAGGCCGCCCTAGGCGGGCTTTCCAAAGCCGCCGTCCGCCCGAAATCCTTTTCCTCTTTCACCGTTTCCGAGTTCTTTCCTACTTTAGAAAATAAAATAAAATCTTCTGAAGAGACAGAAGGAAGGGCAGAAGACATAAGATAAGATAGATCAGAGACCTTTGTTATTTTTCCTTCTAGAGCAGAACTGGAGCCTGAAGATCCCTGTACATGAGCCTTGCCAGCACTATCTCGGCGTACTTATCTGCGGTCTCTGGATCCACGGAGTAAAACCCATGACAAGCATCATGATCGTCTCCCTGTCTGTTATGTTCCTCTTTACACACTGACCTCCTCCCCGCCCTGAAGGGCAAAGGTTCCCGAGGTCTCATGGGTTACTCCCATTTAGCGGGTGCTACTCCGCTGTGCATAACGATGTATGAAAGAGGCTTTGTAGCGCCCTTGAGTATCAGGCCCGTCGCAGTCTTGAGTATGTTCAGCGTGCCGTTCAGGTCTGAATGAAACCTGTGCCCAAGAGGACG
>JBMFIC010000048.1:0-1284 GCA_049976505.1 Nitrososphaeria archaeon | reverse complement strand
CTGGGAGATCTTAACCCCCAGGTCTATCAGATCTAAGACTCTCTGAGCCGCGCTCGAGGGCAGAGCGCTCAGTATTTCAAGGGCAAGCTCTATGGCTTCCTTGTAGTCGATCTTTCTTAGATTGTGTAACGCGTTCGAGAAGCCATCAATGGGGCCGCCGTAGAAAAGGACAGCTCTTTTCAGAGGCATTAATGATGAATGGTAATTCCTTATATGCTCGTAAAAGGTCGAAGCGAGCAGGAGCGAAAGGCCGGCCTGAGCAAGAGCGATATCGCAGTCCAGAGAGCCCTGTAACCCGTAGAGAGCGTACATAACTTTCTTTATGCTCTCGCAGAGCCCCTCATTATTCTTCAGCGATTCAACGAAGCTGTTTATGACCTCCCTGCTTTTATCTATTGTTTTACTAATTTCTGTTTCCAGAATCATGTACTCCGCGGCATGTCTGATCAGCTCGGCAAGAGCCGATAGGTCTGCCTCGAACCACTCAGAAGCCTTCACCAGAACCTTGTGAACCCCGAGATAGTTCAGTAGCGAGTTTGGGTCTACATGCTTTGGAACGAACAGCTTTATTTCAAATTTTCCGCCCGCGAGGGCGCGCTCAATCTCCTCCGCCTGCAGTCTTCTCAGCAAGCTTGGGTAATGAACTGCGATTATAAGATCTGCGATGCCTTCCTCGACCCTTCTCTTTGCATCGTCCTCTGCATCCTTCTTTGAGTAGGATGCCTCGAGCACGATTATCAGGCCGTTCACGTAGCAGACAACGTCCCTTCTTTTATGCGGTTCTTGGCGCTCTCCGTAGCAGGTTAAGTTCTGATTTTTTCTGAGGATGTCGGCAAGCCTCATGTTTATTTCGCTTTCCCACGTGCTCATTTCGGCCTAACTTTTTCTTTAACATTTTACAGATAAAAGCTTTTAAAAATGGTGCTTCTTAACGACGTCCTCGCGCTCCTTTTCTCAGAGCGTCATTATTTCTGGCCTTGTTCAGTGCCAGTGAAATATCCACACCTGAACCCTGATGCTGTCCGCCTTTATCCTCGAAGCGAACTCCTTCAGCCTCTGAGCTCATCCTTTCCTATTCTGTCCTTCTTGACCTGAATGAGCACGCGATTTGGAAAGACGGCCCTTATGTCGAAGAGCGTGTGACTGCCATAAGATCGCTGGACCTCCAGAGCTTCTCCCTCCTCAGCCTGTAGACGACCCTGTATTCCCTGCTCCTGTCCTTCGTGTAGCTGTTTATGAATGGTTAAACGGCATCTCAATATAAAACGCGGGATCCACAGCTAC
>JBMFIC010000047.1:0-1383 GCA_049976505.1 Nitrososphaeria archaeon | reverse complement strand
CCCGGTGTTCTGCGTCTCGAGGACAGCCAGCTCGCTGATCCTCTCCTCAACCGCGTCCGCGAGCTTCAGGAGGATCCTTGCCCTTTCAGATGGAGTCATCCTCCTCCACGTGCCCTTCCTGAAGCTGTCGTAGGCTGCATCGATGGCCCTTTTAGCGTCCTCCGCGGTCCCCTTCGCGACCTCCGCCAGCGGTTTCCCAGTTGCGGGGTTTATCACGCTGTATGTTCCCCCGTCGGATGAGCCGACCCATTCTCCATCTACGAACATCATGTACGTGTTCAACTCAGAAAATTGTTTGCAGGGGCGCTATAAATCGTTAACCTCAGGCGTCCCGGAAAATCGGATAAAAACGCTTAAAGCGGGCAGCGGCGTTAAAGTTGTAAGGATGCAGGAGTTCACGTTCGTCGGCAGGGAGCGCGCCCGTGAGGACGCATATTCTAAGGTAAGGGGATCCGAGGTTTACACCATTGATATAAGCTTTCCCAACATGCTGTACGGCAGGATAATACACAGCGAGCATCCCAGGGCCAGGGTGAAGAGCATAGACTGGTCTGAGGCCAGGGAGATGGGGGCCTACTGCCTCACTTACGAGGACGTGCCAAGGGTCGTCTTCAACCCGAGGCTCGTGAGCACCGAGGAGGCCACGTACAAGGACTGGACAGTGCTCACGGACTCCCCTAAATTCGTGGGAGAGCCGATAGCGGTCTGCCTGGCAGAAAGCGAGGAGAAGGCCCAGATAGCTGCAACGAAGGTGAAGGTTGATTATGAGCTGCTTCCGCCCTACTTCGACGCTGAGACGGCCCTCTCATCCCAGGACTCTATCCACAGGACCATACTCCTGGCGAACAAGGTCATAGAGGTTAAGAACAACGTTGCATGCACCATGGAGACCGTTGAGGGTGACCCGGACAGGGCTTTCAGGGAGGCGGACTACGTCTTCGAGAGGACCTACAGGACGAACAGAAGATATCACGTCCAGATGGAGCCAAAGGGAGCCGTGGTGAACATAGAGCCGAACGGCATACTTACAGTTTACACGACAACCCAGAGCATACACAACACCCGGATACTGATATCGAGGGTCTTCGGAATACCTCAGAACAGGATAAACGTGAAGAAGGTGACGCTTGGGGGTAGCTTCGGCTCAAGCATTCAGACGAACCTCGTAACGCTCATAGCCGTGGCCGCGGCGCTCAGGCTGAAGAGGCCGGTCAAGATAATACTGACGAGGGAGGAGGACCTCTACGAGCACTCCGACTATCAGATGAAGATCAAGCTGAGGGCCGCAGTCAGGAAGGACGGCACCATTATAGGCGGGGAGATGGAGATGATCATGGACATAGGGGCACATCAGATACAGGCCTATCCGCTTCTCGGGACGGC
>JBMFIC010000046.1:0-1555 GCA_049976505.1 Nitrososphaeria archaeon | reverse complement strand
TTAGAGGGGACCTGGACAACCTCGGCGAGCTGTTCTATAATAACAGAGCCCTCGTTGACTACATTTCGGTCTCTAGGAACATAGCCATAGCTGCAATCGACGTTCTCAGGACCGTAGTGGAGCACGGCGGGATTCCTGTCTACTCGGCGGGCGACGACCTCCTAGCCCTTTTCCCCAGCTTCCTGGAGAATGGGCCAGCTCTTCCACCCAGCTATCTGAAGAATAAGGTTCCAGTAGCTCTGATGGCGCTTGGAGAGCTCATAGAGAGGTGTAAAGATGGGAAGGAAAACGTGATTAAAGGGCAGCTTAGGTATCATATGTTCAGGGACCACTGCAGGAGCTACTCGTTAACCCTGGTTCATGCAAGGGATCCGCTGAGCGTGAGCTTGAAGGCCTCTGGGGACCTTGTTGAGCTTAAGGACCACTTCTGCTATGAGGGTAAAAGCGGGAGTGGGCGCAAAGGGATGGTGGCCGTGCTCAGAATGACCGGACAGGGGCTATATGCGTCAGGAATGAAGCGTGAGGCCGCTTTTCTCCCAGCGCTTCCGGAGATCTGGTCCAGTAGCTCGGCCGTGCATCTAATTTTTGGAATGCTGGAGAGCGGTGAGCTCTCGTCCGGAATGCCTCACGACGTGATCAGGGAGATTGACACCTACGGCTCATACAGGGAAGTGTGTCAGGAGGATGTATCGGGCAGCGTCCTGAGGATGATGATGATCGAAAGGAACGAGAGGAAAAAGGGCGCTGCAGGAGCCGCATACCGCGCCCTGAGCGGCCTCATCGGGACCAGGGTGATGCTGGGGGAGGATGAATGCATGAAGAACGAGAGCGTCAAGCACGACTGCCAGAAGCCTGAGAGCTCCCTCAGGGACAGCATAGCCGCTTGGGAGGTCATAAGGGCGGTTTTCTACCTCAGGGGGTGAAGGGGAGCTGACGTGGTACCTTTTCAGTCCCATTGGCCCCTCGCTGTTCAGGTGGAAGGGGGAGTTCTCACCCAGCGCCAGGGGACCAAGGGTCAGGGGCATCTCGGAGCCATTCCCCCTGCCATCGACTGTCGTGGGAGCCCTTGCGTCTTTGATGTGGAAAGCCGGGAGCACGTACGGCAGCCCACTCGAACTGCTTGGAAACGGCTTCGGAATGTGGGGGCCCGTGATATACCTCAGGGGAAGCAGGAGGATCGTGGGGGTTCACGTCTATCCGGGACGCGTGCTGCTGCTTTACCCTGACGAAAAGAAGAAGGAGCTCCTTAACGTGGCAGACAGTGGCCTGATGATCGAGCGCATCGGCATCGAACTGGACCTCAGCAAGAAGGCAGCGGAGGAGGGGATGATCTACAGCGCAGCCATGTTTGACCTCAGAGGGCTTGCGGAGAGATACAATGCATCAGAGTACGGATACGCAGTCAGGGTGGACGGCCTGCAGAGCAGGATACAGCCGGGCACGGTGGTGGCCTTCGGCGGAGAGAGGAGGGTTGCGGCAATAAACAGCCTTGAGGGGGATGACGCACAGCTCCTCGAGCAGCTCGTGCCGCGGGAAAAGGAGAAAGGGGAGCTCG
>JBMFIC010000045.1:0-1876 GCA_049976505.1 Nitrososphaeria archaeon | reverse complement strand
ACCACAGCGGGAGAAGGCTGACAGCATACTTGAGAAAGCTGAAGGCGGAGAACACGGATGACGCAGAGCTGCTGCTCGATTTCGCCAACCTGCTGATGTCCCAGAGGCTGAGCCACAACCGGATCCATAAGTACATCTCGCACCTGCGCACCATGAGGATGCACATGGAGAGGAGCTTCTCTGAAGCCGGCATAAAGGACATCAGGAAGCTCGTGGCCTGGATAAACTCTGAGGACTACACGCCGAACACGAAAAGGGACATGCTGATCGCGCTCAGGCGCTTCTACCAGTGGCTCAGGGCTCCTCAGGACGAGTACCCGCAGTGGGTGAAAAAGCACAGATATCCGGAGGAGGTCGACTGGATAAGCACCAGGATAAAGAAAAACGAAACCAGAAGCCCAGAGGATCTGCTAACCGAGGAGGAGGTCAACGCGATGATCAGGGCGGCGGACAGCCCGATGGTCAGGGCCTTCATCGCCCTTGAAAGCGAGATCGGCGCGAGGCCCAGCGAAATACTTGGCCTGAGAATAAAGGACGTGATTTTCGACGGGAACGACGTGTACGTCAGCCTGCACGGCAAGACCGGGTCAAGGACTATCTACATCATCAAGAGCGTTTCGCTCCTGAGCCAGTGGCTCAGCGTGCACCCGAGGAGGGACGACCCGCAGGCGCCGCTCTGGGTCAACAGGAGCAACTACGGCAGGCTCAACAGGTGGGGCTACAGGGCGTGCTCCAAGGAGCTCGCCAGGCTGGCGGAGCGCGCCGGGATAAAGAAGAAGGTGACCGTATACCTTTTCAGGCACTCGGCTGCCACGAGAGATGCGAGGCTCGGGTTCACCGAATCGCAGCTGTGCCTGAAGTACGGGTGGGTTATCGGCTCAAGGGTTCCTTCTGTATACCTGCACCTGACAGCCGGCGACCTGAGGGAGAAAATAATGCAGGTTTACGGCGGGAAGCCCGTCGAGCAACCGAAACCGCAGACGATAGAGTGCCCGAGGTGCCACGCGCCGAACCACCCCAGCCAGCACTACTGCTCGAACTGCGGCGCCCCGCTCTACGGCTACCAGCAGTCCACAGTTATCGAGGAGCTTAGGAGAGAGCTCAGGGAGCTCAGGGACATGCTGCTGTCGCTCAGAGGCTCGAAAGTATAGCCTCGATCCTCTCTATTTTTTCCTGGATTTTCTTCGAGAGATCCCTCAGTTCGGCCTTTTCGACTATCGCCCTCGCCTCTGCGTCGCCCAGCCTTTCCTTCAGCAGGGACATGAGCTCGTCCTCATCGATGACCAGCTTTCTCCCCATGAACGCGTAAGACGGCGCAGTCTTTTAAGGCGGCCCGGAGCCGGCCTCAGCTCACCTCGTAGATCTCGGGCTCTTATATCCGAGCTTCTTCAGCACGCTGTACATTTCTGGCAGGGCGTAAGCGAAGCCGACGTGAATGCACCTCGTCGAGTCGTCGACGTCGCAGCAGAGCTCGCCGTTCCTGCACGAAACCTCGCAGATCCTGTCCATCTTGTAGTCGTAGATGTAGATCCCGTTGCCGCCTTCGCTGTGTCCGATGTATGAAAGGTACGGGGAGTATTTCATCAGGTAGCTGTCGGCCTCCACAGCATGCCAAATCAGCATGTTCACGAAGACGGTCAGTATCGCAGGAGAGCTTGAAAGGGCGTACTCGGACATGGCATGACTTTTCAGGGACATAAGGAAGACCAAGTTTGGCAAATCAGCGATCCGTCCTTCCTTTCTGGCTGAAAGAAGTGTGCCAACATCTGGCACACTTTCTGGGAAAGTCGCAAAAATCGCAAAAATGCCAAAAATTGCAAAAACTGCCTGATTTGACGGTCAGATCAAAAAGTGTGCCAACATCTGGCACACTTTT
>JBMFIC010000044.1:0-1899 GCA_049976505.1 Nitrososphaeria archaeon | reverse complement strand
AGATGACAATAACTGTGGGGCACGTCATAGCCTATCTGGCGGAGAGGGAGCTATTCGGCGGAGACGGAGGCGAGGGTAGGAGCGGGAGCGGGGACAGAGCCATGGGCAGCGCCGAACGGGAACGTCAAAAGGGAAGGGAAGAGGGGCTTGCGCCTGGAGAAAGCAGCCCCGAGAAGGCGCCAACGCGCATAGGGGGCGATCGCTCGTGAGGGACATCGAGGGTGAGGGAGGGATAAGAAAAAAGCGCTTTTCCCAGAAGATGCCGGCTGTCTTTTTGGACAGGGACGGCACGATAAACGTCGACTGTCCCTACTGCTCCAATCCGGAGGACGTTCTGCTATACGAGGACGCGCTAAAGGCCATAGCAGACCTCTCAAGGGATCACCTCATAATAGTGGTCACGAACCAGTCTGGGATTGGGAGGGGATACTTCACGTCAAAGGACCTGAGCGAAGTTGACCGCAGGATCGTGGAGGAGGTCGAGAGGGCAGGGGGAAAGATAGACGCGATCTACTACTGCCCGCACAGGCCTGACGAGGGGTGCAGGTGCAGGAAGCCGGGCACAGGGCTCATAGAGGAGGCCCTTTCAGATTTTGAGGTGGATCTGAGGAAATCATGGGTGGTAGGCGATGACGAGAAGGACGCCGAGATGGCGAGAAGGGCGGGGATAAGGGCCATACTTCTGAGAAGAGAAGGAAGTGGCGAAAGCGCGTTTAAGGCGAGCGATATGCGCGAAGCCCTGAAGCTAATTAGGGAAAGCATTTTAAACTCAAGGGCGAAAACCTTATGAGCAGAATTGCGGACGCCAGGGTTGCGGCCCTTTCTGCGATGGATGGCGTGCCTCCGCTTCTCAGCGTGGTCATCCCGACTTACAACGAAGCGGAGAACGTTAAGCCGCTTCTGGACAGGCTTCGGAAATCGCTTCAGGGCATAAGCCACGAGCTCATCTTCGTCGATGACAACAGCCCTGACGGGACAGGTAAGATCTTAAGGGAACAGGCTGATCCTACCATAAGGGTATTTGTGAGGCAAAACGAGAGGGGATGGGCCAGCGCATTCGTCTACGGCGCGGAAAGGGCACGGGGAGAGTACGTGGTTTTCATGGACGCGGACATGCAGCACCCTCCGGAGGTGCTTCCCGAAATGCTTGATGCCGCGGCGAAGCAGGGAGCTGACGTGGTGGTTGCCTCCAGGTACTCCGAGGGAGGGGGATCGGAGGGCTGGAGCACCCTGAGGCTCCTTGTAAGCAAGGGCGCCACCTACCTATCAAGGCTGCTCGTGCCGGAGTCTTGGAAGACGGACGACCCTATGTCTGGCTTCTTCCTGTTTAAGAGGAGCTCGGTGGACGTCTCTTCGCTGAACAGGAACAATCTCAAGTTGCTACTCGAGGCCCTCTGCAGAAACGAGAAGCTGAAGGTGGTTGACGTGCCCTACGTTTTCAGGCCGAGGGTGGCTGGAGAAAGCAAGATGAACGGGCTGGTCGTTTTTAGCTACGTGATGAACCTGCTGAGGATATCGAAGCCGCTGAAGTTCTCGGCCGCGCTGACAAGCGGGGTCCTCATAAGCGTGGGGGTTATGTACTCGCTCATGAGGCTTGGGCTTCTTTACGATCTGGCGTCCGCGGTCGGGATAGAGGCGGCCGTGCTCCTTGCTTACGCCTTCAGGGGGATATGGGGCTACAGGGACAGAGGGAAGGGCTTCCTTAGTAGGCTAGCGCGCTACCACGTCGCGGTGGGGCCAGGGGCTCTTTCCATGTACTTGGTCATGAAGGCCATGGTGGTCTTCACGGGGGTTTACCCGCCGAGGGGGCAGGTTCTGGCCGTGCTGGTGGGGTTGGGCGTTTACTACGTTTTGCTCGCGCTTGGGTTGTGGCCGCCGCGAGCCAACGGCATCCTATGC
>JBMFIC010000043.1:0-1913 GCA_049976505.1 Nitrososphaeria archaeon | reverse complement strand
CCAAGAATGTGAGTACGGAGAGCCTCCCTCTCTGCGAGGGAGGTGCGAACTCAGCTAGATAACTGCTCACAAGATTGAGGTCCGCCCCGAGGCCCAGACCTGTTATGAAGCGGAAGATCGCGAGCATTGGCACGTTGACGGATAGCGCATCGCCGAACGATCCTATGGCTGTCAGAGCCATTGTCAGTATCATGGCCCTGAAGCGGCCATGGATGTCGGCGAGGGTCCCTATCAGGTAGGATCCTATGCCGTAACCTATTAGGCCCACTGACAGTGCTATGAACAGGCTCAGCGACGCGCCAAGATGGAACTGCGCGTCTATGGCGGGCATCGCGAACCCTATGTCAGTTATATCGTAGAAGGTGAAGAAGTAGCCCATTCCTAGCACCGCAAGTGCTAGGCCGGAGAGGGGCCAGACGGGTATGCGATTGACGCGTGCTATGATCTCCTTCACGGTTGATTCGTCGTAGCTCGCCGATCCAGACATTTTAGTGCGCAGGAATCTGCTGATAATAATTAAATTTTGTCGCTAGCTTAGAATATAATGCATAAATCATGCAGTATAGCTGATATGGTTTCCCCGTGTTGAGGAAAAGGCCAGTCACCCCATAACAGGACAGTCGAAGAGCCTCGGGCGGGCAATAAAGTTTTCGGTTCAAATCCTACCCAGTTTTTGCGTGAGGTCATAGAGAGCGCCCCAAGTGCGCGTCTCTGGGCATGTTTTAACAAAAGAGCTCGGGGTCTGCGCTGACTTTTGTCTGGTCAAATACATGCTGTTAGCCGAGGCTAGAGCGCGTGCTGTCCCCACAATGACGGCAGGGGCGCGTTCGTTATGTTCACGTACTGCTGGAACGGGTAGTTCGGAGGCACTTCCTGCTTCCACACCACAAAGGGCGGCACGAGGATCCACACGTGCGTGTTGCTCACGTTTATTATGACCGGCTCGCCGTTGCCGTTGTAAAGCTGTATCTCCTGCGGGCCGCCGTGACCGAGCAGGTGGCAGGCTTTTTTGGTCGCCAGTGTTTACCTAACTCTCGCGCGAAAATTAGGCCGCTCCTGTTTGAGTATGGGTCTTATTCGCGGGGTCTGGTAACTATTACTACGCGTAGTATTAGTAACCACCTCCATTTCCACTGGAGCTTCGGCGCTTTTGCTTTCTGCCGCGTTTTCCCACCTGCTTATGGCCTGCTGAGACACCCCCAGCAACTGTGCAACCTCCTGCTGCGACCGCCCTTCCTGCCTCAGCCTGAGCGCCAGCACTCTTTCCCAAAGCCGCTATATATCAATTTGGCTATTATGAAGCTAACAGGCATCACAAAATTAACCTCTGTATATACCCTATAAAGTGCAAGAGTTAAGGTTTAAATTCAGAAGCCGTTAAGCTTTAACAGCTTTTCCATCGCTTTCTTCTCTTGTTGCTTTACAAATTCTTCGCCCAGCTTTAAATACAGAAGCTCGTAGAAATTTTTTCCATGATCTCGGGTCCTTAACTTATAATGGACAAGCTCATGGTAGATTAGGTATTTTATTAGCTCGTCATCCTCGTCTATAAAGTCCTTGTTGAGCCTTATCGTCCGGTTTTTAAACGAGATCGAGGCCGCTTTTATTTTCATTTTCTTTACTTCTATCTTAAATTCTTCGTTGAGCGCGAGATCCTTTTTTGCTATGTTAAGGATTTCTTTTTGTCTGTTCATTCTGATTTACCTTTCTTATCTCTTCCAGAGAATAATCCACAACTTCTTCTAAAACGTTTTCAACATCTTTCTTATATTCAAATGACTTTAAAAGGTCTTTTAGTAGTTCGGTGCGCAGCTTTTTCTTTTCCCTGTCCCCGATATTCCTAGATCTAAGGACTTCAGAGATCGCTTTGCTAAAATTGCTAAACTGCAAGGGGCGCTCCCCGAATTTAAGCT
>JBMFIC010000042.1:0-1928 GCA_049976505.1 Nitrososphaeria archaeon | reverse complement strand
CGGAAAGCTTATCAGATGCTGCTGGGGAAGCCTTGTCAGGCTGAGCGGCTTCCAATTCAAACGGTGAAGGCGTCCCCTTGAGCAGGGTAACCTACGTGGGGCCGGTAATGCTCAACACTCTGGTTGAGGGAAGGAGGGGAATAGAGGTCAGGCTGGAGAACGAAAGGCTTGAGGACAGGAAAGACAGGCTATCGATAAGCGGCGACGAGCTGGAAAGAGCCCTGAAGACTTTAAAGGAAAAAGGCTGGCACGTCCTGTTTGAGAACCAGGCCTTCTCAAAGTCACAGGAATCCCCAAAGTCACAGGCCCCCGATCTGAGCGGATACCTGGTGAACTTTTCAGACTCAGAGTCGAACATAAACAGAACGCTCTTTCCCAGGTGCTCCTGCTCGCTGGCAGTACACCGCAAATATAAGAAAGAGGCTGAGGATGCTGACCCCCTGCTCAGGCTCATAGTCTATCATGAATGCAACAGCATCTCCGAAATATACAACAAGAGGACCATCTTCCTGATCCCCTTTATAGAGAAGGAGCTAAACGTCAATAACCTTCTGCATATGCGGGACAACGAGCTACGTATGCCGGATAACGAGTCCGAGCATAAGGAGAATCAGGAGGAGGGGCCAACGATAACGGTTACTGCAGTCGTTGGCCTCGAGTTCGAGGACGTAAGGGACGGGCTGCTCCTTAACAGCGCCTCCATGACCGTAATACTGGCGCCAAAGGGATGGTCAAGGCTAAATTCGAAAGAAGAGAAGAGCGAGGGAGGGGAAAATTACCCCGCGTTCAGCAAAGATGAGGAGAAGCTGACGTACATGATAAACAGCCTCTTTCATATAAGGAAGACTTTCCTGTCCAGGGATCAGTTTGAGGGCTTCCTGAACGAGACGCTGGAAGCGCTCAGCGAGCTGCTTTCGGCTATTGAAGGAGATGGCCATGTTAATAAAATAGACACGGAAGTCTTCAAACCGCTCATCGAGAACGGCCCACATGACCTCCACGACTTACAGATAATGACGCTGCTGGGGCTCTTCAGGGCCTTTTACAAATTAAACGATAATAAGGTGTTTGACGATAAGAAGCTGAAGGAGCTCTACAGCTCCATGAGGGATGACGTGAGAAGCAACACGTTCACGAGCATCGTTATGACCACATATCCAGCGCTCTCCGACAGCTCTGTGGTTACGCTGCTCGAGGGGTTCCCCGTGCGCCTCTCCAGCTATGATCAGGAGAAGCACAGAACGCTTCAGAAATACAGGATTGGGTACGAGGACCTCGATACCAACTTCTACATAAGCTGGAACGACCTCCTGATGCTCAGGACCACGAGCCCGCAGTACGGAAAGTCGTTTATCAAGAACATGGTTCCGCGGGCGCTCATCGTCAACCTCATGGCCGGGCTGTTCATGTACCTCAACTCGACCTACACTGAGCTACTTGAGAGGCTGAGGAACCCCGAGACCTACTCCGAGGTCAGAGAGATCGCGAGGGAGATGTACATGGAGACGGCTCTCCTCTTCGACCTCGGCTACGTTCAGGTCCCTCTGCTGAGGAAGATCCTTGAGAGGATCGTCGAGGACTACGGGTTCAAGGAGACCCTGCAGGGCCTTAGGGCAACCCTTTCGAGCATGGACGCATCGGTGAGCGCTGAGATGAGCGAGACGCTCAACAAGGTTATACTTTGGGCCAGCGCCATAGTTGGCTTAATGACGATGGGGCTCATGATGGCGGAGGCCTTGCTCCCAGGCCGCTGGGAGGTCTGGCTGCTCTTTCCTGCTGCGGCGGTTCTGGGCCTCTTCGGGGTTGGCCGCCGCTATGACTTCTTCAAAAAATGCAAGGGAATGTGTGATTTCTTCAGACGCAGGGGAAGGCGGGATTAAGGGAGGCCCTTTCTAGCATTCCCGAGCGATCAGCCGCCGGATAGGCCC
>JBMFIC010000041.1:0-1987 GCA_049976505.1 Nitrososphaeria archaeon | reverse complement strand
GGCCTTACTGTTGAGAGGGCATCGCAGCTGATCAGGAACGCGAGAAAGCTTCTGGAGGAGAAGGGGATACTGGAAAAGGACTTCGTGAGGGCATCCGAGGTCATGATAAGGAGATCCAGCACGAAGAGGCTGACAACGGGATCGAAGAATCTGGATGCGCTCCTGAAGGGAGGGTTCGAGGCGGGAGCGGTTACCGAGCTTTACGGCGAGTTCGGATCGGGAAAGACGCAGATATGCCACACGGCATCGGTGCTTGCACAGCTGCTCGAGGATCAGGGCGGACTGGGAGGGCACGTGATCTACGTTGATACCGAGAACACGTTCAGGCCCGAGAGGATAGCCGAGATCGCGGAGAACAGGGGGCTTGACCCGGGGAAGATCCTCGAGGGCATACTCGTTGCAAGGGCTTATAGTAGCTCGCACCTCTCGCTCATACTCAGGGAGATAGGAAAGCACATCGAGGAGGAGAGGGCAAAGGTCCTCATCATCGACTCCATGATATCGCACTTCAGGGCCGAGTATCCCGGGAGGGCCACGCTTGCGGAGAGACAGCAGAAGCTGAACGCGATGCTGCACCAGATCCTGAGGACAGCAGAAGTTTACGGCGTCGTTGTTCTCGCAACAAATCAGGTCAGCGCATCGCCCGAACAGCTTTTCAGCGAGCAGGTAAGGGCCGCAGGAGGCAACATACTTGCGCACGGAACGACGTACAGACTCTTTCTGAAAAAGGCGGGCAGGTACAGGATCGCGAGGATAGTTGACTCGCCCTACCACCCTGAGGCAGAGGCCGTCTTTGCCATCACGCCGAAGGGCATCGAGGATCCTCCTGAGAAGAGGACCTGACATGCCTATCCCAGATGCCCACCTTTACAGCTCCACCGCCTCAATAGCTTTTGTTGCCTTTCCTCCATCCAGTCCTGAGATCCAGTTCATTCCGGCAAGGAAATACTGCAGGAGGACGAGGCCGGAGCGCAGAAGGGACTTTGCTCCTCGCCGTGAAAGGCCAGTTCTGAAGTTCTTTCACAGGAACAGGGCTTTCAGCGAGCACGTTTAGACGCACCTACTTGCCACAGTTTTTGCGCCCCCGCCAGAAAAAATTTTGCTTCTTTTTCAACTGGGTGCGAACGTGACTTAAGTCACATTTTTATGCGCTCGGTGAGTCTGCCTGCTTCCTGTTGCTCCAGAGCGTGACTTAAGTCACATGCGTTATATGCTGTGCTCTCATCTGCATGCCGTGAGATCCGATCCAGAATCGCTCATTCTGTCCGCTGTGCAGGGTGAAGAGCAAGCTCTGATCTCAGCGCAGAACAGCTCATCGATAAGCTGGCCAAGCTGAAGGACGCTCTGAAAAGCGAGTCCTGATCTATGTGGATCTGCTGATGAGGCTCTTAATGCCTGCCGAGTGTTTGCATATGCCGGAGGACAGGATGACTTACTGCTTGAGTCCGCTCGCGTTCCTCAGAGCAGGTTTCATGAGATGTACAGGGACATGCTTTCAGCAGTCATGCGCGCTCGCATAAGAAAAAGCTAAAATAGCGCGTCTATGTCCTGATCCTTCAGACCATGAGAAAGGCGCTGATCGTGATCCTGATTACTGCAGTGCTTGGGGTTGCGGGACTTGTAGCCATGCTCATGAGCGGGGTGCTGATGATAGGAACACAGCCGCCTTACATAATCACGCCCGGGACGAACCCGCTTGAAATGATGACCCCGCCTCTCTACGGCGTTGCCTATGTTTACCCCAACGGTAGCTACATACTGCTTATGTGGGTCTTCAATCCGAACCAGTACCCAATTGATGAAGGCACGTGGGGCGTGCTTGAGCAGGCGCCAAGAGTTGGCTTCTGGGGGCCGTACGGCAACCCGATCGACTACGTGAATTTTCAGCCCGCGCCGCTGAACGGAATCATACCGCCGTTCTCATTCAGAACAACGGAAAGGTGGGGAGGCATGCTTGTAAACGAAACTGTTTATGAAGCAAGGCTCC
>JBMFIC010000040.1:0-2212 GCA_049976505.1 Nitrososphaeria archaeon | reverse complement strand
GGCCTTGACTCCAAGGAGCTTGGCAACCCTCCATCAAGGTTCGAGAGGGTATTCAGAAGGGCAAGGGAGGAGGGCTTCATAGCCGTTGCACACGCAGGCGAGGAGGCCCCAGCGGAGTACGTGTGGGAGGCAATAAGGCTGCTCAAGGTTGCCAGAATCGATCACGGATACCACATGTTCGAGGACCCATCGCTCGTGAGCTACGTGGCCCAGAACAGGATCCCTGTAACCATGTGCCCACTTGCGTCGGTGGCCGTTGAGTACTTCAAGGACATAAAGGACGTGCCGGTGAAGAGAGCCCTTGACCTCGGCATTATGGTTTCAATAAACTCTGACGACCCGGCGTACTTCGGCGGGTACATTAATGAAAATTACTACCAGGTAGCTATCAAGCAGAGCTTGACGAAGGAGGAGATCGTGAAGATAGCCAGGAACTCGATAGCATCCTCCTTCCTGAGCGAGGGCGAGAAGGAGAGGCTCCTCAGGGAGCTTAAGAGCTACAGCAAGCTCTAAATCGCAGGACATCAATTCCTTTTCGTGTTCATAAGGAACGCGGACGAAATAGCGATCTCCGAAAGGAGCAGGATCGTGCTCGAGCTACTCGAGGAGGCCCTCAGCGCGGCCGATCCATTTGAGAGGATGGCAGAGGCCGCGCGAAGCATAGGGATCGATGAAAGGGAGAGGACCGTTGTCATAGCGGTGGGCAAGGCAGCCCCGAGGATGTTCCCGCCGTTCAGGGGCATGGCCAGGACGGCGTTCGCGGCATCAAACGTGAAGCTTGAGGGCGGCCTCGAGGCCGGGCACCCGTTCCCCGACTTCAACAGCTACGACGCTGCAAGGATCATCAGCTCGCTCCTAAGGAACATGGGAAGAAACGAAAGGGTCGTTTTCCTTATATCCGGAGGTGCCTCGTCAATCGTTGGGGACTTCGTCGTCTCGCCCTGGAGGATAAGGGAGGTCACGAGGTCCCTCATGAACTCCGGGGCTGACATACACGAGCTGAACGCTGTCAGAAAGCACGTCTCATATTTGAAGGGCGGAAGGGCTGTGAGCATAACGGAGGCCAGGATCGACGCATACATAGTATCGGACGTGGTAGACAACGACCTGTCGACCATCGCATCGGGGCTCACGGCCCCTGACCCAACGACCTTCGCCGATGCCCTGGAGGTGATGAGGAGGCATGACGTTCACGATGAGGTCGTCTGCGAGATCCTGCAGAGCCCTGAAAGGTACGGGGTTCATGAGAGCGTGAAGCCCTCGGAGTTCCCATACGAGAGGGTAAGGAACACCATAGTGGCGAGCAACGCGGACGCCCTGAAGGCAGTGGAGAGGAGGGCGAGGCTCATGGGGCTGAAGGCCAAAAACCTGGGGACGGTCATAAGAGGGGAGGCGAGGGAGGAGGCGGTGAGGCTGTACCGTGAGCTGGAGAGGATGCCCCGCGGGTCAGTTCTTGTTGCAGGCGGCGAGAGCGTCGTAACGGTCAGGGGCAGAGGCAGAGGAGGCAGAAACCAGGAGCTGGTCCTGAGCCTGGTTAAGCTCCTGAGGGAGGGAGAGGTGGCTGCGGCCGTTGGCACGGACGGCATAGACGGTCCGACGGACGCTGCCGGTGCCGTTGCCGACTGGACGACGAGGGAGAGGGCTGAGCGCCTGGGCCTCGATCCAGACGCGTTCCTGATGGACAACGACTCGTACACGTTCTTCAGCAGAACCGGCGGGCTGATAAGGACGGGCCCGACCGGGACGAACGTCATGGACGTTGTGATAATGCTGAAGCTGTAGTCAAAGCAAATTAGGAGGCAGAGGTAACATGTTATCATGATAACTGGAGCGTGCATACTTCCCCACGGGGATGAGCTGCTCAGCCCGGAGGATCCGGATGTGAGGGACCTCAGGAGGATAGCTGCTGCCTGCGGAAGGAAGCACCGCAGTGAGACAATCCTCGTCATATCCCCGCACTCCTTCAGGATCCCCGATCACGTTTCGGTGGTCTACTCGGACTACCTCAGGGACGAAAGGGGGACCTACAGGACCGACAGGGAGCTGGCAGATGAGGTCTACGAGCTCGCGAGGAGCTTCGGGGTGCCTGCGGTCAAGATAAACTTCGGGACTGACTCTGGGGAGCTTTCATCCCTTCCTCTGGACTTCGGCTCCAGCATACCTCTGAGCTTCTACAGGGCCAGAAGGCTCCTTGTCATAGGGCCTGCAAGGG
>JBMFIC010000039.1:0-2513 GCA_049976505.1 Nitrososphaeria archaeon | reverse complement strand
GTTTGGTTTGTGACTCCTTCGAGCCCCATCTTTACAAATACAAGATGCTTCAAAAGGCTTATCACCAGATTCAACAGCATTGATAAGGTCAAGGAGCGGTCCGCGAAGCATCTTGTGAAGCGCATGCTTGATGAGCTCGTAGGTTAATAGACCTAGTTTAATGCGCTAAAAGTATATTAGAAACGTCATATAATTTTATTTATGTGCCTGCAGATCAAAGATTATGATTCAGGTTACAGAACTCCAAGGACGATCGATGAAAAGGTGATAGGCATTGGAGGTTTTTTGACCCACCTCGCTTTCCAAATACCTATCTACACAGTGAGCGAAAAAACCATGGATGAGCTGGCCCCTCCAGAGAAGGTTTTGAACAGAAGCTGTTTAGCCGAAATGCTTGAAGGCTACAGGGATGTCTACTATAAAGAAGAAGAGGAAGAATATAGAAGAATCCTTATCGCCTTTAGCGAAAGCGATGCACTTGAAAGATGCAGAAAAGACATCTTTTATCCCGTCGGAGCCTTCATAACCCGTGTTCCTCCCCATTATAATGATCGGATTAGCGTTCCAGCCATCATAATTTCCCCGGATCGCGTGAGGAGGTGGGCCGATTCCAAAGGAAAAACAGAGGCGTTCGTAAATCTGATGTCTTTAGTCGTTCTCCACGAGCTCGCTCACGCGTACGCTTACAACAGGAAGAACAGCAGGTCGGGGCTTGGATACGCGGCAAAAGTTATAGAGGAAAGCCTTGCGGAGGCAACAGCTTATTCGCGCTTTTCGGAGAAGGACCGAGAGACAGGCCTTTCAGAGCTTCTCCTGGATCCCTCAAGACCTCCAGAGTACACGTCATACGTATACTGGGCTGAAGTGTTCACGGTTGTCGATCCGCTGCACGTGCTGCTCCTCTGGAAAAGGGGGATCGTCCCAGCGGTTTATTTTTACGGTTTTCTCCTGCCGCCTTCCTATCTACTGGATTATTACGAGCTCTTATTACGTGAATCCATTCATACGCGCTTCATTTTCAGAGGCAGGGATCTAGCCAACATGCTTGCCGCTGAAATTTTGTTACATTCATAACTCTATCGGGCTGATGCGGTTTATCCTCCGGCCTTTGCCTTATCAGCTACACTCTGCAAAGTTTCTAATCGCTCTGAGCCGCATGTCCTGTGCCTCATGCCTCACACAGGAGCGAAACGCTTATTAAGGTGTTATTCCGCCTCAGTGCGAAAAACAATGTCACTGAGCTGCATGTTATCGTTAATGACCGAAATTTATTCGTTATAGAATAAAACTTTACCGTTCATCGCATTGCAGATCTGCTTCTCGAACCTAATGCGCCAGAAAGGCCGGAAAACGTGTCAAATTTTACTGGATGTAAAAAATGAACCTTAATAAGCTTTACGCTCCTGCATGTGGGTGTTCGTCACATTATTATTATTCCTCTGGGAACGACGCAATGCCAAATATCATATATTAAATATTAATAACTGATTGGTTATTTTGAAAGTAATCACTGCACTCTTGGGGCGAAATATACGTGCATAAAAAAGAAGCGCCTGCCGAGCTAGTAGAAGCCGATGAGCTCGATTCATCCCCCAGCTCACGCTGATGGCATGCTGGGCAGCCCTTCCGTTCCACGTTGCGGCAGGAGCGACCTGCATGCCAGCGTCTCTCGGGCTTGACAACGTTGAAACGTCTGAGCTCCCGCGCGGCTGAACCTCCGAGTACGTGATGTATATGTTCGAGTTCGACTGAGAAACTGTGCCTGAGCTCGGGCTTGCCACGTAGTACACGTACGCGCCGTATTTGTTTATCACGACCTTGATCGGGCTCTCGGCGCTCCAAGAGTAGCTCTGCCCTGAAGTGAGCGCGCTCACGACTATCGAGTGTCCTGCCTGAGCAGTGTAGGTCTGCCCGTTTATGGTTATGCTCCAAGTGACGGTCTGTCCAAGCGCGTTGTACTGCGGTAGACCGCTCTCAGTGAACGTGGCCGTCCACCCGCTCGGGTTTATCGTCTCGCTGTACGTTGCGGATACCGAGTTTCCGGCCGAGTCGGTGACCGTGAGGGTCACCGTGTAGGTTCCTGGCGCAGAGTACGTGTGCGTGAACGTTCCTGAGGTTGATGAGCCGGCGTAGCTGTCACCTACGGTGTTGTCGCCCCAGTTTATTGAAACGAGGTAGTTTGGCGTTCCGCCCGAAATGCTCCAGTACGCGGTTACTGTCTGCCCTGCTGTTCCGGGGTTGGGGCTGACGTAGAAGCTGACTATCGTCAGCTGTCCGTTTACGCTGAGCGATGCGCTCGCAGTTGCAACATCGCCGAGTGAGTCGGTCACAGTGAGATCTATCGTGTACGTTCCGCTTGAGGATGGCGTGAACCCTATCGTGTAGCTTGTCGATGACGTGTAGCCCGAGCTGGGGTACGTTCCGCTTGCCGCAACCGATCCCGATGGCGAGTATATAGTCCACGAGTAGACGTACTGGCCGCTACCTCCGCTTGCTGAGAACGTAATCGTAAC
>JBMFIC010000038.1:0-2724 GCA_049976505.1 Nitrososphaeria archaeon | reverse complement strand
GTTTTTCTGCGAGTTATTAAAAATGGCTACTGACAATGTAAGAGCCAAAGTGTTGTGGAAGATCCCGTTTAAAAGTATTCAGGAAGAGCTGTCATCTAGATTGAAGCTTAAAAAATCGTACAACGCAAGAACAATGAACGGAAATTCCTATTTATTGTTTACCCTTCGAAAAACTTTTATAAAATTAAACGAAAACATATTAAAATTATAATTTTTAAAATGAAAATAAACAAAATTTAAAATAAAACCGAAATTTTTAGGCAAATAGTTAGCATATATTTTAATACGACAGTTAAGGAGCAAACAAACAATGAGCCAGTTCAGGGTATCGCCCGAGGTCGAGGAGACTGGATGGACTAAAGTGCACTGGTGGATCTTTGCATCCTTCGCCGTCGGCATGATACTGGAAGGCTACTCCTTTGCCCTTTCATCAGTAGTATCTACCTGGTTCACCCTCCCAGTTTTCTTCAGGGTTCTGGCGGTGATGTGATCGTCGCTGTGGCTGGCAATCGGAGTAATGATAATTGGGCCCGTCACAGACAGGATAGGCAGGAAGAAGACCTTCTACATCTCGATGACGATCTTTGCAATTGCGGGACTGTTGATAATATTTACCTTCAACTACGTGCTCGCTCTTATTTCTGTTGGTCTCCTGACATTTGCCGGAGGATCCGAGCAGAACGTCATAATGACCTCCATGCACGAGTACTACCCGAGAAAGCACAGGAGCAAGGCGTACATGATAACGCTTGACACCATCGAGCTCGGCTCTCTCATTTCAGGGATCGTTGGATCATTCAGCTTCTCCTCTTCCCCAATATTCAGCAAGACCGTTGCTGGCATTATAGTTCTCGTGATCATAGGGTTGCTAATCTTCATCAGGTACCACATGCCCGAGTCAATAAGATGGCTTGAGGCCGCCGGCAGGTCGAGCCATGCCGAGGAGGAGGCTAAAAAGTACTTCAAGACTGGGCCCAGCGCCAGCTTGAGCGCAGTTGGCCCCATAGCAGCAACGCCATCCGTTGCTCCCGCTGTTAAGCCGGCGCTACAGGAAGCAGAAAAGGTCAGGATCAAGGGGCGCAGGGATCTGCTCTTCAGGTTCCTGATAGCGCTGATACTTGCTGACACGAACACGGTCACCTATGGCCTTGTCACATACACGCTGGGACCTATATTCTATACAAACCTTGTACCTCAGATACTGATGATAGGAACCCTTGCGGCTTTCTTTGGGGGCCTGCTGGGCCTTGGCGCTGACAGGTGGAGCAGGAAGAAGCTTTTAGTCGTTTCATACTTCCTGTCGCTGGTCAGCTTTGCCCTCTTCTACTTCTTCGTGCCAGTTTGGTCAAAGGACCTGAGCGCGTTCTGGATACTGCTGATACTTGCCGAGGTATGGCCGCAGCTTGCATGGGAGGCAGCTGACGCGCTGAAGACTGAAATATGGCCCACGATCAAGAGGGGAACGTTCGTGGGCCTGAACAGAGGGCTCACGTTTCTGATTTCAATCCCCTTCCTGTACATAGGATCAATGCTAACGCTGTCGCATTACATGTTGCTGAACGTGCTCTGGTGGGTCGCCGGATTCCTAGCTACGGTTGTATGGTACATATGGGGAGTTGAATCAGGAAAGGCAGTAAGCATAGCTGTGCCCTCTGGAGAAGTTTAGATTTTAAAGACCAAGAGGACATTTATTCTTTGTCTTCATTAAAACTATAAATACGCTAGCTCTAAGAACAGGGCGTGTACTACATAGCTGTAGATCGCGGCACGACAGGCTTCAAGTGCAGCATGTACAGAAACGGAAGGCGTGTGGCCAAGTGCAGGAGGAGAGCTCCAGAGGTTCTCACCAGCGAGCAGGCGTACGTGGAGGTTGATCCTGAGGCCTTCTACTCGGCTTTCATGGAGATCCTCGGCCGTGCTCTTTCGCTGGTTGATCCGAAGGACGCGTACCTGGCGATCCCTCAATGGCACCTACGTTTATTCTGATGGATAAACGTGGAAGGCTGCTCACCAACATCATCCTTTACAGCGATCCACGCGGAAGGGAGCTGATTGATGAGGAGCTCAGGCAGCTCATGATCTAAGAGACAGGCAGCGCGCCAGATCCCCAGCACTGGCCCCTCAAGCCCCCTGTGGTTCGGCAAGAACACATCAAAGATGAGCGAGGCAGCGATGGCCAAAGATATAACATCGTACATAATGTTAAGAATGGCGGGCAGTTTTGCTACGGGTCCAACAATACTGCAGAGCGCAGGGATTCTTAATAACTACAGAAGACGCTGCAACAGCAATAAAATACTGGACAAGACTGGTCTGAGCCGGATTTCCCTTCCAGCAATAATGAACGAGCCCCTGACAGCTGACCATGGGCTGAAGGTTCTGCCGCCGCTGACGGACTCGATAGCTGGCGCCGTTTCCGCTGGTGCCTTTACTGAGGGAGCTACAACCCTTAACGTGGGAACGACGGCTACCCTCTATCATGCTACAAGCTCGTCACACTTGATGGCTTTTATCTTGACCTGAGCCCTGAGCCTGACATGTTCTACGTCGTTGGAACCACGGGCGCCGCAGGGGCTGTGATGGACCTCCTCAGGAGGCTTCTAAGGGTAAAGAGCTTTGCCATGCTCAACAGGCTGGCGAGGACTCCATCAAAAGTTATGGTTCTCCCTTATATTTACGGCGAAAAGAGCCCCATAATGGATCCCTACGCAAGGAGTCATCTAC
>JBMFIC010000037.1:0-2805 GCA_049976505.1 Nitrososphaeria archaeon | reverse complement strand
TGTGAAGAGCCTTTCGCTCATGCTCGACAAGTTCGACGACGTGACCATCTACTACATATCACCCCCATCACTTAAGGTAAGAGATGACGTTCTGAGCGAGCTGAAGAGGGTCAGGTACAAGTTCGCCGAAAGGCTCGAGGACGTTGCCGAGCAGCTCGATGCTGTTTACGTAACGAGGGTTCAGAAGGAGAGGTTCTCGGATCCAAGCGAGTACGAGCGCGTCAGGGGGAGCTACAAGGTAACCAAGGAGATGCTGACGAGGCTAAAGAAGATACCCTACATCATGCACCCGCTGCCTCGCGTTGATGAGCTTACGCCTGACGTTGATGAGCTTCCGCAGGCAAAGTACTTCGAGCAGGCAAAGAACGGAATGTACATAAGGATAGCTCTGCTTAAGGAAATACTGGGCATATCCTGAAAAAGCTCAGCGATCCTCTTTCTCTCCAAGCGCAAGCTTAAAGGATCTCAGCGCGGCCCTCTCGATTTCCTTGTATGCGCCGCACCTGCATATGTTGTTCACGAGTGCGTCGTTCAGCTCCTTCCTAAGGGCCTCATCGTCCTCCTGCACGTCTCCCCTTCTGAGCCTGTCCTCGATGAAAGAGTATATCGTTATCAGGAAGCCCGATGTGCAGTAGCCGCACTGGAAGGCAGTCTCCTTGACGAACTCCTCGCTGAGAGCCCTCATCCTGCTTTCCGACATAAGACCGCTTAGCGTTCTCACGCTTCGTCCATTGAGCTTCTGCGCCGGCAGAAGACACGAAAGTACCGGCTTTCCGTCGAGCAGCACGGTGCACGCCCCGCACTGGCCCTCATCGCATCCCCTTTTTACGTCAACGACGTTCAGCCTCTCCTTGAGGACGTCAAGGGCGGTCTCTCCTGGCTCGAACTCAGCCTCTACCTCTTCACCGTTAAGATCGAACCTGATCTTCTGCAAGCTCATTCACCCAACCTCCTGAGAGCCCTCCTGAGAAGGGCGAGCGACATGGCATATCTGTACTCCTTTGAGGCCCTGAAATCGGTTATAGGCGATATGTCCCTGAAGAGCTCCTGTCCGTTGCACTTGAGGGCCTCCTGAACGCTCTTTCCTATAAGGGCCCTTTCAGCGTTCCCAGCTCTTACCGGGGTTGGAGCAACGCTACCAAGCGCTAAGGAGGCTTCCTTTATGATCCCATCATCCGTGATCAGATGCAGAGCGAGGTTCACTATGGGTATTATGTTTCCCTCCCTCTTTCCGATCTCCTCGTACGCGCCCCTTCCTTCCTTTATCTTAACAGCGACGCCCTTGATGTACTCGTACTTCATCAAAGCGTTCTTCTTGGGGCCAACGAAGAAGTCGCTGAGCCTGATCCTTCTTTTAACGACGCCGGACGTTTCAACCTCCGCATCGTAGACGAGCAGGGCCGGGGCAAGCGTGGACGCCGGGCTTGCAGTTCCAAGGTTCCCCCCAACGGTCGCCACGTTTCTTATCTGCCACGTGGCAAACCTGGCCGCGGCCTCCTTCAGGGCTGGCAGCCTCATAACAAGCTCTGACCTCTTAAGATCCTCGATGGTGACCGAGGCCCCAATCCTCAGGATCCCTCCTTCGATCTCTATGCTCCTCATATCGTCAGCTTTTGAGACGTCTACCACGTAGTCGAGGGAATTGAAGAAGCTCCTCGATCTCTTCCATGCTATCATCGCATCGGTTGCTCCGGCAATTATGTAGTAGCTACTCCCCTGAGATGATAGCTCCCTCATAAGGGAGTCAAGCTCCTGAGAGCTTGTAACTTCAACGTACTTCATCACACCTCGCCCCCTCTTATGGCCCTGTAAACAACCTCAGGAGTTGCCGGGACCCTGTTTATTTCAACGCCTGTTGCGCTGTAAATCGCGCTGAGTATTGATGCTGGGACTGGGATAAGCGCCATCTCTCCGATGCCCTTGGCGCCGAAAGGCCCGTACCTTGAGAAGTCGCTGGCGAACACCGGCTCTCCGAACTCCAGGTCCTCAACGTCCTTTGTGGTAGGAACAAGGTAGTCGGCAAGGGATGGGTTCATTATTTTTCCGTCGTTGATCACGAGCTCCTCCGTGAGCGTGAACCCCATGCCCTGTATGAATGCGCCCTCAAGCTGCTCCCTGGCAAGGAGCGGGTTTATTATCCTTCCTGCGGCAAGGCCTGGCCATACCTTCTTTACTTTCACGACCCCCGTTTCCTTATCAACCTCAACCTCGGTGATGAGAGCTATGTAGCTGAACATGACGTACATGAATCCCTGTCCCTTTTCCTCATCGAACTCACCGCGCGGGAACGCGTAGTAGCCCGTAGCCGAGAGCTCGTATCCCTTCTCCAGCGCTGATCGGGCAAGGTCCCTTATGCTCACCGACCTTCCGTTTCTTGTGCAGATAATTTCATCATTTCTGAAATCAAGTTCTAGCGCGCTGCAGCCCAGAACGTCAGCGGCATACCTGGCAATCCTCCATCTCAGCTTTATCGCGGCCACGTAGACCCCCATTGATCCAAGGTTTGAGCCCCTCGAGCTGTGAGTTGCCCCTGTATCTGGGGCCTCAGTGGTGCCCGCGTGCACGTTTATCCGGCCAATCTGAACCCCGAGCACCTCAGATACTATCTGCGCTATTCCTGTGGCGGTTCCCTGGCCTATTTCAGTAATGCCCGTGTACACGTCAACTGATCCGTCCTTCCTCATGACTACGTACCCCGCCGAGTACTGCGGCGCAGCCCTGCTTGTTCCCATACCGTGCCATGCGCACGCCACCCCTATTCCCCTCACCTTCCCGTCGCATTCTGTCTGGCGCTCCCTTCTCTTC
>JBMFIC010000036.1:0-2934 GCA_049976505.1 Nitrososphaeria archaeon | reverse complement strand
CCAGAGCCACGCCCACTCAGCCCTGGGGCCATACGGCTTCTCGTTCACCGCAAAGCTCCACGACAGGATCATGATGGACATCGTGAAGAGCGGCCAGCTAAGGAGGCTCCTGGACCTGGACGAGGAAATTATAAGCTCGGCGAAGCCCGACAACTACTGGGGGGCACTGATGTTCGCCGGAGCTCTCGAGGGCAAGGGCTTCAGGCCGGTGGATACAGCCTATGCGGTTAAGGGGTACTTCAGCATGCTGGCCGTCCTGTACTCCAGGTGATGGCCTGAATCCGGGAGGCCGAAGCGGGCTCAGTGGCTTGCACCCAGGACATGCTGCAGGGGCCTCCAGGGGCCCTCACGCCCTTGCCATCCTGCAGGCTGAGATGTCGTCACGCTGATTAACCGTTCTGTGATCTACTTTGGCTGCCTGAAGTACGCCTTCACCCTCGGCCTCGTTAGGTACCATAGGACTATTATCCCGATTATGGTTCCTATGGGAAAGTTGAAGAGCTCAATCACTGCGGCTATCATCATGAATATCCTCCCCCACTCCCTTCCAGAGATGAAGGCGATTGCGGCCAGCAGGGTTATCGCCCCGATTATAATGAACCAGGAAGCGAATATCGCGAGGATTGGAAGGGCCCCGGAGACCAGGCCTGGAGGCAATGCAACAGCTCCTGCAAGGGCTGCAGCCCCAATCGCCATAAGGATGGCCGAGCCTATAATCTGGATGATCCCCAGCAGCAGAACCCCCTCGGGCCTGGGTATCCTTGATGGAGGGCTGGGCCCGAGCCTGAAGGAGCCGCAGACCGGGCAGTAGGTCATTCCGTAGGGGACCGGTGAGCCGCAGTCCTGGCAGAACATGACGCCTGGCTGTGAGCCCTGGCCCGTGGCCTGCTGTGATGCCTCGGCGGGGAATCTGCGACCGCACTTTATACAGTAGACAGCGTCATCAGGGTTGGGAGCCCCGCAGAATGGACAGTGCTTGGTCAAGCGTACAGGTTTTACATGGCGTCCCGAACTTATAAGCGTTAGCTCCTGGGATGCTGGCCCTCAAGAATCTTCCTCTTAAGCTCCTCGTACTCCTCCTGGGTTATCGCTCCCGAGTCGAGAAGCCTTCTGAGCCTCTCCAGCTGCTCAAGCTGCTCGGGCGTCAGCCCCCTCGGCGCCTCCTGCGCCCCTCTAACGTCAGGAGGTCCGGACCTGAAACCCGAGATCGCCGCCCCAAGAGCCATGAGGGGAGCTATCGGAAACCAGAGCTCGCGGTACAGGATGAGGTCGTGGAGGATGACCGCGAAATAGGAAAGGCTGCCCAGAATGACGATCCCTGCTCCAGCCCTGCTGCGCCTACTGCTGAGCATCATCGAGCCACCTGAGATGACGAGAACGAACGAAAGAAGGCTCATGCCCGCATCAAAGGCGTTCCACTGGGTGAAGTATGAAACCCCGGCAAGAGGGGGCGCGTACCATAGCAGGAGTAGCTGCCAGCTGACCGCTATGCCCCACGAAACCGATCCGGGATTTAATGCCGCGACGTAGTACAGAGACCATGGAGCCAGGACGCTCAGAACAGCAAGCAGGCCCGCGGCCCTGCTCATCGTCCTCGCCAGCTAGCCAGGTAATCACGAGGCCTCAATCAGCCTCCTCTTCTCCGTCTCGTACTCCTCGGCCGTAATTGCCCCCGATTCGTAAAGATGCCTGAGCCTGACCAGCTGATCCTCTATGGGCGGAGGGGCCTGCCCCTGAAGGACCCTCCTCTTCAGCAGATCGTACTCCTCCCTGGTTATCACGCCGGAGTCGAGGAGCGACTTCAGCTTTTCTATCCTCTCTATCTTCTGGGCCTCGGCCGATGCCTGGGATGGGAGGGGCTGGGCCTCTATTGGCGGTATCTGGATCCTCGTCTGAGCCCCGGTCTTCGGGAGGATGCCGAACTGCTGGTCCACGGATATCTGGGCGGCCCTGTTCACGGCAGCGTCAACGGCAACGTTCTTCACGTGCTCCTCGTGCTGGGCCCTCTTCACGGTCTCCTCTATGAACTTCCTGAGATCCAGGGGGTGCCTCACGCACTTCCAGAGGATGTTGCCCCTGTTTGTTATGAAGACAACTGTGCCGTAGTCGGACATCCTGCCAAGGTAGCCCTGGCTCACATACGTCCCGGTGATCCTGTAGGTTGCGTAGTCTATCATGCCCCCTGCCCTCTCATAAGTTACTGCGACGACCTTCCTGCTGAAGGCCCCGCTGCCAATCAGCAGCCTCTGATCTGTTAGGGCGTAGAAAGTGTTCCTCCAGGTCATGATCCTAGTGAGCAGGGGAAGGAAGGAGATGAGGAACCAGATGAGGAAGAACGCAAAAGCCACGGACGGGAACATGGCGGCAAGGGCAAGCAGGAAGTAGCTTGAGATCACGAACCATAGTATCATCCCGATCGACATGCAGACGAAGGAAGGCCTTGTCTCATACAGTACCCTCTCGTTCGAGTTAAGGTACTGGGCCGATAGCCTTCCTGAGGCCCGTCCAGCCATATCTGAGCCAGAAGCAGAAGCCCCGGCCAGATGCTTTCACCTTAAAAAGATAATTTGAACACATTTATATTAACTTTTAAGCAAAAAGTTTTGCCCGAGCTCGCTCAGCCTGGGCATCAGATCTGTTCCTGCGTCAAGACAATCTATACCGGTATAGATCAGTTTAAATTAATAGTTGCTTCATCAAATTTTTAATGAGATTGCTCGTTTTTCAGCGTTTTTTCATAAATAGATATGGCGCGCTTTAGCTGTTTTATGCTTTCTTTGTCCATTCTGATGAAATATAGCAGTTTTTTGATCAGTGGTGCGTCTGATGTATATGCATGTACATCCCAGTAATCGTTATCCGCTATTGGCGGGTATCTTGTTTCCCGTTCGTGCATGGCGAGTAATATATTTAGTCCAATTTGCACCATTAAAC
>JBMFIC010000035.1:0-3023 GCA_049976505.1 Nitrososphaeria archaeon | reverse complement strand
GTTCTAAAACTATGCATGCAGGATGCAAAAACGCTGTTTATGATATATCTAAGGGGAGATAAGCTTAAATATAAAATAGGCAGAAATGCAAAAATCTAGATCTTTTCATTAAAAGTATGTATATATAGTGTTAGCTGGGCTTTTTCCCGCTATCCTGTCCCCATCGCCAGCCGCCCCTCCGCATACAACAGCATGGGATAAATCGTATATGAACGTGATTGCGGAACATCCTGCGACAATTACAAAGGATGGACGGCCCCTAGCGCCATCAGCCTTAACGCGCGCCAGCTCATGACTGAGCGGCTTGTCCTGCAACGCTGGCTCCGGGCGGCGCCTGCAGTCCATCAGGAGCACTCGTGCGAGGCGGTCGTTTCTCATCGGCCCGAGCTCGCCTTCCTGAAAACCCTTTAATATATGATCTGACAATTAAATAACATGCCGCTGGCAATCGTTGTTCACCAGTGGAAGCCCGAGCAGAGGGACAGGGTCATGCAGTTCGCATCGGCTCTGATGGACATGGCTAAGAACAACAGGCTGCCCTCAGGGCTCAAGCTCCTCGAGATCCACCTCGCAAAGAACGCAAACGCCGCAGTGTGCAAGTGGGAGGTCGACTCCCTTGAGCACCTTCTGAGCGTCGCGTCGACTCTTAAGCCGGACTGGCAGATATCAGCCTACGAAGTGGAGAAGGCCTATTAGGGATCCTCGGGCACTATCTCAACCACGTCGGACTTTTTTCTGAATATGACGTCGTGGACAAGGTAGGATATGAGCTTCTCCAGACAGCACCCGGTCACGAGCTTCAGCGCCCTATCCCTCTCATCGCCCTCGAGGACCCTTGCCCTTCCCTTCATCCTCGGGCCCCTTGGCCTCCCTATTATGTCGGCCTCCTCGATCATCACCTCCGGGTTCCTCATTATCCTCTTCACCTTCCCCGATCTGTGCCCTGTGTGAACCAGCACCCTTCCAGCGCCCTCGTCGTAGTAGAAGAGCACCGTTGTCTTAACAGGCTGGCCGTTTTTTCTGTACGTGTATAGGTTTATGTACTTTCCCCTCAGCTTGACCGGCAACCTGAAGCTATGTTGGACGGGGCCACTAATAGATTTTTTGGAAAACCTTTTATACTGGTTTACCAATATTACTGGTATGACTAACGAGGAGGACCAGGAAAGGAAGGACGAGAAGACCGTGACCATAAAGGGCGTAAAGAGGGACCTGTTCGAAAAGGTGAAGAGGATGGCGTACGAGAGCGGCAAGACCATAGGGGAGCTCACGAACAGGGCCTACGAGTCCCTTATAGCAAGCGCCCAGGGCATAGGGCAGGTAACCAGGTCGTTCCAGAGGGGGCTTGCCGACTCCAGCTCTCTGGTCATATCAAGCATAAAGGAGCTAAGCGTTGACGGGGAGGAGATAAGGAGGGAGGGAAAGAGGGTTGTCTTCAGGGACGTTGAGAGGCTGACCCTCACGAACCTCACGGACGAGATAATCGAGAGCTACATAGCTGGGATCGAGGACGTCAGGGAGCTGAAGGTCACCGGGAGCTTCTCGAAGATAAAGCTCCTCTCGAAGTGCTCCGGAGTGGAGAAGGTTACCTTCGGGTAAGCAAAAACCGTTAAATCCGATCCCGGAGGAGCAATAACATGGAGCTCGGGCTTCTGATGGGGGAGGAGAGGACGGCGCCCGAGGAGATACGTCTTGCAGCAAGGGCCGAGGAGGCAGGGGTGAGGAGGATCTGGTTCGGGGAGCACGTGCTGATCAAGGACTCGCTCGTTATGACTGCCCTTGCGCTCTCAGCAACTAAAGGAGCGGTAGTGGGACCTTGCGCCGTAAACCCCTGGACCAGGAACGCCGCGGTCCTGATGGCCTCGATCTCGACGCTCTACTCGATGTACCCGGGAAGGCTTGAGCTGAGCATAGCGCCAGGTGAGGAGGTCCTCGTGAACTTCGGGATAAGCATGAAGGGGTCCCTGAGGGCAATGGAGGAGACCATCACAGCTCTGAGGAGGCTCATGAGGCTTGAGGTCGTTGACATGGACGGCGAGCACGTGAAGATGAAGAGGGCCCTTGTCACGGGCTTCAGGGAGGAGATCAGGGTTCCTGTGTACCTGGCTGCCATGGGGCTTAGAATGCTCAGGCTGGCCGGAGCCGTTGCCGACGGGGCTGTGATAAATTTTTTGGCGCCTGAGGGGTACATACGGGAGGCCATAGAAAGCATTAAGGAGGGGCTGCTCGCCTCTGGCAGGAGGGGGTTCAGGGTATTCCAGCTGATAGCCGCCTCCTCAGAGGACGATGAGGATGGCCTCAGGAGGGCCAGGATGTTCATCGCGAAGTTCTACAGGCTGTCACCGGACTTCTACAGGAAGTACATGGGGGATGGGTGGGTCGTTGACGAGGTCATCAGGAGGGTTGAGCTGCCGTTCAGCGACGAGCAGCTGGAGAGGGCCGCAGAGGTTATTCCCGAGGAGCACGTGAGGAGGCTGATGGCCTTCGGATCCCCGGAGGATGTCCTGAGGCAGGTAGAGGATCAGACGGAAAGGTGGGGCTCAATCCCGGTTCTCTACGTTCTTGACAGGGATCCAATCAATCTGCTGAAATATGTTGCAGAGGGCCTATCCGGCGGCTGAGCGCTCGGGAATGCTAGAAAGGGCCTCCGTTAATCCCGCCTCCTCCCGCATTTGAAGAAGCCGCAGCGGCGGCCAACCCACAAGAGTCCCGGCAGGACATTATCTGTGAGTCGTGAAGCTCGTGGGGCCATTCTCGATGAGCTGTTTTAAGACTCCGTGCTTCTTTCATTGCCGTGGCCATCTCCTTCAACAGCCGAAAGCGGCTCGCTGAGCGTTTCAAGCTTCTAGTTCAGAAAGTCCTCAAACTGATACCTGAATAGGAACGTCTTGTATGGAAGAGGCGGTTTATCGTATCCGTCAGCTTCTCTTCATCTTCGCTTAACGCCGGCATTTTCAATCTCCTAGCTCTTCTCTTCTTTCGAATTGAGCTTGACCGTTCCTTTGGCACAAGTATTACAGTCA
>JBMFIC010000034.1:0-3067 GCA_049976505.1 Nitrososphaeria archaeon | reverse complement strand
TCCTCCTTAGCTCTGGAGCCCTTATAGAGAAGCCAGGTCCCGTCGGAGACAACAGCTGAGGCAAGTATGTTTATTCCCAGGTCGATTGAGGCTCTCTTATTTCCTTTAGGCTTCTCCCTCTGAATTTCTTTGCGCTCTCCCCTCACGATGTTCTTGGCAGCTTCGGCCCCAACCTCAACTGGAATTGATGCGTACCACGCCTGCTTAGTTTCGTCGTAATATATCTCAAGTCTTCCTTGCTTCCCATACCACTGCAGCCTTCCTGCAAAAGGAATTTTTATGCTAAACCGCTTGATAAAGATGCTCCTGTTCTGTTCATCAACCACGTAGCCGTCGTTCCTTATTAACAGCAGAAGCTTTCTCTTCTTGTTCCCTTTCATGTAACCAGGGGGCTTGACCCTGAGCCAGCCTGGAAGCTTTCCCTCCCTTTTTGCCTTCAGAAGGCTGAAGAATGAGGACCATGCCTCATTGTTCCTGTTGATCAGCTGCTGGACGTTCGCCGATCCTAACACGCTCTTGTACTTTTCATAAACAGCCCTGGCTGTGCCCTCAAAGTCTATCCTCTGCCCTGAAAAGAACTGCTGCCTTCTCATGTAGTTCAGCTCGTTAAATGCTTTCGCGAATAGATCTCCGAGCCTTTCGAGCTTCCTTTCAGCGCTTCCCCTCGGCAGCAGGCGCACTTTGTTGGTCCTTTTATTGCTCGGTTTTACCTCAACTGTGTTTTCGGCGACGGCCGGTATGGCCTGAGGGGTCGGCTCAGGCGCCCCACCGAATTCAAGTTGACCGGCCATCGCCATGAGAACAAAGTATGAAAACGTTCATAAATGTTTTACGCTTCGATCATCCCCGCCTTTTCAAGGCGGGGCTTTAGCTAATTGTAATCTGCTGCATGATCGGGGTTTTGCTTTAATCGTGCTTAAGCTCCCAACCCCGTGTGAGGTGCTTGCGCGTTAAGCGCTCCTGCTAAATACAGAACTTGGAAGTTGATAAAAAAATGGGGCTGGCCGGATTTGAACCGGCGATCACCAGCGCCCAAGGCTGGCAGCCTAGACCAGGCTAGCCGACAGCCCCATCACTTAATAATCTCCAGGATGCCCTTTGATAAAGCTTGTGCTGAACTCACGCGGGTTGTCGGATTTGGAACTGTGTCGGAGCTGAAGACGTTGTATATTCCCTCCCTGTAGAGCTTGTAGAGCGCATCGTTCACGAACAGGCCGTGTGCGCACGCGACCCCGACCAGCCTCCCGCCGAGATCCCTTATTGTCCTTGAAGCCTCAACGATCGTTCCGCCAGTGCTTATTATGTCGTCCACTATGAAGACATTCCTGTTCCTGAGGTCAAGCTCCCCGCTGACGGTAACCTCGGTGTCTCCAAGCCTCTTCTTTCTAAGGGCCCCGTAGTTCCTGACGCCAACGCTCTCAGCTGCTATCTTGGCCCACTGTATGGCCTCCGAATCGGGCCCTATGATGAAAGTCTCCTCGTCTACTAGCCCTGCATTCTTTGCATAGGAGGCAAGGTAGGGCATTACCGACACGTCCAGCCACTTCCCCCTGAAGATCTTCTCGAAGTCAAGGACCCTGTGCCTGTGCACATCAACGGTGATCAGGTTGTTGACCCCTGCAGCGGTCAGGAGATCGGCCACGACGGCTACGCTTATAGGCTCACCAGGCTTGAACCTCTCGTCCTGCCTTGCATAGGGAAAGTAGGCGGCCGCAACGGTTACGCTCCTGGCTCCCGCGTCCTTGGCGGCTGAGGCCAGCAGGAGGGTCTCGATAAGATAGACGTCCGGCTTGAAGGCCATCGACTGGACTATTACGACGTGCTTGCCGCTCACATCCCCGTCTATCCTGACGTATTTCTCGTTGTCGGGAAAGGTCCTGATCTCGGTGGGCGTGAGGTCAACGCCGAGGGCTCTCGCTATGGTATAAGAAAGGGGCAGGTTCGATGATCCTGAAATAACCGCTATGTCGCTCACGTATAAGCTTTCTAACGTATGCTTATTAACCTTATTCGCTCGCCGCTCTTCGATAAGCTACAGATTCAGCCGCAGAAGACGAGCCTCATCACGCCTCAGAGCCGTCGCCTGTTTTCATTGCCGGCAAACGCGCCGGCTCCTGAATAAAATACGCGTTTCTGTTTTTAAGACTTATTATACAAGCCCGCCGGCCCAGAACGTTTACGCGCTTAGACCCTGGCTTCTGTACCTGGCATGGATAGGCCTTTCATGTTACAGACCAGTTAGCATGTAAGGAAACCAGCTCTTCGAGGCACGTGAAGCAGTCCATCGATCCGCGCTGGCACCCGTCTGAGGAGATCCGCCACGTGCCCTTAAAAACGTTCTGCAGCCTACCTGTAGGACGTGCTCTTAACCGATCTCTGATGAACGACGCGGATTTTTAACCCTGCGAGCTTCCTGACGTGCACTTCATCCCGTTAAGGCATACAGGAAGCTAAATGCGCGCCTGGAAAGCGTGCCGTTGCGTGGACTGCCATCTCAGAAGCGCGCTGGACACATGAAGTGACCCTTAGATATGCTTTTATCAGAATGCGAAATAGAAAGCCTTTATGGACTTCATAGCGCTGGGAGGAAGCAACGGCAGGCACATCGCGTTCTCAGCATCCAGGATTCTGGGGATCGAGTACCAACCTGTAGAGGTCAAAAAGTTCCCCGACGGGGAGACGTACGTGAGGATCCCCGTTGATGTTAAGGGAAAGGGGATAATCTACGTGAACAGCCTTCAGCCACACCCGAACGAGTCCCTGGTTGAAACGCTGCTTACGCTTGACGCCGTAAGATCACAGGGAGCCCAGGAGGTAATTGCCGTGATCCCCTACATCTGACCTCCTCCCCGCCCTGAAGGGCGAGGGTTCCCGAGGTCTAAGGGGTTACTCCCCTTTAGCGGGAGCTACTCCGCTGTGCATGACGATGTATGAAAGAGGCCTCGCAACGCCCTGCACCACTATTCCAGCTGCCTTCTTCAGTATGTTCAGCGCCCCGTTGAGGTCTGAATGAAGCCTGTGCCCGAGAGGACATTTTACTACGCCTCTCGGGCTTCTGATCACCTCG
>JBMFIC010000033.1:0-3278 GCA_049976505.1 Nitrososphaeria archaeon | reverse complement strand
GGGCTTGTCGTTCATTTGTCATCGTATAAAGGTTATTAACTCAGAAGACAAACTAACGAACGATGCTGATTAACGATCTTATTCAGCGCCTGAATGAAACGGTTAAGGATACTGACAGCCTTGAGAGGGGTTTCCTTCTGGGAGCAGGTTACGATGGGGATAAGGGTGTTGCATACCTGAAGATACTCGAGCCCAGCGCCCAGAGGGTTTACTACTACTATGACAAGACGGGGCACAGGCCGTACTGCTACAGCAGGAAGAGCCCCGCCGAGCTCGCGTACCTGAAGAAGAGGGACGACGTCATCGACATAGTCACGGAGCAGAAGTGGGACCCGCTTACAGATCAGATCATAACGGTCTCAAAGATCATAACCAAGGATCCGCTAGCTGTGGGAGGGCACCCGAGCGAGAAGAGCATAAGGAACATCGAGACGTGCTACGAGGCGGACATCAAGTACTACGAGAACTACCTGTACGACACCGGGCTGATCCCGGGGACGTTCGTAAGGATCAGGGATGGAAAGGTTGAGCCGATACCCAACGAGCTGTCGCCTGACATGCAGAAGGCCCTTACCGAGGCAATCAAGGAGTCAGACGAATACCTTAGAAGGTACATCGAGGAGTACGCGGCTCTGCTCTCCCAGTCCTTCCCGGAGCTGAGGAGGGCGGCGCTCGACATTGAGGTCCTCACGGAGGTTGAGAACAGGCTTCCTGATGCTGAGAAGGCGACGCAGCCGATCATAAGCATCGCGCTTGTCGGGAGCGACGGGAGAAAGGTGGTCTACCTGCTAAGGAGGACCGACGTGGAGATGGGGGAGGCGCCTGAGATGCCTAAGGACGTTGAGGTTAAGCTCTACGACGATGAAAGACAGATGATACTTGACCTCTTCGCCCTGATGCTCAGCTACCCTATCATAGTTACCTTTAACGGCGACTCCTTCGACCTACCCTACCTGTACCACAGGGCCCTGAACCTTAAGGTGCCCAAGGAGGCATTGCCAATATCGCTTGGCAGGGACATAGCGACGCTGAAGCATGGTATACACATAGATCTCTACAAGACTTTCGTCAACAAGTCGATACAGGGCTACGCATTCGGAAACAGGTACACCGAGCACACTCTCAACGCGGTAAGCGAGGGGATACTGGGGGAGGAGAAGGTCGAGGTTGAGGGATCCATAAACGACCTGCCTATGATGAAGCTGGCCTTCTACAACTACACAGATGCAAGGCTTACCCTGGCGTTAACCTCTTACGACAACGACCTGCTCATGAAGCTCCTCATAACGCTCTCAAGGATAGCCCACATGAACCTGGAGGACACATCAAGGCTCAGCGTATCGAACTGGATCAGAAGCATGCTGATAAACGAGCACAGGAGAAAGAACGCGCTGGTGCCGAGGAAGGAGGAGATAGAGGCCAAGGGACAGGAGGCCGTATCAAAGGCGATAATCAAGGGAAAGAAGTACCAGGGTGGGTTCGTTATCGAGCCGGTTCCCGGGGTCCACTTCAACGTCGTGGTCCTTGACTTCGCGAGCCTGTACCCGAGCATAATCAAGGTCTTCAACCTCAGCTATGAGACCGTGAAGTGCCCGCACGAGGAGTGCAAGGACAACATACTCCCGAACACGGCCTACTGGGTCTGCAGGAAGAACAGGGGCATGACCTCGCTGCTCATAGGAGCGCTCAGGGACATAAGGGTCAACTACTTCAAGCAGCTGAGCAAGAAGGCCAGGAGCAAGGATGAGAAGGAGTTCTACAACGTGATATCCCAGGCGCTGAAGGTCGTGCTGAACGCTTCATACGGCGTCATGGGCTTCGAGAACTTCCCCTTCTACTGCCTGCCGGTGGCCGAGTCCACCACGGCCCTTGGAAGGTACTCCATCCAGCAGACAATCGAGAAGGCAAAATCGCTGGGGGTGACTGTGATATACGGGGACACGGACAGCCTGTTCCTGAAGAACCCGAGCGATGATCAGATAAAGGAGATAATAAACTTCGCAAAGGAGAGACTTGGCATCGACCTGGAGGTTGACAAGGTCTACAGGTACGTTGCCTTCAGCCAGAGGAAGAAGAACTACATAGGCGTGTACGAGGACGGGAGCGTTGAGGTGAAGGGGCTGTCGGGAAAGAAGAGCCACGTGCCTGACTTCATAAAGAAGGTCTTCTTCGACGTGGTCAGCATCCTCGGAAAGGTTAAGACGCCGGAGGACTTCGAGCACGCTAAGGAGGAGATCAGGAAGAGGATAAGAAAGGCGTACAACGACCTGAGGAGCAGGAACTTCGATCTCGAGGAGCTGGCGTTCAGGGTCATGCTGAACAAGCCCCTGGACAAGTACACCGACACCACGCCCCAGCACGTCAAGGCAGCGCTCCAGCTGGCCCAGAAGAAGGAGGTAAAAGCGGGGGATATAATCGAGTTCGTGAAGACCACGACCAAGGACGGCGTCAAGCCGCTGGAGCTCGCAAGGAAGGAGGAGGTTGACGTTGACAAGTACATAGAGTTCATGGAGAGCACCTTCGAGCAGCTCCTTGATGCCCTGGGCTTCAGCTTTGATGAGATCATCGGAGCAACCAGGCTGGAGGACTTCTTTGGATTTTGATCCAGATCTTCTTTGACGGCCTGTGTGAGCCGAGGAACCCGGGAGGCATAGCCACGTACGCGTACGTTATAAAGGACCCGGGCGGCTCTGTGCTGGAGAGCGGGTACGGCCTGGCAGCTGAGCCCTTTTCCTCCATGAGCACAAACAACGTTGCCGAGTACACCGGCCTTCTCTGCGCCCTGAGGAGGGGGCTTGAGCACGACAGGGAGGCGCTCGTGATGGGGGACTCAGCCCTCGTGATAAAGCAGATGAAGGGGGAGTACAGGATAAGGTCAAGAAAGCTCATCCCCCTTCACGCCGCGGCCAGGAGGCTGATGGGGATGTACAGAAGCATAGAGCTCAGGTGGATACCGCGTGAGATGAACTCCGAGGCGGACTCGCTCACCAGGCTGGCTTATGGCCTTGCCCTCGATGGAAAGCTGAAGTACGTTGACGTCTTTGAGGCGTGCGACATAAAGATGGCGAAACTGGCATAAGCGTTTTAAGAGGATAAATAATTTACCGTCTATGGCTGAGAGCTACAGGAGGAGGGCCCTTGTATTCACTTCATTGGGACACTTCCTCAACGACTCGTTTCTGGTCCTTTTTCCAATCCTCTCAATGTACTACCTGGAGCTGGGCGTGAGCCCCACCGCCATAGGGGTTCTTGGAGCGGTTTACAATCAGTGAAAGCCT
>JBMFIC010000032.1:0-3535 GCA_049976505.1 Nitrososphaeria archaeon | reverse complement strand
TCAAGCATCATCTCGGGCTCAAGGGTTCCCTCCAGGTGAAGGTGAAGCTCGGCCTTAGGAAGCCCTGATATGAACTCCCTCAGGTCTTCCATGTATCTGATTGCAAGCCCGCAAAGATAAACTTATCCGCAAGGCGTGCACAGCCTTCGCAGATAAAGCGCATTAATGCAAAATTATTAACATTAAGTAATATTTTTATACATCAACGCAACTACTATTGGCATGGTCAACAGGATAGATCTCAGACAGGACGAGATGCCGGACGCGTGGTACAACATCCTTCCGGACCTTCCAGAGCCTCTTCCGCCTCCTAAGGACGAGACCAAGAGGTCCTTCGAGGTTCTCCAGAGGATCCTGCCGTCCACCGTGCTGAGGCACGAGTTCGCCACGGAGAGCAGGATAAAGATTCCGGACGAGCTCAGGGAGCTCTACTACCAGGTTGGTAGGCCAACACCTGTGATAAGGGCGAGGAGGTTCGAGAGCTACCTGAACGCCCCGGTTGAGATATACATGAAGATGGAGGCCTACACGTTCACCGGCTCCCACAAGATAAACAGCGCCCTCGCGCAGGCGTACTACGCGAAGCTCGACGGCGCATCCCTTGTCACCACGGAGACCGGCGCGGGCCAGTGGGGAACAGCGGTTTCACTTGCCGCCGCCCTCAACGGGCTGAAGGCCAAGGTCTTCATGACGGCATCGTCCTACTACCAGAAGCCCTACAGGGTCACTATGATGAAGATGTTCGGGGCCGAGGTTCATCCGAGCCCAAGCGAGCTCACGGAGATAGGAAGGGAGCTCCTGAAGGACGAGAGGAACAGGCACGGGTCCCTGGGCATAGCTATAAGCGAGGCGGTCGAGTACGCTCTCAAGAACAACGGCAAGTACAACGTGGGAAGCGTCGTTAACGCCGACATAATGTACAAGACTATAGCAGGCCTCGAGGCAATGATCCAGCTTGAGAGGGAGGGCATTGTGCCGGACTACATAATAGGGGCCGTTGGGGGTGGCTCGAACTTTGCGGGCGTCGCCTATCCCTTCTACGGCAAGTACAGGGACAGGATAAAGTACATAGCGTCGGGATCCCTCGAGGTCCCGAAGATGACCAGGGGCGTTTACAGGTACGACTACCCAGACACGGGGAAGATCCTGCCGCAGCTCATGATGTACACAATCGGCTACGACTTCATTCCTCCCCCGATCTACGCAGGAGGCCTCAGGTACCACGGTGTGGCGCCAACGCTCAGCCTCCTTATGAAGAACGGCATAGTTGAGGCAAGGGACTACGACCAGGAAACCGCCTTCAGATACGCCGAGCTCTACGCGAGGACTGAGGGATACATACCTGCCCCCGAGACTGCCCACGCGCTTCCGATAATCAGGGAGATAGCGGAAAAGGCAAAGGCTGAGGGAAGGAAGAGGGTCATACTCATGAGCTTTTCAGGGCACGGCCTTTTGGACCTTGGGGCCTACGCATCGATGTACGGCTGATCAGGGCCGAACCTCCTCCCGCCCTTAAAGGCGGGGCTTAAGCTAACTGTAAATAGTTATGCTCCTTATCTCCTTTATCTTTCTCAGCCTGTTTATGGCGCTCTCGGGGACTGGCCTGTCGGTTATCACGTAGAGCCTCGGGTCCTCGAATAGCCCCGGGTCCTCGGCGATCACCTGCTTTATGCTCAGCCCCTCTGAGGCTATGACGGAGGTGACCTCGGCCACTATCCCCTTCTGGGTGGGGTCGTTGGCAGCTATCTCGAGGGCCCCGTAGCCGAGCTCCCTTGCGAGGAAGGCCAGGTTCGGGACCGCCCTTATCTTCTCGAAGACGCTCCTCAGGTACCTGTCCGAGCTTATGGTCCTGACGACCTCCATCACCACCCTCTGATCGGCATCGCACGCCCTAGCCAGGGCGGCATAGGTTATCTCGACGTCGTTGCAGTAGAGGGAGCCGTTCCTCACCGAGATGCCGTATGAGAGCATCTTCCTCACGACCCTCAGCTGTGATGGCCTGTCCTCGAACCTCCTCAAAATAGCCTCCAGAAGCCCGCTCATCTATGATATTTTTTATGCATTGATGCATAAAAGATTTGCTGCATGCCTAGTGAAATGATACGAGCCTGTACTTTATCCCGAGCCCGTCAGCGTATCTGTAGGCGGCCTCAAGCTCCTCTCTGCTCGGGTACCTCGCTATGTCCGAGTACCTGGGATCGAAGGCCGGGGAGCGCGGATCCGCGAGGCCGTCGGGGTGGTACTGGCCCATTATGTTGACCCAGTAGTTCTGCATGTTCCTGGCGATCCACTCGAGCACTGGGTAGGTGTCGTCCTCAACGTGCCCCGGCATGACCAGGTGTCTTATTACGGCCTCCTCCCCCCACTCCTTCAGCCTCAGGAGGTTTGAGGTGACGGTCTCGAGGTACCAGGGGGTCCTGCTGAGCCTTATCGCGCACCTGTTGTTCCCGAACTTGAAGTCTGGCAGCCACACGTCTATAAGAGCCCTGAGCACCTTCATCGCCTCCTCGCTCATGTAGAAGTTGCTGTTCCAGAGCATGGGCACGCTTGTTTCTCCCCTGTACTTCCTCGGCCTGGGGCGCAGCCAGAGCAGGTCGGCCTTTGGATAAAGGGTGAGCTCGTCCACGACGTGCTTCCCGTACGCCAGATCCCTTATAGCCCAGACTATGGTGTGAAGGTGAACCGTGGGCTCCCCTCCCACTAGGTTTATGTTGTGAACGCCTTCGTCCGCCAGGACCCTCATTATGCCGGCAACCCTCTCGTGCGAGAGCGGGGTCCCGTTCAGCCTGTCCCTCGATATGTCCCCGTTCTGGCAGAAGGCGCACCTCATGTTGCATGACGTGAAGAAGATGGTCCCCGAGCCCCTTGTTCCCCTGAAAACCAGCTCCTCGCCCATGTGGTGAAAGTATGAGGCGACCCTGCTCTCGACTCCGAGCTGGCATGCCCCGGTCCTCTCGTGCCTGTTCACCCTGCAGCCCCATCTGCAGAAGGTGCAGCTCCTTAGCCAGGAGTCCATAAGGTCGGAGAAGTAGTCAAGGAGAGAGTAGCTCGGGACCTCAAGCTCTGAGACGTCAAGTCCCCCGTGCCTCACGTCCCTGTACAGTGATAGAAACTCCCTCAGGTTCCTGTCGAGGACCTCTAGGCCGCCCGGCTCAGCCTTCACCCTCTTTGCGATGAGGAACTTGGCCGGCATCCTCCCGTCCATCACGGCAAAGTACCAGCTGAAGTCCTCCGAAAGGGCCCTCCTTAGCTCCTCGAAGTCCATTATCCTGTGTTTTAGCTATCGGAGGCAGGCTTATAAGCAGCTGGCAGAAAACGCCTTCCGCAGGAGAGCAGAAGATTATATGCTTCTAAAGCCACGCAATAACCAGATAAAGAAATCACTTAAAGGATTAGACCTTTAAGACCCTAATAAGTTCAGATCACGCTCGCGGATGGTACCAACTATATATACTTTCCTTGCAAAAATTTAGAATTTTGCGTTTTTGCTTATTCTGTATTTAAGCTTATCTCTTCTTAGATATATCATAAACAG
>JBMFIC010000031.1:0-3802 GCA_049976505.1 Nitrososphaeria archaeon | reverse complement strand
CATTTGTGCTGAATTCTTTTGATGTAAGCAAAAAAGATGTTAAGGCCGTATTCATAGATGAGACTGAAATAAACGTTGGAGGAAAGAAAGTATGGTTATGGATTGCCTTTGAGCCGAATATCAAAGCTTTTCTTTCTTTCCGAATAAGCTGGCACCAGAACTCTTTAGATGCGTATTATTTCATCATCAAGCTGATTAAAAAGTACGGAAAGAAGCCGATATACACTGATGGTGCTCTCTGGTACGTAGACGCGTGCAGGTGGGCCGGAGTTGATCACTTCGTTTATGGCCAGAGCTTGAAGAACATTATGGAGAGAATGAACGAATACATAAAGGACAGAAGCTTTTGACGACCTTTTCCCGAGCAAAAAGTTCAGCTTTAAAACGGTAAAGAACTGGATCGCTTCGTTTAGATTCTTCTATAACTTTGTCTTCACTAATGAGGACCCTGGACGCGCGCCTCTATCTGATGACCTTTTGCCAGAGTGGTTGAGGATCATTACATTGATAATAGGCCTGAGGTGATCAGAATGAGCTTAAGTTAACAGAGCCACCCCAAAAAGGACGGCCTAGAGCGTATGTTTTTTCGTTACGTTGGATCTTTTCTCATTCTGTCCAGTAGCTGCCTGCCACGCACGACAGCCTTTCTTACAACTTCGTCCTCGTTAACCTTGACATGCTTCCCGTCCCTCACCACGAGCTCCCCGTTGACAATTACGTGCTTTACATTTCCTGGATGGGCCGAGAATACAACTGCCGATACCACGTTATCGAGATAAAGTGGGTTCAGGTTTGGAGCACTGGCATCGAGCAGGACGATATCGGCCAGATACCCCTCCCTTATCTGCCCTGCTTTCATGCCCAGCGCTTTGTTTCCCATCACAGTGGCCATCCTGAAGACCTGAGGCGCAGGAAGGAGGGAGGCATCAAGACCTGTAACCCTCTGCATTAGTGAGGCGTATTTCATCTCCTGAAACAGATCAAGCCTGTTGTTCTCTTTAACCCCATCCGTTCCAAGTCCAACTGTGATCCCGAGCCTGAGCATCTCGGGAACTGGAGCAACTCCCGATGCCAGCTTCATGTTGCTCGTGGGGTTGTGGGCGCACTTCACCCCGCTCTCCGCAATGGTTCTCAGCTCCTCAGGAGTTGGCCAAACGCAGTGAGCAAGCACCAGTGAGCCGTTGAGAAGCCCGAACTGCCTCAGAACGTGCAGGGGCCTTCTGCCGTAGGCTTTCACGACCATTTCAACGAACTCGAGGGTTTCGAACTCATGCGTGTGTATTCCTGTGTGCAGCTCACGGCTAATCCTTGAAACTTCCTCCAAGCACGCCTCGGTACAGTATGATATGTGCTCAAACCCTGCCCAGACCCTTGCTAGGCCGTTGCCTGACGAGTACGTTTCGACCGCTTTTACCATGTCCTCGGGCCTCTCGAAGCTATCGTAGACGTCTGAAGCGTAGGGAGCCAGCGTCGCCCTTATTCCCAGCTCGTTGGCCACCCTAACCCCTTCATCAACGAACCTGTAAAGATCCAGAACGTGGGTTATGCCGGACTTCAGCATTTCAAGGTACGAAAGCCTGTAATCGGTCTCCGCGTCCTCCCTCGTAAGGTGAGCGTGCGCTGGATTGACGTACCTCTCAAGCCATTCGGAGAGCCTCAGATCTTCGGCAAGCCCCCTTATTGCGGTTGGCCCTGCATGAGAGTGAAGGTTTACGAGCCCCGGGATAGCTATAAGGCTCTCACCATTTATGGTGACGTCGGCTCTCGATGTCCTCTGACCCCCTTCAGGATCCCCCACCCGCGCTATCGTTTCGTCCTCAATAAATATCGATGCCCTTTTCTGGACAAGAGCGTCATCAACGTAGGTCACTATTAACGCGTCCTTTATCGCTATATTCATAACATAAAAGATCTTAACGTTGGATATAAAATTTTATATTAAAACATGAAAAAGGTACAGAAATAATCAAAATAAAAATTAAAAGATAGTTAAGTAGTCTGAGCCGTTGCCTCCTCAGGCCAGGGGTTCTCGGGCACGAGCTTGGCGATCCATGGCTTGTCCTTAAAGACGTATCCGGCTATCAGCACCACGACGAACCAAACCCCTGTAGCAACGTAGGTCATTGTGCCTCCGAAGCTGGTGGTCACAAAGAAGACGAACGGAAGCCATATGAATCCATCGGCTATTGAGGTAATCTCGAAGATTCCGCTGGGTATGGGGAAGTGGGCCACTATCGCCGCCTGAGTGTAGAAGGGAGCAAGGTAGGTTGCCATGTAAAGCCCGAACGCGAGATAGATGGCACCTGCTATAACCATGTGAACCACGTTGTTCCTGAAGAACGGCGCCATCATTGTTATGACGAATGGAATTACCGAAAGGTCAGCCAGAGGAAGGACCTTGTTGCCTAGGAACAGAATTGCCTCCGCGAGGACTATAGGTATCAGTATCAGGGACGTGGCTATAACTGACGGAACGCCTATTGTAAGCGCAGTGTCCATTCTTATCCAGAACGCTCCACCTGTAAACCTCTTTGAATTAGCAAACCTGTTTCTTCAGATACTTATCATAGTTTATGGAATGTATGAATTAATTTTATGAAAGCGTGGAGAGCGTATCGCCGTCATTTTTTGTGTGTGCTGAACGAGCTCATTATGAGCATAAACGTTTTCTGTTATTTTTTCCTGCTGATGCTAAGCTAGGCGAAAAGCTTAACGTGCAACCCGTCAGCATGATCTTTAAATTCCAACAAGAACATTCGATCTTAGCTTGTTTTCAAGTACTTTATATGAAAGTCTTTATGGCTATGTCGAATGGCGTGATTATGTGACGCATATCCTCACTTACAGCACATAAAGTTTCTGAGACCAGAACCTTTTTGCTACTTCACAGATGTCATCGCTCTCTCTATAAACCTCAGGCTCTTTCAGGAGTCCATCAAAAGATATCAGCGGCATGCCCAGTACGCTTTCTGGATCCTTAGCGAGAAATGAAAGGTTATTCATATTAAACAGCACGTGTTCAATGAGACTCCTGTCATCAACAATTCTGTTTCCTACGGGGACCTTTCTGATCCATATATTTCCATCATAAGCTTAATCACGTCCTTTACGCTTGTGCTTTCATCTGTTCTTACAAGGCTGCTCTGAATTGAGGACATCTTAACAGCCGGCAAAATGTCCTTCCTATGCATGAAGCTAAGTATGTTGTATGGCGTAATAAACAAAAGGGGGTTTCCTTTAACGTGAGCAACAGCATCCGTATATTTTGTCCCCTCCTTCTTTAGCACAAAATAGTAAAGGCCAAGCGGCGAATCTGCATCGAGAAACCGTATCCTCCTAGCTGCGTCCTTTAACTTTGTACGGTAAAGCTTCTGCCAAATCTCACTAAAGTCCGGATAAATTGCCTGAAAAAGGTCGATAGTGCTCACTTCTCCTATGTACGAGCCATCCATGCTTTTAACTAAAAGGTTATCCTTCTACGCAACGCTAAGGAGGAAAGCCGTTACTATTAGCGGCTCATCTTCTCTGAACACAACTGGCTGAAGCGGAACAAAGCCAGCTACATCCATGAGTTTGATATCCATTAAAGTTTGCATATTTTGTATAAAATTGCGCTTGATTATTAATTTTAATTGCTACTTTTTATGTATTATTTTATGTTATAAAAACGCCCTAGCCGGGATAAAAGCTTTACGGGTTCTAATCAGTAGTCCCGCAGGTAACAGTATTTCATAATAATCTAAGGTTCAGCAAAAAGGCATTTAAGGCTAACAAGCTCAATCGCTGATACCTTTTCTAACCT
>JBMFIC010000030.1:0-4032 GCA_049976505.1 Nitrososphaeria archaeon | reverse complement strand
GCCTTTCTCTTTCTTTCTAAAATCTCAGCCATACCTGAACCCCTCCTGAATTACGCGAAACAGCTGCAGCGCAACTGAAAGCCACCTGAGACTATATTCGATATAATCGATAATTGGCCCTCTGACGCGCTTAATCGTCTTTTTAGCACTCATGAGCTAACGCCTCCTCTCTGCTGAAGAACCGCTTTTCGCATTTCCTGCAGACGTATTCCTTCTTGATGTATGAGCCGTCTGGGTTCGTGGTTATTATGATGCTGAATCTGGCTTTGAGGGTTTCATCGTCATCGCTGAACAGCTTCTGGATCCTGTTCAGAGCAGGGCTTGAGCTTTCGGGTCTCGGATCTTTAGGCCGATAATTCGATGATGCTTCATGCGGCAGGACTGAAGGTGCCTGGCCCTGCTCGGCGGGGACATTTCCGTTAACACTGTTCTGCCGCTCAGATTCGCTGATTGATCTTTGGTCGTTTTGGACGTTTTGGAACTTTTGGAACAGGTTTCCGGAGGTATATCCCCCGCTTTCTGAGAGTTCAGGACTGGAGGTATGCTCCCGGAAAGTTGTTCCAGAAGTTCCAAAATAACCAAGAGTTCCAAAAACCCCCTCTAGGTCTGTTAGCCTGCCGTCTGGGACTGGGAGAACGCTGTTCAGGCTCAGGAACACGACCGAGCGCCGGTCCTCAGTGATTTCCAGCCCAAAGAGCTCCTTGATCTGATTGAGCTTGTCCTGTGATGGGTTGCGGCTTCTCAGAATTTTCAGCACCTCGCTGAAGTACTTGAACCCTAAGCCCTCCCAATGGATCAAATCCAGCGGCAACACGAACGGCGTCTGTATGCCCCTGTTAGCTAGCTCAGGCTTAAGAAGCTCGCACGCGCTCACTATGGCCTGAAGATACTTCGGTAAGATGGCATATACACGTGGCGCCATCAGCTCCTTGTTCTGCTCGTAGTTCTCGACTATGTTCTGAAGACTTTCATAGTTCATATCCAGGATCTGGCTCAGGTACTCCTCGGCCAGATCTAAAATCGGTGTAGGGTCATCATCAAACTCGCCGAGCGCGATCCTGGGAAGGAGGTCGACTATCGCAGCGTATAGCGCGGCACCCCTGGTGTGCACGTATCCTTGCGTGATAAAATCATAAAGAAACTGGAAGAGCTTGTACTCCGCGCTCATTTCATTGCTGCTGTCATACGCTCCGCTCTTCAGGGGCTCGATGACCTGGAGCGCGTACTTCTCCCACCCGGAGTTCGGCGTGGTTAGCCAGGCCCATACCTTCTCGTTCCTGATAAGCCTGAGCAACCTCTTTCTCGCATACTCCTCGACCGCGCGAAATATTCTAAGGGACTCGGATACATCCTCCTTCAAGCTCCTCGATTTCAACTGGATCCTTGGCACTTTGTAATCGCCACGATCGAAATCGTACAGCAGCAGCCCAAAGCGCCTGCCAGCAGCAGGGTTCTTGCTTAAATGTAGTAAAAGGTACAGAAAGTCGTTCTTCGGATCGCCCAGAGGGTTTGCATAGAATCCTATTATTGATGTGCCCCTGATTCTGAAAGGCTGAGCGGCGTTGTCGACCACAGCCTCGCCTGACTCCATGAAGCTCAAAAGATACCTGAGAAGCCGCTCGGCACCAGACTCCTCAAGCTGGTCGATCGCGAAGGGCAACTCCGCTCCGTGCAGAGACCCAGGCTTTATTCCGTCCATGTCCGCTGTTCCTATGAGGCTCACCGCTGATGCCTTGTCCTCACGTATCCCGACAGCATCCGCCCACTCGCTCTTTCCTGTGTTGGAAGGCAGAACTACAATGAAGTGCGGGTTCACTTTCATGTCAAGGCCGCGCAGGATGGTCGCCTTTCTGAAGAGCAGAACGCGCTGATCGGTCACGGCCCCACCGTGATTTATCAAATCGTTGATAAGCGCGTTCCAGTCTAGGCCGCGTAGCAGCTCCGGATCCTTCAGGGGTGGGACAGGCATAAAAATAGGCTCAGGCCCATAATATTGCACTGAGCGCTTCATCTCGTTCTTAACTCGGGGTGGCTGATCCTCTAGCACGTTCCTGACCTTTATTAACTTTTCTTGATCGTTCAAACGAACAAGGCTGTAGCTGAACTTTCGCTCGTTCACGTAGCCGTCCTCATCATATATGAGGATCGGAGGGGCTTTGAACGCCGGGTACGCCATGTACAGGCTGAAATCGTACTCGATGCGCTCCACCGAGTCTTTCTCGTCGACCTTCAGCTCCCTGGGCACACATATGAGGAGCTTGATGGCGCTGAACTCAAGCATCGGCCGGAGAAGGCTGGCGCCGTTCGCCATTTTGTACTTCGCGCTTTCCGTTTTTAAAAATTCTAAAACCTCCCTTAGCACTTGGTCTAGCCGATTTATTAGATCGGCCCTTATGTTCACGTCAAGCCCATCGAATGCCCCTAGAGCCACAAGCCGATCCTTAACATGTTCAGGCGTTGTGTCTTCTGAGAATGTCTCGTGAACCTGTCGGACGGCGATCTCGATTTTTAAGAACTTGTTAATCGATATTTTTCCGTATGAAACGCCATTCAGTTCGATTTCCCACGATTTGATTTCAGCCATTTAATAATTAACACCCCCTGTGCAAAAGATGCACCAATGAAAGTGACTGGAGGTGTAAAATTGCGCTTTATAATTATGGAGGGGCATTAGGCATCACCACCCCTGCCTGTCTCCGCCTTCAGCCCCTCCAGCCCTGCAAAGGGGGCCGCGCGGCCCCCTTTCCATTTAGCGACATCTAAAGTTATTGAGCCGTCTGAATGCACTGCTAAAAACACCTTGTCTCCTGCATTTAGATTATGTGCTCTAATCCATGCGGCAGGCAAAGTTACTGTGAAGCTGCCGCCTATGCGGCGTATTTTATACGCATATACAACGACTGTTTCAGCCATGATATACATTTTTAGTTAAATTTATATATATGTTTTGGAATAAAAAACAATATGAATAATGAAACAAATAATGTTCCAAGTTATGGAACAAATGCAAGAACAGAGAGCCTTTATGAGTTTTTGAAAGGTACTTACGGGCTTATTTTGCTGTATTTATCCGAGTGGGACAGTGGAGAGCTAAAGTTCAAGGAAATAGTGGAAGCTGCACGCAGGAGCGGTCACGATATTAGCAAGGGCAGGGTTTCTGAGGCTCTGGACAGCCTGGAGAAGAACTTGCTAGTTGAATGCAAGAAGGCGAACAGAAAAAGAATCAGCTGCTCTTTGACGGCAAGAGGTAGGTTGATAAGGGACGTGTTAAATAAGCTTAAAGACGTGTACAATTCAACGAATGAATCAGAAGCCATCCCGCCATCAAAAGCCCAAGAGCTCGTGGAGAGTTTCAGAAGGCTTGCAGATCGCTATCTTAGCGAGCAGAGCACTGAAGTGAAGGAGCTTTATTTTCAGGAGATCAAAAGCAAGCTCGGATCGTCCAACGTAAACGTTAGAAAGGTGCTGTGGGAGGATGCGGCCTGGGAGCTCCTTGACAGACTGACCCAGAGTAAGCAGGAGCTCAGCGACGACGTCCTCGAGCTTCTAAGGTTCGCGCCGTACGATTTAAAGAGCGAAAGGGCAAAAAAGTACTCCGAGCTTCTTAAGAAATGGTTTGAAAGCGAAAGCAGCGCGGAAAAGATAGACAGATACCTTGACGCTCTGCTGAACTTGCTCACTCCGGACGAACTCGTGGATCTGATACTTTCGAAAATAAGGAACATCGATGAGAAAGCGTGGAGCTCGCTGAAAATAAAGTTCATCGTCAAGATCAACACAGCGCTCTCAAGAAATCATGATCTTGAAGAATCCATCAGGGATAAAGTGGTAAAAATGATCAAAGAGAATCAGGGCGAAGTAAAGAACAGGTTCATCGTGCTCTACAGAAAGCTCTTCATCGAAGGTACACAAATTTAGAGCGACACCATGAACTTAAACTCCTGTACAGGATGAGGTCAGCTGTTCTGTCTTAATTTCTCGGGCAGGCTTAAAATGGTCTGCGCCATGAGAAGCCTCTGCAGCACGTCCTTA
>JBMFIC010000029.1:0-4037 GCA_049976505.1 Nitrososphaeria archaeon | reverse complement strand
GTCAGAAGTTCCTAAAATTATCCTTCACGCTGAATGAAGTCGGGTATGCTATCCACATCATTAAAAAGCAGATAGCCGCTCAGCCCTGAATAAAAACTTCACTTTTTGGTGCCATTTGGTGCCGTTGGTGCCATTAAACATTTCATAATGGCACCAGTGGCACCGAAAGGGGTGGTGCCATTATGAAGTGTTCAATGGCACCAACGGCACCGAACGGCACCAAAAAGCAAGCGGCTATCTGCTTTTAGATTTCGTGGACGAGATACCCGATTTCATTCGGCGCGAGGCAGAGTACTTTCTTGCGAAGCTCAGCGGCGTAAGGAAGAGGCAGTACACGTATGCCGCCCTACTTTACCTTGCCTTCCGCATTCACGGCATGCCCAGACCGCTTCATCTCTTCGGATCTAGGACTGCAGTGGGCCGTGAATACAGGCGCGTGCTCAGCATACTGCTCCGTAGGCACGTCATATCTAAGCCGCCGCCCCCTCCAAAGCCCGAGCAATATGTGCCGTACGTCGTGAACAGGGCAGAGCTTCCTCCGATCGTCGAGCGGAAAGCAATCGAGATCCTTCGCGCCACGAAGGCAAAGACGAACAATCCATACTCTACTGCGAAGGCAGCGGTGTACATAGCTGCCCGCGCCCTGGGAATATACGTCCAGCGAGACCTTGTGCTTCGTGACTATCCCTATTCGCCCGAAAAGCTATACATTTCGCTTGATCACGACGGCGATCAAGTATAACGTCATTATAATATGTTTAATTGGAACCATTCTCAGGTAGCGGCTTTTTATATTCTCCGCCCTTTGATCGTTCGATGAAAAGAAATACTTATCATGATGATTATGAAGCGCTCATTGAGCTTGCAGCTGAGATTCTTGAAAGCGACATGGACGATCAGGACGTGATCCAGGCGGCCAGGGAGATCCTGGCCGAGCTCAAGGAGGGTGAGGAGATACGACAGTAAAGTTTCCGGGCTTACCACCCCAGAATCGTTCCCAGCAGAAACAGGAGCAAGAGCAGCACAGGGAGATGCAGGCCAGGCTGCTCAGGGCCAGGCAGGCTCAGCAGGCCCAGCAGGCTAACGCAGCTCAGCAGGCGCAGCAGAGACTTCCGCCCAGGCCGATGCCTCCAGCGGCAATAATAAACCAGGGGCGCGTCAGGACCATCCCGCCCACGACCGCAGCCGCAGCAGCAGAGGCCGCCAGAGCCAGGCCGATGCCTCCCACGCAGAGGTTCCTGCACGTCTTCACCCAAGGGATGCCTCAGCAGAGGACCCAGGGCGCCCAGGGCATTCAGGGCAGCGCTGCGAGATCTGAAGCGGCGAGAAATGGCTACGGCGGCAGCTGGAAGCACGCCATGTCCAGGAGGATGCCGGTGAGCCAGGACGCCGTGATAAACTACTACGAAACTCACAGGCCTGCTCACAACCCGCCTCCGAGCGGAGGGCAGCCGAGCTGGAACACTATTACTGCACCACCGCCTGAACCTGCTCCGCAGTCAGCACCCGCATCTTCATCATCTTCATCATCGAGCTCCGCTAAATCTGCCAGCAGCACGGCAAGACAGCCTGCAGCAAACACAGTCTCAGCCCAGCCCAGCCAGAGAGGATCCAGCAGGAGTTCTGCACGCGGAAGCTCTTCCTCAAGCAGCAGCTCAGGCTTCAACTTTTTGAACGCTGTTGAATCAGCTATAAACACAATCGGAAATGATTTAAGTTTGCTCGGGAAAAACCTTTCATCATCCTCTTCATCAGGATCTGGCAAACAGAATTCAAAACTGGTCAACCCACGGTTGATAAATGGCTCGGGTGCTTCAGGTGCGCAGCAGTTTTTAGGCGCAGCACAGCAAACACTTGCATCAGCTTATAATGCTGCCGAGCAGGGCGGTGAAGGCTTAGCGCTGCTTGGCGGTGGGGTATACAAGGAAGTTCTGAACGTAAGCCAGGGCAAAGGTCTTGAGCCGCTGCAGCAGGCCAGCCGGCAGTGGCTGAACATGAAGGGCTCTGAGCAGACCATGCAAAACGCTGGGAAGGTATATGCCAATATCATACCAGTCGTTGGCGGTCTCGGTCATCTGGCGAAACATCCGAACGAGTCAACAGGAAACAAGCTGCTGGATGTAGGCCAGGCCGCTCTTTCAGTCCTCCCGTTCGCGGACGCAGCCCTTGGCACAGGGTTCACTCTCACTAAGATGGCAGTGACCGGTGCAGCAATGAACGTTGGAGCTGGGGAGATAGCTTCGAAGCTCACCACGGGAAAGTTTTTAGGTTTCAATGCTGTCAAATCGGCGGCGGTTACAGGTGGAATACTTGGCGTTGCTGGCGGTATTGGAGGCATGGCTGCTGAAGCTGGGCTGGCAAAGGTTGGCATAACGGGCATAGCCGCGAAGGCTCTGGGCGGAGCAGCAACGAACACGGCCCTGACGCTTCCGTTTAGCAGAAATCCCACGCAGCTGGCTGAGTCTGCTGCACTTGGTGCGGCAATGGGCGTGGCTCCAGGCCTGATCACTGCAGCGCAGGCCCATATTGAAGTTGGGCTGGGAAAGGCAACGTTTGCAACAAATGCAGGCGAAACGCTCGGCAAACAGGGGCCGACAACGGTGTATAAAACACAGTCAGAAATCGGGAACGTCGGGAAGATCAGAATAGTCAGCGATGTGACTGAGCATCCAGCTTCAGCTGAAGAGCTGCACGCCGAATATGCAGGCAAGGACGTGACCACAACGCACATGACGTACAGCAAGGTAATCGCGAAGTTCGGGATGAAAGCAGGATCAAAGCTGCTGCTCAAGGGCATGAGGGAAGGAGTCAGCGGTGGCAGGGAAGCAAATGATCTTCTGAACTTTTACAAGGCGCCTTCAGATATTCGTACAGGTGAAGCTACGTCATACGGAGGGTATGCGGGCATCGGCAAATCAGACGAATATTCATTCAGCCTCAAAGGGACAGGAAAAGCCACGATGCTGGTTTTTAAAAATGAACACATTTCTGACTTTTCGATGAAGCCAGGAGAAAGCGCTAAAGACTACATTTCAAGGATCAACACTGAAGGCGCAGGAAAAACCGGGATCGCGCAGGAAAACTACCTGGGCTGGAGCACAGAGAGACAGGTCATCACGCCATCCAAGTTCGAAGGACACTTCGGTGACTATCCCGGCACAACCATAGAAAGCGAAGGAAAATTAGGAAAGATCTGGGTCAAGACTGGCTTTTTGCAATACAAGAGCGTGGACGTGTACGGTGCGCACGTCCTCGGAGCTGGAGATCTTACCGGCAAGGCAGGCAAGGAAAATTTCAGGAGTGGGTTGCGTAGCGACCTGGGACTCGCAGGGAATGAAAGAGAGCTGGACATTAGATCTTACAACCGCGACTGGCTATCCAGCGCAGGCAGACATATTATATCACCAAGCATCGGCAACTCGGTAGGTGCGAGCCTGGGCGGCAGCATAGCTTCATCTCTTTTAGGATCTACCTCTACAGGAAGATTATCAGGATCGAGGGGAGCAGGCTTTGGTGGCTTAGGCGGCTCAGGCTTTTCAAGTGGCAGGTCATTAAGCATGCTTCGGAGTGAAGGACTGAGAAGTGTTTATCGGCACAGCAGCTTTGCACAAAATCTGCTGGGAAGTAGCTTCAGTAAGGGTGGATTCAGCGGCTCATCAGGAAGTGGATCTGGTGGAAGAAGCGGCGGATCTTCACCACCATCTTATTCACATCCTCATTCACATCCAACACCATCACATCCTAAGCCATCACCATCACCTGGAATAGGTTATCATTCACCACCATCATCATCACCTCCACCTTCGTCATCACCTCCACCACGTTATCGTTCATCTACTTCAAGTTCAACTTCACTTGCTCCGCAAAAGTCGAAATCAGCATGGTCACCGCCGCTGTATATAGTCCCTGGCATTAGGGGCAAGTCAGGAAAAGGGAAGAGCGGCAGAAAATACTTTGAAACGGCGTTCAGGTTGCCCGATATATACCGTACAGTCACAGGTCGTTCTTTGAAAAAATCTAAGGTAAGTGACCTGCTG
>JBMFIC010000028.1:0-4159 GCA_049976505.1 Nitrososphaeria archaeon | reverse complement strand
GGTTACGATCTTCCCATCATGCTCCTTCCTATCTCTATCCTGTCGTAGGGCGGAACGAACGTGCCGTTTATCCTCCCTTTGTAGATCACGTGTATAACATCGCTCAGCTCGAAGAGCTCATCTAGGTCATCGGAGATGAGCAGTACGCCTCCTCCTGAGTTCCTGAACTCCGTCAGCGTTCTTCTCACGAAGTCGGTTGAGGCCACGTCAAGTCCGGACGTTGGATTCATGGCTATGAGAAACTTTACCCCCCGCAGAAGCGACCTGCCAACTATGAACTTCTGCAGGTTTCCTCCAGAGAGGCTTGAGGCCGGCGCCTCCTCGGATCGTGCAACGACGTTGTAGCTCCTTATGATCCTTCCGGCGAACTCCCTTATCCGCGAGCGCTGAAGCGTCAGGTTTCTGACAAACGGCTCCCACCAGTGATCGTGAAGTATTGAGTTAAGGGAAAGGGAGAGCTGAGGCGATACGCCCATTCCTATCCTTTCCTCGGGTATCATTTCAATGCCCCTCTTCAGCCTCTCCCTGACTGAAGTCCTTGTTATGTCTTGGCCATCTATGAGGATGCTCCCCGAGACGGGCCTCCTAATGCCAAATATGGCCTCGGCCAGCTCCTTCTGCCCATTCCCTGCGACCCCAGCTATCCCAACTATCCTGCCTCCCCTAACCTCCAGGGTAATCCCCTGAACTGCAATCTCGCCCCTGTCCCCTTTAACGGAGAGGTTTCTTACCTCGAGCCTGCTGCCCGAGCTAACGTCTGCCCTGACGTAATTCCTCAGCTCGACCCCCTTGCCGACCATCGCCTCAATAAGCTTCGTTTCATCAAAATCCCCTCTCAGCGCCTCGTAGACCACGGAGCCCCTCCTTAGCACAGTAACCCTGTCGGCAACGTCAATGACTTCGTAGAGCTTGTGAGTTATGAGCACGACGGCCTTTCCCTCCTCCTTCATCCTCTTCAGATGGATGAAGAGCTCCTCGGTCTCAATTGGAGTCAGAGCCGAGGTGGGCTCGTCCAGTATCAGAACCGATACGCCCCTGAGCAGCATCTTAAGTATCTCGACTATCTGCTTCTGGCCTGCGCTAAGCTGATGAACGTATGCGTTAGGATCAACCTCGAAGCCATACCTTCTTGCCTCCTCAACGAGCATCCTGGAGAGCTCGCCCCTGTCAAGCCTTCTGTGCGGCCTCTCAAGGCCTATCGCTACGTTCTCGAGAACCGTAAAGTAGGGTATGAGGGAGAAGTGCTGGTGAACCATTCCTATGCCGAGCTTGAGGGCATCGTTGGATGATCTTATGTTAACCTTTCTCCCATCTACGTATATCTCACCGGCATCGCGCCTGTATATGCCGTAGAGGATGCTCATGAGCGTGGTCTTGCCGGCCCCGTTCTCTCCCAGAAGCGCGTGAATCTCGCCCTTATACACGTCAAAGTTAACCCCGTTGACGGCAACGACCCCTGGGAAGGCCTTTTTTATCCCCACCATCCTTATGTACGGCTCCATCTCCAATCACTCCTTTATATATGGCATGGCAAGGGAGCTAGGCATGTGCGCCCTAGCTCCAACTATGAATATAGCGATCATGGTTGCAAGGTACGGCCATATGGCGAAGAACTGATACGGAACTGACGGAAACACGCTCTCAAGCGTCACGTAGAGAGCGTATATCACCCCAAACACGAACGATCCGACTGAAACCCTCCATGGGTTCCACTTCCCGAAGTAGACCAGAGCCACCGCAATGAAGCCCATGCCTGCTGTCATGTTAAAGTAGAAGGATCCAACGAGCGCGAGGGTGAGGTACGCACCACCGAGCCCAGCGAGTGCTCCCCCCGTCAGGACAGCGATGTACCTGTACCTGTAGGAGTCTATGCCCATAATTTCCGCAACCCGGGGGTCCTCCCCAACTGCCCTCAGGTTAAGGCCGAACTGCGTGTGAAATAGCAGGTACTGAAAGACAACAAGCACAAGGAGCCCGACGTAGAAGAGAGGATCCTCCCCAAATATCAGCTTGCCCACTATGGGTATTCTGGTGAGATTTGGTACGTAGACGTGAGGAATGAGGCTGATTGAGGGAGGCGTGGTTGCAAGGCCAAAGAGCCTGGCATATATGACTCCTGAAAGCCCCCAGCCTATGAACCAGAGGGCTGTCCCGCTTATGGTCTGATCCCCCGCCATGCTTATTGACACGTATGCGTGTATGAACGACATCCCCACGCCAACTGCTATTGCAGCAAGAAACGACAGAAGCACGTTACGGGTATAGAAGTCAACGACAAATCCTGTTATTGCCCCCATGAGCATTATCCCCTCAACTCCTAGGTTGAAGACCCCGGAGGCCTGGTCAACTGTCTCACCCATCGATGCAAGGAATATTGGCATGGCCCTTGGAACGGTCCCGAAGACGAGCCCCATGATAACCGCGTAGAGCAGCCCGTTCATCTTCTGATCACCTTGATGAGCCTCTCAAGGACGTTCGTCATTACCCCTATCATGGAGAACAGCATTATGATCCCGTAAACGGTAATTGCCACGTCTATTGGTATGCTGTAAAGCGCCTCCATTATGTAGGCCCCGTTCAGGATTCCAGCCAGAAATACGCTTGAGAAGATTATCGCAAGCGGATTGAGGGATGCCACCAGCGCAACGGGTATGCCAACATATCCAAAGCTAGTTGAAATGTCGCTGAAGAACTGAGGTATCAGGATGTATGTCGTTCCGTAAACGTAGACCATCCCAGCTATCCCTGATATCCCTCCGCTGACCACCATCGCCTCTATGAGCCTCAGGTTTGGGCTGACGCCTGCGAACCTTGCGACCTTTTCGCCCGAGCCTATGAGCTTTAGCTCATAACCAAGGTTGATGTAGTTGAGGATGTAATACATCAGGCCCGCGAGGGCAAGGCCTATGAGCAGTTCTGCTGAGAGCTGCGTGCCGGGAAGGATCCTGAGAAGCGAATATGAGGGCGGAATGGGATTTGATGCTGGCGCGTGAACGAGCTTGGCTGCGGAGCCCTCCATGGGTCCGATCAGGAGATAGTCAAGCAGGTACACCGCAACGAAGTTCATCATAAGGGTTGTTATGATCTCATTTGTTCCCGCCGTTACCTTCATTAATATCGGAGGGAGGGCCCACAGAGCTCCTCCAATGAAGGCAAACGCAAAGGCTATGGGAAGAACCACAGCAGGTGGAAGCCTGTTGATCAGGAGCAGCCCTACCCAGACCGAGAATATCTCACCCATGATAAACTGTCCCTGACCCCCTATGTTCCAGACCTTTGCAGTGAAGGGTATGGAGAGACCTATAGCAATTATCATGAGTGGCGTGGCCAGCTTCAGCGTTTCGATTATTCCGTATGAGCTGAGGAATCCCTCTAGAAGAAGCGTTTCCAGGCCTCTCCATGGAGATAGACCAAAGGGTATGAAGAGAAGGGAACTTATCAGGAGGCCGATTATGATAAAAAATACAATCTGAAGCGTTTTTAACGCGTTCATGGCCCTCTATGAGGATACCAGCTGGCTATACGGGGGCGTCACAGGAGACCAGACGAGCGTTCCGTTCGGAAGCTCCTTGTAGACCTGTATCTTGTACTGAACCAGCGCGTTGTATACGTTGTTGATTATCGTGGAAACGTTCGATGGAACCTTCGGCGAGAGCCAGAGGGTTATCCCGTGGTTGGCGAAGGTAGCGTAGAAGGGCTTCGTGGGCATCGTATGGTTCGTGACCCAGTACTCGAACGCCTGAAGGAACACGGGCTCCCACGTGAGCATCACCCCGGCTATGCTCTGCTGTGGAGCCAGAGTTGTTGCGTTCCACTCGAGCCATATGAATGGCACGTTGTACTCGACTGCAGCAGAGGCCACGCCCTCGGTTATTCCATCCCCGGTACAGAACAGAACGTCGGCCCCCTCGGATATCGCCTCGGTGGATGCAGCCTTTGCTGCTGCAGGATCATCAAAGTTACCAACGAATATGTTTATCACCTGGACACCTCTGTTGAAGTTCTGGTTGGCCCACTTAACACCCAAGAGGAACCCCTGAGTTATCCAGGTTATTTCTGACACGTTCTCCCCTCCTATTATTGCCACCTTTCCGGTCTTGGACATCAGGACAGCAAGAACACCAATTATGAACCCAAGCTGGCCTCCCCTATCAATAAC
>JBMFIC010000027.1:0-4283 GCA_049976505.1 Nitrososphaeria archaeon | reverse complement strand
CTACTTGCCTTACGTGGCGGTGACTGCTATTATTCTGGTTACTGGTCTATTGGCCTACAGTTTGAAGAGGAAAGAAGTTATAATAATAAAGAAGGAAAAAGTTGTTGATGTGCTGAAAGAAGCTAAAAAACTGTTGGACCAAGAGGATTATGCGGAGGCTGTTAAGTACTCCGCCGAAGCCTTGAGGGATCGTTTGAGAAGCTCGCTGAATCTAAGTAAATCGTTGACAGACATGGAGCTGGTGCATAAGGTGACAGAGCTGAGGAGCGATGTTGATTCAAAGAAGCTTAGCTATGTGCTTAACCTGGGTGAGATGTGTACGTATGGTAGATACATGCCTAAGAAAGAGGAGGCGGAGACGGCTCTGAAGTATGCTCAGGAACTTCTTAAAAAATTCTAATCACCCTTCTTTTTTTTATCAAAAACCCTTTGTTAAAGAGAGGCTTAACTAGCTTGAATACGGATCATTTTGAAACCAGTCCTCTCTTCTTCGTCACCAAGTATCTGAGTAGGGCATGCTCAACAAGTTCAGTGGTTTTTACGGGTGTTATGTCTATTCCGGCTGAGCGGCATGCTTTAACGAATTCCGTTCTTCTCTTCTCCTCATTATGGATTAATGCTTCATACGTTGCTTTAAAAAGATGGTCCTTAACGTTAAGCGTCACTTTCTTCCCCGTCGACTGGTCTATGAAGCTAACCCTGTCAACTCCCTCGGGAAGCCTGTACATTTCAGGGTCATAAATATGAAAAACTATCACCTTGTGGCCGTTCAGCCTCAGGATTTCGAAAGCCCGTTTCATAGACTCTGGCTTATCACACATATCTGTTATGATTATCACCAGTGATCTAGACTTGTTATGTGGAAGTATGCGCCATACAGAATACTCTATATTCGTCTCTCCATATGGCTTAACGTTCACCAGCATATCGAATATCGCGTAAAGATGCTTTCTGCTTCTCCCAAAACCTATGAAATTGTTTATGAAGCTTGAGAACGTTGCGAGTGCAACCCTGTTCTTATCCTTCACCGCCAGATAGGCAAGGGCTGCGGATGCGAAAACCCCGTGCCTCAGCTTGCTCGTGCCTGCACCCAGCTCCATCGACCCGCTTATGTCAAGCATTATGAGGACGTTCTGCTCCCTTTCCTCGATTCTTTCCCTGAGCATCAGCCTACCCTTCCTCGCAGTGGCCTTCCAGTCTATGAAACGAATATCGTCTCCCTCAACGTATTCTCTTAAATCAGCAAGCTCGGTGCTTATGCCTTTGATGCTGGTGAACTGTTTTTTACTCAGGTCGATGATCCTTAGTTTAACTATCCTCTCAAGAGCCCTTATCTTCTCAAGGTCTATCGACATGCTAAACCAGCTTCGGGACAGGAACCTTCTCCAATAACTCTGAAATCAGAGTATCTGTTTTCAAGCCGTCAAGCTCAGCCTCCGGCTTCAACATGATTCTGTGCCTCAAAATACTTGGGGCAACGCTCTTCACATCGCTGGGTGATACGTAACTTCTTCCTTTTATCAACGCCTTCACTCTAGCCGCTAAAGCCATTTGGAGGGATGCTCTCGGGCTTGCTCCAAGCATCACCCTTTCATCCTTTCTCGTGGCTTCAACAATGTCAAGAATATAGTCGAAAATCTTCGGCTCAACCACTATTTCCCTTGTTTTCACCATCATCGTTCGAAGGCTTTCATCGTTCAAAATAGGCTTCACCCTTGGAACGCCTGTTGAAACATAGCTTGACAACATGTTTTTCTCATCCTCCCTGCTCGGGTACTTCATCACCAGTTTGAACATGAACCTGTCTACCTGAGCCTCAGGCAGGGGGTAAACACCCTCCATCTCTATCGGATTCTGCGTAGCTATTACGAAGAAGGGATCCGGCAGAGAGTACGACTTGCCGTCCACAGTAACGCATTTCTCCTGCATGCATTCCAGCAGGGCACTCTGAACCTTTGGGGGAGACCTGTTTACCTCGTCAGCCAGCAGAACGTTCGTGAAGACGGGGCCCTCCCTGAAGCGGAACTCTCCCTTCTTCTGGTCGAAGACGCTTGTCCCAGTTATGTCCGAGGGAACAAGGTCGGGCGTAAACTGTACTCTCGAAAACCTTAGAGAGAGCGCTTGCGCGAAGCTTTTCGCAAGCAGCGTCTTAGCTATGCCTGGCACCCCTTCCAGAAGAACATGCCCACCGGCGACCAAAGCTATAAGAAGGCCCTCTATAATATCGTCATACCCGACAACTGCCTTATGAATCTCATTCTTAAACTCCTCGATCTTTTGAAGTATAAACGACCTGTCTGTCGCCGCCATCCCTGAAATACATTGCTTAAGGAGATATAAAAAATTTAAGCAAAGTTGAGAGTAGAAATCGTCTGAAAGAACATAGCGCACGGCCTTATCCATCGCAGTAAAAATTTAGAGCATGTTTTGAAACCTGTTTAAGGCATTTCAAGCATATTTAGGCCATAGCCTTAGTATGCTACAAAAGCGCGCGCCGCTCACTTTCACCCAACCCTCCCCATCAAGCGTTTACCTACGCTAGTCCTTAAAAATAGCGTGGAGAAGCCTTGGGCAGGGATGTTGAGCGAGCACTCTCTTGAGGATGTTGGTGGCGTTGGGTCCGCGACCGCGAGGAAGCTCAGGGAAGCGGGTTATGCGACGATAGAGGTCCTTGCCGTGGCGACTGCCTTCGAGATATCTGAGGCCACTGGCATAGGCTACGACGTTGCTTTAAGGATTTCTCAGAGGGCCAGGGAGCTCGTCGAGGTGAAGCTGGTTACTGCCGACGAGGTTCTCAAGAGGAAGCAGCTAGCCCAGAAGATCACCACCGGAAGCAAAGCCCTTGATAAATTGCTGGGGGAGACGTTGAGACCCATGTCATTACCGAGCTGGTTGGAGAGTTTGGAACGGGAAGACTCAGTTCTGCCACACCCTCTGCGTAACCGTCCAGCTCCCAAGGGACAAGGGTGGCCTGGAGGCCGGGGCTTTGTTCATAGATACTGAGGGGACCTTCAGGCCTGAGAGGATAGTGCAAATAGCGAGGAAGCATGGCTTAAACGTTAAGAAGGCTCTTAAGAACATTGTTTACGCCAGGGTTTACAACTCCGACCACCAGGTTCTATTGGTCGATAAGGCTTGGGAGATATGTAGCCAGCACAACGTCAGGCTTATCGTCGTAGACTCCCTGACGAGCCAGTTCAGGGGAGAGTACCTGGGGAGGGAGGCTTTAGCTTTGAGGCAGCAGAGGCTTAACGGCCATGTCCACAAGCTTCTCAAGCTTGCTGAAGCTCTTAACCTAGCGGTAGTGGTTACCAACCATGTTGTCGCCAACCCAGGCCAGTTCTTCGAAGACCCGAATAAGCCTGCCGGTGGCAACGTTATCGCACACGCATGCACGTACCGCTTGTTTCTGAGGAAGGGTAAGGAGAGAACGAGGGTCGCATGCCTATTTGATGCTCCCCGCATGCCCTACGGGGAAGCGTCTTTCCTCGTCGGGGAGGGCGGCGTCGTTGATGCACCAGGCTCTGGTTAAGAAGTACTACGAGAACCTGAAGCCCCCTTCGCTGAAGCCCTGGGCCATTGGGCGGAAGCACGTCAGGGTCGTGACCAACGATAAGAGTTTCATAAAGCTGAACACTTTAAGAAGCAAGCTCAACGAGAAGGCCTTCTGGAAGCTCTGCTCGAAATATGCTCCATCGCACGTCTACAGGAGCGTCCTAAACTACCTTTTCCCAGAGAGGGTTGGTGTTAAGAGCAGGGCTAAGTACGCCTACCCTGTTGGTGGGGAGTACGTCGTCGACGTTGACAACTATATTTTTAGGGGCATGGATACTCATGAGCACCCTAGGACATGGATATGCATCGCCTGCCTAGAGGTCGCTAGAAAGTACACTATAAGGTTAAGCGAGCTCATAGAGGAGAACTATAGTAATATCGAGATTGTCTTCAGCGGGGCCAGGGGCTTCTACATTCACGTGTCAGACTTCAACGTTAGGGACTGGACGTTCTACAACAAGCGCGACACCGTTAAGAGCCACGAGGTCGCGAGGTTCAAATATACTCTCCACCTCGCCAGGATGCTGGACACAAGGTTCGACGAGCCCCACTTCACCTTGTCGGTCGACCCAATGAGGGTTATCTCAGTCCCCCATACGCTTAACGCTTCAACAGGGCTAGTATGCAAACCAGTAGGAGGCAGAGTCGAGCTTGAGAGGAAGAGCGTAGCCAGGGTTCTCGACGAGGCTAACCCAGCCCTGGCGATATGGCCCCTTCCAGTTACTCCT
>JBMFIC010000026.1:0-5017 GCA_049976505.1 Nitrososphaeria archaeon | reverse complement strand
TGAATATCTGGGCGCTCTGTTCAAAGCTCAGGAATGCGCCGATAGGCTTATGCAGCTCGACAGGAAATATAAGGCACAGTTCACGGCTAATGCCGTTTTGGAGATCGAGAGGGACAGGCTGAAGGAGCAGCTGGACAAGGTCACGACCATTCTGAACTACGCGCTTCAGTATGTACCAAAAGACGTGCTGCAGAGGCTTCTGATGGCGCAGACCATTTTAAGCCTGCCCGAGCAACTTAGGCAGAGCAAATAAAAAGGCCAAGGAACTCCCAGGCCGCGTTCACGGCTCAAACCATATTAGAGATGTACAGGGATGAGCTCAGGAAGCGCTCCAGAAGCTCTTAACCGCGCGAGAGCCTGTGGATATGCGTATATCAGGCCAGGATAAAACCACGGGAAAATCATCGATTAAGATGTGATATAAGATATGACACGTTAAGAAACTCTGTCTTTTATCGCATTGTACTTTTCCTCGATGATTTTGCACAGCTCTTCTTTCTCGGGGTACCACTTGTCATAACATTCGTCCCTGAGATCTCTAATTATAGCTTTTACATCAACACTCTTATTTGATTTAAACGCTTCATCGTAAGCATCAATATAGCTTCTTATGAATTGTCCTTCAAATTCTTCAAAACCTTTGGGTAAATTTTCAATTAAGCGTTCTAAGTCTTCAAGCTTGAGATCTGAAATAGAGCTCAGTTTGAACGAAGTTAGAAATCCAAGGTACAGATATGCGTACGGGCTATAAGCTTCATCATTCTGATGGCTTTTGCTTTTAGCTACCTGCAAAACCTCTGGGAGAGCTTTATAAAAGCTTTCCTCAAAGGATTTAGCTAAACCGGCATTGGATGAAAAATCAAAGCCAGCAAGGACAATTAGCGTCTGGATCAATAAGGTGCGCCTTTTTTCAGCGTTGGCAGAACCAAATATTTTGTGCTCGGCAATGCTATTGAATAAATCAAAAAGCGGATAAACGTTAATGGGATAGCCAGGCTCAAAGTGCTCATCAACGATAGCATGGGTTTTTTGCTGAAGGTTGAACTTGGTTAAGTAACCTTCAATTTTTGCTTCGTCTAGATCATTAAGAGCCTTATAGATGCTTTCCATAAGACTTTTTGCTTTAATATCTTCCAAGGAGACCGCAATATAGTATCTTTTACCGGCTAAATGTCTGTTCTGTTTCTTTTCCCAGATAGCTCTAAGCTCCTGTCTTGTGACCCTTCTGACTCGCCCCTCTTTAACTAATTTGCTGAGATGCCTCTCGACGGTTCTTACTGATACTTTTTTACTCAAGTTTTTGGTAACCTTCTCAGCTGTTCTTGGCGTTCTTACTGATACTTCTTTACTCAAGTTATCGGCGATCTCCTTAGCTGTTCTTGGCTGATCAAGCATTTTAACGATATTATCTTCTAAATCCAAGCCCGATTGCGCGCGCTCGTCAGCTAAAGTTGTACTATTTGCATTCGCGACATCCTTACCGTTATTTGCGACAGAGTTATGCGGATTCACGACGCCTTAGGTATTTATTTACGTGCTTGTATTTAAATATTGGAGTTTATGCGTCACTTTAAAGTTTTTTAACGAATAAGCATAGGCACAATTATTTTTTTATCATGCACTCATGGGGCGGGCCTTTCGGCCCGCGAAGAAAGGGCGTGGTGATGAACGATGTCCACCCCTGACAATAAAAAGCGGGAAACGAATGCCCCAGAAAACCCGATTGAAACCTTCGAGCTGACCCTGAACGGCAAAACCTACGGCGCCGTAGAGATCACGCCGTTTTACAAGATCAAGGTCAAAGTGCTGGGGTTTTCGCAAACAATCTCAGCTGATGCTGAGTTTCACGAAGTGCTGGCGCATCTGATGGCATCTAAGGTTTTCAGCAATCTCCAGGAAAATGAAATTCTCGATCTGATAAATAAACTGAAAAAAGTGTTTGAAGATGCAAAACTGGAAATAAAAATGGCAAACGAAGAAGCACAGAACCCATGGCCACAGAGCCCGCTCAAGCCTGGGGAGGATCCGTTACAGGTGCTTCTGGCACCCCTGAGAAGAACCGTCATCATGGAGACAGCCGTAGAATCGATCATCATCGCGGCCCTCTCCGCCTACACCATAAATCCCCTGAACGCCGTCATACTGAAGAAGAAGACCAGCGAAGGCGGTACGTACACTCTCCTTGAGGTTCTCAAGATTTTCCCTCCTGAAGATGTAATAAAGCTAGGATATGCGACACCCACGAGCTTCTTCCATGAGCGCATAGAGGGCTTCGTGGACAGGGTGACCAATGAGGACATAACCGAGAAGATCGAAGCCCTAAGGGATGAAATAAAGCGCCTGGAGAAAGACGTGAAGCGGTTCAAGAACGATGTAGAGCTGGCGAGAGAGCTGGAAGAGAAAAAGAAGAAGCTGCGCGAGATGTTAAACAACGCCGTAGGCATAATAAATCTGTGGAACAAGATCATAGTTTTCACAGAGCCACCTAACGCCGAACTTTTCGCGAAGCTCAAGCCGCTCCTGTCGCACGACGATCTCTACGTCGAGGTGGCATTCACCGATTCATCCAGCGAAGGCATCAGAACCATGCACGTCAGAATTCAGGGCTGGCCTGCGGTGTTCACGGTCTTCAGCGAGGACGAGATCAACAGGGCCAAACAGGGCCTGGTGACTGATCCGCAGCTTTTCAGCCGATTCTTGAAAATTGAGATCAACAACAACCCTCAGAAGTTCAAGGGCGTAATAAAGTATGAAGCAGTGCAGGCTATGGCGCCCCACGTTCTTAACAGCGATTACGAAGAGCAGCTCAAAAAGGCCCAGGACTACATACGCTACCTGAAAGACGTTTTAACCCGCATAAAGAGCGCCTACAACCCGATCTCAACGAAGTACACATCGATCAATCTGTTCGCTGGTATCATGGCAAAAAATTACGACGCCAGGGTCGGCGAGGACATGCGGTCATTCCGCATGCTGCTCACTTTGATGGAGATAAGGGCATGGCTCTATTATGACTATCGTCTGAAGATCAATGACGGAGGCAGGATCAAGGTCATTGTGCATGCGGATGACGTCAAAGCCATACTTGATAGGTTCGGATCACAGATGACTTCTCATCTGCCAAAAACGAAAATCTCAGAGTTCGAAACGCTAAAGCAAATACTGGAAAACGGGGCTAAGACGGCAGAGGAAATTTTTGAAAGCGGGGCGTTAAGCTATTCGAGCCAAAGAAGTCTGAGGACAAACCTCTTGAGTCTTTTGGTAAAGTATGGGTATTTGAAGGCATTTACGGATCCGGCCGACCAAAAGCGCAGAAGGCTGCTCTATGCCATTAGCGGATTCAACGGCATGGACTTATTGGCATTACCGCCAGGATGCGATTCTAATGCCATTTATGCCATTATCAAACGGTTTTTGATGAAATGGTTGTCGGTCGGACAGGTTCTAATGGCATGGAAAATGGCATCTAAGGGCATGGATAACACGATGGATAACACACAGGATATTGACACTTTGATCAGGGACTATATACTGGGGCAAAATGACGTTTTCCATGCCATTACCCCAGAAAACATGAAACAGTCAATGGCATCAATGGCATCGGAATGGCATTCAAAGGTCATGCCATTAGATCATGCCATTGCCCAGGAAAGTACTGATGACCCGATCCAGGAGCGGTTTATCCGCAGAAAAATGGTGACCCCAGACGGTGAAGAGGCTGAAGTGTATACCTGTCGCGCATGCGGTAAGCTCTTCACGAGCAGAAAGGAGGCGGAGCAGCATGAGTGCTAATGCGACTATCCGGCGCATCAGAGAGCCAATTATTGATTATACCAGATGTGGTCTTAGGTGGCTTTCAGCTCCGCTGCAGCTGTTTCGCGTAATTCAGGAGGGGCTCAGGTATGGCTGAGATTTTGGAAAGAAAGAGAAAGGCGGCGCTCGGAAGCACGGAGAAGCGGATCTACTCGTGGATGTTCTTCCATCCCGGATCATCTCTTAAGGAATGCGCATCAGCCCTGAGGCTGAGCTACCCAGCTGTGAAGATGGCCTGGCACAGGCTCAGGAGGAGCCACAACCTGGCGAGGCTCTGTCCTCTGTGCTTCAACGAGACGCTGTACGATGGGGTCTGCCACACTTGCGGGTTTGAGGCTGAGGAGGACCTCGGCCTGTGGATCGGCCCATCCAGATCATCTGAGGCGGTTCATTCGCTCCTCCCAGGGAACGGGCTGGGAACCGAAACTGATTACAGCGCGTTAAAGCTGAATTACGGAGCCCTGAACATCAAGCACATCGTTGAGCACGCGCCCGAGACAGATCGAACATACGAAAGCCTGAGGGAGAAGCTGCTCGAGATCCTGAAGGGGCTGATGCTGAGTGATGAGTACACTGAGCTAGCGGCAAGGATCCTCAGGTCCGAGTACTCAAGGTGGCGGAGGCTTTACCCGGATATGATCTCAAAGAAGGGATGGACAAAGGCGATGATCAGGGCAGTTGTTCTTCAGCTCTCCGCATACCTTCCGCCATCGCAGAGGAAAGCGCTCTTAAACAGCGTAAAGGTGATGCTGAACGAAGGGTAACGGAGTATCGGGTAAGAACGAAGAAGGAGATGAAAAGAGAGAGGACGACGTCGTAATCCTCGAGATGCCTAAGGAGAAGTATGAGAGGCTCATGGCGCTCCTCGACGACCTCGAAAGGCATCTCTCAGGATCCTCCTGATCTCCTCTATCTCGCTCTTCAGGCTTTCGTATTCGACGCTCGCTCGGCTCAGGTCCTCCTGCGTTAGTGGGGTTCCGCACCTCGAGCAGAAACGGGTCCCGGGGGTGTTCTGGTAGCCGCACCTCGGGCATATTATCGGGGAGAACTTGGGCTTTATAGTCTCCACAGGCCTTCCTGAGTAGATGGCCAGGAGCTTGTCGTCAAGGTCCGCCCCTGAAAGGTGCGCATATGTTCCGGGCATGCTTGAGTCTCCAGCCCAGCCATACTTCAGGATCAGCTCCCTGTCGCTCAGGTACCTTGA
>JBMFIC010000025.1:0-5199 GCA_049976505.1 Nitrososphaeria archaeon | reverse complement strand
CACCTCGATGAAAAAGGATGCCGTGCGCGGCTTCAGGGCCATGTACCTCAACGGGTGAGAGGCATGACGGTCCTGCTGGAAAGGGGCATCCCGACAGACAGGCTCGATGAGGTAGCCAGAAAGGAAAAACTTGGGAGACCGCCGATATCAGAGATGCACTACTGGTGGACGAGAAAGCCGCTGATTGTCAGCAGGGCGGTTATACTCGCCGCTGTGCTGAGCGACGAGAAAAAGTGGGAGGACTACGTTGGGCTTAACTCAAAAAGCAACAGGCCTTTATTTTACGATAAACCGTGGAGAATGGATCACTCTTACCTGCTTTCCGAGGCAAAAAAGCTGTACGGCGACGACCTGACGCTGCTTGACCCGTTTGCTGGCTCCGGCATGATACCGTTTGAAGCTCTCAGGATGGGCTTTAACGTGGTGGCTGTTGACTACAACCCCGTGGCCTACATGATCATGATGGCAACCCTTGTTTATCCCAAGAAGTACGGGATAAAGCTTTACAGCGATGTGAAGAAAAACGCCGAGGAAATAATGGCCGAGCTTAAGAAAGAGCTAGGAGATCTTTATGGCGATAAAGATTTAGCGTATATATGGGCTTTTACCGTTAAGTGCCCATCGTGCGGCAGGGAGACGCCCCTGGTCAATGACTGGGCGCTGGATAGAAGGGCAGAGCTGATATACACAGGCTATAAAGAAAACGGGGAACTCTACATAGGCAGAGGAGGAAAGCCGCCCGAGCCAACGGTTTCAGGGGCAGAAGGAAGGTGCGCCTTCTGCGGCAGAAAGATATCGAACTCCGAAATAGTAAAGCAGATTAGAGAAAAGCCAAGGGAGATCATGATAGGCAAGCTGAAACAGAATGCCAGCAGGTACTTTGACGTCTCTTCTGAAAGCGATAGAAACGTGCTCGAAAGGGCTGAGGAAAGATTGAAGAACAGTTTCAGGGAGCTGAAGGATTTCATTCCTTTTGAGGAGATGCCGACGGATGGGACAATAAGAGCGGCAAAATATTTGCCGCTGTGGAAGGATCTGTTCAATCCCAGACAGCTTCTGCTTTTCGCAAGCATGGCTAAGAAGATCAGGGAGAGGGTTGACAGGCTGGCGGAAAGCAACCCAGAGTACGCAAAGGCTGTTGGGACTTATCTTTCGATGTGGCTCGCCAAATGCATAGATCGTAGTTCAAGAGTAACACAATGGCATAGTAGTGGGATAAAAATTGGAGATTCTCTTGCTCTCCGCGGACTAAGTATGACGTGGAGGTATGCGGAGCCCAACCCGTTTGCCAGGTTCTCAGGATCTCTTTCTGGAATGTTGCACGATGTCCTTGACGGTCTTCTGTTTTCAATAAATGAGCTGGAGAACTCCGGCAACGCCGTTGTCAGGCTTGGCTCCGCAATGCAACTGGAAGGAAAGTATAAACTAATTATCACGGATCCCCCTTACGCCGATGACGTTCCATACGGTGAGCTGTCGGACTTCTTCTACGTCTGGCACCGCAGGACGGTCGGACACCTTTACGGCTTTACAGGCCTTTTGACAGACAAATCGGAGGAGATAGATGTAGGAGGAAACAGGTCAGAAGACGATTACTGGAGCAGGTTCCGCATTGCAACAAAGAAGCTCCGCGATGCGCTAACAGACGACGGCTTGCTGGTGATATTCTTCGCGCATAGAAGGAACGAGATATGGGAAGGAGTCGTTGACAGCTTTATCAGGAGCGGCCTGAGGATAACCATGACAACGCCCATTTCAACTGAAAATGAGAACAACGTAATTGCACAGGGCAAGAGATCGATCTATTACTCGCTGATAATTACCGCAAGAAAGAGGCTTGAGAACAAGGTCGGCACTCTCGAAGAGGTGAAAAAGGAGGTCAGCGAAAGATTGAAGGAAAGGCTGCCGGAGCTCGAGCAGATGTACGAAAACCAGGGGAAGCTGATGCTTGCGGCAACCGGAGTTGCGCTCGAAGTTCTTACTCAGTACTCGGAGATCAAGAGCTTTAACATGAGCAATGCGGCTAAAACCGCGCTTGAATTTGCGCAGGAAATGCTGATGCATGAGCTGATAAAGAAGGACTGGGAAAAGGTCAACGGCTCGGAGCCAAGGCTGGACAGGGAAACGGAGTTTTACCTCTATGTGCTCAGGGGAAAGAGCAGGAAGATGGACTACGACGCGTTCAACCAGATGGTTAAGGCCTCTGGGGTCAATGAAAAGTTGCTCTTTGAGAAAGGGCTGGCGAAAAAGGAAGGCAGGTGGATCGAAATAGTCGGCGTGCCAGAAAGGTCGAACATAATAGGCTCGTCGATAATAGACTGGGTTCACCGCCTCCTGTTTGATTACAGCGTCAAGCCTTCCGTCAAGCTGATAGATGAGTACTCGGCCAAATCAGGTCTACCGCAGGACGTTCTGCTCGGGGTGTTGAGGATGATCAACAGCTACGGTCTCGGCGATGAAGAGCAGAAGATCGTCAGCAAGTTCCTCGGCGCATACAAGGACATAAGGGGTGGCTACACGATTGAGCGCTATTTCTGAATACCTCCTGAGGTATGCGCGGTTCTCGGCAAAGTGCGACGCCCATTACATTCTGGCAAAGAAAAAGTATGATCCTGCAACTGTTTTCGCGACATCCAAAATAGACCCGCTGCCTTATCAGCTCGAGGACTTTATCTCCCTGCTCACCGATATTGAATCGGAAGGGGGTTTACAGGCACTGCTTTCTTACGAAACGGGCCTGGGCAAGACGATCGTCGCAGGCCTGGTGATCAAGGAGTTCCTGCTCAGGAATCCAAGCTCGAACATCATGGTCATCGCTACGCCGATGGGCGTCCCGCAGTGGAAACAGGAGCTCGAGCAGAAGTTCGGCATACGCAATGTGAGGGTGGAAAGCATGGACACGCTGAAGAACAGGCTTGATGAGCTGAAAGAAACAGAGCCAAGGTGGGATCTCGTCGTGGTCGATGAGTTGCACAGGGCAACTCCGGGAAACAAGAGGTACGAGCTGATAAAGTGGGTCAGGGAGCATTCGAGCAACTTTCTCACCCTCACCGCAACGCCGCACGACGGAAAGCACGAGCATTTTATCGGCAGGCTGCAGCTCATAAACCCAGCTGTCAACGAAAGCAACTACAGGGAATTCCTCGAGAGGCACAACTACCGCAGGCTGAAGAGGAAGGTCGTGGGGCTGAACGGGGAACCGCTTTTCCCTTACAGGGTTTATTCGTACACCGTGGACGTCGACGTAAGCGAAGAAGAGAGCGAGTTCTACCGGGCGGTCGAGGATTACGTGCGCAGGGAGTATAACATCGCGTTCAGAACCAGCAACAGAAAGTACGGGCTGATCGCGACGGTCATGGGCAGGATAGCCTCGTCGAGCGTTGTTGCCGGGATTTCGGCGCTCGAAAGGAGAAAAGCGGTGATACTGAAGAGGGTTGCTGAAAGGGCCAACCAGGAGGAGCTTGTTCAGAGGATCAGGGAGTACATGGAAGGCAACTCGGACGAGGAGTTCGAGGACATCGCAAACGATGTCCTCAGCCTCGCCCCTGAGGCCTCCGATGAGATCGAAATTATAGACCACATAATAGAGCTCGGGAAAAAAGTCAGAACCGATTCAAAGGCTGAAAAGCTGAGGGAAATAGTGGATAAGCAGGTGAGCATGGGCAACAAGGTCATTGTTTTCACGTCTTTTGTCGAAACGGCAGAGCACCTGCGCCTCCTGATACCGGATTCGCAGATAGCGACGGGGAGAATGCCTCCCGACGAAAGGAGAGAAAACATAAACAGGTTTCTGGAAAGAGGGAGCGTTCTGATCGGCACCGAGGTCATCGGCGAGTCGCTCAACCTGCAGAGGGCGAACGTGGTGGTCAACTACGAGCTCCCGTGGTCTCCGGTGGTGTTCATCCAGAGGGTGGGCAGGGTTTACAGGTATCCTATGACAAAGCCCGTGTTCGTGTTCAGCTTCAGCAGCGCGCTCAGGGTTGAAAGGAGGGTACTGCAGGTTCTGTATCAGAAGGTGCAGAGGCTCATTGACGAGTTCGATGAAGGGAGCGTGGCAATAATAGGCAACGAAATTTCAGAGGACGAAATAGAGAGGATAATGCAGGAGGCGTACGTAAAGGGTGAGGAGGCAACCAGAGATCTTGAGCGCAGGACCGCGCAGGCTCTGAAGCACGTCGAAGAGCTCAAAAGCGTCCTTGAGCTGTCGGAGGCCGGGAGGATGCACGTCAACGCCTCGGCGATTCTCAAAAACGTTTCGCAACTGGTAACCACAGACGACATCAGGAGTTTTCTCGAAAAAATCAGGATGGCAGGGCTCGGCTCCGGGGATCCGTACAGCGAGCCGCCTTTTTTCCGCGTCAACGGCACCGTGCTGAAAAAGCTGGACGTGGAGGACGAGTGCGTCAGGGAGGCGCTGAGGGTCGCGAGCGAATTAAAGCCCGAGACGGTGGTTCTTCTGCACGATCGCGATGAGGACGCCGTAGTTCACGAGGTTGAATACCTCGATAGCCTGGGACACGTCGTCGCTAAGGATGTAGTGGCCTCCAGCCGGAAAACCACCGAGCCCTACAGCGTAATCAGGCTTCTGGAGCCAGTAGACATGGAGGCTGGGGAGATAAAGGCAGAAATACCCATGGATCTTCAGGACAGGCTGAAGGCAAGGATCGATGAGCTGTCCAGCGCGGTCAGGGAAAAGGCGCTCAAGCAGGCTGAACTTATAAAGAGCTCGCTTGACATGGAGAAAAGCACGAACCCTGTATTTCTGCAGGCGAGAAAAGATAAGATCGAGAGCGAGATCGCAAGGCTCAGAAAAATCGCGAGCGGCGGGGTTTCAGTCAGAGCGGGAAAAATACTCGGATACGTGAGGTTCGTGACAAGCTCAACGGCGTACAGGGAGATCGGGGATGAGAGATACAGCGTCGAGCTTGAGGCGAAAAAGCGCCAGTCCGAGCTTGCCGCCATGGATTACGTTATAAGGTATGAACGGTCGATGGGATATCAGGTTGAGGACGTCCATGAAATGAACCTGGGATACGATTTAATCAGCCGCAAGGGCAACGAGGAAAAGTTCATAGAAGTTAAGGGAATAAGCTCTGGCGAAACGGTGATCCTGACGCTCAACGAATACAAGGCGTCGCAGAAACACAGCTCAAAGTTTTACCTGTATGTGGTCAGGGATCCGCTCAAAAACCCGACGCT
>JBMFIC010000024.1:241-5564 GCA_049976505.1 Nitrososphaeria archaeon | reverse complement strand
ATGCATGCTATGAAAACTTTGCATCCAGAGAAATACCAAAACATACTTACTGATAACGGGTCACAGTTCTCAAAGAGAAATTATACCATGAAGAAGTACTGCGAGCAAAGTATTACTGGCAAGCACATCTGGACTTCTGTTCATCATCCCCAAACCATGGGTAAGCTGTCAAACATGCAGAAAGGATTGAAGAGGTTTTTGAGGCACAGGCTTGGCAGGAGCAGGAACATGAAAGAAATAGATGAGAACATAAGAGCTTACATGGACTTCTACAACAACGCTATAGCTGTATCAACCACAGGATACATTCCTGAAATGAGGTACAGTGGATCAGTAGATGAAGACTGGTACAGCAGGCTGGTCAAAGCGCTTAAATTAGAGGATGTGCTACCTGTTGATCATGCGTGACAGGGGTGACATATGTGTCTTGGTGCTACAGACCAGCATCCACTGGAGTTGAAATAAAGTTTATAAAAAAGAAAATCATTTTTTAAAATGTAATGGTGATTTCGGTTACAATAAACAGAGAAGCATTAGAGCTCGACAGAATAGATGCATCTGACAAGATCGCGGGAAACATCAGATATGTTGGTGACATGGTGGAGGTGGACGCCTATTATGTAAAAGTCGTCAGATCAGCCTACGCTCATGCTGAAATTCTCAGCATTGACGTTTCTGAGGCCTCAAAATACGCAAGAATAATAACCGCTAACGATATACCAGGTGAAAAGCTTATCGGTTTTTTAATCAGAGATCAGCCTCTCCTTGCTTACGACAAGGTAAGATATTACGGTGAGCCCGTAGCGCTTTCGGTCTCAGAAGACATCCGTAGGGCTAAAGCTGGAGCCGAGCTCGTTAAAATCGAATACAGGCCTCTGAAACCAATCTTTACAATTGAAGAGGCCCTCGATCCCAACACTGTCAGAATATATGAGAAGGGAAACTTGAAGGCAAGCTTTAGGATCTCTAACGGAAATGTAGATGAGGGGTTTAAGACCTCGGACGTGGTTCTTGAGGACAAATATGAGTTCCCTCATCAGGAGCATGCCTACCTGGAAACTGAGGCATGTCTTGCAATCCCTGAAAAAGACAACATGACAGTAATAGGCAGTATGCAGGTTCCATTCGCGGTGGAAAAGGCAGTGAGGCTCGTCCTAGGAAATGCCGTGAAAAACGTAAGGGTCATTCAGAGCCCAACAGGGGGAGGCTTCGGCGGCAAGGAGGATGCTCCTGATGAGGTCTGCGCGCAGGCCGCACTAGCGGCCTACGTGACGGGAAAGCCATGCTTCCTGATGAACAACAGGAAGGAGTCATTTGTAGGGCATCATAAGCGCCATCCCGGTTATATTATTAGGAAGATAGGGGCGACGAAGGACGGGAAGCTACAGTCGCTGGTCTCGAGTGTGTATCTTGACGGAGGAGCGTACACATCGCTTTCACCACGAGTTCTCTTCCAGGCGCTTTTTGCCTCCATAGGGCCTTATTATATTCCCAACGTGTACGTCGAAGGATATGCAGTGTATACGAACAAGGTGCCATCGGGGGCTTTCAGGGGCTTTGGAAACCCCCAGGGACTCTTTGCAGCTGAAGTTCAGATGAATGAGCTGGCAAAGGAGCTCGGCATGGATCCGGTGGAGCTGAGGCTAAAGAACCTCGTTACTCCTAACGGATATACGTCATGGGGCCAGAGGCTTACATTTGATGTGGGCGCGAGGGAATGCCTTCTCACGGCGGTTCAGAAATTCGGAGGCCTAGGAGGGCGTACAGACAATACGGGCACGAAGCGCAGGGGTGTAGGTGTAGCGATGGTTATACACGGCCAGAGCATAGGTCCACTTGGTCTGGACGTTGGATCCGCCATAGTGGAGCTGGCTGATGACGGTCGTGTTGAGGTGAAGGTCGCTCTAACTGAGTACGGCCAGGGAATCCATACAGGATGGGTTCAGATAGTGAGCAAAGCTACTAACCTCTCACCAAATGTAATAAGGGTCGTGTATCCAGATACGGGAATTATGTACGACAGCGGTCCAACGGTGGCTTCCAGAAGCACGATAGTGGGAGGGAGGGCACTCCTAGAGGCCTCGCTGCAGTTCAAGAACGAGCTCATAAAAGCGGCCTCAGACATTTACGGCAAAAGGCCGAACGAGCTGTACATTGACGGTGAGAAGGTCAGGTCAAGAGACGGTGAATTTTATTCGCTAGTGGAAATAGCTAAGGCTCTCCGTGCTCACGGTAGAAAGGTCATCGGCGAGGGATGGTTTAACATGAACTATGGGGAGTACTGGAATGAAGCTAAGGGACAGGGCGTCCCGTGGAAGAGCTACGCTTTTGCAGCGCATATTGCGGAGGTTGAAGTCGATACAGAAACTGGAAGGGTGGAGGTTCTCAGATACTGTGCGGTTCAGGACGTGGGAAAGGTTCTCAACAGAAAGCTGGCCACAAGCCAAGTTTATGGTGGAGTGATTCAGGGGCTCGGGTACGCTTTAAGTGAGGAACTCAGGTTCGATGAGAAAGGAGCGCTCGTCGTTAACTCATTCATTGACTATATGATTCCCACCTTCGCAGACACGCCTCGGGAGTTCTGTGTGGACTTCGTTGAAACGTATAACGAAGATGGCCCCTTTGGTGCTAAGGGGCTTGGAGAGGTTCCTATTGAGCCGGTTGCGGCCGTCATTGCAAGCGCAGTTGCAGACGCTATAGGCAGGCCCATAAGATCCATACCCGTAACCCCAGAAAGGGTTCTGCGGGCCCTTGGAAAGCTGGGTGATGAACAGTGAGGACCTTTGAATACCTTATTCCAATGCCAGAGTTCGATTATGCGAGGCCCAGCTCTTTGAATGAGGCGCTAAAACTTCTGGAACAGGATGGGGCCTACCCCATAGCAGGAGGAACAGATATAATAATATTGATAGGAGATGGGAAGTTAAAGCCACGCCTTCTAGTAGATCTTGGGGGTTTGGGGCTCTCCTATATAAGGGAGGAGAAGGAGGACGTGGTCATTGGTGCTACCACAACGTTCCAGGAGCTAGCGGATAGCGAGCTTATAGGCCGGTACACATGTCTGAGCGAGTCAGCAAGAAACGTTGGAACGTGGCAGATCAGGAACCTTGGAACGATAGGCGGAAACCTCGCCAACGCATCTCCCGCGGCGGATTCAGCTCCTCCGCTCCTCGTGCTGGATGCAAGGGTGGTGATAGCCAGGAGGGATGGCGAACGGGAAGTAGCTCTCAGCGAGTTCTTCGTGGGATCTAGGAAGACCGTGTTGAATAAGGGTGAAATAATAAAGGAGGTGAGGTTCAGCAGAAAGGGTTCAGACTTCAGATGCAGATGGGAAAGAATAGGGCGTAGAAGCCAGAACACGCTCTCGGTTGTAAGCGTTGCGGTTGGTGGCTCTGTTGACGGTGAAATTATAAGGAACGCCCGCATAGCTCTTGGAGCCGTGGCTCCAACCCCAATGCTCGTTAGGGGAGCAATGCGAGAACTGGAGGGAAGGCAGCTGTTGGATGAGACCATAAACAAAGCAGCTGAGCTGGCCTCGGAGGAGTCCAGACCTATAACCGATGTGAGGGGAACCATGCAGTACAGAAAGTTAGCCATAAGGGTTCTCACGGCAAGGCTTTTGAGAAGCATAAGGGGGTGGTGAGCGTGAGGATTTCATTCAATCTGAATGGCAGGCCTGTTGAAGTAGAAGCGCCTGCGAACATAACGTTAGCAGACCTGCTCCATGACTATCTTGGAGAGACTGGTGTGAAGAAGGGATGTGGCACCGGCGAGTGCGGGTCCTGTACGGTTCTGCTTGATGGCAAACCCGTGACATCCTGTCTTGTGCTTGCCCCGCAGGTTGGCGGCAAAAGCGTGACCACAGTATCTGGAATCATGCAGACGGACACTGGCAGGAGGATCAAGGAGAAGTTCATAAAATACGACGCTACGCAGTGCGGATACTGCATTCCGGGCATGGTCACAACGGCCTTCGCGCTAATAAAGAGGAAGGGCAGGGATCTAGACGATGACACGATAAGGTACATGATGTCCGGCAACCTCTGTAGATGTGGCGGATATCCGGCCCAGATGCTCGCCATTAAAGAGGCGGCGAGCGAAGAGTAAGATGCCGCATGTTAGGGGCTATTCCATAATTCAGAAATACCTAGGCAAGGGCGAGGTCTTTATAAACGCCAGCACGTTAAAGGAGCTGCTTTTGGAGCTGAAGAAGCTTGGAATTGATATTGAGAGCCGCGGCCGCTCCTTTTACTTGATGGACAAGCCCATAATAATATACGTTAACGGCAAAGAGGCGACCGATATCGAACAACGTTTGTCGGATGACGAGCCCGTAATGATATTTCCTCTCATCGATGGGGGGCTTTGGGAAAAGGCATTAATGCGTTAACGTTAGGTGGCAGGTAGCCCTGCCACACATACAGTTAAGGGAGAAAGGTATATCCATAAATTATATGCATGAGAAGGGTAGAGGTAAAGGGCGGAAAGTTTGTGCTGAGCGATGAAGTTGAGCTTGTTTACGAGGAAAGGGTCACAAAGTTCGGGCATGGGGCAAAGATAGGCTGCTCAAGGAAATATTTAGGCAGGAGGGTGTATGTGGTGGTGCTGAAGGACGACAGGGCTGATCGATGATTTTGAATCAGTCCTGTCAGGAGTCAGGTCAAAGGAATTTCCTTACAGAGAAAGGAAAGAGAAAGAAACGAAATGGAAGCTGTACGATGAAGCGCAGAAGCACGAATATCCGGACGTGCTTGAGCTGATACGAAAGGTTGTTGATGAATCCTCACGCTCATACAGGCTTTTAAGAAAAGACGTTACAGGGAAGCCAGGATACCATGCCGACAGCATAGCTAAAATCATCCTTGCTCAGCAGTACGAGGGAAGGCCTGACAGGGTTACAGAAGGGTACATAAGCGTGGTCATGGACCGCCTCGGCGTTGATGAGGTTGTAAACTATAAAACTCTTGAAAACGCATACAGCGACTACGATGTAATGGCTGTACTTAACGACGCTTTCTTCATAACCCAGCAGCCTGTGTTCATGCTCGAGCATAAGTTCGGCATAGACGGAACGTGCTTCAGCACGACGATCAAGGCGAACTGGGAATCAGCAAAGGAAGAGATACTCGGAGGAAAGGGAAAGAAGAAGCAGTTTGAAAAGGTTGTCATAGCTGCAGGAACAACTTTTAAGATCATCTCATCGTTTGCAGTAACCCACACGCCAGCCTCCAGCGAAACAGTTTACCTCAAACCCATCCTGGAGCAGATAGTTTATCTTTATGAGATGGTTAAGCTGCTCACGGCTGAAGGGTATCTATCCAGG
>JBMFIC010000024.1:0-231 GCA_049976505.1 Nitrososphaeria archaeon | reverse complement strand
TCACGGCTGATGCAGGCTATCTATCCAGGGAGAACTGCGAAGCCATAGGGAATAAAGAGATTGTTGCCAGGATATTCCCTAAAAAGGGGATAACTTACTCTGGCCCTGATGCGTGGAGGGAGATGATCTACAGCTTCACATACGATACGCAGAAGTGGCTCAGGCAGTACCACACGAGGTCTATTATAGAAACAGTAAACTCAACGCTGAAGAGGACTATGCATTCCCCTT
>JBMFIC010000023.1:0-6210 GCA_049976505.1 Nitrososphaeria archaeon | reverse complement strand
CTACCTATAAGGGCTTGAAACTCAAAAAGAGGCTTCCAGCTGATTAAAAATCGGAAACCTGCTTTATGCTGGCTGCTGGCTCCTGGAGTGCGAATAGGCGACGTAGAGCCCTGCTATCAGAAGCAGCTCGTATATCACTTCGAGCGATAGCTTCAGGATCAGAAGCCCTGAAAGGGCAATGCCAGCTATCAGGATTATCACGAACAGGACCACCGATGCCTTTGCGAGCGGGCTTGCGAAGGCTGAGCCTATCCTCCAGACTCCCAGCTGGAAAGTGACTATCCATATGAGCATGAAGAGAACCCCGAGCATTATGGGTATTGCAAGAAGAAGCAAGGCCGCCAGCCACGACGGGGGCGAGCCGGGGGATGGACCGGAGACGACGTACGGCATCACGGCCTCAAGGATAGCTATTGATGGTAGCGCGGTCAGCAGGATCCCAAATAGCCCGAAGTACGAGCCTATGTATGGCCACCTGAAGAGCTCCCGCCTGTATGCCTCCAGCCTCCTCCACCCCACAACCTGCAGCGCCATGACGGCTATCCCGAAGAGCGTCGCGATTATCAGAACGTTGAGAAGCACGGGCATCATGCTCCTGGCGAAGGGCAGGACTATCCTTGACATGACCGTTGAGTTGTAGTAGGTCGCGTTGAGCGCTGTCAGGGAGCTCAGGTTGTAGGACTCGGCGATCCCGCTGAAGATGGCCGAGACCCTCAGAAGCTCGTATATGAAGTATGCCCCGGCTGTAACGCTTCCGGCCACGCTCACGATCTCCGCGATAAGTATGCTGAGTATCCCCCTTGATGCGCTGTTCGACTGCAATCCGGTCCAACAAGGGGAACCGATCTTATAAAGGCTTCGCAAAAACGTTATCTTGCAGCGCCTTCCTACTATCAATGCATGGTGAAGGCTGGAGATCCGGCTCCGGACTTTGAGCTTCCCGATCAGACAGGCGAGAGGGTCAGGCTGAGCTCCTTCAGGGGAAGGCCGGTCGTCCTCTACTTCTACCCGAAGGACTTCACCTCAGGCTGCACCACAGAGGCCAGGGAGTTCGCATCAGTTCAGGACGAGCTTGAGAGGAGAGGGGTCGTGGTCCTGGGGGTTAGCGCCGACAGCGTTGAGTCCCACAGGAAGTTCAGCGAGAGGCTTGGCGTGAAGTTCAGGCTCCTCTCTGATCCCGAGAGAAAGGTCATAGAGGCCTACGGTGCTAGGGCAGGAGGGAGGACCAGGAGGATGACGTTCATAATCGACAGGGAGGGAAGGATAGCCCACGTCTTCCCAGCCGTGAAGCCTGCCGGGCACGCCGCAGAGGTCCTCAGGAAGCTCGAGGAGCTCGGTCTGATCTAGAATATATATATTATAATAGGATTATATGCGTTAAACGCTTATTAGAGCGGCCAGCCATATGGCTCCTCGTGAAGATCCCTGCGAGCTTCGACTACGTGAAGGTGGGATCCTTAAGAGAGTTCTTCGAGCTCCAGAGGTCAGCGAGGTCCCCCTTCGTCATAGCTGGAGGGACCGTCGGGGTCCTCATGCTTAAGAACAGGGCTGTTAGGCCAGACCTGGTAATAGACATAAGCGGCATAGAGGAGCTGTCAGGGGTGAGGGTTGATGAGAGAAGGGGAGAGGTGTTCGTGGGCCCAAACGTGAGGCTCCATGAGCTTCCGGCGCTCCTCCCGGACGACGCTGCAAGCGAGCTGCTCAGGGCATCGGCGTCAGGGGTTGGGGACGTCGCGATAAGGTCGGTCGGGACCGTTGGAGGTAACGTCTGCCTGGGAGATCCAAGCAACGACCTGCCCGTTGCCCTGACGGCGCTGGGTGCAGTCCTGGAGATAACGGGAGAGAGCGGAAGGAGGGAGGTCCCGGCATCTGAGTTCTACCTCGGCCCATTCAGGACTGCCCTAAGAAGGGGCGAGCTCCTCACGGGAATAAGGTACAGGATAATGAGGGGCTACAGGTCTTCATACAGGAAGCACTTCATAAGGTTCCTTGACCACTACGTTGGAATGGTCGCAGCCATAGGCAGAAGGACGGAGGGCGGGATCGAGCTCAGCGCCGCCATTGCTGGGCAGGCGGCCGGCACGCCAAGGGCGCTTCCGCGCAGGCTCTTCTCCGACCTCGGGGATCTTCAGCAGGAGGTCGAGAGGCTCATAGGATCGGTTGAGATGAGGGACGACAGGTTCGGGACGGCCAGCTACAAGAGGAAGGTGCTCAGGGTCCTGTTTGCCCGGGCCATAGAGGAGGTCGTCGGGCAATGATGGTCAGGCTGAACATAAACGGTAGGGACTACGAGGCTGACGTGGAGCCCAGGACGCTTCTGGTCGACTTCATAAGGGACGTTGCAGGGCTAAAGGGGACCCACGTTGGATGCGAGACTGGATCCTGCGGCTCCTGCATGGTCCTGCTCGACGGGATGCCCGTCAAGTCCTGCCTAATGCTTGCAGCCCAGGCCCAGGGCAGGAGGATAGTCACGGTCGAGGGCCTTCTGAAAGACGGAAGGCTGAACAGGGTCCAGGAGGCCCTCTCAAGGAGAAAGGCCCTGCAGTGCGGCTTCTGCGCCCCGGGGTTCTCGGTCCTTGGCACTTACCTGGTGGAGAGGGGCGTTAAGGACAGGGAGGAGCTGAAGCGCGGCCTGGCAGGGGTCATATGCAGGTGCACCGGCTACGAGCCGGTGATCGAGGCCCTTGAGGAGGCGGCAGGGAGTGAGCGATAGGAGCGAGAGGTTCTTCAGGGGAAGGGGAGCGTTCGTAGCCGACCTAGAGCTACCCGGAACAATCCATCTTGAGTTCTACAGGTCCAGGAGGGCGCATGCAAGGCTTCTCAGCGTAAGGGGAGGGCTAACTCACGATGACGTGCCGCTTAGCCTCGTCTCGGTCGGCGAGTCCTACAGGGTTGGCAGGGGGTATGCAGTGGAGCCTGCCCTGGCTGCCGGGAAGGTCCTGTACTACGGGCAGCCAGTAGCTGCAGTATACGACAGGGACAGGTACAGGGCCAGGGACAGGCTGGAGGAGGTTGATGTCAGGTACGAGGACCTGAGGCCAATAGTTACGGTCCAGGACGCCCTCTCGGGCCCACCGATACACGAGGGAAGGGACGACAACGTGGCGGGGCGCTTTGAGGTTGGCTCGAGGTTCACCTCCAGCGCACCAGTGAGGGTGAAGGAGAGGCTGTACATGAAGAGGATAGTCCCCAACCCCCTTGAAACAAGGGGCATACTGGTGCAGTACAGCTCAGGAAGGCTGAACGTCTGGATATCAACGCAGTCAGCCTACTCGATAAGGAAGGGCCTTGCAAGGGCCCTCGGCCTTGACGAGGGCGACGTCAACGTGTTCGCGGCAGACACAGGAGGGGCATTCGGGTCAAAGAGCGCTGTCTACCCCGAGTACGTGGTTGCGGCGTACCTGAGCATGAAGCTGAAGGCGCCGGTAAAGTGGGTTGAGAGCAGGGAGGAGCACCTTCAGTGCACAAGGCCGGGCAGAGGGGCCGAGGCTGAGCTCGAGATACAGGGGGACAGGGAGGGCAGGATACACGGGATCCAGGGGAAGATCTACGTTGACGTCGGCGCCTACGCGGACGACCTCTCCTCGACCTCTCCCTCTTGGATAGCCTACCAGATAACGGGCCCCTACGCGATAGAGAACGTCTTCATAGAGGGGATATCGGTCTACACGAACAAGGCTCCAATGGGGCCGTACAGGGGGGCTGGAAGGCCTGAGGCTGCCTTCTTCATGGAGAGGATGATCGACTTCTACGCAGATGAGATAGGCATGGACCCGCTAGACGTCAGGATGAGGAACCTTCCAGATGGGGACTTCCAGTCGCCCACAGGACTAAGGGTGCAGGGCTCAAGGAGGTTCTTCGAGGAGGGCATAAGGGCCCTGGGCCTGGACAGGAGGGAGAGCAGGAGGGGCATCGGCGTTTCGTTCTCAATACTAATACCTGCAGTGCACGGCGGCGAGAGCGCCAGGATAAAGCTAGAAGACGGAACGGCAAAGGTCTGGCTTGGAGGAAACCCGCACTGGCAGAGGCAGGAGCTATTCGTCAGGAGGGTCCTGAGGGAGGTGCTGGGGATACCAGAGGACAGGGTCCAGCTGCTTAACAGCGACACAACCCAGCTGGGAACTGGGGTTGGAACATGGGGCAGCAGGACCGCCATAACCGCTGGGAGCTCTCTAATAAGGGCCGCCGAGTCGATAAGGAGGAAGGCCCAGGAGCTTGGCATCAGGAGCGTGGACGACCTCCTGAGCTCAGGTCTCTCCGCAGAGCACTACGAGAGCATGGCCCTTGACCCCTCGATGATATCCTTTCTGCTGACGGCAGCGAGGGCTGAGGTCGTTGATGGGATAAAGCCGGTGGTGAGGGAGGTCTGGGCCTACTACGACGTTGGGGAGGCCCTCTCTGACGAGGCAGTAAGGGGGCAGATAACCGGAGGTCTTCTCATGGGATCCCAGGAGGTCATAGCGGAGGCAATCACCTACGATGGAGAAGGAAGGCCTGAGCAGGAGACCATAGCGGCAGCTGGGGTCGCGTACTCGATAGACGCCCCGGAGTACCACGTGCATGCCGTGTCCTACGGCAGGTCCAGAACGCCCCACGGGGCAAAGGGGGTTGGGGAATCGGGGACGATAGGCGCTCCACCTGCCGTCGCGAGGTCACTCGAGCTCATCATTGGAAGGAGGGTCAGGGGAACGCCAATCGACCTCGACCTCCTCGCCTAGATCGGGAAACAATATATTGATGCAGGACAAACATTAACTTATGCCGAGGTACAGATGCCTCAGGTGCGGACACAGGGAGGATGCCGATAGGTACCTGTGGAGGTGTCCTCAGTGCGGAGGGCCCCTCGTCGTGGAGGGGGCCGCAGGGAGGCCCAGGGTGAGCCTGGGCGAGGGAAACACGCCCATGGTCAACCTCTTCGGGTTCACAAGGAACGTCCACTTCAAGCTGGAGTACCTGAACCCGACGGGCTCCTTCAAGGACAGGGGCTCGGCGATGACCTTCTCAAGGCTCATGGAATTCAACGTCGGCTGCGTGATAGAGGACTCCAGCGGGAACGCTGGGATATCAGCCGCCGCGTACGCGGCCGCGGCTGGCCTTTGGGCAACGGTCGTGGTCCCGAGGGACGCACCGCAGGGCAAGAGGCAGCTGATAAAGGCGCTCGGGGCGGAGCTCATAGAGGCTGAGGACAGGGAAGCGGCCGGGGTAAAGGCAAGGGAGCTGGAGAGCAGGGGCTGCGCGTACATAGGCCACCAGTGGAACCCCTGGTTCATAAAGGGGATTGAAGGGATATCGGATGAGATCGTGAAGCAGCTAGGAGGAGCTCCCGACTCGGTCGTCCTTCCTGTGAGCTCGGGGACCCTTCTCCTGGGTATCTACTATGGGTTCATGAAAAAGAGGAGGAAGATGCCAAGGCTTTACGGGGTTCAGGCTGCAGGATGCGCCCCCCTGTACAGGAAGCTGCACGGGGAGGTTCACGAGAAGGAGTCAGCGCTCGCCGATGCCCTCAGAGTCAGCGAGCCGCCAAGGCTCGAGCAGATGGCTGAGGCGATAAGGAGCTCACGGGGCGACGTCGTGGTCGTGAACGACCAGGAGATAACGGGGGCCATATCGAAGCTCCTCAAAGCCGGCGCTATAGTTGAGCCGTCATCGGCGGCAGCCCTTGCTGGCTACCTCAAGCTGGTGGACTCGGGGGCGATTGACGGGAGGGAGGAGACGGTTATCGTGCTCACAGGGAGCGGGCTGAAGTACACCGAGCTGCTCTCGAGGCTTGTGTGACGGGCCCACGGCGGTGAGGACAGCATGATCAGGTGGGTCGTCAAGAGGGACGGAAGGGTAGAGGCCTTCGACATCTCAAAGCTTGTGAGGACGCTAAGCTGCTGCCTTAGCGTGGAAAGCGCCCTGCAGGTCGCTGCAGCTGTTAGGGACACTATGCAGGAGAGGGTTAGCTCGCACGATCTCTACAGGGCAGTGAGGGGCGAGCTATGGAGGAGACATCCAGCGGCCGCGGTCAGGTTCGGTCTGAGGGAGGACATCATGAAGCTTGGGCCGGCTGGACACAACTTCGAGGACTTCTACGCGAGGCTCCTCACGGAGCTCGGGTACAGGAACGTAAGGACCAGGCAGAGCAGGAGGGGGAGGTGCGTTGTACATGAGCTTGACGTGGTGTTCGAGGGGAGCTCGGGGCCGGAGTTCGCCGAGATGAAGTATCAC
>JBMFIC010000022.1:0-8878 GCA_049976505.1 Nitrososphaeria archaeon | reverse complement strand
TAATGTATTCTAAAAATGAGGATTGAAAGTGGCTATCATGGTCGCGCTCCCGGTGTGGTTCGCGTTCACTTGCAATAATGTACTCTAAAAATGAGGATTGAAAGTCCTCTTCGCCTTCGGGCTGTTCCTGCTGAAGCAATTGCTTGCAATAATGTACTCTAAAAATGAGGATTGAAAGATGGACATGTCTGCCTCTATCCATGAAAGGTCCCCCTCTTGCAATAATGTACTCTAAAAATGAGGATTGAAAGCAGCGATGAACGTAAATGTTACTGCTACGCCAAAGCTGCTAGGGCTGATCAGGGCTGTTTCTTGCCCTGCATCGGGAGGATCGCCTTTTTTTAAGAGCTGACAGAGGAGCGCAGGCCTCATCCTTCAGGGCTGGGAGATCAGCTGTGCGTTCAGCTACGGGAAGGCAGCAATGTGCATAATCCTGTGCTCGAAGCGATGGGAGCGCATTCCGATGGCAGCGAGGCATTATCAATCTCAGGCCTTTTAAGGCGTATTCCCATTGGCCTGTGATATGAGAGCCGCATGTGCGCGTTCAAGAGGGAGCTTCAGCAGGAGGAGGAAGGCAATATCGCCTATACTGGCCACGATAATCCTCATCATCATAACGGTGGTAGCTGGGGTCATGCTCTACGGCTTCGTCACCGGCTTCTTCTCCTCCAGCGCCACCTCAATGAGCGCCAACGTCGAGGCCCAGCTCGTGATACCGGCCGGCGCGTCCCAGGCCACGTACGCCGTGACCATCAGGAACGCGGGGACAGTGTCCATAACGGGCGCCAAACTGGCGCTCTACTCCCCGTCCGGGGGCCTCATAGTTTCATACACGTGGAATCTCAGCCCACCTCTTGCTCCAGGGCAGGAGGCCACGCTGACGATGACAGGATCGGCAGCTTCCGCATCCCTGGGCTCCGCCACAGGGCCTCAGTCTGGATTCGGGCTCAACAGCACGGCCATTGTCGCAGGACAGAGCTACAACTACGTAATCGTGATCAGCTTCGCGAACGGGGCATCTAAGACCATAACGGGATCAATAACCGCGACCTCCTTCTGAGGCCGAGCAGCTGCCTGCCTGTAGGCGCGCTCGAAGCTTAATTTCTTATTTTTGCGCTCCGCAGCTTTTAAGGCGCGCCAGCACGCTCCTTCGTGAGGATCAGGCGCGCCGTCCTGGAGCTTGAGGGCTGGCTCTCGAGCGCTGTCCCCCTCCTCTTCATAGCGCTCACCATTGCGTCGTTCGTCCCGGCCCCCGCAAGCGGAAGCTCGCAGCTCTCGGGCCCCTACGGCTCGGTCCAGCTCCAGCTCACGTCGCTCAGGATCGTGAGGGCCGAGGTCCTTGCTCCCCCGCGCGGGATCCTCTCAGGATATCAGGCCAGGGGGACGATCTTCCTTGGTGGATCCTGGTACTACGTGAACTCGTCCACGTACCTCGTGAGCACCACGGCGACGGCGTATAAGAGCGGATCGGCCAGCACCATCTTCGGAGCCAGCGCCTCCAACGCCTCGGCGAGCGCCACCGCATCGGCCTCGGCCAGCTCCACGGCCGTTGCCAACTCAACAGCGCGCGTGGTCCAGACCGCGCAGTCATACGTCAGCGCGCCTGTGAAGCTCTACGGCTACGTAACGTTCTACTTCCTCGGCGGCAGGAACGTAACCGAGCCCCTTGCGTTCAACGGCTCGGTCTTCTACGTTGGCAACGCCTCAAGCTTCCGCAGCGCCACGGCGCCTCCTGAAGGGACTCTCCTGTACACCGAGCTGTACGTCATCCCTGTAAATCCAGCAACGAACCAGAGCATAGGAGCCCCCCTCATTTCGCTCAGCGAGTACAACGCGAGCTCCTGGCTGTTCATAGACCTCTACAACACGGTGGTTGCGCTCCCCCAGTTCAACGACACGGCGCTCTGGGCCTACGCGGCCAGGCCATCGGGCTCGCAGCCAGCGCTGCCGCTGGCCCCGTACTACAACCTGGTCGGGACGGTGGCTGTGATCGTGCTGATCCCGGTCTCCTTCCTCGACCTGCTGGTGCCGGGTGAAAGAGGTTCCCTGGCAGGCGTTCTTGCCAGGATCTCCGCGGGAATCCTTGTGATCATGGCCTTCCCCTTCATCTACGACAGGATAGCGTACGCGCTCAACGTGCTCAACCAGATGATCATCGCTTACCCGCTTCCCTATCAGGACTACGCCGTAAGCCTCGCAGGCCTCGAGCGCGATCTTGTGATCCCGTCTACCCTGACGCTCACGACGGCCCTTGAGACGGGGGTCCTCGGCCTTGGATACGTGATCGCCGGCGTGATCCTCTGGCTGATGAGCTTCATGCTCGGGACCGTCAGGATCCTCCTGCTTGCGGGTATGATAACGCTGTTCCCGCTTTCGATAGCTCTCAGGGACTTCCGCTACACGCAGAAGCTGGGGCGCATGATCGAGGAGACGCTGCTCGGCCTCATGCTTGCGACGATCCTCTCAGCTTCAATGCTGGGAGTTGCCTACTACCTTCTGTCCAACTGGAGCAGCCCCGAGAACATGTTCAGGCTCGCCGGCATTCAGCCCCAGTGGGTGGCGATGTCGGCCGTCCTGGGAGCCATTCTAGCTCCTGCCGTGCTCGCGCCGCTGCTGTCGGCGGTGTACGAGAGCGCCTCAGCGATAGCATCCGTTGCTGGAGGCGTGGCCACTGCTGCCTGGCTCGGCGTCGCCTCGGGGGGCGTTTTGGGCTATCAGGCAGCGGGCGAAGCTGTCAGGAGAGCAATCGCGCTGGGGGAGCCTGTAAACGTCCCATGGACCTACGCGAAAGGCGTGGGCGCTGGCATGCTCACGGGCCTGGCCCAGGCAGCCCTCTCATCCCTGCCCCTGGCCGGGGCTGGGGCTCCTATGCGCGTCCCTGGATCATACTCGCGCCACGAGGCAAGGCTTATGAAGGTTCTGGAGGGGGCTATCATGAGGCAGCGCGGAGATGATGGCGGCGGCTTTTAAGCTCCCGGCCTCAATCCAGCGTGAGGCTCAGGGCAGCTTCAAACGCCGTAGGAGCGATCATCATGATAGCCGTAGTCATAGCTGGCTTTGCCTTGCTGGTCTACCCGCTCCTTCTCAGGTATCAGAGCGCCTCTCAGGCGCAGCTGAGGGCATCTCAGGAGATGGCGCTTCAGGCTGAAACGCTCATCAGCCCCGTGTACTCATACGCGACGCAGAGGGGTGGGCAGACCCTGATCCTCGTCTATCTCTACAACTATGGGAAGGTGCCCTTCGCGCCCCAGGAGTTCATCGTAGCCTTTCCTGGCGGCGGGGTCTACCAGTCCTCTGGCTTCACGATCGTGAACGCTGCAGACGGGCAGGAGCTGAGTGAAATCCCTCCAGGGGCGGTCGCCGAGGTCGAGATCTCGATACCGTACTCAGGGCCCATCCCGAGCGCGTACAACGTGACGGCCGTGGGGAACGGGATGAGCTTCACGTGGAGCCTGTAGCGCCCGGCTGGAGGACCAGGACCGAGTACTCCCCCTCCCCAAGGATCTCGCGGAGCTTCCTGGCCCTCTCCTCGCTGGGGACGACGAAGACGACGCGGTATCCCATCTCGAGGCTCCTCCTGAGTTCCCCAGCGATCTGCCCTGCGGGCCCGCTGAGGGTCTCAACGACGTATGCCTCAGGCGCCCCCCAGGAGTCCGGGTCCCTCATCCTCTTCACCACGCCCCTGTGCTCCCTGAGCGTCTCCAGGGGCCTGAACACGATGATGCCTGGCGCGCGCTCATCTCCGGCGTCGGCCCAGTACCCGGCCTCCCAAAACCTCCTCACGAGCGCCCTGACGATCGCTCCCTGCTCGGGCCCAGCGGCCCTTCTCAGGGCGGCCTCCTCAGAGGCAGCAAAGAGCGTCCTCAGCGCTGTGGGGGCCACCTCGTAGCACGTCGAGCCTGGGCATGCTGAAGCCCTCACGTGGCCCCCGTCGAGAAGCGAGTTGATCGCCGAGAGCGTGACGCTCTCATCCCACGCGTACCTTCTGAACATCTCGCTCCTGAGGGCCTCGTAGCTCACCCCTGGCCCTCGAAGGTGGATGAAGGTGAGCACGGCCCACTGAGAGGGGGAAAGGGGAGGGGCCCTGCCTGCCGCGTAGTATATAGGCCTCCTGTCCTCCTCCAGGGCCACGCTTGTCGCTATCTCCTCGAGGGCCCTCCTCTCGTCCCCGGTCCTTGCCCTTGGGACCCTGAAGTAGTACACGCCATCGACCGCCTTGACAATCGCCGTGTAGTTCGGAAGCGAGACAAGAAGGCTCTCAAGCCCGGGCCTTCCCATGGCCCTGGCGAGCTCAGCGGCGTCATCGGGCCCAACCCTGAACGCGAAGATCAGCCTGGAGTTGTTCTCGAGGGACCTCAGGAGGTCAGCAGGAAGCTGGGAGAGGCTCTGGTTCGCTGTAATCAGGAACAGCCCGAACTTCCTGGCCTCGCTCAGGATCACGTCAAGGGTCTCAAGGGATGAGACTGTCTGGAACTCGTCTATCACGAGGAAGACCGGGAAGAGCTGCCTCCCCTCCTGCTCAAAAGCCCTCTTCCTCCTCTCAACGGCGAAGAAGACGTTCAGTATCACCGTGGAGGTCAGCACGACCCTGAAGTCCTCAGGAAGGAGGCTCCTTGCAAGCCTGAATGCGTGGACCCCCGGCGAGGAGACCATGGCGCTGAAGTCAACCGTCGACCTCCTCGTGCAGAAGGTCCTTGAAGCGTAGCTTCCGGCTGGCATGACGAAGCTCGAGATCCTGTTCATAATCGCAGTGAAGGCAGCCGGCTCCAGCTCCGCTATGGCCTCTGCCGTCCTCCTGACGACCTCGTCCCCTCCCTTCATCAGCCCCCTTATCCTTGACGGGCTCCCCATGAGCTCGGAGAGAAGGAAGTAGAGGTCCAGGAAGGTTGGGGCGTCGCTTAGCGAGTAGAGGTAGTAGAGGAGGCCCCTGAATATCCAGAGGAGCCTTGGCGTCCTGCTCTGCTCAACCCCGAACAGGTCCTTCATCATGTTCACCAGCTCCCCCACCCTTCTCTGAACCATCGTCCTCCTCTCCTCCTGGCCGGAGTAGCTTCCCAGGTCCATGGGGTTGAGGGCGAACGGCGCGTACACAGGGTCGTAGACCTTTGTCCAGGGAACCGTTGCCCTGAGCTGAAGGCTGGCGTCCCCGTGGGGGTCCACGAAGATTATGCTGGCCTCCCTTCCAGCAAGCTCCTGCATGATGTAAAGCAGGAGGTTTGTCTTTCCCGCCCCTGAGGCCCCAACTATCATCGCGTGCCCGAGGAGGTCATCGTATCTGAGGGCCGAGCTCAGACCACCTCGACCGCGATCCTCCTCAGCTCCTGCCCTCCGGCGACTACAGCTATTTCATGGGCTCCCCTTTCGTCCTCACCGGGGAGGTAGTAGAGCCTGAAGGAAGGGCTTGATGCGGTTACGGTTGTCCTGGCCCTCTCTGTCCCGTCGACCAGGAGCACAACGTCCACCGGGCCCTCCGTCCTTATCCGCCCCGTGACAGCCAGAGGGACGCTCGCGGGAATCTCATGCACCTCTGGGACGGCCGTCCTGGGGGGCTCAGGCCCACTCCTCCCCGATCCCCCGGCCCCCGAGAGGAGCTCTGCGAGCATCGCCAGCTCCCAGGGTATCACGGGCGATCTCTGGCTCCCTATGGCCCACCCGGCTGAAGAGAGGAACACCACCGCTGCAAGCCTTGCGTAGTACATGGGGATGAAGGCCTGGACAAGAAGCCCCAGGAGCCCGAAGGTCAGCGCAAAGAATATCTGCCTCGGGCTCACGAAGAACCCGAAGAGCGGGACGCTCCTGCTCTCGTACCAGGACCTCTTCTCCCAGAAGAGGACCTCCGCGCTCACGTAGAAGAGCTTGCGGGCCCCTTAAAAGCCTCAGAACCTCAGCCTCACGATCCTGCCCCTCCCCTTCTCAAGAAGCCCTGCCTCCCTGAGGGTCCTGAGGGCGAGCTCGTACTTCCTCCTGCTTACCCCGTGCTCCCTCATGAACGCAGCCCCGCTGAGGACCCCTCCGTGCTCAAGTATGTACGCAAAGAGGTAGTACGAGACCTGAACGTAGTTGGCACGGGAGAGGTCCCTCCTGGACGTCCAGAGGCCGCTGAGAGAGCTCAGAGGACCCTCACCACGTACCTCCTTCCGTCCATCTCAACGACCTCGCCGTCCGAGACCTTCCTCAGCACGACCTCTGGCTCCCTATCCATGTAGAAGACGTGGACCCTAAGGCCCTGTACCAGCACCTGGACCGGACCGCTCATCAGCAGGGCCCTCCTCTCCTCCTCAGCCTCCCCGGGCTCGCCATCGCTCTCAGCCCCGGCATCAGAGGCAGCCGGCGCCCCCCTTGGTGCCTCAGCCCCTCCTGCCTCTCGGTAGGGAAAGGCTATGTTGAGCTCCCTGAGCTTTCCTCTCAGCTCCTGGCTCAGGGGAGTGTTCATGAACAGCGCCCTGAGGTCGTACCTGTCAGGGTCCTCAACGCCCAGGGCGTTCATGAAGAAGACCGCGAAGTCCCTCTCCTCGGGCCTCAGCGATGCCAGGGCCCTGAGGTGCTGCAGCCTCAGCCTGAAGGATCCGAGCCTCCTCTCTATCTCGTACCATCTCCTGAGCTCCTTGACCGTCAGGTGCGGCATTATCTCCTTCACGCCAATAGCAAAGCGCTTTGAGAAGATTGGAAGGTCGGGATGCTGGAGGAAGAGCGCTATCTTCTCGTATATGGTGAGGTCGCTGCGCCTTGAGTTCTCCGACATCATCATGCCAAGCTTCTCGCTCCTGTCCGGCTCCCTGTCGAAGACCAACGCCCTTATCGCCTCGGGTGATCCCTCAGCGTCGTGAAGCCTCTTCACGGCGTGGTACCTTCTCAGGCCGACGAAGACGTAGTACCTCTGCCCCTTCCTGTAGGCCAGGACTGGCTGGAGCTGCCCCCTTGTCCTTATGTCCTCGGCCAGATCGTCGACGTCGTATGAGAACCTTATCTCGGCCTCTGGGTCGGGCTCCACGAGCTCCAGCGGCAGCTCCGCGTAGGCCGGGACGGGGCTCATAGCCCTATCTCCGAGAGAGCCCTCCTCAGCGCCAGCCTGGCTACAGTGCTTGGCCTCCTTCCCATTAGCTCCGGATCCTCCATCATGGCCTCGAAGTGCTTCGCCCACAATGGCCTCACCCTCTCAAGCAGCGGAGCGGGGAGCCTGAGGGCCTCAGGGCTTGAGGATACTACGCCCTCGAACGTTATCTCCCGCCTAACCTTCCTGAGCCCGTACCTGTAGGCGTAGTGAAAGAGCCTGCCCACGCTGAGCTCAAGGCCAAGGGTCCTGAGACACCTGACTATCCTCTCAGGCTCCGAGAGGCCCAGCGAATATATGGCCACAGCGAGCTTCAGGGCCGCCGCTCCCCTTACCCTCCTCGCGCGCCTCACCACGGCGTCCCTCAGCCGATCCGGCACGCTGATCCCGCATGACCCGAGCCTCTCAAGCTCCAGCCTGAGCTCTATCTCCTCCGTGTCGTCCCCGAGAACCGCTGCAGGGTTGTAGTGATAGCCATCCCTGTGGATCTGCCTGAGATCCCCTCTTGTGAGCACAGGTCTCACGGGGGAGTGATCGTCCCCGAACCATTCATCTAGCATAGATATGTATAGAATTCTATGCTTTATAAATATATCTTCATCTTATAAATAATTGTATAGAATCTTACAAAAAGCTTTTATCGATGCGAGGAAAAATCTTCATGATGAGAAGGGAGCAGTACACAACAATTCAGGTTTCGAGGGAGCTCTACGAAAGGCTCAAGAGGATCCTCGCAAGGGAGTCAAGGAAGGTGACGGTATCGAGCTACGTGGAGAGCATAATACTGGAGCACATAGAGACTGACGAGCTGATGAGGCAGTACGGCCCCTTCCTCTCCTACGTGGGCAACAGCGAGAACACGATATTCATAAACGACTGGAAGCAGAGGAGGATAGCCGGGGTGAGGGTCAACGTGAGGGAGGACGGCTCCTTCTCCCTCTCCTGCGACCTGGACAACAGCGAGAACTGCGTTCACGTGGGCTTCGTGTTCGCCCTGCCCCACTTCTACAGGATATTAAAGGAGAAGGGGATAAAGCTCCCAGCGCGCGAGGCAGGGTCGGATCAGGCTGGCATGTGAAGGGGCTCACAGCCGTGTTGCGCGGGGCTGGACGAAAAGGGCCGCCGGACCCGTGCCTCAGGCCTCAGTATATTTAAACTTCAGAAACCAGGGGCGTGAGGATGAACAGCGCCAGGGCAAAGAGCCGCGAGCGCTGAGAGGAGGGCTACGAAGATCACGTACCTCGCGAGCTCAGCTTTCCCAAGCCTTCTTATCTCCTCGTACCCGCTTATCTTCCGGTTGTTGAGCGCGTTCGATGTTGCCTTCACAAGGGGCTCCGCGAGGGGGATCAGCAGGCATGGGGAGATGAAGAGCCCGGCCAGCAAGCCGGGCAGAAGCGCCGCAAGAGGCCACTCGGGGCTCAGGCTCCTGAAGCTAAGCCTGCTTTCGACGTACAGGACCTGGGAGGCGTTATAGGCGAGAAAAACGATGCCCACCACGACCCCGAGCGGGGAGATGGGCCCGAGGAGCGAGAGGTAGTAGAAGTACAGCCCGGCGAGCGCTGAGGAGCCGAGAACCATGTCCTCGGCGCTCCTCCCTCTTCCCCTGAGCGATAGCCAGAGGTATCCAGAAAGGAGGAGGGCCGACGGAAGGAGGCCGGCAAGGACCCTGAGCCCCTTCAGGGCTATCGCAAACAAGGGGGGAGCTGCATCGGGCAGGAGAAGGACGAGCTGAGATGCCCTTGGCCTTGTCGAGAGGATCCCGAACAGGGGCTCGTACGTCAAGAGGAAGATGGCGTATGAGATGAGCGAAAGCAGAAGCCCGGAAGG
>JBMFIC010000021.1:0-9197 GCA_049976505.1 Nitrososphaeria archaeon | reverse complement strand
CGTAAGAATCTTTATAGCGTTCAGCTTCAGGCAAAACATCCCCGATTTTTCTTGAAGCGTTTATTACGCTAGGGGGCCAGCTCACGATTGGCGTATTTGTTTCGCTTATGCCATAGGCTAAGATCAATTTTCCGTGATTTTTATAATATAAATATACTGGGAATATACCATTGCTAACCTTTATACTTCCATTCTTAGGAAGAAACGCTATCCATGGTATCCTAGAAGGTATAATTCGGCCAAAAGAAACTTCACCTTTTAAGCTTTGAATCCCCAATTCACGCAAAAGGTTTTCAAGGCTTTCAACGATGTCTTTTTTTCTTAATTCTGTGGTTTTTGCCCTATCTATGAACTTCCTTAAAATTTCTGTTAGAGTAACCATAGAGCTCAAGCTACATTTTAATTGCTTATAGCTTTATATAAATGGTACTGCCCGTCTTTTAGAATCAAATGATTCTAAACGAAAAAGATCAATCGGGCCGTAGATTAAGATATCAAGGGCTCTTTATAAAAGAGAGATAGCTATGCGCTATTCTAGCGTCAAAATTTTTGCCGCGATGGTCGTTGCTCTGCCTGCGTCACTCACATCGAGCTCAATACGGTTTGCAGCTACAGAATTTCCGGTAAAGAACAGCAAAAGCTTCCTGAATAAACGCGATTAGAATAAACTATCACGCGGGAGCGGTGAGCTTGGAGGCCAGCGAGCGATCTTAGCCGTCAGCTGCGTTTCTGAGTCCAGCGTGTTCAGCCAGGTCAGCTAGGCATTAAGGGTCGATCCTGTTTTATTGACTCCTATATGAGGCGATGATCGTGCTGAAGATCGTTTAAAATAGGCCCGCTCTAGCAGATTTGAGGCCCGTCTATAAGGGCTTAAGGCCACAGCGTTAAGGCCTTTTAAATAAAGGCTCCAGCCTCTTCAGCAGAAACCCTGAGCCCAAGCGTTTGGTCGTAAAAGCTGGACAACTTTTCGTTTGGAACGTAGTACCAGCCAATATACTCTAACACGTCGAAGCCAAGCCTGTCCTTTGCGTAGTTGACGTTAACTATGTACTGCTGTGCCTTTCTTAACAGGTTCCTGATCTCGGCCTTTCTCTCGTACAGACGCCCTTTACTGCTAAGGATCTTCTTAAGCCCGTCTACTATCTCCATGGCCTCCTCATCCGCTTCTACGTAGACAGACGCCTGGCGAACGTTTTTAATGAGCTGAACGTTTACCTCATTGTATTCAAGCTTCTTTATCAGGCCCAGGTATTCTGCTGACTTGGGCGAGTCCTGAGGCCTCAGGTACCTTCTTACTTTTTCAAAGTACTTTCCGAGGAGATCCTCCGTATCCCTCTCCGATATGCTGCTTTTTCCGAACTCCTTGAGCGTCTCCAGGGCGATGCGCTCGGTTAGCTTTCCGTAGACGAGCCTGAAGTCGCTGTCCTCTCTGTCAGCCCTTTTTATCCTGTAGACGTAAAGGTCGCCAGAGTCCCTTTCGGCGTTTCTGTTCACCCTGCCAGCTGCCTGCACGATTGAGTCCAGGGGGCCAAGGTCCCTGTACCCCCTGGCAAAGTCAAGGTCGACGCCGGCTTCGACTATCTGAGTCGAAACAAGGCTAACGCTCTCCTTCCTGCTGAGCCTTTCCCTCAGCCTCTGTATTCTGCTCCTTCTTTCCTTTGGGATCACGCGGGTTGACAGGTACTCTGGCTCATGGCCCATCCTTCTGAGCTCCTTGTAGGCCTCCTCAGCGGCGGAAATCGTGTTAAGCTCTATGAGGACTGACCCTCCTGAGAGATCAACATTCTGCACGAGCTCAGCCGGGGTAAGAAAGTCGTCAAGGTCCCCAACGTGTATCGTGTATCTGTTTGGGGAAGTTTTTATGGGCCTTTCAACATCGGTCATGGCAAAAGGAATCGTGGCGCTCATGATCAGGAAGTCGACCTTCAGATGCCTGCTCACCTCCTCTATCGCCTCATACACAAGGGCAACAAGCTCCAGAGGCAGAGACTGCACCTCATCAAGTATCACGAAGGAGCCCGCTATGTTGTGAAGACGCTTCAGGTTGGAGTTGCTGCTTGAAAGGAAGCTCGAGATAAAGGACTCGAAGGTAGTAACGACTATCGGGCTCTGCCAGCTCTCGATAAGAAGCATTTTCCTTTCCAGGTCTGACTCCTCGGACTCCTCCGTCGCTTCCTTAACGTACGTCATGTGATTATAGCTGAGAACGGAGTCAGCCCCGAATATTTCAGAGAGGATGCTGGAGGTCTGCTCTATTATGCTGATGTATGGCAGGGAGTAGATCAGCCTCCTCTTCCCCCTCCTGAGGCCTATCAGCGTGGCCGAGAGCGTCTTTCCGCTCCCCGTTGGGGCCGAGAGCATAAGCACGCTCTTATCAGTGTTGAGGCTCTTCGCCCAGCTAAAGAGCTGCTCCCTCATCATGTTTATTTCGCTTGTCCGCGTCCTCAGGCGCTGCACGTACTTCTCCACGAGGGCCGGATCCTGGGGCTGAGGGTTTTCGGCCTCTACGCCTGATGCGCTGTGCTTGTCAGCGTCTATGAGCGCCGAGAACATAAGGAGGCCATCGAGAAAGGCCTTCCAGCCATGCTCAGCTCCCTTAAGATTTAGCAGGACCTTCCTTGCCTCCTTCACGAGCTCGTCAAGCGGGGGAAGCTCCTGGAGGTTGAACCAGAGGAGCTCCTTCCTGATAACTGGATCCCATTTTTTCTCAATGTCCCTGTACTGCCTGTAGAGGCACGGCTCCATAACCTCTGGGTCATCAAGATCATGCATGCGCTCGTACAGCTCTGTTATGCCCTTCAGGTGGCCGTGGTGCGAGTAAACGGAGGTCATGACAAGAAATGAATAAAGCTCGTTCCCTGTCCTTCTGAGCGCCTCGTGAAATGCAACAAGCGACGATATCAGAGCGTGGTCAGAGCAGTTCCTTTTCCCGTTTCTCAGGTGTTCCTGAAACATATCGGTGTACTTTCCGATGTCGTGAGTGGCGCCCGCGATCTCAGCAAACCGTGCGAGATCCTCCCTGCCTGCCTCAGAGACGAGCGCCTTTGCGCTCTCCGCAACTTCGCGCAGATGATCCCTCAGGAGCTTGTCCGGATGCGACCTGAACTCCACGTTGCATGTCTAGAGCCGTCCCTTTATTTATGCGTTAAAAACAGCAAGACGCTATGATCTGCCAGAGCGAGCTAGTAAAGCAAATATACATCTTAAGCTAATTAAAAAAACGGAATGTTCTATTCGCTGCTCAGGATCGGCAGGTTAACCGGAGAGCTGCCGTTTGAAAAGGTTAAAGAGGAAGGCGACCTCTGCATTGTGGTTTTTAACGCAGATAAAAGGACCATAGAGTTTGAGAGATATAGGCTTGGACAGGGGGATGAGGAGAAATACGCGTACATCAAGGATGCCGATGCGAGGAAGCATCAGATATGTCTGACGACAAAGTATCCTGACAGGATCTTTGGCTTCTATGTGGATAAAAAGGATGGCAAGAGTTTTCCGAGCGAAAAGTTCGCCCTTAGGGAGGTTGCTGAGAGGCTGAAGGGAAGGCCCATAGGGGACCTCTTAAAAAACAGGGTTCTAAGTTGGTACGATCCGGACAAGTTCAAAGACGACATATTGAAGAGGAGGAACGAGTGGGATGATTGCAAGCTATATACGGTCAAGATCATTGATGGCGGTAAGGAAATATATCCCGCTGAGGATGAGGAGTACCGCAGATCGCTCTTCTACAGCGGAGAGCTGGAGGAGGGCGTTTGCCAGTTCTGCGGGAAAAACATGGTGCTCAAGAACCCCGACTATCCGAACGGGACGCTTTTAAAGATATTCATAGTGGACAAGAAGGGCTTCCTGCCAGGTCTGTCCGAGGACGCTATCTCCATAGCCCATTCGGTATGCCCTGAATGCAGGCTTGATCTGATCGAGGGCGATCACTACGTTGAGAGAAACCTGAGATCCAGGATACGCAATATAAACGTCTACGTTATACCTGAGGTTTCCGAAAGATCAACCAGAGATTTCATTCAGAAGTTCAGCTATGACGAGGAGGGCTATATTCTGGCCAACATCAGAAAGATCATAAATGGAGAGCAGCTCGTTCAAGACATATCGCAGGGGGAGGATCCGCGCTTAACGCTAGTGATAGGAGGCAGAGAGCGTGCAAAATTCAGGGTAAGAAGGGTTATTAGCGAGGTGAGATACTTCAGGATTCTGGAGACTATCAGGGCATTCAACGAGGCCCGAAGCTATGTTTTCAGAGGGTATGATAGGAGGATATCGTTCGCAGAGCTCTACGACATACTTCCAATAGAAGGTGAAGATCCAAGGTACTTTATCGAGCTTTTCGACTCGATCCTTCAGGGAGCTCCCGTCTCGGACAGCTACATTTACTCGCTGTTTCTGAGATCGATTAGATGCAACCACTATGGCACATGCGTTAACAAGGCGACCAACGACTTCAGGCTACATGAGCTCGTTCTGCTTGCAGAAACTTATATATACGCGCTTTCGAAATTAAAAATAATGAGCCTGAAAGTTGAAAGCTCGAGTACTGAGGATCCGATAGAGTACGCTAAGAGCCTCGGGCTCTCAGATGGCGAGGTCGGGGTCTTCCTGCTTGGCGTTCTGACGGCTGAGGTGGGAAGCAGACAGTACAGCGAGAGCGATACAAAGAGGGAGCCCATTCTTGACAAGATAGACTTTGAGGGAATGAGCCCAGATGACATAGTGGTCTTCTCCAACAGGCTCTTTGAATCCATGAAGATCTATAAAGTGCTAGACCTGTACAACGAGGCGCTCTTTCATGAGGCCGTAAAGAGAGTCAAAGCATACGTTAACCATCTGGAGGACCCGCAGAGGAACGTGTTCAACCTCCTTCTTGGATACTCCTATCAGAAGAACAGGATCTTTAATTTGGCGAAGAACAAGGGCGACTGATTCAGCGATAGGGTTCCCAGTTTAGCAAAACTTATTAGACCGGAGTTCTTTTATAAGAACTGTAATGAGCCTGAGGAACTCTGAAATTCTGCTCCTATACGAGGTAAAGCTCGCAAATCCAAACGGGGATCCTGACGACGAAAACAGGCCAAGGATGGACCCAAAGACCAGGAGGGTGCTGGTAACCGATGTAAGGCTGAAGAGGTTCTTCAGGGATTACGTCATCTCCACCTACGGCGAGGAGTTTATATGGGTGTCGAAGCAGAACGGGCAGCACGTTAGCGCCGATACGAGGTTCAGGGCCTTTGGCAACGACCTGAACAGGCTTCTGAAGAGCGCAATAGACGCCAGGCTCTTTGGCGTCGTTGTTACGAAGAAAGGAGAGAGGGGAGAGGGAAAGGGCGAGTCCTACCCATTTACGGGTCCGCTTCAGTTTTCGTGGGGATACTCCCTGCACAGAGTTGATATGGTTGACACCAGGTCGATAACTTCGGTTTTTTCTGGAGCAAAGGAGGGCGAGGGGAACATAGGAAAGGACTACAGGGTTTACTATGCCCTAATAGCTTTCTACGGGGCGTTCAACTCATACAGGGCAAAGGAGACCGGCTGCAGCGAAAACGACCTCAAGATCTTCGACAACTTCATTTGGGAAGCGCTGAAGACTGAAAGCGTGACCAGGAGCAAAATAGGCCACTACCCGCACCTGTATCTGAGGGTTGAGCTGGGGGAGGGAGAGAGCTACATAGGCGATCTCAGAAGGTTCATAAGCGTTGAGCAGAAGGAGAACGTGAGGGATCTTCAGGATCTCACCGTAGATCTCTCAAAGCTCATAGAGGTCGTTAAGGACCACCGGGTCTACCTGAGGTGCTCTGACGAGTTCAAGTGGGCATGCGAGGATCCGAGACTAACAAACAAGATGCCTCTACCTCATAGCAGCGTGGACCTCAAGATCTTCTCCCCCTCCGGTGTAAAATCTTGAACGTTCTTCAGGTGAAGATATCAGGAAGGCTTGCCCACTTCAGAAAGGTTTACTCAAACTCGACCTCCCTGTCCTATTATTTTCCGCCGAGGACCACGATAATCGGCATCCTGGCATCTGCGCTAGGAAGAGAGAGGAACAGCTACTACGAGGAGTTCAGCCCTGAGAGGCTGAGCGTGGCGGTTGAGGCCCTTACCCCTTTAAAAAAGCTCATCTTCTCCGAGAGCTATCTTAAAATCAAAAAGGTAAACTACATTATGCTGAGAGGCCTGAATGGAAGAGTTCCTACTGCCAGGGAGTTCATCGCTCCTAATGACGGGGACCACCTGACGTACGCGTTCTACTTTTATCCGGCCAGGCCTGAGCTCATGGAGGCCTTCAAAAGACCGTTCTTTCCCTTATCCCTTGGACCATCGAACCTGCTTGCATGGGTTGATGACGTCAGGGAGCTGGAGTGCATGGAGGTCAGGAAGATGGACGGCATGGAGATCTACGGGGCTGCCCCAGCTGATCTGTTCATAGGCGAAAGCCAAGGAGCGGAGGTTGTGGTTGAGGATGCCGTGCCCAGAGCTTTCATAGGAGGAAGACGCACCGGAAAGCTCAGCAGCTACTTCTTCTCGGTAAACGCAAGACCTTACTTGATCAGAAGCGGTTCCGCTTCAGGAATCGAGTGCAAAGGCAGGGCCCTGGCCTTCCTTTAGCAGGACGAAGAGATCTTGCGCGCGGTAATCAACTTTGAGAACCGGGGCGTCGTGAAGCTCCCCCTGCAGTACAACTACCTAGTTGAGTCGGCGATCTACAGCTCTCTGTCAGCCGAGCTTTCGAGCTTTCTTCACGAGTACGGCTTCTCCGAGGGCAACAGAAGGTTTAAGCTCTTCACGTTCTCAAGGCTGATGGGAAGGTACAGGATTGAGGGATCAAGCATAAGCTTCACTGGCAGGATATCGCTTGCGGTCTCATCGCCGATAAAGAGGTTCGTGGAGGAGCTGGTGAATGGGGTAGCCAAGGCGGGAAGGCTTAGAATAGGGAGGAGCATCCTTAAGGTTGCAAGCGTTTACTTTCCGGAAAGCCCGAGGATCGGGGAAACAGTGTACGCGAGAACGCTCTCACCTATAACCGTGTACAGCACCCTTTACACCGCGGACAGGAAGAGGAAGACGTACTACTACAGCCCCTACGAGCGGGAGTTCAGCGAGCTCATAACCTCTAACGCCATGAAGAAGCTCAGGCTCATTTCAAGGAGGACGGTGAAGCGGGGGCTCAGCCTGAGCCCGGTCAGGATGAAGGAGGTCATAGTCAGCTACAAGGGGACCGTGGTGAAGGCCTGGAGCGGAAGCTTCATCCTGAGCGGCCCAGTGAGCCTCATCAGGACAGTTTACGACGCGGGACTGGGATCCAAGAACTCTCAGGGCTTCGGCATGTTTGAGATAGTGGAGGGGAAAAGGTGGTAGGTTGAAATGAAAACACCCAGGCTTCCGGGAGGAAGGGCCATAACCGGAACTTTGGTTTGGTACTACTTCGTCTGCAAAAGGGAGGTCTGGCTGATGAGCAGAGAAATTACGCCTGATGAGCAGGACGAGGGCCTCAGGATAGGAAGGGCAGTTCACAGCGTCTACTACAAGGATATGAAAAAGGAGGTTCAGCTTGAAGGCATGAAGGTGGACAGGGTCAGAGGCAGGATGATATACGAGATCAAGACCTCGTCCAAGTACCTGGAGGCCGCAAAGTTCCAGCTTCTCTATTACATATACAGGTTCATGGAGGAGGGCGTTGACGTTGATGGCGAAATACTGATCCCCCGGGAGAATAAGAGGATCAGAGTTGATAAAGGCGAAATGGACAGGTTAAAGGGGATCCTGGAGGAAATAAGAGGCATAGCAGCATCGGATAGGCCACCCCCTCCCGTTAGGTCTCATTTCTGCGGGAGATGCGCTTACAGGGAATTCTGCTGGTCCTGAAGCATGAAGAGCCTGTACATACTCTCGAGCGGCGAGCTGAGAAGGGAGGGCAACACGCTCTGCCTTGAGAACAGCGACGGCAGAAAGTTCGTTCCAATAACCAACGTTTCTGACATCTACGTATTTGGGGAGGTCTCCTTTAACAAGAGATTTCTGGAGTTCATGACCGAAAACCACGTGCTTCTGCACTTCTTCAACTACTACGGCTTCTACACGGGAAGCTACGTTCCCAGATCCCATTACAGCTCAGGATACTTGATAATCAAGCAGGCAGAGCACTACATGGATGCAAGCAAAAGGATCGCAATTGCAGGGAAGTTCGTGTACGGGGCGGCAAGGAACATGATGGCTGTGCTGAAGTACTACGGCTCAGAGGACATCAGGAAGAAAATCTCCGAGATTGAGGACAAAATGGGTAGGCTGAAATACGCTGCGAGGATCGAGGAGCTCATGGCGCTTGAGGGTAACATAAGGGAAGACTACTACTCGTCCTTTAATTTCATAATTAAAAACGATGAGTTCAGGTTCACCGGGAGGCAGAGAAGGCCTCCAGGGTCGCCCCTTAACGCGCTCATAAGCTTTGGAAATGGGCTGATGTACGCGGCCGTCCTCAGCGAGATATACAGGACTCACCTTGATCCGCGGATAGGATACCTACACGAGAGCAGCTTCAGAAAGTTCACCCTGAACCTGGATGTAGCTGAAATTTTCAAGCCCATAATAGTGGACAGGCTGATATTTTCGATGATAAACAGGTCCGAGATAGATGGATCGGACTTCAGCAGGGAGATGAAAGGGATCTTCCTGAACGAAAAGGGAAGGAGCAAGTTCCTGAGGAAGTTCGATGAGAGGCTGGAACAGACCATCACAATAGGCTCAAAGAAGATTTCCTACAGGAGACTTATAAGACTGGAGCTCTACAAGCTTGAGAAGCACCTGATTGGGGAGAAGGAATATGAGCCGTACGTGTCTGAGTGGTAGGCATGTACGTGATACTTGTGTATGACGTGGGAGAGGAAAGGGTGGCGAAGGTTCTCAGGATCTGCCGGAAATACCTAACTTGGGTTCAGAACTCGGTCTTTGAGGGGGAGATCTCGGAATCGAGGCTCATGCTGCTTTTGGATGAGCTCAGGGAGGAAATAGCCGAAAAGGATTCGATAACGGTTTATAAGCTGAGGACCACGGCGTATCTGGAAAAGGAAAGGCTGGGAAGCGTTAAGGGAGAGCCAAGCAGCTTTCTGTGATCGCTTCATTTTCCGGTCGACCCCCTGCTTCTGGCCCTAGGAGCGATCTGTTTTTGCCCCCCGTGGTTCATGAAGTTTTCCGGTCGA
>JBMFIC010000020.1:0-11564 GCA_049976505.1 Nitrososphaeria archaeon | reverse complement strand
CGTTTCATGTAAAAATCGACCTCACGTTTTACCTTTTTGTTAAACTTATAACAGCGTTATTCCAAAACGCACTTCATGCAGAACTTCTACTCATTGTCTAACTTGCAAAATTTTAGAACTATGCATCCAGGATGCAAAAACGCTGTTTATGATATATCTAAGGGGAGATAACCTTAAATATAGAATAGGCAGAAATGCAAAATTCCGGATCCTTGCAGGAAAAGTATATAAATTCGATATTTTTATAAAAAATTCGTGAGCTCATCAGCCTACGAAATTTCAAAGGTGCTTGCAGCTCTTGCCTACTACAAGAAACTTGTTGACCGTGGGAAAGGCGTTAATTATAACTATATAGATAAGCTTGCAAACGCTTCATCTAAAGACATGGCCCTCTATCATCTGAGGGAAGCGCTGAGGGACTTCGACACTCTGAAGAACAACGATGAGGATATGAAAAAAGCTCTCAGCTTGCTGGAATCAAAAGCTGGAAAAATAGATTATTCCAAATTTGAAGCGGAATTAGACTCCCTGGAAAAGGCAAGGAATCTTTCCGACCTGAGACAGATGCTTTCAAGAATAGGCGTCGATGCAATAAATTTGGGCAATGAGATTCTGGAGGGTGATAGCTGATGGTCTACGTTTCCGTAAGAGGCAGAATATGGCTAGAAGCAGAGGCAGCGAACATGGTTGAAAGCGTTGGGAACTACACAAAGCACAGAAAGGTTCCTGTCGTGATCCAGGAGGAGAACAGGTATGCAACATACCTCGTTCCGTCAATTTCTGGAGAAAGCATAGCCCACACATACCAGTCTCTGCTTGCTAAAAGGCTCTTAGAGGCCAAGGAACCGGTGTGCAAGTACTGCTCCCAATCGATATTTTTAAAGTCCACAAACTGCGACATATTTAGAGACTCGTTCAGCGAAAAATTTAAGGATGCTGACTGCAAGGAGCTTGACGAGACCACCATCGAAAATGCAGTTATAGAAAGCTGCGCCGTTGAGGACATAGGAGGCTTCCTGTACGCTTCAAATAATAGAAACGTAAAGAGAACCTCGTCTTTTATGGCAGGATACATGATACCCGTAAGAGAAGCTCTTGCGGCTAGTTCTGCGGAGCCGCAGCTTCACTCCAGGTATGCTCTGGGCACAAGAGTTATCTCAGAAGGGCAGATGATCTATTACGTGGAACTGGGGAGCGCTGTGTACACCTTCTCCTTCGACTTAACGACCGAGAACATAGGGAGAGTCACTTTCAACTCTGAAAATTACATGAAAAAGATCATAACCGACGAATCGATCAGGAAGAGGAGCTGCGCTGCTCTGGATGCGCTAAAGGATCTTTTGCTTGAATTTCCAGTAGGCGCCAAGAGAACCAGGTTTATGCCCAATGAAGGCTGGGAGTCTATAGCCATAGCTGTTTCCGACGACGTGTGGACCGTTCCCAGTTCCTTCGTGAGCTCCTACATTGATGAGGCCAAGACAAAGCTTGAAAAGTACAGCGCGAACACAAGGCTTTATTACTATCCAGATGAAAACAACAGGAAGTCCGTTGAGGTCATCAGCGAGGCTGTAGAATACGCAAAATCGAAGCTAGGCTGCTAAAGTGAAACTAAGAGTTGAAGGCGCTCTGGTTCAGAGCGGAGTTCGCCTGGGGTTTTTCCGCAAGGATAGCCGGGTACAACAAGACTTCCCCTTCTTTTCTATTTCCACCGCCAACAACCGTGCTTGGCGCTCTGTTAAGCAGCGCTGCAAGAAGGTTAAAGAGGTCAGAGAGAGATTATGCGTCTTTTTATGGCGAGGTTTCCAGCAAGGTTTACGCGGTATCTCTGAAGCCATTGAACTTTACACCCAATCCGGTGGCTGATATAATAAGGTCGATAAAGCTGGACGAAAAGTCGGATCTAAAGTTGAAGTTCGACGTACCAGCCAAAGGGAGGGTATTCTATGTCCCCCAGGGCAACGAACCACCTGCGATGGACTTTGTGATCGTACACGATTCCGATCTGCTCAGCCTTCATGATGCTTTAAAGATAAACAGAATTGGCTCGAAGGAGAGCTTGGTTTCAATCGTTGAGGTTTATGAAACAGAGAGCGTTGAAAAATCTCAGGGAAGCGCTGAGACAGAGTACTCCTTCCCTGTAGACGATGGCATTACTGTTAATGACGATGATAAGTGCTATAAGGAGTACTACGCGCCGTTCTGGCTAGATGGAAAAAGCATTGATGAAGTCTTGCTTTCATATTACCTCGGTTCAGGAGGAAGCTTTGTTAAATACTGTATTCCAAAACCAAATCAAACTGTTCATCTTTCTTTAAGCGGAAGGTTTGCAGCTTACAGGTTTGAAGTAAACGGAAAGGAGGCGGTTGTCGTTGGCATCAAAAGTTAACTACAGGCTTGGCTTTCTCCCCGTTGACGACTTCGTTGCTCTGCAGATATTTGAAGGAGCGATGATCCTGAACGACACACACTGCGATAGCAGTATGTACAGCTCGGTCTTTTCCTCAGGCTACAGCGGAAGCTCGCCAGTAACAGTTGGCTTTCAGGGCAATAGACCTCCCGGTGTATTTGCCGGCAACGATCTTCGCTACGCAGAAAAGCTGAGCAATATCCTCGGCATTAACGTTACGGGGGCTGGGTTTGAAACCCTTTACAACGCGCTGAGCAAAATCGCGTACAGAAACGGCTGTAACGCGGAAATCTCGCGAGTTATTGCGTGGGACAAAGAATGCATAGGCACAAAAAGCTTCACGGATAGCTGCAGAAATGACAGGGGCTTTGCCGAAAGAAACGGAATGGCGCTCCAGATATTCAAGATCTTCAGGTACATATCCGTGCCGGTGTTTGGGGCGAAATATTTCAGCAGGCAGGTAACCACTTACGTAGATCCGGAGGCGTTCCTTCTGTTTCTGACTGGTTTCGGCATGTCGGCTGTTTCATTTACGATCCGTACCGGCGAGAAGAATACCAGGTATCTCGTTACGGTCAACGTTTCGCCTTCGGTCCTTTATGAGTTCTGGGAGGGCGGCATGAGCTACATGCAGTATTATAAAGCTAAAGGCGTCGATATGACGAGTTTCAGGTTTCCCGTTCTTCTTAGCGTAAGAGATGCCACAAGAGATCTGAATGCCTACCTGCATGAGGCCGTGGAGCTCTACGTAGCCCTCCAGCAGTATCCCACGACTGTAGGAGGCGGATTTTATAATCTGCTTGATAACCTTTCTCTCTTCATTATTGAAGAGAGGGGCAAGGATTTTGTGGAGGTCGGGAATTTTAAGCTGACGGTCACGAACGCGCTGTCCTCTTTAAAGCCGTCTGATAGGGCTCAGATTCAGAAGCTCCTTATGAAAGCTAAGAGTCTTTTAAAGAGAGGAAATTACGCGGATTATATAAACATCGTAAAGCTGGCATACAGGTTCGTCTTCCTCCATGATTATGAGGCCTACTACAGCTTAGCAAGGACGGTGGATGGTATGAAATGATCTCAGAGGAGGTAGAAGAGACCAAGAAACTCTACAGAAGATATCTGGACAGGAAAGGAAAGAAGCTGCTGGACAGGCCTTTTATAGACAGATGCTTAAAAGAACTGTCAAACAGCGATTCTCTCATAATCTCGGCGCCGACTGGCTACGGCAAATCGCTGGTATCTCTGTTTGCCACCTACCTGACCCTGCTCGGGAGAAGCGGATGGGAAAAGCTTGTAGTTGCCTTCCCTACGAGGGCTCTGATAAATCAGCAGGAGGAAAAGTTCAAGGGCACCTTTGAAGACTGGAAAGAGCTGATCGGACTTAGGCACATGGGTGTTACGGAGTCAAGGTACTTTTCAAAGCCGGTAACTATTACAACATACGACACGCTTTCAATGACTTCTTTCGGCCTTTCCCCTGATGACAGGGTCTCGGCAAACGCTGATGATTACTTCCTGCCGCACTACCTATTTTCCAGGTTTTCAGCAATGATTTCCAACCTCGTTCTTGATGAGGCTCATCTGATGTACGATTCGCAGAAGAGCCTCAACTATTTGTTATTTCTAGCCTACCTTTATACAAAAGTGCTTCAGAGGAAGTTCGTGCTCCTGTCGGCGACCCTTCCAGATTCATTCACTGAGCCCCTTCAGGAGTTTGGGTTTAAAAAGCTCGAAATGAAAAAGGAAGACGATGAAGAGTTTTGGTCTGAAAGGCTGAACAAGGCATATTCCACGGAGATCAAGAAGGTGAAGGGCAAAGAGGAAGCCGTGAAATTTATTTCTGATAAGCTCAGGGAAAACAACTACAGAAGGGCTCTGGTTGTCCTTAACACTGTAGAGGAAGCTCAGGAAGTTTACAAATCTGTTGGGTCAGCTGACAGGGTTCTGCTCATACATTCAAGGTACACGGATGAGGATAAGGCGAAAAAGGTTGAGAAAATAAACAGCATGAAGGAAGGAGTCGTCATCGGCACACAGAGCGTGGAAGTCGGCATAGATAGCTCCTTTGACCTCATGATAACTGATGCAGCCCCTCTCAACTCCCTTGTTCAGAGGTTCGGGAGGTTTCTGAGGGACGAGGGGGACGAAAAGGGCTACGCTTTCATCCTTCTCGATCAAGAGGAATGCGGCTCCAAGTACAAGGGGATCTATGACATGGGCCTTGTAAGGAAAAGCGTGGAAGCCCTGAAAGAGAGAATGAACAGAGGGGAAAGCGTGAACCTGCATGTAGGATACAAGGATATGCTGAACCAGGTATACTCTGACAGAATCCCGATGCCATACAACCAGTTATCTCAAATGTACAGAGTGTTCATGGACTTCAGCTTTGAGCCCCTCTATGAGCTATTCTGGGGCCTGGGCGGAAGCTTCATAAGAGATGAAGTGCTCGTCGATGGCGTTGTAAATGGGCCTGAAACAATACATGTGCCCGTGGACATGAGCTTTGCGGAAAAGCATCTTGAAGAGATAAGATGCGGGGAACAGGTGGTCAGCGCCAAAAACGACCTGACGAATTACGCGATAATGGGGTGCTCCTTCGTCCTCAGAGGCGTCAACTATGACAGTGAGCTCGGGCTCACCACAAAAATGGTTTAGTTTTTACTGCAGGAGCGGTTACGGAGAGTCCCTCCTGGATCACGTCAGGGGCATGCTGGGCTATGATCCAGGCGCCAGAATCGTTAGGATTGGCATGAGTGAAACGGATGACTTCGAGCTTGGCCTCAAGCTGGCCATAGCCTTCCACGACGCCGGCAAAATACCCTTCAGCGAAGAAAGGCAGTTTGGCGGTTTTTACAAGGGCGATACCCTTACGTTCACTGGCCACGAGTTCCTTTCGTACATAATACTTGATAAGGCATTTCATCTCCCTCTGAGCGGGCTGGGCAATCTCACGTTGAAGGCGGTAAAGCTGAGCGTTCTTCTCCATCACCATCCTCAGAACATTAAAGCTAGGTTCATCTCGTTGAGGTCAAAAGCAAAGTCGTTCAGTAAAATCACATGCAGAGCATTCGTGCTAAAGAAGTCCTCAGTGATGGCCTTTGTCGATGATCTGAACGATCTCAAAGCCTTTGAACCATCTCTTCTGGCTCAGATAAGGAGCAACCTGCAGAAGTCGTTGGAAGACGTCATCGACATATCGCATATCATAAACCAGTATGAAAGTGAAATAACTAACTACTCGAGAAATCCATTCAAAAAAGAAGAAGAGCTCAACAGGGGCATGAGGATCTTCATGCCAATGCTTCTGGCGCTGATAACCATGGACTACGTTTCCGCAGCAAATAGGCAACCGTGCAGCGGTTCGTCCACAACGAACACAACAAAATTTTCAGAAGTCGCAAGAGACTTCTACAGATTTTACCTTTAGCTAAAGCCTCGCCTTTTCAGGGCGGAGAGGAGGTCAGCTTTCGGGAAGCTCGAGCAACTTGTAGAAGCCCATCCCGAACGTGAAGTCAGAGCCCATGCCCAGGAAGCTGCCCGCCGAGATAAGCCACCTTTCAGCTTCGCTGGCCCCTTCGAGATCAACCTCAGAGTCGAACATCCAGCCGTCGAACTCGGTCTTCAGGCTTCTGCTGGACTTCCTCCTGTACTTAACGCGCTCAGCCCTGGTAAGAATGTAGCGCATCTTCGGCTCAGGCAGATCCAGCCTTGAGCCGTCACCGTATTCGTTTATGAGGAGGACAAGTCTCCTCCAGATCTCCTTGAGAAAAGCTTCAGCTGTCTGGGGCGGATATGGCCCCGTGAAAGGGGTCCTTGAACTCACCATGTACCTCTTGCCCTGCAGCGGGCTTATCCTTTCCAGCTCGTACTCGGGCGGCTCCGATCTGCCGTCGAGCTTTCTGCCTGAAATTGCATCGTAGGCGCTTTCAATCCTGAACCTGTTCAGCCCGTAAACCCTCTCCCCTCCTATACCGAACCTGCCCAGGTAATCGAGCCCTACATAAAGCTGCTTGAACGACTTTATGTAATCTCCAAGAAGGACGAAATCGAGATAAATCGTCTCCTCGTTCCTCAGCTCAACTTCAGAGCTGAAAGGCTGCGCAACTATTGCTAGCGGTTTTGGAGGCTGAGCGTAGCCCACCTTTTCTTTTCTAGGAACGTATACGCCGCGGAACAGGCACGGCGCGCTTCTGCAGTAGGGGCACGCCGGCGGCGAGCACACGTAGCCTTTCAGAGCGTACCCGAGCCCTCCCCTTATGGCCGATCCTATCCATTTAGGCAACGTTGCTCCGTTGGGAAAAATGAGCGAGAACCTTATGTACGAAAACCTAAGCATCAGCGGACAGCTCCCCGTTACGGGCCAGGGCCATGCCAGCCGGAGCTGCTATGAAGCTCCCTCCATTCCCCTGAGCTGCATCGATCCTCTGCAGGCCACGCAAGGCCCTGCTTGCTGTGGTTTCGCCATCTTCGATCTTCAGATATGTCAGCTTAACGCTGAGCGGTCCGTCAGACGGATTTTTCGGCTCAGAAGGACCCTTAAGCTCCCCCGAGGGAGCGGGGAACACTTTGGCCGCGGACGTATCTTCCTCAGGTATAACGCTTACAGGCGAACAGGAAGTTGAAGCTGCCTGGCCCGGCAGAAGCGCAAAGCGCATGCCGTTGATGTAAAAGCCACGGCTCTTGAACGCGCTCAGATCGCTTATGAGCGCCGATATATCCAGCTGCAGATCAAGGGTGGACCTGAACTCCTTAGTCCCAGACCTGGACCCCACAGCGTTTGGCCAGCATAAAAAGGCCTGCAAAGAGGTGGGCGACGATCTTGCCCACCTGTCGAGCCTCTCAGGCAATAAAGGGACCAGAACCCCGCCTCTCAGGCCTACTATGATCCCCATAACTCCGCCTGCATCGCGGCCCGGCTGAAAGTCGCGCGCCCCATTCATCTCAGACATTATTAAAGTCGCCGTCAGCGCTTTTAAGTTTATCCTTCGGCGCTGCAGCATGATGAAAAAGGTTCAAGGCGGTTGCATTTCGCCCTCTTCGATGCTTCAGGATTTTCGTCCAGCAACGCGCTTTCATCGGCTCTTTTTATGATCCCGAACTAACAGAGCCTTCAATCGGTCCTCCTCGATCAGCGTTCCTTGCAAGGGCACAGCTCACGGCACGGACACGGAAGCCCGGCATCGGCGCGTTTCCTGTTATACGGAGCAATTTTCACACTTCTGGCCAGCACCAAGGCCTTAAGGCTCTTCAGGTCAAATGCAATTCTTCTCAAATGATCGAAGGCCTCTGTCGAAAGGTTTCTGGAGGACATAAAGCTTGACGAATGCGTCGATCATGCCGTTTGCGTGTACAGAAGGATAACGCTATTCTGCTGATCCCAGCCAAGACGTGACAGTATAAACCTTTTCCTTAATGCGCCAGTTGAGATAGCCGTTCAGCTGGAACACATGTTAAAGCCACCTCCTGTTATAGTGCTTTATCACTTCGTCAACAAGCAGGTTGGCGTGGAAAGGGCCGAAAGCTTCTACTACAGCGTGCTGAGCTTCTCCAAGGATTAGAAAGCTGACCCTTTTTTAACTGTGGCCTGATCTCAGCGAGCCAGCGAACAAAATTCTTATCCTTATCCAATGCTCCTCAAGTTTGGAGCATGCTAAGCAGGCCTGCTCTGAATCTAGAAGAGCCCGAATGGTCCTGGACCATCGTCTCAGCGAAGCCAACGCCCGGATGGTTAGTTAATCCGCCTGGAGCTCCTGCAGCCCTGTTATGGCCTTGCCCAGCTCCGTGATCCTGTACAGCCTGCCATCCCGTGAAACAGCCTGCATGCCGAGCAGCACGGAAATTGTCCTGCTGAGCGCCGCCTGGCTCCTCCCCAGCCTCTGCGACAGCTGCCTAACGCTCATTGGTCCTTCCATCAGCTCCCTCAGAACGGCCATCTGGGCAGCCTTCAGCCTTCTGGCTGGGAGCGGTGGGAAGGTCAGCATGGATGAGTTCTCCTCCACCAGGACGCTTGCCGGGGATTCGAAGAATGAGGCCGCGTAGTACACCAGGAGGGCCAGGTACCTCATCCCTCCTGTTATGTAGAAGCGCCTTGTGCCGAAGCTTGAGAGGGCTCCTATCAGCGCCGATATATCCCTCTGCGGATCAAACGTCACCTTCACCTCTTCTATCTCATACCGGGACCCCCTGGCGTTCAGTCCGCTGATGAACGCCCTCAGGGAATCCAGCGAGGACCTCGCCCTGCTGTCAAGATCCTGCGGCAGGACCAGCACTACCGAGCCCTCGTCGTGAAGATCCGTTATCACCTTAACTATCCCGCTTATATCGTACCCCAGCGGAAACACGTATGCGGTCCCAGAGCTCAACGATTTTAAGAGGCCCGCTTCGCATTTAAGCTTAACTTTAAGGGCCCCAGCAGAACCAGCTGTACTCGCAGTATCCGCACCTGCTGCTCCTGACAGCTGGCGGCAGCCTCTCGGACGCAAGAGCCCTCTCAAGCTCATCCAGAGCGGACTCCACTGCTTCTTCCAGGTTATCGGGAAGAGGCACCCTGACCGCCCTCCTCTGCGAGACGTAGTAAAGCAGCGCGGAGACCCTCTCAGCCCCGAGGGCCTTCTTCACCAGGTAGGCGTATGCGTAGATCTGAATCCTCCTCGCGTACGTATCCACCGGGTAGTCGGTCAGCTTCAGCTCAACCACGAAGAGGCTTCCATCCTTCATCCTGAGCAGAAGGTCTGGACATCCGGAAAGCCTCCCGTAGCTCATGCACTCGCCCTCGCGGACCCACTCAACGTCCTCCCTCCTGATCCCGTAGAGCTCGGCCCTCTCCATGAGCCTCCTTCTTTCTGCTTCATGCTCCTGCTTTCCCAGCAGCATCTTGTCCTTCATCGCTCTTTTCACGCCGTAGACCCTCTCAAGCACGGGCTTCCTCCTGCAGTAGTAGAACTGATAGAGGTCTGAAGGGCTGAAGCTACCAGCTGAGGTAGAAGCCCTCAAAGCCGCTCCTCTCACCTCTCAGGTAGGCCGCCAGCTCCCTTGAGACCACTACAGCCACCTGCGATAGCTCGAGCCTGCTGTCCCTGAAGTAGACCCTCTCTGAGAGCCTTGATATTACCCTTTCCGCGAGGTCCGTTCTCCAGTCCCCCGTGGGAGCTCCATCCCTGACCATCTGCACAACGACCCTGTCGACCACCTGGGTCCTGAACATCTCCATCAGGTCAAGAACTAGGCTTGGCTTTCCTGGCCTGTCGGCATGCAGGTATCCTGCGTAGGGGTCAAGCCCGGCCATATGAACCCCCCTCCATACAGCCCCCATCAGCACGGCGTAGCCGTAGTTCAGCATGGAGTTCACCGGGTCGGTTGCCCCTCTCCCTGTCCTTCCGTCGAACGTCCCCTCTGGGAGGTACCTGGATATTGCCCTGAAGTACGCTGAGGCCGCCTCGCCCTCAAGGCCAAGAAGGGCCTCCCTCACATCATCGGGCCTCCCACTGTGCTCGTCCAGCCTGTCCAAGCAGGCCCTTATCAGCTCCCTCTCCCTCGCTATGGCTTCTGCCTTCTCGCCGGACGAGAGCTTCTGGAGCGTCATGAGATAATAGTACTGGTTCCTGAGCTTTGCCCTTAGCACCTCCCTGGCTATGTGCCCTCCCCTCTCGTCATCGTACGCAGCGTACTGCTCCCTCCTCGTGGCAACGGTCCTCATCTCGGGGAAGGAGAGCCTCGCGTAGAGCTCGCCCCTCCACGAGATGAAAAGCACGTCGCATCCTGCCTCGGAGAGCGCCCTGATCGCCGGAGTTGATATTGATGCGCTGCCGATGACGACAACCTGGTCGAGCTCGCCCGGGGCGTATCGCCCAACGGTCCTTCCCTTCTCCCTCACAACTATGCTTCCGTCTCTGTAGCCTATGCTCTTCCCGTAGCCCTGGACCACGAGGGCCCTCATCCAAGCCTCCCCCTCAGACAGTACGAGCGGTAAGGACAGGCATCATAGCAGACCCTGGGGAGCCCTGGGTCAACCCTCCCGGCGGCGATCTCCAGCTTTCTGTCCCTCTCCTCTATCCACTCCCTCCTGAGCTCGTCCGATATGAAGAATATGTCCCTGCTGACCATTAGCTTCCCTTCCCTGAACTTCACGTAAACCAGACATCCAGCATCTACTGGCACCTCATATATCGACTCGAGCACAAGCGCGTAGCCCGTCACGTAAAGCCTCCTCCATGGCTCGGGCCTGCTCTCTGGCCTAAGGTACTTCAGGTCAAACACGATCCTTCTCAGGTAGTCGAACGCGTCAACCGAGAGGCTGCTAGAGAGGCCGAGCATCGAGCCGTCCACCCTGAACTCCAGGAGAAAAGGAAGCCCGATCCTTGAAACGTCCCTTGATGGCATGAATGGAAACCTCGACCTCACCTCCGCTAGAGCGGCCATCGCTGAGGCTGCTGTGTAGTCGTAGACCTGCCTGAGCAGCCCCTCCTTTTCAGAAACCCCAAGCGAGCTGAATCCCGGGGGCTCGCCGCTCTCCATGATGGCACCTAGGGTTTCGTAAACGACCCTGTGGACGAGCGTTCCCGTGCTTATGGGCTCGGTCTCCTCGCCCCTTATCCCCAGCACCCTTGAGACGTACACGTCCCTTCCAGTCTCGCAGTACCTGGATGCTATCAGGTAGTTGGGAAGCCTTTCCTGGTAGGGCGGCATGAGTGGAGGCGTCCTCCAGCTCCATCCCCTTAGATCTTCGCTGACTCCGGACTCCCTTGCCCTTCTGAGGACCTCGTTGAGCTTAACGATGTCGTCGTGCGAGAGTATGTACATTCTCAAGCTACCGATATGGTCTCGTCATCAACGCCCCTTATTCCTGCCCTCTCTATTATTCTGATCCTCTTAACCTCGCTCTCCTCTATCGGTATCGCGTACAGCGAGTCCCTCTCCCCAGCTACGTACTGTTTCAGAGATAGAAGAAGGGGCTCGAAGTCGTTTCTGTTGAAGCTCCCTATGTAGCCGCTCAGGTTTATCCTCCTCAGGCCCTTGGAGAAGAGCCTGTTCATTATCCTGAGCCTCATTGCGTTGTCCGATATGTCGTAAATAACCAGGAGCCTCATCCAGCTCTGAAAGTCAAAGAGGATCGTATATACTTTCCATGCAAAAATTTAGAATTTAGCATTTCTGCCTATTC
>JBMFIC010000019.1:0-11594 GCA_049976505.1 Nitrososphaeria archaeon | reverse complement strand
AAAATAAGAGCTTAAGAGGGCCTAGGCCTAGCTCTTATATATTATTCTGGTAGCCTATGTCTGTTGCGTTTTTGTGATAATTGAATTTTCCTCCGCACTTATTGCGCATGTACATAGTTATCCCATAGGACTTGAGCTTTCACGTCTTAATTGGTTTAATATCCCCTGAGCCGTGGTATAGGCATTTAGGCGGTGGTTAATTACCCATTAGGCAAGTTGAATGACTTGCAGCAACGTGCTCTAAAAATGAGGATTGAAAGGGAACTCTTGATTAATCTGCAGATAAATTATAGACTATGAGTCGCACGACGCTTCTCTTAGCCCTAATATGCAGGGGCTCAAAACACGGTAAAGCTTAAATTTCCTCACCATAAATTATAGTTGCCCGCGGTAGCTCAGCCTGGTAGAGCTTCCGGCTGTAGAGGCCTGCAGCCTGCTGGCCTTGCCAGCCTACCAGGCTCACAGATACCGGAGTGTCGCAGGTTCAAATCCTGCCCGCGGGATCTCTTCTAAGGAGGATTAACGGATAAACCCGACATCATGCCCACCTCAGGAGCCCTCGCGAGCGGGCTGGCTCCAAAAGGCGCCGTCGACAGCTGATAATGATCCCGACGATTAAGCTGCTCTTGGCTACGGTAAAAGTTTCGCAGAGCTAATGATGGACTAGATTGCGGCTTCGTGAAAGGCACGACTAACTCACTGGAGGATCTGCGTGGACAAGCTCCCGCTTTCAGTACCTCGAGGAGGCCACGTAGGCCCCCAGCGCGGATATGAGCTCTATGATCGCAAATATCGCGACGACCATTGACAGGAAGATCAGCAGGTCGTTGAATATCCTGATCATGACCACAGGAAGCGCGGGGCTGCTCCCCGAGCCCGATATCCAGAGATATCCTATCCCTGATGCGTTCCCCGGTATGTACCCGATCCCGTACGTTATGCCAGCTGGGGTTCCGAAGGCCGATCCTATCATCCAGAGGACGAAGCTAACGATGAGCGGGACGAGGAGCGCGATTATCAGGACGGTCAGGTAGTGCTTTATCCTCTCCAGGGCAACCCCGGTCTGAGGCACCGAGCTCATGTAAGATTCTCCAGCTGGCGCTTAAAAGCCTCGATGGGGCTGTAGCTGAAAGCGGGCGCCCTCAGCGCGAGGGCCCTGCCGAGCTCAAGGCCCGCCAGGAAGTGAACTCTGCCGTCCTGCACCAGCTCTATGACGCCTCTCGCGGGAACGTGAAAGCCCTCGTCGATGGAGGGGATCGGATCGAGCTCGAGCACCTCTTCCCCCTGAGCCTCCTGCCCGGAGAAGCCAGCCAGAACCCCGAGGCCAGCGGGGACCGTGCGGCCGGGCACGGCCGGGGGCATCACGAAGGGCCTGACGTCGCTCGCAAGGAAGAACCCCGGCTCCTCCCTGGATCCAGGGATCCTCAGGCTCAGCCTTCTCATAGCCATCTCGTACAGCAGCCCCGGATCCCTGGTCCCGAAGACGGCCAGGCTGTCAACGTCGTCCGAGTAGTCCAGGACCAGCGCGTGCGGATCCGCATCTATCACGATTCCCCTGACAGCCACCGCGAACAAATCGCTTGAGAGCATGTCGTCGATCCTCCTGATCACCCTGTCGGCAAACTGAACGCGGCCTGGCGACGCGCCCCTCCTCTCAAGCGCTAGCCTCTCAGCGATGAGCCTCTGCCTTCTTGCCTCCAGAAGCCTGTGGATAGGTGCTCTTTCATATATGATCTGAACCCACGCAAAGCCGTTTATCTGCTCCAGCCAGCTCCATATGAGCTGGGCAAGAGGCCTTTTCCCGGATGGGAGGGAGAAAATCATGCCGTTCCTGTAGGAGACGTAGAACATCCTTATCCTTGAGACGTCGATCTCCCTCGCGTCGCGCGAAGGCGATGCCGCTGGAGGACGCTCAAAGACCGCCCGCCCCTCCCTCGGATACGGCAGGGAGATCTCGCTGGGGCTGAGCGGCACGGGCCTGCTGATCACCGCGTAGATAAGAAGGGCCATGGATCCCACCGCGATCTGCGCAGGGCTCCTGTTGAGCGCTCCCAGAGCATCGAGGGCCAGGCCGAGGGCTAGAGGGGCCAGCCGTGCCTTACCTCCGCCCCTCTTGGCTCTGTAGGGAAGGCCAAGGGCAGAGAGGACGGAGTCCCATGATGCCCTCCTCCTGAATATTGCGAGGGGATCGTGCCTGTAGAGGAGGATGTAGGGGCCTGCGAAGGAGGCCAGGGCCATCAGCGCGTAACAGGCAGCTCTCATGGACGATCATACCTTCCGGGCTTTTAAGCTGAGCATCAAAGGTCATGCATGAGCGAGGCCACGAGGCTTGTTAGAAGGGCCGCTGAGCTCGAGAGCAGGCTCAGCAGCATCCTGAGCAACAGGGACGTTGAGCTCATAGCTGAGGGCTCAAGGGTTCGGGGAAGGGTCATCCTCGTGACGTTCGGAGAGGTGTACGTGATAACCGAAAGCGGATCTGTGAAGGTTCTGCAGCTTCCCCAGATAGATGAGATCAGGAGCGGCCCGGCCGGTTCCCCAGGGCAGGATTAGAGAAGACGCAGGCATGGGCTGCCTGCGTGCTGGGAAGCATGCCTCAGCCCTGGACGACCTCGTGATAGTGCTTGCGGGCGTAGTACTTTCTTATCTCAGGGGTTAGATCGCTGAGGGAGAGCTTCCCCTCGCCCGCGAGTCGCTTCAGGAGCTCCGCCCTTTCGCTCAGCTCAGCTATGAGCCTGTTCCTGTCCCATCCCCACAGGGCCTCGAGCGTCCTGAGGCGCACGCTCCTGTCGGCTACCTCGGCGGCGCTCTCCGGGAGGATCCTGTCGTTAACGGGATCCCACCTGAACACCTCCACGAGCTCTCCCGTGATGGGATCGACCTCCTTGGAGGCGATCGCCCTCCTGACGACCTCCCCGCTCTCTAGCCTCACCCTGTTCATCTGCAGAAAGCTCCAAACGAGCATCAGCTGCGCCCTCCCGACGTTCAGAGGCTCGGTCGTCATCCTCGCGATCGCGCCCTCAACGCTTTCCCCGTGAAATGTGCTCAGGGCGCCGTGCCCTGATGCTGCCGCCTGAAAGAGGAACTGTATCTCAGCGCCCCTCGCCTCGCCGACTATGATGTAGTCAGGCCTGAGCCTAAGGGTAAGCTTTGTCAGGTCGAAGATGTCGATGTCGCCTGCGGTGCTCCCCCCGAAGGTGTACCTTGTCTTCAGCCTTTCCCAGTGCGCGTGCGGGATCGAGATCTCGGGGGTCTCCTCAACAGTGGCTATCTTCAGGTTGGGGTTTATGAGCTGGAGGAGGACGTTGAGCGTCGTCGTCTTTCCCGAGCCCGTGGCCCCTATGATGAACGCGAAGCCCTTCGCCTCAAGGATGAGCCAGTAGTAGGCAACGAGCATCGGGCTGAGCGTTTTCAGAGAGATCAGCCTTGGCGCCGTGAAGGGGTCCCTCGGGAACTTTCGCACGTCAAAGCTCGAGCCGGGCATGGATATCTCCGACCCGAAGGTGCACGCGAGCCTCGAGCCGTCGGGGAGCGTGGCGTCAACGTACGGGACGGCCGTCGATATGGACCTGCCGGCGCGCATCACGATCCTCTGGACGAAGCGCCCGAGCTCCTCCTCGCTCTCGAAGCGGATGTTCGTGTCGAGCCAGTCGAAGCCCGGATACCTCCTGTGGATCACGGCAACGGGCCTGTCGAAACCCTCGCAGGATATCTCCTCAACGTCGTCGTCCTTCATGGGAACGTCTATGATCCCGAATCCGAGAGCGTCCCTGAATATGTAGTACCTGAGCTTCGAGTAGCTGCTCCTTACCTTCTCGAGGATCTCGAGGTCCTCGCTCGCCCTCCATATGAAGTTCTCGAGCGCGCTGACCTGGTTCTCCTCGGTTGGACGGAAGGAGTAGTAGATCGCCTCCATGAGCTCGGAGTACAGGCGCCTCTCCTCGTCGCTGAGCTCGGGCTCTCTGATGATGTAGTAGTGCCTGTCCCCTGCCGACGTTATGTAAACGTGCGCCATCCCCACGTCGTACTCGTCCAGGATCTTTCCAACGATCACAGCTGGAGGAGATGACACAGCGAACCTCAGCGGGCGCTCCGACGCGCGCCCACGCCCGAGCGCTATCCTGAGCTTCATTCCTCAGAGCCCTGACGCCCTCACTGGCCTTCTGAGAACGGCTTTCCGGCTTCTCGAGAGCCAGTACACGTAGCCGCCCTCGACGTAGGCCCCGCCTGCAACCCTGATAAGGAGCCCTGGGTCCACCTCGCCTATGCGGGCCCACTCCGAGCCGTCCGGGTTCGCCTTCCAGACCTCATCCGGCTCCCTCTTCGGCCTGCCGAGAACGAAGGCCACGGTGACCTCCCCGGAGGCTCCATTGCCAGCCTGCTTCATCTGCTGCCTTATCGCAAGAAGCTGATAGCCTGACCTGAGCAGCTCGTTCACCCTTGCCACGTCGCTCTCGATGACCACCTCGGCCACCCAGCTGTAGAGGCCTCCCCTGATCATGCAGGATCGTCACGAGTTGCCTTAAAAGGAGGCAACGCGTCAGGCATGCACGTTAATCAGGGCTCACGCGCATGACCCTGCTCCGCCAGCAGCCTGGCTATGAGCTTCATCCGCCTCACGAAGAGCCTCTTGCTCATGGAGGCCACGGCGAGAGCAGAGGCCAGGGCTCCAGGGGAGAGCTCAGGGACGAGGGCGGAGCTGAGCCCGGCGAACCTTATGTAGACGAGGCAGCCGTGCCTCATGAACTCAAAGGCCTCAAAGAACCTCCTGGAGCCCTCGTCCAGAGGAATTATGAGCTTTGGGTTTGCCATTCTGAAGAGCCTCCTGAAGCCTGGCTGCTCGATCGGCGCGTACATGGAGCAGCCGAAGCCGCTGGCCGCGAGCTCAGAGGCCATCGCCCTGGCAGGACAGCTGTCCTGCTCGCTCGCCAGGAGCGTTCTGACGCGGTAGACCGACGGACAGCCGAAGAGCCTGTAGACGTGCCTCATCCTCACCACGCATGCCAGTTCAGAGGGCGCTTAAAAGCTGAGCCCGGCAGGCATGAGCCTTGAGGCCAGCGCGTATCCATAGGTCGTCAGGACGAATATCGCGAGCGACGCGACCAGCACGGCGAGCGCCACGCGCCACATGTTCCTTATGGTGAAATCAACGGCAAGGGTTGCTGAGAGGCTCATGAAGACCGTCGCGAGCACGACCATTATGTAGCTTGCCTGAAAAAGCACCGGCGGGATCGCGACGCCGCTCTGAGAGGCTGAGGCCGCCCCCACGCCGAGGGAGAGCGAGAGGCCTGCGAAGGGAGTGAACTTCATCATCCCGACCATCGCGCTCATCACGAAGATGAGCAGGGCCAGGCCGACCGGGGTGAACAGCGCAAGCATCTGATATACCCTCATCCTGCTCCTCACCGCGCGCTTCGCGAAAAGGTAGCGCTCGACGAAGCGGTGGAGCGCCTCGAGCTCCCTGGCTGATCCCCCGCCCGTGTCGTCGATCTGCCCGAGGATGAAGAGGACCTGCCTTCCCAGCCAGGAGCTTCCAGCCCGCAGGCCTGAGAGCCTCATCCCGAGGCTCAGCCTTGCCGAGATCGTCCTGAGCGTATCCATGAAGCTCCCGGCGTACTTCCCCTCCCTTGCAAGCCTCTCGATTGCTCTCGGAATCGAGTACCCCGCCTTCCTGTACTCCGTTATGTCCCTGAGGAAAGGCTCGAGGCTCTGCTCCTCCTCTCCGGATATCCTCATCTGAAGGAAAACCCTCATCGAATAGCCCATCGTGCCGGCCACGATCCCGGCGCTCGCTACCGCCCAGATCGGGGCGCGCAGGGCGAGCACCGCAGCTCCCGCGATGGCCCCAGCGATGGCCCCGAGAGCTGGGTTTCCCGGGTACGTCTCTGGCGTCCTCGGCTGCATGCTCCTGATCTGAAGGATCATCATCACCCCTATGAGAGGTATAACCAGCGCGTCCATGATGAGCACGACTCCTACAGCCGTCGATGGGCTCACGAAGGCCATGGCCAGCACGAGCGTCGGGAGGATGAAGAAGAGCGCCGTGATCATCTCCCCTATGTCGCTCACGCTGTCCCCGTACCTCTCAAAGCGGAACTCGAGCCACCCGAGGAGCTGCTCCGCTCGGTCAAAGAGGTAGCGGGCCGCGTCGCCTCCTGACCTGATCTCCGATGTGTATCCGAAGAGCATGTCGGCCATCATCCTGCTCGGATGAACCCTGGCTAGCCCATCAAGAGCCGTTATCTGATCCTGTCCAAGGAACTCGACGGCCCTCATGAGGTAGAGCGCGTCCTTCTCCATGGCCCTGAAGAGCTCCCCCCTCAGGATCCTCCTGAAGGCGTCATACAGGGAGATCCCGGCATCGGCGAGGATCGCGGATAGGAGCGCGAAGAAAGGGAGCTCCTCATCAACGGCCCTCCTCCTGTCCCCCTTAGCGCTCTTAACCTGAAGCTGGGGCATGAGAAGGATGGCGAGCGGCAGCGCTGCTATCGCGAGCGGGACGGGGCTTTTCAGGATGAAGGCCAGCGCGAACCCAGCAGGGACGCCGGCGATGAGGGAGTAGAGGAAGAGGCTGGCCCACCTGTAGTAGAAGCTGGAGGGGGTTTCGCCTATCCCCGCGCTCAGGAGCTCGATCCTCGATCCCGGGATTATCCTCGAGAGCCTCGCTACTGCCTGGCTCCTCCTCGAGACCCTGGGCCTCACGACCTTCGGCCTCGGGAGAGATATCCTCTGAGACCTCATCTCGTCGTAATACGCCCCGAAACCTCCGAGGAGGAGGCCAGTGCTTGCCCCGGTCAGGACGGCCCCGAAGAGCCTTGCCCACGGGTTCCCCGACTCGCGGATGATCCCAGCCCCAAAGAGCGCTAGAGCCGTGAGGGGGCCTGCAAGCATCATGAAGAGCCTCCATCCAGCTGTCCTCATCTTCATGAGCGAGCGTGGAGATGAGCCTTAAAAGGGAGATCCCCTGAGGGAAGGGCGGGCCATGCTGTGCTCAGGAGATCACGACCTCTTTGGCTCCGCAGCCCGTGAGCACCGCCACGGTCTCCCCTTCGGTCAGCGCCGAGTAGAGGTAGATGGATGTCCCCTGACCAGGCTGGAGAACAGCGCTGTAGGGGATAACGTAGGCGCTGCCTCCATTGAAGATGGCAAGCCCCACTATGCGCAGCGGGCAGGCCCCGGCGTTGGTTATGTTCAGGACCTGCGAGCTTATGTTGTACCTGACCGTGATCGCTGGGGCCGGAGGGCTGGGCTCTGCGAATGGCTGGCGCATGAGAAGCACAAGGGCGAGGAGGGCCCCGTACGCAAGGATCATCGTCAGGATCGCCACGAACGTGCTGGCCTCCGCTCTGCGCCTCATGAAGGGCTTTTCCAGGACGGCTTAAAACCTCCCTTTAAAGCTCAGGGGCTACTTCTGCCGTGAGAGAGGCGCAGGCCGACGTCCTGGGGGCGATGCTCGTCGTTCTAGTTCTCTTAGCCTCCTCCATGGCGCTTTTCCTCGCGCTCGGGACTTACTTCCGCTGCGCCTCAGCGTACGACGGCGCGCTGGCCCTCGCGAGCCACTACGGAAAGCAGAACGTCTCGGTAGCATACGTTCAGGCGCTCCCTCCGGACGGCCAGCCAGGCCTCGTGGTGGTCAACTACGGGGAGCCGGTCGAGATCGTTTATCTTGTTGAGGAGCTGAGCAACGGCTCCCTCTCGCTCGTCCCCGAGAGCATAAACCTCCAGCACGGGCAGCACGCGTTTCTGCTCACTGACGACCCTGACTCCGGCGTGATGACGAGCCTTGGGGCGCTGTTCATGGCCAACTGCTCCAGCCCGCTTGTCCCGGTCTCGTTCACAGCTATAAACGTGAGCGCCAGGACGCCCAGCGGGCTCTACTTCGTGTCCCCGGGCTACTACTCGTTCACCACGGGGGCTCCTGCCAAGTGGTTCGTGAACGGCACCTTTTACAACAGCGGAAGGACCTTCGAGGAGTCGCTCCGCCTTTACATAGACGGGCCAACCACGATAACGGCCGTTCCCGTGAGCTCGCATCCCTAGACCGCGCGGGTCGTGAACTTCCTGAGCTCCTCCGGAAGAAGCGCGCTGTAGAAGGGCACGTGGCCCTCCGGAGTGATCAGGATCCCCTGTCCTGGCTTTGCGGTGAGGACGAACCTGGCCTCGGCCTCCGAAAGGCTGAGCGCGTCCCTGATTAGCCTAAGGCTGGCGCTGTCCTGCTTCAGAACGATCTTCGTGGCGGAGTTTTCGAGGACCGCCCTTCCTGCCCCCCGAACGAAGTCCGACACAAGCTGCGACGCGATTATGAAGGCTGAGCTGTAGTGCCTGCCTGTCCTCGCGATCTCAGGCACGTGCTCCACGGCGAGCGGGAAGTACGGCCTTCCCGTGCGCGGGTTCGCCTCCACGAATGCCCATCCCTCGTCAACCACGATGTACTTCCTCAGGGAGACGGGCTGCTCCTTTATGAGCGACCAGACGGCCCTGAGGATCAGGAAGGCCAGCGCGTCCCTCACGAAGGAGCTCGGGACGTCCGAGAGGACGAAGACCATGCGGTCGTAAAGATCGGTTCTCCCCGTGAAGTATCTCATCATAGGCTCGAGCTCTGCCTCCAGGCGCCTCCTCAGCTCAGGGCTCGCGCGGGAGATGAGATCCTGAACGCTCGAGCTCTCCCCCGCCAGAGAAAGGAGCTCGACCGCCTGATCCGATCCCTCCTCGACCTTCGCCAGCTCCCTGATGAACTCGCCAGCGTCCCGCTTATCATCGAACACGCTGAACGGGTCAAAGCCGAAGGTCGCGCCAGGATCGCTGAACCGGAGCGCCACGGCCCCTATGTCCTTCGCCAGGCTCGTCTCATACGTTCCGTCGGGGCCGAGCGCGTACTCCGGCCTGACTATGCTGTCAAACACGTATATGAGGCTCCTGTCGTCCAGCCTCGAGAGCCTCGAGAGCCACGCCTTTATCAGCATGCTCTTTCCGTAGCCGGACTGCCCCAGGACCAGGACGTTGTAGTTGTCACGCTCGAAGACGTCGAGGACCACCGCGTTCCCGGTCTGCAGGTTCAGCCCGATGAAGGTCCCTCCGGGATCAACGAGGTCCATCCCTGCGAACGGGAAGAAGGCCGAGAGCCCGGAGCTCGTGATGTATATCCACCTGCCTGCGGCCCAGGAGGGCCTTCCGAGCTCGTATATTATCCGCTGGACTCGAGACGGAGCGTCCACGTAGTCGAGAGACCTGGCGAGCGCCAGGGACCTCTCGCGCAGCTCCTCGTAGCTTTTTCCCACGACGGTGAGCGTAAGGCGCATCTCGAACAGCTTCTCGGCCCCCGACGCTATCGCAACGCGCGCCCTGTCGAGCGCCCTCAGGTAGAGCAGCGCCCGCGCGTCCCTCTGAGCCATTCCCTGGAGGTAGGCCTCGGCCGTGCGGTACTTTCGCTCAACGAAGCGCTCAGCCCCCGGGACAGGCTTGACGTCCAGCCTTATCTCGTGCGTCAGGTCGTAGTATCGGGAGAGAAATCCGACGGGGAGGCTGGATGAGAGCGAGTACATGTTGAATACGCGCGCGAGGGAGCCGTCCTCGAGCACCATGAAGTTCCTGAAGCTTCCCCTAACCCTGAGCCTCGGGATCTCCAGGGCCCTGACGTAGCGGAGGCCGGCCGAGGCAAGGGCGCCGTCGAGCCTGTCGTCGCTCTCGATGAAGTAGCGCTTGTATTTCTGCTCGACTATGCCGTCCCCAACGGCGAAACGGCTCACGTCGGTGATGACGTAGAACGAAGTGAGCGAGGCCAGCTGGTTGAGCAGGGACATGAACTGGGAGAGGGCCGCGGCCCTCTCATCCTCGCTCAGGTTGAAGAAGTTAACGGGCCTCAGCTCGTACACGTTCTTCACGACCCAACATGGCAGGAGCGCTTAAAGGCCGGAGCCTCAGCTTTTAAGCTCAGCCCTCACTTGCTGGTGATGGCGCGGATCTTCTCATCGAGGAGGCGCAGGAGGGCCATAGGCGAGCTTCTCTCCGTGATAATAGTTATAGCCATAACGATAGTCGCCGGGCTTGTGCTGTACAGCTTCGTGATGGGAAAGATCTCGCTCTTCGGTAACAGCCCCGGCCTTCAGATAGAGAACGCCCAGATAACTGACGGCGTGGTGATCGTGAGCGTGAAGAACACGGGAAGCTACTCGTTCTCCAACGTAAGCATCCAGATATACCTGAACGGACAGGCCCTTGGAGGCCCGCAGCAGATCCCCCTGCCGCCAGGGGGCCTGGGGCCCGGACAGACGGCCAGCTTCACCGGATCCTTCAGCGCCATAACTGGAGAGGCAGAGCAGATCGGCAGCCTTTACACGATAGTGGTCACCGGAAGGTTCGGAGGCTCGCAGACCTTCACGGTCTCCGCGGGCGTGGTGGCCTCCTGAGTATCCCTCAGGCAAGCGGTGAAGCTCAGGAATGAGGCTCAAGGGCGCGTCCGGCGTCGTCGCCGAGCTCCTTCTGATCTCAATCGTGATCATAGCGTCTATGGCGGTCTACGGCCTCGTGATCCAGAGGGGAAACGAAGTACAGAGGGGGGCATCGATACAGATAACCTCAGCGGGGGCCCAGTACCTTGGCAGCGGCCTCGTGCTGCTGAGCGTCAGGGTGCTGAACGCCGGAGGCGTTCCTGAGGTGGCCGGGGCCGGGGTCTCCGGGCTCTCGGGATGCCTCCTCCAGGCCTCGGGCTCAGGATACCTCTTCTACACAGCGGCCAGCCTCCAGAAGGGCACCTATTATCTTCCTCCCGGATCGTTCATCCTGGGCCCTGATGCCAACGGAACGTGGCGGGAGGTTTCAGGGGACGTGAACCTGATGGCCGGCACCTATCAGATAGCCGTCCGCTCATCAAGCCCTGAGATCACGACCAACGTCAGCTCAACGTGGCTCATAGCGCGCTATGAGGTCCTCAGGGGAGGGACGCTCACGCCATCCGAGGGCAGCCCCCTGAGCCTGGCCGGCGCCGTAGTGGTGGGCGCGTGCACGTTTCAAGGTGACAGCCCGGCCTTCTCCCTGGAGGATCTTTCGCCAGGAGTTCCCCTCGGCCTGCTCATGCCGGGACAGAGCGCAGCTCTGAGCGTCCTGATCTGCGGAAACTACTCGCCAGGCATGAGCCTGACAGTAACAGTTCAGGCATGGACGCTGGGAGGCTCCAGCGAGGCGCAGGCCCTGAGCGTTCAGATCTACCCCTGATAGCGCCTTGCGCGCTGCAGATTGAGGCGTGGCCTTTCCTGAGGCTGTGTCGTGCTGATTTTTTCCCATCTAATTTCCTTTCAATCCTCATTTTTAGAGTACATTACTGCAAGTGAACCTTGAGTACAGCCCAGAGTTCGTCGGCAGGATACTCGACTTTCAATCCTCATTTTTAGAGTACATTACTGCAAGAACGGGCAGGCACAGAGAGGAAACGGCGCTGGCAATAACTTTCAATCCTCATTTTTAGAGTACATTACTGCAAGATTGAGAGTGGTGCACCTTTTTACCGGCCTCAAGCAGACTTTCAATCCTCATTTTTAGAGTACATTACTGCAAGTATAGTATGGCGCGAAACCAGTTGCTGATGCACTTGACTTTCAATC
>JBMFIC010000018.1:0-18568 GCA_049976505.1 Nitrososphaeria archaeon | reverse complement strand
TCTACTTTAGTGGGACTACAGTGCCTGAGATCATACTCAGCACCTACACGACAACTCCAGGAAGCACTTTAACTGTAACGGGTTACGCGTTCCCATCAAACTCTAAAATCGACGTTCTGTGGTATGGTCTTGAGATGGTAAAGGGAACAGCATACGGTATAAGCTCACTGGGCACTGCGATAAGCGAAAGCAATGGAACGTTCAGCCTGCAGGTTACGGTGCCGAGCGCAGTGTTCGGTGGCACGCACTACATAATGGCGAATTCAACTCCAGTAAAATTAAACGACATGATCAACGTAACTCCGATAATGACGCTAACCCCGGTTACCGCACCTCTGGGAACACCTGTTACTGTCACGCTGAACGGTCTGTACGTTGGCCAGACATCGGACAACAAAACCTATTACGGAGCGCCGCTAACGACGTACGAGCTCGCATACGATAACGATCCTACCTACATAGGACCGTTTGTGGGCAACTCATACGGTGAATACACGGCAACCCTGTACGCAGTTGGCGTTCCGATGCTGCACATGGTGCAGCTTGTAAATGGCAGCAACTTCGTAACAGCCCAGTGGCTCAACGTGACCGGAATGACAAACGCAGAAAGTCAGGTGCTCTCGGCAATAAGCGGTGTGAGCTCCCAGGTATCATCACTCCAGAGCTCGCTGAGCGCGCTCAGCTCAGAGATCTCAACGCTCGAGTCTGACATAAGCTCGCTGAGCTCAGCTGTGAGCAGCATACAGAGCTCCCTGAGCTCTCTGTCAAGCGCCATGAGCTCGGACTACAGCTCGCTGAGCTCAATGCTCTCCAACATTAGCTCAACGCTATCAAGCGTGCAGTCAGGAGTTAACGGCCTTGCGTCATCCCTGAGCTCCGACTACAGCTCCCTCAGCTCCGCTATAAGCAGCCTTAGCTCGACCGTCTCAAGCATAAGCTCATCAGCATCAACGCTGAGCACATCCGTTAGCTCAGTAGGATCAAGTGTCTCATCTCTCCAGAGCTCGGTAAGCTCTCTGCAGTCAACGGTAAGCGCGCTGTCAACCTACCTGATCGTGGTCGCGGTGCTGGCAATAATCATCATAGTGCTCGAGCTGGTAATTCTGGTAAGAAAGAAGTAAGCTATCCTTAAGCTCTAAATTTTATTTTTTGTTCTTTTTTCCTTTCGAGAATCATACTTTGCATTATCAATTATTTACTCTTGGTAACGTAAGTGCTGCGCCCTGGGTGGGCAAAGTATAAATATGGAGAACTATAATTAAATTTCCAATGAACTACAAGGTGCTACTTTTACTGCTTGTCGCAACCCTTCCCCTTGGAGGTCTTCCAGCATATGCTGCTCAGGGCGGTCCGCAGATCCCCTCCGCGATAGGGGCTCTCCCTGGATACAGGGCCGTGGGACAGCTTCCTCCGAACTACCCGGTTCTCATAACCATAGCAGTGCCGCTCAGAAACACGGGCCTGCTGTACTCGCTGGTTCAGGAGGTCTCAAATCCTGGATCACCGAATTACGATCACTTTCTGACATATAGCCAGATAAAGAGCATGTTCCTTCCCGTTAAGCAGTATGAGCAGGTCCTAAGCTACCTGAAGAGCAGGGGATTCAGGATCATGCTCACCGCAATGGACTCGGCGATCCTCGCTGAGGGAACTGCTCAGCAGGTGAGAGAGTACCTCGGCCTTTCAACCGTTGTCTACTCAAACGGAACCTACAGCTACTACACGCTTGCAGGAACGCCGTCGATAAACGCCTTCGTCTACGCGTCAAACGTTACCGCTCTCATACTCAGACATCCTGACACCCTAGTTACCCAGAGCGAGATCGAGAGCCTGATCAGCAGGATGCAGCCAAACATGACCTTCCCGCTGACCGGAATATCTGTCAAGCAGCTCTGGAAAGCGTACAACGCCACCTACCTCCTGAGCTCTGGGATAAACGGATCAGGCTACAACATAGGGATACTTGACTGGTACGGCGATCCTTACATATCCCAGGCTCTTCAGGTGTTCGACAGGGAGTTCGGAATTCCCAACCCGCCGAGCTTCCAGGTAGTGCCGATAGGGCCGTATGATCCAAACCTCGGGGTTCTCACTGGATGGGACGGCGAGATCTCAGGAGACGTTGAGCTTTCACATGCCATGGCTCCTGGCGCCAACGTGACCCTTTACATAGGAAACGGAGCCCTTCCGATATTCTTCCCTATAGCCTACATAGACCAGCAGCACGCTGTTCAGACGGTCTCCCAGAGCTGGTCTGTTTTTGAGTGGTACTACTCGGTCCTAGGCCCAGCGTTCTACGTCGCTAACCTCCAGCTTGCCGACCAGTACTACGCGCTTGGAACGCTTGAGGGAATAACGTTCATCGCGTCATCTGGCGACGCTGGAGGAAGCGGATACAGCTCGGGCCCGCTCGGAACTCCGGGATATCCATCGACATCCCCATTTGTGACTGCTGCAGGAGGTACAACTGTATACGTCTCCGGCAACTCAACTCTCCAGACCGCGTGGTCCAACTACGGTTTCATACCGTTCCTTGTCAACTACGGTGGCTCAACCGGAGGCGTGAGCATGTGGGAGCCACGGCCATGGTACCAGCAGACGCTCAGCGTTCCCTACAGCTATCCAATGGGCAGGATGGTCCCGGACGTTGCGCTGAGCGCGTCCCCCTTCCCAGGAACCTGGGTCGTCTACTCGGGCAACGTGACTGGTATATTTGGAGGAACGAGCGAAGCATCGCCGCTGCTGGCCGGCCTTCTGACGCTCGTGATGCAGAAGGTCCATCATCCTCTCGGGCTTATCAACCCGTTCCTCTACTCTAAGGGCTACATTACAGGGTCAATAGAGCAGGTCAGCTTCGGGTACTCCATACCCTGGACAGCCCACTCGGGATACAACCTCGTAACCGGCTTAGGATATCCCAACATAGGGATGCTGGCTCAGGCGATAGCCTCAGTTCAGCCGACCAGCCAGATCAATGTTACGGTTACGGTTCTCAACTCATCATACATGTCCCAGCCTGACAACGAGTTCCTTCCTGGCTCGACGATGGTTGTGCTTGCGAACATAACGTCAATGGGCAGGGAGATAACCAACGGGAGCTTTACGGCGACGCTTAGCTCCTTCCAGGGAACAGTGGCAGCGACCTCACTGACGTACAGCCCAAGCGCGGGCCTGTGGATGGGCACCATCACTGTGCCTTCGACCGCCAGCGGGCCGGCTTACGTAAACGTCGAGGGAACCTCCTCCTCTGGCACGTTCGGCTCTGGCTTCACGGAAGTGTATCTGGGATACTTCACTACATACCTCCTGCCGCCACCTGTCGTGCCTGAGCTCCTTGCCCCTGGAAGCCTGATAGCGGTTAACATAACGACGCTCACGGGACAGCTGGCCCAGACCTCTGGCACCTACATGGTGCAGAGCTACTACTATGACTTCATGAACAACACCTACCTTCCGGTTGAGGAGATTCCGCTCACGTATCTTCCGCAGTACAACCTGTGGGTTGGATTCACGAACGCCACCTACCAGGACGGCCCTGTGCTTCTGGAGGGCCTTGGAACCTTTGGATATCTCCCGTTCATGAACGGCGTTGACCTTCAGACAATGTTCATCCTGCCGGAGACCGTTGTCGAGCCCGGAGCGGTTGCGCCGGGCAGCTACATAATCATACAGGGGCTTCCTCTGCCACCGAGCTCTCTCAACAGCGTCACGAGCTACGCAACCGGTTATCCTCTGTACCTGAACGTCATGACCGGGTCCAACATAACGGCTGAGCTGATAGCCCCGAGCGGAGCAGTAGTCTCGAGGGCAGACATACCTTTCAACGGCATGTTCTACGATGGGTTCCTGAGCGTCCCGAAGAACGCCACGCCAGGCCTCTACACAGTGGTCCTGAACTCAACCTACGAGTCCTTCACCCTCGGGATGAACATAACTGGAGCTTATTACGGACAGATACTGGTAGCTCCAGCCGCTTCGGTGCCGAGTATCTCGCTCACTGGCATCAAGTACGTTGGAGGGAACCTGAACGTCTATGCCAGCATAACTTATCCTAACGGCAGTGAGGTGAAGTACGGAATGTACGTGGCTGCCGTCTACTCAAGCGACCTGCAGTCAGGCTACGGCTCATACCTCTTTTACGGCGTTCCGCTTCAGTACTCGCCGCAGCTCGGGCTCTGGGTAGGCTCGGTGAAGCTTCCCAGCCCATACAGCCCGTTCCAGTACAACGCAACCACTGGCACGGTTTATGTTGGGCCTCAGGGATACTCGGGCCCGTTTGAGGTCTTCGTGAGCGGAATATCGTGGGACGGCATCCCGACGACCTCAGCGCTGAGCGCCCAGAGACAGTTCTTCATAACGCCTCTGTACTACATGTCGGGAAGAACGCTGACATATCCAAACCAGACCAGCTACCTTGCCCTAAGGGACGACGTGATTAAGGCTGCTGGCTCGCAGTTCTACGGGGACCATTTCCTTGGCGGCAACACCATCTATCTGTCGGGTGGCGCCACGTTCGCCAGCGACGTTTTCGATGGAACGAACACCATAAGCGGAGGATCGGTGACCATTGAGAGGTCTACCATAAATGGAACGCTGTACCTCGTGAACACGAACGCGCTCCTGGAGGACGTCAATGCCCAGAGCATATACGCGGTTAACAGCAGCATAAGGCTTGTTGATTCGAGCGTTGGATACCTGAGCCTTAGCTCCTCGACCGTCTCAGGAACGTCCTACACGGTCTCCAGCGTCTCACCTGCCCTGCCATCGATACAGATAGTCTCGCCCGCACCGGATACAACGTACTACAGCCAGATTCCAGTTCAGATAAACGTCTCAGGACAGGACATAAGCTCAGTTAGCGTGTACGTTGATGGGTCCCTAGTGAAGAGCTTCAGCGGTCCAGGAGCTTACTCGTTCAACTTAAGCGCCTCGGCCTATCCTGACGGCACACACGCGCTGCAGGTGGTTGCATATCAGACCGATGGGCTCAGCAGCAGCTCGAGCGTACAGTTCGAGACCTCCTATCAGCTATATGCTCTGTCCCAGGCTACCTCAAGCCAGATCTCCTCTCTCAACCAGACGATAACCGCGGACGTCAGGTCGCTCACCTCAACAGCAACGGACTACTTTGCCGCAGCCCTGATAACAGGAATAATTGCCCTGATCCTCGCGCTGTACGCGATATTCATGAAGAGAAAGCAGTAGGCTTCAACCTTTTATTCTTTATTTATTTGGTTATAGTTTCTGTCACGAACTGAATCGGATGGCATGCGAGTTTTTAAAAACTGTTTGTCAAAATTTATATAATCGGATTCGCGTCTATCATTTCGAAAGGCTTTGAGAGGAGCAAGCCAGATTGATAAAGCGATGGCAGCGCTCCTGATCGTGCTGGCAGCTTTAATATCGACGGGTCTCCTCTATGGGCATGCAGCGCCTTTTATCTATGGCTTACGAGGAGCTCACGCTCAGACGTACAATCAGACGCCTGTTCCCATAGCCTCCCCGTACAACATAACTCAGCCAGGCGAGTACGTTCTCGCGGCCAACCTAACAGGCGTTCAGAGCTCCGGCTATCTTCTCGGCATATTTGCCAGCAACGTGGTCCTGAACGGCGAGGGGCACTCAATCAGCTACGGATACACTGGCTATGGGATATACGTGGCGCCTGGGGCAAGCAACGTGCTGATAGAGAACGTGACGGTCATGGGATACTCAACGGACATATTCATAGGGGGCTCCAGCGACAGGCTGGTCAACGTTTCCACCCTGTACAACTTCGTTAGCGGCATAACCCTCTCAGGGTACAACGATTCTGTTGCCTATTCATCGTCGTACTATGGCAGCACCGGAATATACGTGAACGGATCGGGAGACGTCATCTCGCACGTAAAGGTCGTCGGCAGCGGAGTTGGGGTGTACATAGCGGGCTCAGGCAACACGGTGAAGGGGTCGCTCCTGCTCAACAACGTCGAATACGGTCTCCAGGTCTACGGATCCGATAACAGGATCACTGGATCCGTGCTCTCCGGCAACCTCTATGGGGCCTACGTTGATGGATCGTACAACACGCTGGAGGGCTCTGAGTTTGAGAATAGCACGTTCTATGGCTTGTACATTAACGGCTCGCATAACACGGTCAGCTACAACACAATAGCGGATAACGGGGGGTTTGGAGCTGAGATCTACGGCCCCGACAACACGTTACAGGGCAACACCTTCGTTAACGACGGCCTCTTCACCTTCTACCTGAACACGGTTGAGAACAACACGGTAAACGGGAAGCCTCTGGTCTATCTCTACGGGGTTTCGGGCGAAACGATCAGCAACGCGGGGCAGGTCATCGTAATAGACTCCAGCAACGTTAGGATCAGCGGCCTTAACGTCTACAACTCATCTATTGGAATCGAGCTGCTCAACACGAACTCCTCAACCATAGAGAACACGATCATCTCGGACGAGAACTACTACGGAATATACATAAACGGCTCGGGCAACACGGCGTACAACGATACCTTTGTAAACAACAGCGTCGGCGTTTACTTTACGGAGCAGAGCAGTCACAACGTCCTGAAGGGGTCACGCGTAGTTAACAGCACTAACTACGGGATAGTGGTGCTCGGGAGAAACAACGAGGTTGATGATTCATACGTTGCATCAACCAGAGTCTACGACGGCGTGCTCGTGAACGGCACCGACAACCTGGTGGCCGGCTCAACGCTGACTGGGAACGGCTACTTTGGCGTTGAGGTGTATGGCTCGGGCAACACTGTGAATGGCTCATATATGATAAATAACTTTGCTGGGATATCGCTGGACGGAACCTACAACACAGCAGCAAACCTGACGATAAGCGGAAGCAGGTACGCCGGCGTCTACATAAACTACTACAGCTACTACAACACCGTGGAGGGCTCTCACATATATAACAATCAGATAGGGGCATACGTCCTCAGCAATGGAAACGTACTGAAGGGCAACACCTTCGTTAACGACGGCCTCTTCACCTTCTACCTGAACACGGTTGAGAACAACACGGTAAACGGGAAGCCTCTGGTCTATCTCTACGGGGTTTCGGGCGAAACGATCAGCAACGCGGGGCAGGTCATCGTAATAGACTCCAGCAACGTTAGGATCAGCGGCCTTAACGTCTACAACTCATCTATTGGAATCGAGCTGCTCAACACGAACTCCTCAACCATAGAGAACACGATCATCTCGGACGAGAACTACTACGGAATATACATAAACGGCACCGGGGATTATCTGAGCGCTGTTAACGTGACCGACAGCGACTTCGGAATATACATAAACGGCAGCTATAACACTGTTTCTGGCTCCTACATATCTCACACTCGGTGGGAGGGGATAGACATCGAGGGCAGCTACAACACCATAGTCGGGACGACCGTCACCTATGGGGGCCTTTTTGCAAACGGCGGCATAGTCATCGATGGCTCGTACAACAGGCTGATCAACTCTACAGTAACCAACAGCATAAGCCCGCTCAACGCGCCGTACTTCGGCGCCGTGTACATTTCAGGAAGCTACAACACCGTTAGCGGAACCGCCGTCGTCAACAACAACGGAGATGGAATAGATGCATATGGCTCAAACACCACGATCGTCAGCTCCTACATAGCTGGCAACGCGGGAAACGGGATCTTCCTTGGCGGCTCCTACGACCTCGTCGCTAACTCGACAATAAGCTACAACGGCAACTACGGGATATTCCTGGCCTACTCATACGATGACATGATATACAACAACCTGTTTGACAACGTCAACAACGTTGGCCTGATAGACAGCTTTGCCTACTGGAACACAACGCTCAGGGCCGGGAGGAACATAGTCGGAGGGTACATGATAGGGGGCAACGCCTGGCTTTCACCTTACGGAAACGGCTTCTCTCAGGTAACCCCACCGCTCCCCAGCGATCCCTACATATGCGATCAGCCATATGTCATCAGCGGGAACAACGTGGACTACCTGCCGCTCAAGTACACCACCTACACGATAACTTTCGTTGAGTCTGGGCTTCCTGCCGGAACCGAGTGGTCGGTGACCCTTAACGGAACAACCCAGACCTCAAGCAACTCGACTATAGCCTTCAGCGAGCCAAACGGAAACTACGTTTATACAGTTGAATCGCCGGTTTCAGGCGGAGAGGGAACAAGATACGTGGCGGTCAGCGCAACGGGAACCATAACTGTAAACGGTGCAGGGGTTAACGTGAGCGTCGTGTACGAGACCCAGTACTACCTGACGCTTATAGTAACCCCTGAGGACGCCGGAAACGTGTCCCCTGCATCCGGATGGTACTATGCGGGCTCCAGCGTAAACATATCGGCCACGGCTAAAAGCGGATACGAGTTCTACAGATGGGCTGGAACCGGAAGCGGCTCGTACACTGGGAGCGGAAATCCTGCCACGGTTGTAATGAACTCTCCCATAACTGAGAACGCAACCTTCCTCGTGGGGCTTAACGTGTCCGTCAGCGGCATAACATCAGGCGCGCAGGGCACGGTGGTCACGATAAACGGGGTCCCGTACACGTACAGCCAGCTGCCTGTAACTGTCTACGTGCTTCCGGGATCCAACGTGACTTACTCCTTTGCCCAGCAGGTCTATGGAGGATCAGGCGTTAGGTTCGTATGGGTAAGGAGCTCTGGCCCATCCGCTGCAATATCCGGCTCGTTTGTAATGGCCTCCGAGCCCTCTGAGCTCAGGGGCGTCTATCAGGCTCAGTACTACCTGACCATGATCGTAACGCCCAGCGGCGCTGGAAACGTTTCACCATCATCCGGCTGGTACAACGCAGGAACGGAGGTGACAATAAGTGCCACTCCAGCCTCTGGATACGAGTTCCTCTACTGGAGCGGAGCCGGAAACGGAAGCTACTCAGGCAGGAACGCCTCCGCAGTCCTGACCCTCTACTCCCCAATAACAGAGAACGCCACCTTCGTGAGGCTTGTGCAGGTTACCTTCACGGAGAGCGGTCTTCCTCCGGGAACCCAGTGGTCAGTGACGCTGGATGGAGTTACTAAGAGCACAACTAACAGCACAATAACTTTCCTGGTGCCTCCTGGAAGCTACACCTACACGATAAGCACGGTAAGCGGATACAAAGTAACCCAGAGCTCGGGAACGCTGGCTGTGTCCTCCACGAGCCCGCCCGCTCCTGTTTCGGTCAGCTACATCAGCACTACCGCAACAAGTTCGTACCAGCAGACCCAGCTTTACCTGGCAGCTGGCGCGGCTGTGCTCGTTGCGGCGGTTGCTGCGGCTCTTCTGATAAGAAGAAGGAAGTAACACGAGCCTTTCATTCTTATTTTTTCGTTTAAAAATGCTGACCGATCGCAGCCTTTGGCTATATGCTGAAAAGGTCCCTTAGCCTGCTGTAGAGCTCCCTGTATATCCTGTAGTTTTTTTCGAGATACCACACGTTGATCGGTCTTACTTCAGCCCCAGAAAGCCGGCTTCTGGCCTTTTCCGCAAGCTGGCTCATGTTGTTTCTGCTCTCCACAACTAGGGATATCAGGGCATCGCCGTCGGCAGCGGACACGTCATCCACCTTTATCGTCCTGTGGCCGAGAAGTGCTGCCACTATGCCGTTCATGTAATCAAGCTCGGTAAGGTAGCCCGTCAGGTACGTTCTGTCTGAGTAGTACCCTAGCTCGCTGAGAACGTCGAATATGTGCCTTATGGAGAAGGCGACCGCCTCGACAGCGGCCTTTATCAGGCTAGCCTTTTTCGTGTAGTTGGTCATTCCAAAGACCACACCCTTCGCCTTCGGATCAAGGATCGGGGTCCTTTCGCCGTATATGTAAGGAAGCATGACCAGGCCCTCCGTATCGGCCTGCTCGCTGTTCAGGAGCCTGTTGACCTTCTTCAACATCTTCCTCATCTTGAAGTAATCGAGTACTTGCTCGACGAAGAGCCCGGCTGCCGCTGTGGCCCCGTTTACGTAGAACAGGTTGCTGAATGGCGCTATGTCCAGGAAGAGCCTCCTGTCAGGCTTTGGATCGCTGGAGGAAAACGACACAACGCCGGTCTGTCCAAGGACCACGTAGCTGAGGTTCTGCGAGAGCATTCCAAGCGAGATGGAGCTGGCCGTGAAGTCCACGGTTCCGGGGTTCAGCACAAATGTCCTGCCATCAAGCCTGAGCTCGCCAACCTGCTCCCATACATCAGAAATCTCCGGGAGAAGGGATTCATCCGCTCCTATTTCGCTCAGGATCCTGCTCGAAACCCTTCTTTTTCTGTAGTCCAGGATGCCCTCCTCCTGGGCCATGCACCTCTCGAGCCTCATGCTGCCAGTGAGCTTGCAGGTAATGAACCCAGTGAGCTCGAGCATCTTCCAGGTCCTTGAATAGACCTCGGGCATTTTCCTCTTCAGCCAGAGGATCTTGGGGAGCCACTGCTGGTTGTTCACAGGGTTTCCGTTCACCTCGAACACGAGATCGCCAAGATCCCTCTCGAGCTCCCTGATCTCGGCCTCGGACCTCGTGTCGTTGTAAAGTATTCCGTTTATGAGCGGATAGCAGTCCCTGTCCACTGGTATGAAGATGGGAGCCACAGACGAAATAGCCGTGTAGTATATTCTGCAGTCGGTCCTGTTCAGGATCTTCCTCAGGAGCCTCTTCAGCACGAAGAGATAATCAAAAGGATCCACCTCGGTCCATCCCGGCCTGGGAGATCTTATTCCAGGAGACCTGGACACGGAGGAGTAAATGAGTCCTCCATCCTCAGCATAAACCCTTGATGTTATCTTGGAGGTCCCAAAGTCAATCCCCAGGTAGCACCTGTCCTGCACAGATCTTAATTTGAGCTTAAGGAAAAATACTTTTGCCTCCTCGTCGCTTTTCTTTTGGAGGATGAACTTAAATATAAGCTTTATCTTATTCCTTTTATTTTAAACGCTTACATTTTTAAAAATATTTGCCATTCTGATATCTTACTGAAGATTTTGCATCATAAAAAGAGGTCAATTTAGTTGAAATGCGTAATTCGGTCTAACAACGTTAATAAAATTGATGATAATTTTTACTAAACAATGGCTTCTGACGAGCTACACACTGAGCTCAAGAAGAACGCTGTCGGTCTGCTCGGCCTTATGTCCTTCTCCCTAGTCAACATCTTTCCCCTCTCCTTTGCTGTGACCACCGCTGCCACTGCCGTCGTCTATGGAGGTTTTGCTGCTCCTCTAGTTCCCATCTTCGCGGGCCTCGTCACCCTGATGGTAAGCATCCCGATAATACTCTTCTCCAGAAAGATAGCTTTTGCAGGAGGCTACTACGGGTTCGTGGAGGCCGGCCTCGGACCCGCTGTGGGCAAGTTCTCCGCCCTAATTATACTGATGTACTACATCATGGCGGACCTTTCAGCAGTAATTCCTACGGCGTACGTGCTGGCAACCGGGCTGCAGTACATGTTCAACTATACGATGCCCATCTGGATCTACATAGCCCTCGTGGTTCTCTTCTCAGCTGTTATGCTGATCATGACCATTCTCGACGTGCACTACTCCTCGAAGGTCCTCATGGTGATAGCCTTTTCACAGATAGCGGTTGGAGCGATACTCGCCCTTGTGGTGATTTTCAGGACTCCCTACAACAGCCTTGACGCCTTCAACCCAGCATACGCAACCAACGGGCTCTCGGGGCTAATGCTAGCCATAATGACCGGAGGCTTTCTGACGTTCACCGGATACGGGGCTCCGCTTTTCATGTCCGAGGAGGCAAAGGACCCGCAGAGGAACGTCTGGAGGTCCATAGTGCTTTCCCTTATCACGGTGACGCTCTTCAGCACGCTCATGATGTACGCAGAGGTGGTTGCAGTCGGAGCCAGCAACGCCGCATCCCTCTCATCTGACTGGAACCCAGCAGTGGTCGCGTTCCTTCCTTATGCCGGCTTCGTCCCAACCCTGATCTTCTTCGCTATAGCGGTCATAGGGCAGCTCTGGTGTGGGTCAGCTGTTGGAATGGCCGCGGCGAGGGAGATATACGCCATGGCAAGGGATGAGTTCCTGTTCCCCAAGCTGTTTGCGAAGACGCACAGAAAGTACAAGACTCCCATCAACGCCGCGCTCTTTGAGTTCATAATAGTCCTGATAGCTGGAATAGGCGGCACGCTGGTCTTCTACGACTACTTTGGATACAGCATGGGCATATTCTACTCGTGGGTTTTCTGGGGCGCCCTCACCACTTTCTTCTGGGTGATCTATCACTCAATGGTGAACATATCATATCCGTTCTTCGTGAGGAAGCTCAAGGACAGCCTGCTGAAGCACGTCAACCTCGCGGCGACGGTATTCGGCTTCGCAGGCGTCATAATATTCATCCTCACGGGATACTACGGGTACTGGGGCATAGAGTCGCCATATAACTACGGACTGTACGGGTCTTTTGCATGGATACTGTTCTCCCTCATATACGTTGCCTACAAGAAGAGCAGGAACGAGATCAGATCGAGCCTCAGTTATAAGCTGTAATTCGCTCAAGAACGTTTTTTATTTTTGTTCTCCATAAATAAACTATGACGGTTGGAAAGGAGATACGCCTGAGGAGGCTGATAAGGAACAACAGAACCATTATAGTCCCCATTGACCATCCGGTTGAGGGCTACTACAGGGAGCTGGAGGACCCATCCTTCGTAGTTAGGGAGATAGTAAAAGGAGGGGCAGATGGAATCCTTCTCAGAAGGGGATCCGTGCTCAGGACATATAACCTGTTCGCTGGAAGGCTCTCTCTTGTCTACAGGGTCTCTGGAGCCACAGGAACGTCCGGAGATCTGGGCGATCAGAGGCTCCTGTCATCTGTAGTTGAGGCGATAAAGTTCGGGGCAGATGCAGTGGTCTACACAATAATACTGGGACATCCAAAGGAGAACGACATGTTCCAGGACTTCAGCAGGCTCGTGGAGGAGGCCGATGAGTTCGAGATGCCTGTTATAGGAGAGGTTGACGTATGGGAGAAGGCGAAGGTCGACAGGTTCGAGTATCTAAGACAGGGGGTTAGGGCCCTTGGCGAGGAGGGGGCCTCGATCATCAAGACCTACTTCCCAGAGGACTTCAGCCTCTACAGGGATCTGGTCAGGTACTCGATAGTCCCCGTGGTGGCGGCTGGAGGTGCCAAGATGGACTCTCCATTGAAGGTTCTCGAGTTCGTCAGGGCGGTGATGGACGCAGGGGCTATAGGGACATCAATAGGAAGAAACATATGGCAGCAGAAGGAGCCGTCAAGGATGATAAGGGCCATAAGGAAGATAGTCAGGGAAAACGCATCAGCTGAGGAAGCGGCGAAGATGCTGGGATGAGCGAAAACAGGGCAATCGTGCTTTACGGAATCAACCAGTACAGGCTGGAGAAAAGGGAGCGTCCGTCAGCTGGGCCTGGGGAAATAGTTGTAAAGGTAGGCGTCTCGGGCCTCTGCTCCTCCGACGTTAAGACCCTCAGACATGGCGGGTTTCTGGTAAAGTACCCCGTGGTTTTAGGGCATGAGACCGCAGGAACGGTCGTGGAGGTTGGGAGCGGCGTGTCCGAGTTCTCCGTTGGGGACAAGGTCACGGTGGCGGCTGACGTATACTGTGGCACATGTGAGCAGTGCAGGAGCGGAAGGGAGAACCTCTGCGAAAGGCCCATGAGCTTTGGCTACAACATAGACGGAAGCCACGCAGACTACCTTTTAGTTCCGAGGCCTGGCGTCCCGAAGGCTGTCTACAGAATACCGGACGACATGAGCATGGAGCTTGCAAGCATGACCGAGCCATTTGCCTGCGTGATTCACTCGATGAGGACCAGCGGAAACTCCCCGGGCAGGAGGGTTGCTGTAGTCGGCGATGGGCCTCTTGGGCTCATGCACGTCGTTGCTAGCAAAATATACGGCGCGGATGAGATAACAGTTCTCGGCATGGTTGACGAAAAGCTGAGGCTTGCCTCCAAGCTTGGGGCGCACAGGACTTACAACAGGAAGGAGTACACAAACATAGAGGACGTCCTTAAGGAGACATCAAAGTTCGACATAGTGTACGTAACAGTGGTGAACGAAAGAACCCTGAGCGAGGCCATGACCATGGCAAAGAAGGGAGGCAGGGTGGTCATCTTCGCCGGCGTGCCCATGAACTCCGTTTCCTTCGTTCTCGATCCAAACACAGTTCACTACGGCGAGGTCTCCCTCATAGGAAGCTACGGCTATACCTATCCCGAGTTCTACATGTCCGTAAACCTCCTCTATCAGCACAGGGAGGTGCTAGGCATAGTGTCTCACAGGTTTGACCTCTGGGAATTTGATAAAGCCCTGAAAACCTGGGATGACAAGGACGGATCCATAAAGATACTGATCAAAAGGTGATAGGTACGGCGGAGCTCCTCTATGCAGGGGTGGATGCTGGCACAACGAGAATAAAGGGCACGCTGGTCGATGAGGAAGGCAGAACGCTCAGATCGATAAGCGTTGCTGCCTCAGACGTTCTCTCTCCATATCCGGGATGGCAGGAGGTGAACGTCGAGGAATACTATGAGCGGTTCATCATGCTCATGAGCGAGCTGCTGAAGGGCTATGAGGGGAAGAGGGTGGCCATGGGCCTCTCGGCCATGGCACCTGTACTCATCCCCATTGAGAGGGGCGGAAGACCGCTCATAAACGGAATACTTTACAACGACACGAGGTCCGAGGCCGAGATCAGGGAGCTCGAGAGGGATCTTGGCGATCTCGTGTTCGAGGTGAACGGAAACCCTGTGAACAACCAGCAGTGGCTCCCCAAGATCCTCTGGCTGAAGAGGAAAATGCCCGAGGTCTATTCAAGGACCTGGAAGATGCTCGACCTGACATCATACCTTATCTTCAGGCTTACAGGAAAGCTAGTAGTAGACAGAACAGTTGCTGAGGAGGAGGGATTTATTGACTACAGAACCGGGAAAATTTCGTACAAAATACTAGAGGAAACGGAAACTGAAGCAGATCGTCTTCCAGAGGTCAGAGAGACTGCCGAGATAGTCGCGGATTTTGCATTTGGAGAAAACAGGGTTGAGCTGAACGCTGGAACCGTTGATGCCATAGCGGCAGCCATATCCCTGGGTCTGGTGAAGGAAGACATGTTCGGGGTTACGCTCGGTACCACCGGAATAATATATTACTCAACCAGATATCCAAAGCCCGCTAGGAACCTCTACCTTGACCTCAGCCCGGTTCCAGGCCTCTATTATCCAAACGGGAGCACGTCCTCAGCTGGCAGCTTCGTGGACTTCGTGCTTGAAATCATGGGCTTTGCTAACGACTACACGAGCCTCAACAGGTTCATAGAGGAGAGCGAGCCGTGCTCCTCCGGGGTTATAGCCCTCCCCTATATAGCAGGCGAAAGGACGCCGATCCTCGATCCAAGGGCAAAATCGGTGTTCTTTGGAATATCTACTAGCACCAGAAGAGGGGACATCCTGAGGTCCGCTGTCGAGGCCGTTGCGTACTCGATAAGGCACAACCTGGATGCCTTCAGATCTCTCGGTTATTTTCCAAAGAGGGTGCTGCTCACAGGTGGGATGACAAAGTCGGAAAAAACGGTTCAGATACTTGCCGACGTCCTTAGAACTGAGGTTGAGCTGAGAAGCGATGCATCTGAGACAGATGGCGATGTGATCATAGCGAGGGCAACGAAGGATGGATGGCACAGCTCGCTCAGTCCTGGATCAGGAAACACGGTTAGACCGGATCCAGCCAGATCAGAAAAATATGAGGAGTGCTACAGGAAGTACACTGAAATATACAGAAGGCTCAGGGATCTCTTCTAGGGCTCGCCGTATACTTGATAGTACCAGGACTTCCTCCTTTTGCTCGAGATGTCGAAGTACACGTGCTTAATGTACGTGTACTCCTCAAGGCCGTACGTTGAAAGGGAAGCTCCAGTGCCGCTCTGCTTGTAGCTTGGCCATGGCATCTCCGATGGCACGACCACGTGCTCGTTTATCCATACGGTTGCGAACTTCAGGTCCCTCGTTGCCCTGACAGCCCTCTGAACGTCCTTCGTCCACACGGATGCTCCAAGCCCGTAGATAACGTCGTTCGCCTTCTCTATGGCCTCCTGATAAGTTTCGAACTTAAGAACGGTCCATACTGGCCCGAATATCTCCTCCTGAACTATGGCTGACTTCTGGTTTTCCGTCTCTATGACCGTTGGCTCGAGATAGTACCCATCCTCATGCCCCCTGATCGTCGGTCTCCTTCCGCCGTACACTAGCCTGCCTCCTTCCTCTATCCCCTTCTTTATGTATCCCTCAACTCTCTCCCTATGAGACGCGGATATCAGCGGTCCCATGTCCGTGCTGGGATCCATGGGATCGCCTATCCTGACCTTCTTCAGCTCCTCAACCAGCCCCTTCAGGAACCTATCGTATACGTCCCTGTGAACGTAGTATCTTGTTGAGTTTGCGCAGTCCTGCCCGTTGTTCACGAGGCCCCCAACCACAGCGCCCTGTATCGCTGCATCTATGTCGGCGTCATCGAAAACTATGAACGGGGCTTTGCCGCCGAGCTCCAGCGAAACCTTCTTAAGCGTCTCCGATCCTATGGCCATGAGCCTCCTTCCGACCTCGGTGCTCCCTGTAAAGGCTATCATGTCAACCCTTGGGTGTCCAGCTAGGTACTCTCCAACCTCTCCTCCAGGCCCAACTACAACGTTGAAGACACCCTTGGGCAGGCCAGCCTTCTGCAGGTCCTCCGCAAGCATAATAGTGGTGAGGGGCGTATAGCTTGCGGGCTTCACCACAACCGTGTTGCCAACCAGCATGGCAGGGACCGCCCTCCAGACGACCTCCATGAGCGGGTAGTTCCATGGCGTTATCACAGCAACGACTCCTATCGGATCCCTCCTTATGGCGCTTGTCCCCTCAGGCACGTACTCGTTCATGGCCTTGCCCTCAAGAAGCCTTGCAGCTCCAGCGTAGAACCTTATGTTGTCAATAGTATATGGTATATCGTAGTTGGTCGACTGCTTTATGCTCTTGCCGCTCATCCTGCTCTCCATGCTCGCATACTCCTGAAGCCTGGACTCCATTATGTCGGCCAGCTTGAAGAAGACCTTCGCCCTCTCAGATGGAGGCAAAGTACTCCATCTTCCCCTGTCGAAGGCCTCACGTGCTGCGTCCACGGCCATGTCGACCTCGTTCCTGCCTGCCTCGGAAACCTCAGCAAACTCCTTTCCAGTTGAGGGATCGATCACCTTTATCCTTCTTCCGGTTTTCGACTCAACGAACTCTCCGTTTATATAAAGAGAATAATAGTTCTTCATAATAATTCTTTATATTTATGAAATAAATTTATAATTTTAACGATGTCCAACTACATGCTCCAACATATCACTCAATAAATTTCGTGGATATCCTGAGTCAACGCTTACATGTATCCCAGCCTTCTTAGCCTCTCCATCATGTTCTCCTTGTCCTGAGACCTTCCCATTCGCTCCCTGGTGTTCTCAAGGTCCTGCTCCCATGCCGGCTTGTCGGAGAACTTCTTGGTGTCCCTAATCCCATCTATCGACCTGTAGCCCTCTCTGTACTTTTGATGTATGGGAAGGCTATACTTGAAGGTGTAGCTCCAGATGTCCCTCTCGGTAAATGTGAGTATTGGATGAACCCTGTAGTGATCCGGGTTCTCCCTTCTGCTGATGAAGACTTCCACCGCCCTTGCCGGTTTTCATCCCACCTGATCCCTATTATCAGGTACTCCAGCTGGTACTTCTCCACGGTCATGAGGAGGGGAACGGTCTTCAGTATGTGGTTGCCGACCTCCGTCTCAAGCGAGTACTCGAAGCTCTCGCCCCTGAAGCCGACCTTCTCAACCTCCCTTCTGTTCCTCTCGTTCAGGTCCACCACGTATATCTTACCGTCCTTTATGTGGCTGAGGGCGTCGTCGTTTCTAGCTGTTATAACCCTAAAATTCCAGGCCTTGCTTATCTCATCTATCATCTTCAGGGTCTCGGGGAAGTGATCCCCTTGGTCGACGAATATTGCCGGAGGCATCTCAAGCCCCTCCTGCTCCACGGCCCTCCTGAGCAGATGAAGCGCAACAGTGCTGTCCTTCCCAGCGCTCCAGACTATTGCGCCCCTGTTGAACCTCTTCAGGGCGTCCTTTATCACAGTGAGTGCTATCTGCTCCTTGGCTCCAGGCTTAGAAGGTCCCTTCTTACCTGCTCCATCGCTTTTATTATATCTGAGGATATTTAAAATCGTTTAATCGTCCTAAAGTAAAGATGTTTGTGGAGTCTGTTCGAACTTATGAGCATAGTTAACGCCTTTTATGTCTTTATGCATATCTTAAACCTACTTCCTTATGCTGAGTGCCCTGACCCTTTCGAACACAGCCATTCCGAGGCCGCTCTCGCACAGGTAGACGGAGAGCATTGAAATGGCAACGCCAAGGAAGGCTCCTCCGATAACGTCAAGGGGCCAGTGCACGCCAACGTAGACCCTTGCATACGATACGAGGGCAGCCTCAAGACTAAGGGCTATGGTATACCTCCTCCTTAGATAGAAGTACGTTGAGGATGCCCCTGCCCAGGTTATGAGCGCGTGGCCTGAGGG
>JBMFIC010000017.1:0-18913 GCA_049976505.1 Nitrososphaeria archaeon | reverse complement strand
GGCCTTGACTCCAAGGAGCTTGGCAACCCTCCATCAAGGTTCGAGAGGGTATTCAGAAGGGCAAGGGAGGAGGGCTTTATAGCGGTAGCACACGCAGGCGAGGAGGCCTCAGCTGAGTACGTGTGGGAGGCAATAAGGCTGCTAAAGGTTGCCAGGATAGACCATGGGTACCATATCCTCGATGATCCTATTTTGACCAACAAGGTGATTCAGGATAAGATACCCCTTACCACATGTCCGCTCTCGGCTCTCAAGCTGAACCATATAACGCCGCTCAATAGGTTCCCCGTTAAAATCATGTTAAGGCTTGGCATGGTTCCTACAATAAACTCGGACGATCCGGCCTATTTCGGCGGTTATATAAACGAGAACTTCTATGAAACAGCAAAAGCAATAGGCCTTACTTATGAAGACATAGCGGTGCTTGCCAAGAATTCAATTATTGCGTCATTCGTGCCCTATGACAGAAAGATAGACCTGCTAAACGAAATAGACAGCGCAGTACAGTCATCAATACTGTAATTTAGGGAAAGCTCTCCAGAAGCATTCCAGAAACGTTTATTGGTGACATTTTTTCCAGAAGCCTGAGAGCATCATCAAGCTTGTTTTCGCTTTCAGCGTAAAGCCTCATTACTTTTTCGCCTTTCCTAACTTTCGAGTTCTCCTTTTTAAATAAAAGAAGGCCAGCCCCCTTGTCATATGGGGCACCAAGAGTTATTGCTATCTGGTTTATGAGCGTGTTGTCCACATCAGTAACATAGCCATCCACGTTTGAGGTTACATCGTAGGTGTAACCGCCAATTGGAAGATCATCCGGCCTAACGTTGGGGTTTCCTCCCTGCTCGCCAATGATTTCCCTTAACTTTGAATAAGCCTTGCCATTCGTTATGTATCTCATGGCAGCATCATAACCCGCATGCTTGTTCACCAACCCAGAGCTTTCGAGCAGAAGACCGGCCAGCGCAGCTGACTTGTTTATCAGGCTCGTAGCGGCCTTTGAAGGGGTTATAAGAGCCTCAAGAGCTTCCTTAGCTTCAAGCGCGGGGCCAACCGCATGGCCTACTGGCTGACTGCCATAAGTTAACGCAGAAACCACCTGTATATTCAGAAGTGAGCCAATTCTCTCAAATCTCTCAGCAAGCTCCTTGCCAACTTTTTCATCTATGACCTTAGTTCCTCTTCCAAAGGGTATATCAAGGACCATCTGCTTTACGCCGAGCGCAAGCTTCTTAGAAAGTATACTAGCTATCATCAGGCCCTCTGGATCAATTCTCAGTGGTCTTTCAACTTTAATTATCAAGTTATCAGCAGGCGCAACCCCAAGGCTATCATTCCATACTATGCATCCGTGGGTCTTTTTTACAACCCTTATAATCTCATCAGGCTCTAGCTCAACGTTAGCAAGCACTGACATGGTGTCTGCGGTTCCCGATGGGCTCGTAATTGCGCGGCTGCTTGTCTTAGGTATCAAAAGCTCCGTGTTTGAAATGATGGGGACGATCAACAGTGAAACCTTATTGCCAGGAACCCCACCTACTGAATGTTTATCAACCACGCGCCCTCCGAAATCGAGCGTGTTTCCATAGTTAACCATGGATCTTGTGATGTTTGCTATTTCATCGTCATCAAGGCCATTATAGTAAGAAGACATTACCAGCGTCAGAACGTCAAGCTCAGAAATTCTATTCCTTGAAATTCCATCCAGAATGGCTTCTATCATTTCCTGGGTTAGCCTCCTCCCCAGCAGCTTTTCCCTGATGTAAAGTGGCGCAAGGCTCTCCCTGTGCTTGAGTATCTCCACTCCTGTTTTCTCATTTATTCTGAGCTTTTTGGCCAAAACGCGAGGCAGTCCCACAGTTCCTATACCAACAAGGCTGCCAGTTGTCCTCACCTCTGCCTCATAGGTAGTCCGTTCTGTGCGGATCTCCGCACGCTCGCCGCTTCTGACGTCGAGCTCCTTGGCATCCATTTCGTTTAAAATTATAAAATCGGTATCGGAAGTGATGTCTATGATAACCGGCCTGAGCTGCATGGAGAATTTAAAATATTTCATTATTTATTAATAAACTTTTCATCGCTGATCCTTTTCAGGAAGGCGCTTCCAGCATCAAGAAACTTGATGACTTCGGCAACAGGCTGGGCTGTTGAGGGTATGTAAACTATGTTAATCCCATAACTGGTGCTTTCATAGAGCTCTAATATCCTTTTCCATACCTCCTCTCTGCTTCCGAAAACGAGCCCCTCTATCTTCAAAATGTCCTCATCCGCTATCGCCCTTTCAGTGGCAGAGAAGCCTCCGGCTTTAAAGGCATCCTGCAACTTTTCAACGAGATCCTTAAGTCCCATTTCTTGGAACATTTCTCGGTAGTAGTCTGCAAGCGCGTAGAACGCAAGAGTTCTCCTAATGGCTCTTTTTGCTGCCTGTACGTCGTCGCCTGCTGAAACTCGAACCTCTCTCAGCACTTCAAACTCCTTGTTATTTGGAAGGGTGTTCATGGCTTCATTCCTGAGCTTTTCCAGCCTATTTCTGTCAGCTAGGTTTACTATGATGCCCTCAGCCATCCTGCCGGCAAGCCTAGCAATGGCAGGGCTAAGCGTTGCGAGGTAAATGGGAACTCTGGCAGGCTTCAGAACGCTCTTGAAGTTTGATGATGAGTAAAACCTACCCCTAAAGCCCGTTCTTTCGCCATTGAAGATACTTTTGATTATCGTCAAGTACTCCTTCATCATAACATAAGGCCTTTCAAAGGAGAAACCGTGCCACGCGGCTATGTTTCTGTTGCTGACCCCAAGCCCAAGAACAAATCTTCCATTGGAGAGCTCGTTTAATGAAAGAGCAGTCATGGCTGTCATCACCGGCGATCTGGTAACTATGCTCATAGCCGACGAGCCTATCTTGATTTTGCTGGTTGCAAAAGCCACAACGGAGAGAACGCTAACCGAGTCTCTTGCGTTAACCTCCCCCTTCCAGAAGTAGTCAAACCCTACGCTTTCGGCCTTTTTTGCAGCTTCAACGTACTCAGTGTAGGAAAGAGAATCGTAGGAGTCAACTTGAAATCCAAGTCTTTTGTTCAAGGCTTTCACCACTAGATCAGGTTAAGAAGCTTGAGCTTCTGTGAAAGCTCCTCAACCTGCGCTTTGTTAAGCTTCTCGGTGATTAGAAATGGATCACCGCAGTCAACTCCCCTGAGTCTGCATGCCTCCCTGTAACCTCCACTGAAACCGTACGATTTCAGCACTTCGCGGACTTCATTTATTTTCATCTGAAGCTCCAAGGCCTTCTGGTAGTTTTTGTCCTCGAGCTCCTTCACTATTCGCACTATAAGCTCTGGAAATGGATTGATTACGAGCGATACTATACCTGCTCCGCCAAGAAGGTATGTGACGTAGATCATGGAATCGCTTCCAGCTATAATGTCCTTCTCTATGGGCTTAAGAGCAACAACCTCCTGCAGATGTGAAACGTCCCTGGTGCTGTCCTTGTAGCCAACGAACCCTTTCATGTTAAGTATAGCGGCCACCTGGGTGGGAGAAAACACGCTTCCTAACAGCTTTTCATTATAAAGGATCACCGGCAGCTCTGATTTCTCTGAGACCTCGAGGTAAAGCCTCATCGGATCGCGCAGGGAGTAAACAGGAAGCTGACTTATCAGCGCATGCGTGGCTCCGGCGTTCCTCGCATGGCGAGCCAGCTCTAGCATCCTGTCGAGGCTGTATTCAGTTATGTTCTGAATCAGTATCTTTCCCTTTGCTTCACCAGCAACACTTTCAAGCATCTTCATCTTTTCCTCCTTTGAGAGCGGCAATGCTTCTGCGCCTACTCCGTTAACAAAGTATCCTCGAACTCCTTTCTCGTTCAGGAATCCAACCATGTCCCTAACGAGGCTGAATTCCGCTTTTCCATTCTTATAAGGAACGTAGATCTCAGATATGGCACCCCAGTTCATGAGCTTAATTTTAAAAACTCTTAAATATTAACGTTTTAAATAAATAGCCCGTGAAAAAGATTTTACTTATTACAGAGGCTGGCGTCTTAGTTCTTGATGAAACAAATAAGCCAGTTTACTCTTACAGGTTTAAGGATTTCGCCGAATATGAGAGCTCTTTGAACGGTGAACTGCCTGAGGAAGTTATGAAGAAGATTGCAGAGGGCAATCCCTCTGAAATGGTAGTTCCAAATGAGGCGATAGCTGATCTTTTAAAGAGCAGAGCGCCCGGTCTAAAGGTGAGGGTCGATCCGGCTGCCATAAGTTCTCTTCTCTCAAACAAGGTTGAGCTGATGATCAACGGAGGTCTCGTTAAGGATCAGCAGGAGGCCCTTGAGGTCATTCGTAATTATACCATATATCTCTCCGAGAAGAAGCTTAAGGAGCAGGCGTCAAGGCTTGACCTGCATGCTATACAGATTGTACAGGCGATTGATGAGCTCGACAGGACGATAAATCTGTTTTATATGAGGCTCAGGGAGTGGTACGGCCTCCACTTTCCTGAGCTATACAACGTGGTGAACGATCCCGAGACCTACGTCAATTTCGTTCATAATTTTCCAAACAGGGAGCAGATAAGGTCGGAGAAGCTGGAGGAGATGAACTTTCCAAAGAAAAAGGCCGAGCTGATAGAGTCCTTAGCAGAATCATCAAAGGGTGCGGCCTTCGAGGAGAACATGTCCAAGCTCATAGATGAGCTTGCAAGCATAACACTGAATCTGATTAAGCTAAGAAGGGAAATGACGAAAGAGCTTGAGAGGATCATGAAGAGCATAGCGCCGAACATGACTGCACTGGTTGGTGCAACCATTGGGGCCAGGCTTCTCAGCAAGGCCGGTTCTCTCGAAAAGCTGGCCAAAATGCCTGCTAGCACTATACAGGTGCTGGGTGCAGAAAAGGCCCTGTTCAGGGCGCTTAGGACCAAGTCCAAACCGCCCAAGCATGGGATCATATTTCAGCACAAGCTGATTCATGATGCTCCTAAGAAGCTAAGGGGCAAGCTGGCAAGGGCGCTAGCGTCAAAGCTTGCAATAGCTGTAAGAATGGACTACTATAGCGGTAAGAAGAACGATGAGCTGATAAAGTCCTTCTACGAAAAGGCTGAGGAGATCAGGAAAAGGTTCTTTGAAGAACAGCAGAAAAAAGGGTCGAGCGTAAGTGCCAAGCCTAGAAAAGTCTGAGTTTGAAAACGTATTCTGGCTTGTTTATCCCGATAGGAAGTTCCTAGCTACGAAGAACTTAGCTCCTGGAGTTTCCGTTTATGGGGAAAGACTGGTTAAAATCGACGATGTTGAGTACAGGGTCTGGGATCCCTATAGGAGCAAGCTTTCGGGAGCTATATGGAAGGGACTCAGGACAATGCCAATAAGGCCTGGATCGACCGTTCTGTATTTGGGAGCAAGTACTGGGACCACCATCAGCCATGTATCCGATATCATAGAAATGAAGGGGGTTGTTTTTGGCGTTGAGGTCAGCGCTAGGGTTGCACGGGAGCTCCTCGACAGGGTGGTCAAATACAGAAAAAACGTCATTCCCATAGTTGAGGATGCCAGATATCCTAACAGATATTCATCGTTTATATTTAAGAAGGTAGATGTGGTGTACTCAGATATAGCACAGCCAGACGCCACCGAGATAACTCTCTCAAACAGCATGAGCTACCTCAACAGGGGTGGTTTCATGATTTTAATTGTTAAGGCCAGGAGCATAGACCCCGTGGCGCCCGCAAACGTTATAGTGGAAAGGGAGGCCAAGAAGGTTGAGAACGCTGGCTTTGAAATAAATGAAGTGATTAATCTGAAACCATACGATAAGGAACACGGCCTCATTGTAGCTCGGTACAAGTGAGATGGGTTTTGGGACAAGTAACATATTAATTTTGGTTGTATACTAGTTTCTATCAATGTCGCAGAGCAGCTTGGACGAGAACAAAATCGTAACGATCACTAAGGCGCTTTCACACAGGGACAGGCTAAGGATTATTAAAATTCTGATGGAGGCCGAGAAGCCATTTCATATCAAGGCACTTACAGAGCTTCTTAAGATCGATTATCCGTCAATGTATAAGCACATTAAGATGTTGGAAAAATCTGGAATAATTGGGATCTTTGTGGTCGGCCGTTCACGGGTTCCATATATAAAAAAGAAGGAGGAGCTCAAAAAATTATTGGAAGATTTAGTAAAATTAACTTAACTTTTTATTATAAACAGAGTTATTACAGGGGAAAATATTTTTAAATCCATAACGGTAGAAACGCTCATGCAAAGGACAAAGTACCTTAGTCTCGTGGCGGTTTTTGCTGCAGCTTCAGGGGCCCTCACAGAGCTGCACGTTATGTTTCCATTTCCGCTCCTGCCGTTCCTGGAGTTCGATATGGCGGAAATTCCGGATATGGTGGCCTTTTTGCTTCTGGGTCCAGAGGGTGGCCTTCTTGTGACGCTGATACATTGTCTTCTTCTATACACGCTAGGGGCGTTCACCGTATTTTCGCCGGTAATGAAGTTCCTTGCTGAGGCCAGCATGTATGCTGGAATTCTTATTGTCAGAAGGCTTTCATCAAGGACATTTGCCCTTGCTGCAGGAGCTATAAGCTCAAGGGTAATCATAATGCTGTTCGTAAATTTCGCTCTGTTTTACATAATAATGCCGAACATCTATCTTCCGACCGCAAATCTTGCGATGAGCATACTTCATCTGAGCGGGCTTTCTCCTGTTGAAATAGCAATGCTTCTCGTTGGAATTACGGGCCTCTTCAATGCAATAGCGGGGGCCATAACGTTTGGAGTTGGATATCCAATAGCAAGAAAGCTCTCAAGCGCCCTTGCTCCAGCCCTCAGGTGATCAATTTCATTTTTGATCCTGATTTATGCAAAATGATAATTTGAGAAGGTCACGTTTCCATCACCTAGTAGCTGAAGAGACAAGAAGTTCTCTGAAGGCCTCCTTTCTTTCCTTCACTACAGTAACTTCTTCAGAGCGATCACCGTGTTCGATTACTAGAACTACGCTAGAGCCCTCGGGTCCATCGCAGTAAGAGGCCACAATCCTTGCCGCCACCTCGAGCTTCTCTGGATTTCCCCTAAAAAGTCCAACAGGACCCTTGCAGTTCTTGGGGATCAGTTTTATATATCCTACAGTTGATTCCAAGACCCTGTTTTCTTCCTCGTTCTTACCTACTATTAATTTTGTGTTCCTGCTAAGCCTGAAGTGCCTGCCTATTTTTAAGAGGTATATTTCGGTCATTGTGTATGAGTCATCGTTTTCGAACACGTCCCTCAGCTTTCTTGCGTAAGGCTCGTAAGTCAGAAGGCATCCTCCAGAGGGGTTCGGATAATCAGTTAGCCCAAAGGCTCTAGCTAGCTCTATCTGTCTTTTTCTGCTACGTCCCCTTATGTTTAGAAGTTGATCCTCTCTTACCAGGCCCTCCTCAATAAGCTTAGTTGGCTTCAGGATCTTTCCGGAAAGAGGTCTTAGAACTCTGCCCGTTAAGCCCGATTCCTCTTCTATAATTCTGATTGCTTTGAGGTTCTGAGACTTTGGTCGCTGGTCAAGCACCTCGCCAGTAACGACTCCTGCTGCGCCCTCCTCCTCCATGATCCTTTTGGCTATCCTGAAGAAGAATATCCTGCAGTCAATGCATGGATTCATGGCCCTTCCGTATCCATACTTTGGGCTTCTTACCATATCCACGTACTCCTTATCAACTATAACGGTTTTCAGCTTGAGGTTCTCCCGCTTAAGGACTTCATTTAGGAACCCGATATCCCTGCAGCACGGGTCGTTAAAGGGCGTAACTATGTGAACCGGCACTATCTCGAAGCCCATCCTTTTAGCAATCAGCATGGCAAGCGTGCTATCGAGGCCACCTGAAACTAGCGCTACAAGCTTCTTTGAGCTCATGGTTTAGCTTCAGATGATTTTGAAAGAAAAAATAAATAAACGAATCCTAACTTTTCGTTAAGCCTAGAATTATTCCTGCTCCTGCTCTTTTTCGGGTTCGGCTGTCTGCGGCTGTGCTTGTTCCTGTCCACTTATGATCTCAGATATAGCGTAGGTGCTGCCTACCTTTACGATTCTTACTCTGTACGTTTCTCCTGTCTTTCCTTTGGGTATGAACACGACGAATCCGTTCACCCTGGCTATTCCGTCGCCTCTCTTGCTAGATTCTACGACGGTCAGCGTGTATTCAGAACCTTCATTTACCGGTTTCGGCCCGTAGTTCCTGTGAAATCCGTGACGTTTGCTCAAAACTTTTCGCCGTCGCAGACATATTAGGCGGCTAGAATATAAACGTATCCCAGAATATTATGAAATTCCTGAAGTTCAGAACCAAAAGATTTTATTTTTGGTCGTTTAAATCCAAGCTCATGGAAGTTAAGAGCAGGGACGACTTCTTCAAGGAAACTGTTAAGCCAATAGAAATCAGAAAGCGTTCAATCTCCGAGCTCCTTGAGGCGATGGCGGAAACATCGTTTCAGGGAAGAAAGCTTGGGGAGGTCTACAGGACATGGATAAACATGCTTAACGACAAGGACGTCACCATATTCATGGGATTAGCTGGCTCAATGTCAACCGCAGGCATGTGGAAAATAATCGGTCAGATGATCGATGACGGCTATCTTGACGTCCTCGTCTCAACCGGTGCCAACATATCAGAGGATATTTATGCTGGAATGGGATTCCCTTACGGCAAAGGAAGCCCTCTAGTTGATGACGAGATCCTCTTAAAGCATAAGATAGACAGGTATTACGATGAGTGGGCCGATGAGTACAAATACAGGGAGATGGAAAAGCTGCTGGCCGATTTCATTGGAGGCCTTCGTAAGGACTACGTTTATTCGACCGCGGAGCTCATGTACCTCCTTGGTAAGCATCTCGACAGCCTTGGGATCGATTCGCTTGCGACGAGAGCTTACAGGAAAAGAATGCCAATATTTTCACCAGCGATCATGGATAGTAGCTATGGCATAGCCTCCGTTCTGTCAGAGAAAGGCAGAATAGTTCTTGATCAGTTCAAGGACTTTGAGCAGATGACACAAATAGCGATGAAATCTGATGACACGGCTGTGATATACATAGGCGGAGGGGTTCCTAAGGACACTATACAGCTGATGGCTGTAATTAAGGCGTTGCTTCTTGAAAGGCAGACCGGAAAGGAGATCGTCAAGCCCCACAAGTTCGCGATCCAGATCACAACAGACTCGCCTCAGTGGGGAGGGCTCAGCGGAGCGACATTCGAAGAGGCGATAAGCTGGGGCAAGATTTCAAAGGAAGGCGGTTACGCTGTATGCTACTGTGACGCCACCATAGCGCTACCGATAGTTGCCCATGCTATATATGAGCATAAGCCGCAGAGAGTCAAGAAGAACTTCGACTTCGTTTTTGAAAACGTAGACAAGTTCTAAAAATCTTTCTATTTCTTGAACATTGTTCAAATTAATATATTACCTTTAACATATATGAGATCATGAGAAGCCTAGCGACGGATAAAGCGGTGATTATAGGTAGCGGAATCACTGGAGCGCTGATTGCGCTAAACCTTGCGCTTGCTGGCCTAAAGGTGGCGCTTGTCGAAAAGGACGCCGTTCCGGGTGGCTCAAGCGTGAGGATAGCTGGGGTTCTGCACAGTGGAGCAAGATTTGCTGGATCAGATGATGCCCTTGCATCCGAATGCTATAAGGAGTGGAAATGGTGGAACTCCGTGTTGAGCGAGGACAGAAAGAAGGTGGGAGGGTATTTTATCGGCCTAAAGGAGGACGCCAAGTATCACGATATATGGCTTGACTCTGTTAAGAAGGTCGGAATCCCGCATGCTGAAGTATCGACCGTGGACTTCGGAGAGCTGATAAGACGGGAGGCAGTAGAAAGAGCTTACTGGGTACCTGAAATACGAATCAATGCAGCTGCGGTCTTAAATGATATCATAAATCGCGCGGTGAATGCAGGCGCAGAGCTTTATTTTTCTCATCAGATAGTCTCTGCGGTTCAGAACGAGCACGAGTATATAATCACGCTTGAAAAGGGGGACTCAAAGAACGTGCTGCGGGGAACTCCAGTCATAGCGGCTGGGCTTGGGATACCGGAGGTCTCAGAGAAGTTCGGGATACAGGTAGATGCCAAAAGGTATCAGGGCTCACACCTGTTAGTTAACGGCCGCACGAGGGAGTTATTGGAGATAATTCACAGGCCTGGACTCTATGATCTTTTCATACCTACAGAATACGGAACTTATATTACCCCAACATTGACGGATTTCAATAGATTTATTGTTAAGGAGGATGAAATAAGTGGGCTTTATGAAAAAATGGGAGGCATTCTTCAGGCCGGACACAGCGTAATAGGTAGTATCACTGCAGGCAGAATAGCGATAGAAAGCCCAAAGTCAACGATAGGCTGGGACTATGTGGCTTACCAGAAAGGGGTGATTATCGCTTGGTCTTCCAACTATGCTTGCGCAAGAAGGGTTGCAAAGCAGGTTGCTGATTTGCTTGGAAGCAGGTTTCTGCTAGATGTCACGCTGGAGTTATAAACGAATAATAAAGGAGTTCTCCAACGCTGAGGACTACGACAGATGGTATGAGCAGAACGGAGAAATATATCGCTCAGAGCTGGAGTTCACGTCCAAGCTGCTTGGCGGTAGCCGCTTTATAGAAATAGGAGCTGGAACGGGAAGATTTGGCGGAACTTTAGGAGCCTTTCTACTGATCGACGTTTCAAGAGAAATGCTAGAAATAGCTGCAGCGAAAGGATTTGAGTGCGTGCTCGCCGACGCAGCATCACTTCCTTTGCGCAGCAAGAGCACGGATGCTGTTTTGTTCGCCTTTTCGTTATCTTTTATGCCATATGCCAGGGCGCTGAGGGAAGCCCTAAGAGTCTCAAGAGAGAAAATAATAATCGTTGATGTCGATCCGGCTTCAGAGGATTACGTGAAATTGCTAAAAGACTTTTACACTTCATACGAGCCAGCAAGAATTCTTAGGGCGTTAAGGCAGCTCAGTAAGCGTTATAACGTCAGGCTAAGAAGGGCAATCTTAACTAGCGGCACTCAGGAAATAGGCATAATAGGCATTTTGGTTCCGCTTCAGCAAAAATGTGAACGGAAACAAAAAACATAGTGCAATGATTATAGTGCTGTATTAATAATATTATGATTAATTTAATTTATTAAGACGCGCAGCATAAGTTAAAGTAAATTGATGGTGGGCATTGTCGGTAAGCCAAACGCTGGTAAATCCACCTTCTTCAACGCCCTTACGCTTCTTAATGCCAAGGTTGCCAACTATCCGTTTACCACGCTTGAACCCAACGTAGGGGTAGCGTGGGTTACGACAAAATGCGTATGCACCCAGCTAAACGTAAAAGATAATCCGAGAAACTCAAGATGTGAGGACGGAATAAGATACATACCTGTAAAGGTCGTTGACCTACCGGGGCTTATACCTGGTGCTTACAGAGGAGAAGGTCTAGGAAACCAGTTCCTTGACTCAGTCATGAGGGCCGACGCGCTAATACACGTAGTGGATGCTTCTGGCTACACTGATGAACAGGGAAGAACCCTTGACAGGCCGACACACGATCCGATAAAGGATATCGAGTTCATTGAGAACGAGCTCGACATGTGGATCGCAAATATAATCCTGAAGGATAAACAGAAGATCATCAAGTCGTCCAAGATCGACGAAGTCGTTTCAATACTTTCTGCTAGGCTCAGCGGGCTGAACGTCGAGAGGCAGCTCATAAAGGACATTCTGCAAAGCTATCAACAGCTTGTCAGCAAAAAGCCGATGAACTGGAGCGATGACGATTTTATAGCTCTGGCAAGGAAAATTAGGGAGACAAGCAAGCCCATACTAATAGCCGCAAACAAGATAGACGTTCCTTCAGCCGAGGAAAACTTCAGAAGGATTAAGGAGACCGGAAGGGCAGTCATTCCCACCTCATCTGAAGCCGAGCTTCTTTTAAGAAAAGCTGCGGAGGGAGGGTATATTAAGTATAGGCCTGGGGATTCAGACTTTACGGTTCTAAGGCCCTTAAGCGAAGCACAGATGTCTGCCCTAAACAAGGTAAAGGAGCTTTTAAGGAAGTGGGGCTCCACTGGCGTCCAGCAGGCTCTGAACTACGTTTATTTCAATCTGCTTGATATGATAGTCGTATATCCTGTAGAGGATGAAAATAAGTACTCAGATAAGAATGGAAACGTTCTACCTGACGCTTACTTGGTGAAAAGAGGCGCGACCGCTAGAGATCTAGCTTACATGGTGCACACAGAGCTCGGTGAGGGTTTTTTGTATGCAATTAATGCCAAGACCAAGATGAAGATAGGGGCCGACTACATTTTAAAGCACAACGATGTGATTAAGATAGTAAGCGCTTCAAAAAGAGCCTGAAGCTTCCCCTGGCATCGTTGACAGTATCATTATGTTCATGCTAGTTTTATTCTTAATGTAGTGTTAAACAGGAGTTCAGGCGTTTTTACCAGCTTTTTTGTTTTTCATCATATACTGTAGGGATAAAGATCATTGCTAACTTAGCCGCATCATGAACATCTGACAATGATTGCCAAATTTTTCATGCTAAAGCCGGGCTGGGCCGCCATAGTTTAGCAGCTTTAAGAAGGCCACTCTTCATGCCGTCTCCGTAGCAAGGCTAGATAAATTTATAACGATTAAGTATCTCCCTTTAATACATTATGGAGAAGGAAACTCTTAGAGCGGAGTTTTCGGAGAAGCACCCAGAGCTGTATCAGGTTGATCTATTTAAAAGAAGGGGGTTCATCAGAAAGAAGTGTAAAAGATGCGGAAGATACTTCTGGACGCTCGATGAGAAAAGGGAATACTGTCCAAATCAGCCCTGCTCGAGATATGAATTCATAGGCAACCCTTCAGGAAAGAAGTTAGACTATGTGAACATGTGGAACGAGATCAAGTCGTTTTTTGTGGACAACGGTCATCAGTACGTTAGAAGATATCCCGTGGTGGCAAGGTGGAGGGATGATCTTTATTTTACCGTTGCCTCGATAATAGATTTTCAGAGGGTGGAGGAGGGGAAGATAATCTTTGACCTGCCGGCAAACCCTCTCATCGTTCCTCAGATCAGTCTCAGGTTTAACGATCTGGCCAACGTAGGTCTAACAGGAAGGCACTACACTTCGTTCTGTATGATAGGTCAGCACGCGCTAGCTAACGAAAAGGGATACTGGAAGGACAGGACCATCGAGCTTGACTTCGAGCTTCTTACAAAAAGGCTCGGAATACCGGAGGAGGAAGTGGTCTTTGTAGAAGATGTATGGCTCGGATATGGGGCCTTCGGCTACTCGCTGGAGTACTTCGTCAAAAACCTAGAGCTGGGAAACGCAGTTTTCACTGAGTTCGAGGGCACTCCGGAAAGCTACAGGCGTTTTTCGCCTCCCGTAGTTGACATGGGGGCTGGGCTTGAGAGGTTTGTTTGGCTGGGATATGGCACTCCTACAAGCTATGAGGCCGTTTTCGAGGATGTTCTAAAGGAAACACTGAAAAACATTGAAATTGATGTGAACAGAGAAGATCTAAGATCCTTCTATGTAGCAGCTGGCGAAATGGACTTCTCAGAAGGCAGCACGATCTCGGAGCTCATCCAGAGGTCATCGCTTGGAAAGGAGTCTCTTGATGAAATAATGAAGCTTAAGGACGTGTTCATACTTCTCGATCACTCAAGGACAGTGCTATTTGCACTAACGGACGGCCAGCTGCCAAGCAACGTGGGAGGGGGATACAACATAAGGGTAATAATAAGAAGGATGCTGGACATTCTGAGAAAGAGAGGATGGAACATATCAATATTCGAGCTCATGAAGTTGCATGCCAAGTACCTGAGCCCCATGTACCCGGAGCTCATCGAGGACATAGATAAACTGAGCGAAATAATTGAGGTGGAGAGCCAGAAGTACGAAAGGACGCTCGTAAACGCTGAGAAAATACTCTCAACGTTCAGGAACAGAAAGCTTGACATCTCGGAGGCCGCAAAGCTTTATGAGTCAAATGGCATATCTCCAGAAATACTAAAGGAAAAGGGGCTTATCAACGTCGAGCCAGCCGAGGTCTATAACTATGTGGCTGGAAAGCATATAAACCCAAGGACCGAAGCGATCAGGCCGGCCTTTGATCCGACTGGTCTGCCAAAGACCGAACAGCTCTATTACACAAGAGGCCTTTATGAATTCGATGCAAGGGTTCTGAAGGTTATTGGCGATTACGTGATTTTAGACAGAACGGCCTTTTATCCAAGATCAGGAGGACAGGAGCCTGACAGAGGTGAAATTGATGGCGTCAAGGTTATTGATGTGATAAAGATCTCTGAGGTCATAGGCCATAAGGTTGAGGATCCATCGAAGTTCTATGAGGGAAAAACAGTTCACGGAAGGATCGAAGTAAGAAGGAGGGAAGCGCTGATGAGGCATCATACCGCTACGCACATTATAAACGCGGCTGCAAGAGAGGTGCTAGGACCCTGGGTCTGGCAGCACTCAGCGTTTAAGGAGGAAAATTACGCCAGAATAGACATCACGCATCATTCGCCATTAACTGAGGATCAGGTAAGGGCCATTGAACAGCTGGCAAACCAGATAGTGCAGAAAAACGTAAAGGTTGAAAAGCTGGTGATGCCAAGATCAGCAGCCGAATCGGAGTTCGGCTTCAGAATATATCAGGGAGGTGCAGTTCCTGGCAACGAGCTCAGAATAATAAAAATTGGGGATTACGATGTTGAAGCGTGCGGCGGCACACACTGTGATTGGACTGGCGAAATAGGTCTGATAAAGATCACTAAGGTCGACCGCATTCAGGACGGCGTTGACAGGATAGAATTTGTAGCGGGCGAGCCAGCGATCAAGTATATTCAGGAAATCGACAGGGTTATATCAAGGGTAAAGCAGGCCCTCAACGCTTCGGACATAAACTCTGTTGAAGCGGCCCTGTCTCAGCGGCTGCAGCTTGAGAGCTCGCTGAACTCTAAGCTGGAGCGCCTTCTCCAGAAATACGCAGAGCTTCTTGGAAAGGCCTCCGGGGAGGTTCTGGTGCTAGACGATCCTCTGTTTGACAGAAATGACGTGATAACTATAGGAGACGTGGCAGTGAACAGGCTAGGTAGGGACTTCCTGTGGATAAAGTGCGACGGCGAAAGGTGCTATTTCTTAATAATGCTGAGAAAGGAGAGGAGCCATCTCTCGAAGGATCTGCTCAGCAGACTGATGAAGGACTGTCCTGGAAACGCAGGTGGAAAGAACAACGTCCTGCAGGGCTCAGTAACCTGCAAAAAGGAGCTTCTAGTTGAGGTTGTATCTTCATATTTAAAGAACAGCAATGCTTAAAGCTTAAAAATTGTAAAAATTCACGGCGGCGGGGAGGGCCGGGGGGCTAGCCGTCCCCCATTACCCGAAATCGGCTACATGCGGGGGCCAGATGAAGGTAGGTTAAAACCAGGAGGGGAAAGGGCGAGAGCGGGGCCGAGGGAATGAATGGGCGCCGGCATGGGCCACCTTGGCGCACGTCTGATCCGAAGGGATCAGACTAGCGCCAATCGCCGAACCGGGTCAGGCCCGGGAGGGAGCAGCCCTAAGGCGAAAAAGGGGCGCCATGCCGTCACCGCTCATGACCGCAGGCCTCGCTTGAGCTCTTTCCTTCTCCTGGGGATACCTACCGGCCGCCGCCCCGTCGACAGATTTATAAACAACATGTTTCGAAGTGAAAAAAGATGAATAGTACGCTTGAGGATAAGTGGACTAACAGATGGGAGCGGCTTCACATATTTGAAGCAAACGTAGAGCCCTCAAGAAGAAAGGTGTTCGTGACGTTCCCCATACCCTACATGAACGGTCCACTGCACATAGGCCATGCATATACGGCCTCGCGCGTGGACAGCTATGCAAAGTTCAAGAAACTTCAGGGATTTAACGTTCTTTTCCCTCAGGGTTGGCACTGGACGGGGCAGCCCATAGTATCAGCTGCTGAAAGGCTTGCCAAAGGAGATGAGAAGATGATAAGAGAATTCAAGGAGGTAGATAAGGTGCCCGATGAGGTGCTTGAAAAGTTCAAGGATCCTGTGTTTATGGCCAGATACTACACCGATAGAAACAGAACCTCAATGAAAAGGCTAGGGCTGGGAATAGACTGGAGAAGGGAGTTTACGACCACAAAATATGACCCGCGTTTTTCAAAGTTCATAGAGTGGCAGTTCCTCACGCTTAGAGAAAAGGGATTTATAAGCAGAGGCTCCCACCCTGTTGTCTGGTGTCCGAAGGACAAGTCGCCTGTCGGCGATCACGACAGGCTCCAGGGTGAGGGAGTTTATCCCGTAGAGTTCAGGCTGATCTTTTTCAAGCTCGTAGATGAGGACGCTTACCTCGTGGCATCCACGCTCAGGCCTGAAACTATTTTCGGCACGACGAACGTCTGGGTTCATCCGGATCTTGAGTACGTTGTTGCAGAAATCAATAGGAAAAAATGGATAATCGGCGAAAGCTCAGCAGAAAGGCTAAGGGATCAGCTTTTTGAGGTAAAGGTCCTGCAGAAGGTGAAGGGGGCACAGCTTATAGGAAGAAAGGTCGTAGTTCCGCTGATTCAGAGAGAAGTGCCAGTTCTGCCAGCGCGCTTTATAGATCCAAACATAGGAACTGCTGTGGTTTACAGCGTTCCCGCCCATGCGCCGTACGACTACCTGGCACTCAGGGATCTTCAGAAAGCAGGGGACCCGAGCGCTTTAAAAATCGCTCCTATAAGCATAATCGAGGTCGAAGGTTACGGAGATTTTCCCGCCGTTGAAGAGGTCGAAAGGCTAAAGATCAAGGATCAGAATGACCCCAGCGCTGATCTTGCAACAAAAAACGTATACGCGGCTGAATTCAGAAAGGGCAGGATGAAAGAAAACTGTGGCGAATTTGCTGGAATGCCTGTGAACGCAGCAAGGAAAGCGGTCTACGATAAGCTCGAAGAGCTCGGCCTCTCGGCCTCCATGTGGGAGCTTCCTGAGCCTGTTATATGCAGATGCACGACGAGGTGTCACGTCAAGATACTGCAGGATCAGTGGTTTCTCAGGTACTCCGACGAGGGCTGGAAGAACCTTGCTCGCGAGTGCATAAACAGCATGAAGATCTATCCAAATGAAGCCAGGCAGTGGTTCCTGGACGTAGTTGACTGGCTAAACGACTATCCGTGTGCAAGACAGAGCGGCCTTGGGACTCCCCTGCCTTGGGACACCTCCTGGCTAGTTGAAACATTAAGCGACTCCACGGTGTACATGGCCTACTACACGATTGCGCACAAGGTAAAAAAGTATTCCCCCGAGCAGCTCACCAAGGAGGTCTTCGATTATGTTTTCCTCGGCAGAGGAGACCCGTATGAGATTTCAAAGAGGACAGGAATTGCCCAGGATGACCTGATAAGTATGAGGGAGGAGTTCCTATACTGGTATCCTGTTGATCTGAGGGTATCTGCCAAGGAGCTGGTGCCGAACCATCTGACGTTCTTTATATTTCATCACGTAGCCATTTTTGACAGGGAGCTGTGGCCGCGGGCGATTGCGGTAAACGGAATGCTGAGAATAGAGGGCGAAAAGATGTCAAAATCAAAGGGAAACGTTATAACGATAGATGAAGCAATAAGCCAGTTTGGAGCTGACGCCCTCAGAATTTCCCTCCTAAGCAGCTCAGAGTACATGGACGATGCCAACTTCAAGAGGGACTACGCGTTATCAACAAAGCTTAGACTGGAGAAAATACTGGGCGATCTGAAGCAGGACCTCGCAAATGCGGCCAGGAGGGGTAGGAACTTTTACGATGACTGGCTACTAAACAGCATGGCAAAGGTGTCAAGGGAGATATCGCAGTACATGGACAGCATGAACATAAAGGCTGCAGTGACTGAGGCGTTTTTCGTTGTGGACAACCTGTACAGAAAGTACAAGAAATACACGGACGAACAGGCTAACGCGGACGTCGTCAGAGAGTTTGCAAAGCTGTGGTCAATAATAATCGCTCCGTTCGCTCCCTTCTTTGCGGAAGAGCTATACTCCGCGGTTGGAACTAAAGAAAGCGTGTTTTATGAAAGATGGCCAGAAATTGGATATGATGAAAGTGTTGATGTGGAAATGGAGGTCGTTGAAAGGCTGATCGAGGACATAAAGAGCGTTCTCAAGGTGTTTAAGGGAAGGCCCAATGAGATAAAGATAGCTGCTCTTGCAGCGGATGAAGCAGGAAAGTTCGAGAGGAAGGAGGTTGATCCTCAGCTTTACGGTAAATACATGAAGCACAGGTTCACGCTGCCAGAGAGCCTCGTAAAGATGATAGGAAAGGTTGATGAGCTGGAGGTTTACAGAAAACACCAGGCCTTAATCGAAAAGGAAACCGGAGTGAAAATAAGCGTAATGGCTGTTAATGATCTTAAATCTGAAGAAAGGGCAAAGGGGAAGGTCCCACTGCCGTTCAAGCCAGTCATAATAATCACATGACAAAAAGAACGACAAGCCTCGCCCCTTCTAGGGGCGGGGTAAAGCTCTTAAATTTATGAATGCTTTAAAGTATTATGGAACTCAAGTCAACGAGGCATGTGAAATACCTATGCAACTATCATTTCGTATGGATTCCTAGGTATCGTAGAGATTTAGTAGTCGGAGAAGTCGTTGAATACATTAAAGAGGTGCTAAAATCAATCGCCGAAGAATTAGGTTGTGATATTATAGCCCTATAAGTGATGCCAGATCATGTCCACCTTTTCGTAAACTGCCCTCCTAGATATTCACCATCGTACCTAGCAAACTACTTTAAGGGTAAATCAGCTAGGCTAGTCTTAAAGAAATTCCCAGAGCTAAGAAAATACACTGGAGGAAAACTCTGGACCAGAAGCTACTTCGTATCTACAGCCGGCAACGTATCGAGCGAAACCATAAGGAAATACAT
>JBMFIC010000016.1:0-25361 GCA_049976505.1 Nitrososphaeria archaeon | reverse complement strand
TGGGGAGGAGGTCAGAACTTTCTTTCGGGCTTCCTGGGAGCCCCGGTCGGCAGGGCGGCCGACAGGAGCCAGAGGTACGCCCAGATGATGCTTGAGGGGTTCCTGCTCATAGTCCTGTCAGGGGCCATGTACTACGCCTCATTTGCAGCTCATGAGATGCTCCTCAGGTACATCTTCGTTTCCCTAGGATCCCTTTTCCTGGGCATGGGTCTTGCCTTCTACCATCCTATAGGTGGGGCGATACTTCAGATAGCGTACGGAAGGAATGAGGCCCCCAAGGCCCTCGGAATAAACGGATCCATGGGCAGCCTGGGAAGGGCCCTTGCGCCCTACGTGATGGTGATGCTCTTCTCGCTCATGGGGGTGAAGGGAGGTATAGGGGCCCTTTCTGCGTTCACGCTGGCCCTCAGCCTCGTAACCTACTACGGGCTCAGGGATATAAAGTACGAGAGGCCCACGGAGCCCCAAGGCGAACGGCAGGAGGGCTCGCTCTCCCCGTACCTCTACATACTGATCCCTCTCACTGCCATAGTGTTCGTGAGATCGATGTTCATAGCAGGAGTTCAGCTCTTCGCCCCGAACTACCTCTACCTCAGCTACAGATCCCACGAGCTCGTCGGGATCTTCCTAACCATCTCCTACGCCACCGCGATAGTTGGACAGCCCTACTTCGGGAGGCTGACGTCCGAGAAGGGCGGAAGATACGTGGTGATAATGACGACGATCTTATCAACGCTCTTCTACGTGGCCTTCCTGCTGGTCCGGGAGATATACCTGAGCCTTACCCTATTCGCCGCCTTCGCTTTCTTCGCGTTCAGCGGCTTTCCTAACCTTATCGGGTACGTTTCGCAGGTAGTCGACAGAAAGGTGCTGGCAAGGGCGAACGGAATCGTGTGGAGCTACGGGAACATGCTCGGAGGCGCCCTGGGCATGATAATTGGAGGGCCCATAGCGGGCTACTACGGATTCAGGGGGGCGATGATCCTCTACGCCGTCCTAGCGGTGATCTCCTCGATAATGCTGATCAGCCTCCCGAAGGAGAGGAGTAGCTCCAACTAAAGGAGGACATCCTACTCTAAAACTATCCAATTAAGTTTAAATATAAAGGCCAGCAATTTTAATTAAAATTGCTTATTGAAATAATGGACCCGATCTACGGCCTTCTGAAGCTGAACGACCTTGAAAGGGAGATCATAGACACTGCCGAGTTCCAGAGGCTGAGGAGGATAAAGCAGCTTTCATCGGCAAACCTTGTCTACCCGAGCGCCAACCACACGAGGTTCGAGCACTCCCTGGGGGCGATGCACCTCGCGGGTCTAATGGGAGACGTCCTCTACAGGAAGGGGTACGTGTCAGAGGAGGACGTCCAGCTCCTCAGGATAGGAGGGCTCCTGCACGATGTAGGACATGGGCCATTTTCGCACCTTTACGAGGACGTCATCTCAAAGAAGTATGGCGTGAACCACGAGGAGATGGGCAGGAGGATAATCACCGAGACCGCCATAGCTGACGTTCTTAAGAAGTACGGATATGAGCCAAAGGACGTGGCAAGCCTGTCGAACGGCCTGTACCCTCAGAAGCCCTTCATGAACGCGATAATAGCGGGGCCCCTCTCAGCCGACCTGATGGACTACATTCAGAGGGACTCATACTACACTGGGGCCATCTACGGAAGGGTAAACGTGAACAAGATCATAAACTCCATGCACGTCTTCTCAAACCAGCTGACAATAGAGAAGGACGCCGTATCCGCGTTCGAGGGGATGACGATAGCGAGGTACGAGATGTTCAAGGAGGTGTACTTCCACAAGACCTCCAGGGCTGGGGACGTGATGCTGAGGAGGGCGATCGAGATATACGACGACATAACTGGCTTCTGTGATCCGAAGGATCTCAGCTCCTACCTCTCGCTCACCGACGACATGCTCATAGCCAGGCTTCTGACGAGCACCGAGAAGGAGGCCGAGGAGGCCAGGAGGCTCGTCAGGGACTACCTTTCAAGGAGGCTTCTGAAGCTGGTTTACGAGGAGTCCTTCATAGGAAGGGACGCCTTCCTCGAGAAGCTCTTCAACCAGCAGCTGATAAGGGAAAGGGTCATAGCGCAGATCGAGGAGATGGCCTCGATACCGCACGGCAGCATATTCATCGATCTGCCCACGGTCCCCTCGGTTCCAAAGTCGTTCGACAGGGAGGACCTGAAGAACATCTACGTCACGACGAAGGACGGGGTAAGGGATCTCTCCATAAAGGACATACCTGTGATCGAAAGCATCCAGGGATACTACAACATAATGAGGTTTTACGCGAAGCGGGAGTACAGGGAAGCCGCCGAGAAGGCCGTGAGGACACTGTTCAGCACCGGATATTACGCCAGGATCTCGGTCTGACCGCCACGGATAAAAGCACGCAGGCTAATATCCTTCTATGACAGTGACCACTGAGGAGATGAGGGCCATCGAGAGATGGTCCTCGGAGAGAGGCTTCAGCACCCTTCTCATGATGGAGAACGCGGGAAGGGCTGTCTACGAGGTCATAGCGGAGAGGTTCTCCAGCAGGACCACCGGAAGGATATGCGTGCTGTGCGGGACAGGAAACAACGGGGGAGACGCGCTTGCAGCAGCCAGGCATCTGCTTCTGAATGGGTACAACGTCGAGGTGTTCCTGGTGGGAGGTCAGGTAAAGGGGGAGGACGCCCAGCTCATGCTGAAGCTTTACGAGATGCTGAGGCCAGCCATCAGGACGCCGCCTAGAGCTGAGGAGCTTAAGGGATGCGAGGTCATCGTCGACGGAATATTTGGGACGGGCATAAAGGGGGAGGTGAGGGAGCCATACGCATCTGTAATTCAGATGATGAACGAATCGCAGGCATTCATCGTATCGGTGGACGTTCCTAGCGGTCTGGATCCCGACACGGGGGCCGAGTCTAACGCGACCGTTGAGGCTGACGTAACTGTAACGCTGCACGACGCAAAGCCAGGCCTTCTCAGGAGCAGGAAGGCCGGGGAGCTGATCGTAAAGGAGATAGGGATACCTCTCCCGAGAGGGATTAAACCCGATGCCGGGGCTCAGGGCCAGTAGGGGTCAACAAAAGGTTTAAATCAGCAGATCCCGAACTTACGAACGTATGGGCATTTCTAGCTTTATAAAGAGCGTGAGGGAGATCCTCGCCTACAGCAGGAAGTCGTCCTGGAAGGAGCTCTGGGCATACCTGAAGCTGTTCCTGCTGGGCCTTGCCCTCATAGGGGGCATCGGCCTTGTAATACACCTAACGGCGTTCTGGCTGAGCCTGAGATGACGCACAAGTACTACGCCATCAAGATAGTGGGTGGACAGGAATCAAGCATTGCCCAGCTTCTCATGAACAGGGCCAAGATGAACGGCCTCCCGATATACTCGATAATACAGAGCCCCGCCATGAAGGGGTACCTGATAATTGAGGCCGATAACCAGGCCGTCGTGAGCAAGCTGATAAACGAGGTCAAGAACGTGAAGTCGATCGTGCCGGGAGTCCTCACGCTTAACGACATAATGCCGCTGATAAAGGTCAAGAGCGAGGAGCTCACGCTGCAGCCAGAGCAGGTCGTTGAGGTGATAAACGGCCCATTCAAGGGCATGAAGGCCAAGGTCATCAGGTACAACAAGGAAAAGAAGGAGGCAACGATAATGCTCCTTGAGTCCGCAGTCCCCATACAGATAAACGTAGACGCGTCGTACCTGAAGCCTGCAAGTTGACGAAGCTAGTGCTCACGACGGAGGACCAAAAGAGGACAGAGGGCCTTGCAAGGAAGCTCGTCGAAAACAGGCTTGCTGCCTGCGTGAACGTGATAGACATCAGGGTAAGCGTCTATTACTGGAACGGCATCGTGTCGGAGCCCGAGAGCCTGCTCATTATAAAGACTGATGACGAGAAGGTGAATGAGCTCGCCGATTTCCTCAAACGAAACCACTCCTACAAAGTGCCAGAGATGCTGGTCATGGACGCTGAGGACCTGAACCCTGACTACAGAAGATGGCTCAGGGAGTACCTAGGGCTTGACCTTTAGATCCACCGTCCTGCCGTCGGCGGTCATCCTGCCTTTCTTTATATCGGTTGACGATATCCTTGTCCCTGATTCCGCGTAAACGAAGTTTATCACGTAGATGCTCATTGGCCCGTAGCCTGCCCTCCTCCTGAGCTCGTTTGCCCTGAGCGCGTTGGGAAAGGTCTCCGGGCTGACCACTATGAAGTCAACGTCCTCCTTGAGAACGGGTCCAAACGGGTCCTCCAGCATCGATATGTAGAACCTCCTCTCCCTGAGCCCGAGGCCGTCCAGGACCTCCTTGAGCCTCATCACTCTGTCCAGGTATGGGCTCTCAAGAGTCTTTCCCATGCTCTCCACGAACCTGTCCGAGGTTACGCCTATTATTATCTCGTCTCCAAGCTCTATCGCCTTGCTGAGCAGCTTCAGGTGGCCAGCGTGGAGGGCCTCGAATGTCCCGCCTACAGCGACCTTCACGACCATTATATCATATTATGTACTATTATTGTTTGCTGCCCACCTAAGGGTTGAGGATGTAGGATATGAGGCCAACTAAGGAGCCCAGGCTGACTATCGCGCTGATGGCCCAGTAGAGGCTCCTCCTGCGCCCCCTGAGCGCGTAGCCCTTCATGATGCTGCAGTCTGTGACTATCTGCCCCAGCATCACGAGCAGCGGGATCAGAAGCACGGAGTATATTATCATGAGGCTGAGGATCAGGGCAAGGTAGTTCCTAACCAGGAGAGCAACAACCAGAGCGGGAAGGGACTCCGCCACGTAGATCAGGTAGTAGTGCCTGGGGCCCAGGTCGGCTGCCTCAACGACCCCCAGGCCAAGGCCATCGAGATCACCATGAGGGCCAGAAGCCCTGATGATATGAAGCCTATGGCCATCATGATCCTTAGCATGGGGTCGAGGGAGCCTATGTAGCCCATTATAGAGCTCAGGGATGAATCAGGAACGCTCTCTGATATGATCCAGCCAAATACTACAAGTATGGCCATCATGACCTCCGACGCTATCGAGCCCAGCAGCGTTTCAAGAGACTCGAACCTCATGTTGGCTGCGCCTATCCTCTTTCTGGCATCGGCCCCGCTGTGAAAGAAGAGCATCCACGGCATTATAACCGCGCCTATGCTGGCTGCGGTGACGTAGAAGAAGGCGTAGTTCAGCCTGAAGCTGAGCATGGCCCTCATGAGCTCGGAGCAGTTGGGCCTGAGGAGCACCAGCTCCAGAAGCAGGGTGAAGACGAGGAGGAAGCTTATCGGAAGGAGAACCGCCTCAGCCTGCCTGTACCTCCTCGTGAGCACTATTGCCAGGTTAACCGCATACAGGGCGACAAGGCCCGGGACTGCAGAAAGGCCAAGTAGGGAGAGGCCTATGGCCATGCCTGCAAACTCCGCAAGGTACTCGAGGAAGTCGGTTATCGCAAGTGGGACGGAGACGCTGAGGGCAACACTTCTGCCGTACTTTATCCTTATGGCCTCGCCGAGGCCGAGGTTAGCAGTGGACCCTAGCCTTCCAGCCGCATCCTGAATGTAGTAAAGGGGGATGGTGAGGACAATCATAACTATGACGAGGACGGCCCCATATATCACCCCGGCCTCTATGCCCTCGACTATAGATGCCACGTCCACGTCAGCTATCATAACGAGCCAGGCAGGTCCAAACACGCTAAGGAACTTCTTAAGGTCCTCGCTCAAATGTTCCGCTATATACAGGTCCCGATCAATTATAAGCGTTATTTGAGTTTTTGAACGTGTTTTTATGCCTTATGCGATCCTGAGAGGGTGCGCAAGTTCTTGTAAAAAACGTTTTATATTATAACGCGCATACTATATGCGATCGGATATGGTAAGACCGGTGCCCTTTAAATCAAAGCCCATCGATCCTGATTTTCTGAAGAAACCAGATGAGTACCCCGAGACCGGAGAGCACAACGGCCACAAGGTTCGTGCCGAGGGCAAGCAGAGGCTAGACGCCGATGGCAAGCCGTATCCCACAAAGCTCGGAATACACGGAACTATAGTGGCGGTCGACTTCGACTGCTGTATAGCTGATGGAGCGTGCATGGACGTGTGCCCAGTTAACGTGTTCGAGTGGCTGCTCAACCCAGGAAAGTCGGGAAGCGGAAACGACAAGTGGCCTCTGAGCCCCGAGGAGCAGCCAATTTACTACACTGACAAGGCAGACCCAGTCAGGGAGAAGGACTGCATCTTCTGCATGGCATGCGAGACTGCGTGCCCTGTAGGAGCAATTAAGATAACTCCGCCCTAACTCACAAACTTCTCCTTAAATATTTTTGCGTTCTCGAACATTTTTATGTTGTTGAACATCACGTAGGAGTTATCGTAGCCCTTTATCATTTCGTACAGCTGCAGAAGGTCGCTGTCGGTGTAGTTATACGAGTAGTTGACCTCCCCTGATCCCTTCCCGTGCAGCCTGAAGTACATGGGCGAGCTCACGTAGAACGGCTTCCTCCTGAAAGGATCAACTATGTGCACTACGTTGAGCTCCTCGAAGATCTTTATCAGCAGCTTCAGATTTTCGTAGGCCTTGCCCCTGGGCTCCCACCCTATCCTCCCGTCTCCCTGCACGCTCCTGAAGAACTCGTAGGCGTTCCTGAGATCCTCCTCGCTACCGAAGCTGGGAGGCGACTGGAAGACGTAGAGCACCGGGCTCAGGACGAGGACCTCCTTCCTGAACCTGTCCCAGAGCTCGAGGTTCTCCTTTGTGGGCCTGAGCATCCCAACCCTCTCGCTTGGAATGAAGTTCTTAGCCCTCTTCATGGTGGGCGAGCTGGCCGAGTGCGTAATTCCCTGAAAGACCTTGACGGAGAAGTGAAAGCCCTCTGGGGCCTCGGCCCTCAGCTTCCTTATCCTCTCAAAGTCGGGCATGCTGTAGAACGTGTCCTGAAGCTCCACCGCGTCCAGGGTCCTGAAGATGAGCTCCCTCCTCACGGGAAAGCCGCACGTTCCTACCCTTATCATACGTACAACCTCGAGAGCGCTATTATTTTGGCGCTCTTTTCAACCGAAATGGTCCTCATCACGGCCACGTCCAGCGTCTCCCCAACTGTTACAAGCCCGTGATCCTTAAGCACGACGCCCTCGTACCCCTGCTTAATGTACGATGCGACGGCGTCCGCGAGCTCCTGCGTCCCCGGCTCTATGAGCGGAAGGACAGGCACCTCCCTTGTGAAGTACAGCTTGCCCTCGGTAATAATTATGGGCACGTGCCTGTAGTGCTGGGAGAGGGCAAGCGTGTACACCGGGTGGGTGTGAACTATGTAGTTCACGCTCTTTGCCTCTCTGTAGACCGTTACGTGCAGCCTGTACTCGGATGATGGGGGCTTTCCGTAGATCAGGTTCCCGTCAAGGTCTATGTAGGAGAAGTCCTCTGGAGTTGCAAAGGCTAGAAAGACGTTGGTTGCCTTTATGAGGGCTCCGTTGCCAACCCTCTCGCTTATGTTCCCCTCCCTTCCCTCGACGTATCCAAGAGACGCTAGATACCTGCCCATCTGGGCCAGATCGTAGGCTGTCATACGAGCTCTGCAGGATATGAGCCGAGGACCTTAATAAAAGTTGTAACCTTTTTCAGCTCCTCGAGGGCCTCCGAGACCTCAGGGTCGCTCACGTGGCCCACGAGGTCCACGAAGAAGTAGTACTCCCAGGGCGTGGTTTTTATTGGCCTGCTCTCTATCTTCGTCAGGTTTATGCCGTGGTCCGCGAATACCTTCAGGGCCCTGTAGAGGGATCCCGGGCTGTGCCTTGTCCCGAATATCAGCGATGTCTTGCTCCTCTGTCCCCTCTCGGGCGCCGTTCTGCCCAGGACTATGAACCTCGTGTAGTTGTTCTCGGAGTCCTCTATGCCCTCCCTCACGACCTTCAGCCCGTAGAACTCGGCCGCCCGGCAGGAGGCTATGGCCCCAGCGTCCAGCTTCCTCATCTCCTTAATGGCCTTGGCGCTTCCGGCTGTGTCGTAGAACGGAACCGGCCTCAGCTTCATGCTCTCTATGAACCTCCTGCACTGGGAGAGAGCCTGGGGGTGGGACCAGGCCTCCCTTATGTCCTCCTCCCTTGCATCAGGGTGTATCATGAAGCAGTGCCTGATCCTGAGTATGGATTCCCCGACTATGTTCACGCTGCTCACGAGCAGCAGATCGATGGTCTCGTTGACGCTTCCCTCAAGGGAGTTCTCTATGGGGACTATAGCGTAGTCAGCCCTTCCGTCCTCAACGCTCCTGAACACGTCGGACAGGTAGGGAAGAGGAAGAAACTCCGTTATGCTGCCGAAGAACCTCAGGGCTGCCTCCTCGCTGTAGGCCCCTCTTTCTCCCTGAAAGCTGACCCTCACCATACCGGCTCAAGCCACTTTCTGTACTTCTCAATGCTGCCCCTGGTTATCGAGCTGAAGTACTCCTTGAGCCTCCTGGCTACTGGGCCAACCTTTCCATCGCCGACGGTCCTGCCGTCAACCTTCAGTATCGGTGTGATCTCGGCCGCTGTGCCAACGAAGAAGAGCTCATCCGCGGTGTAGAGCTCGGCCCTGTCGATGTCCCTCTCTTTAACCTCAAGCCCGATGTCGGGGGCGAACTCCATGATGGACCTCCTGGTTATTCCGTCGAGGATTCCTGCGGATATTGGAGGAGTGTATATTTTTCCGTCCTTGACCATCATTATGTTCTCCCCCGTTCCCTCGCAGACCTTGCCCTGCTCGTTCAGAAGGATAGCGTCGTCGAACCCCCTGTTGAGCGCGTCGATCTTGGCCAGCACGCTGTTGGCGTAGTGCCCGGTTACCTTTGCCAGCACGGGCAGGCTCTGGGAGCTTATCCTTCTCCAGGACGAGACCATGACCTCGATGCCCTCCTTCTCGAAGTACCTGCCGTAGGGCATCGCTATTATGAAGACCTCGGTGCTGAGCTTCCTCACGTCAAGGCCTATTGGCCCGTAGCCCTTGACTGCAAGGGGTCTTATGTAGACGTCGGTCCTGAGCTCGTTCCTCCTGAGGGTCTCCTTTATCGCCTCGAAGATCTGATCCTTCGTGAAGCTTATGTCGTATCCGTAGATCTTGAGGGAGTTGAAGAACCTGTCAACGTGCTCCCAAAGCCTGAAGACGTAGAGCTGGCTCCCGTTCCAGTAGGCCCTGATGCCCTCGAAGACGCCAGTACCATAGTGCAGCCCGTTTGTCATGACGTGGACCTTTGCGTCCTGCCAGGCAACGAAGGAGCCGTTGTGCCAGATGAACCTGCTCTCGAAGCTTCTGCTCATAAGCTCTTTAGGCGCTCTATCTTATTTAATGTTTTCCAGCTTAGCCTGATGAACCTTACGAGCTCGGGCCTGCCATCGGCTCTCCTGATGAAGTCAATGGTCCTTGGATCCGAGGGATAACCTGAGCCAAAGTCCCCTATGAGGCTGTGAAGCCTGGAGATCTCCATGTCCCTGGTCACCTTGGCAACGATGCTCGCTGCGGAGACCGCGACGTACCTTTCGTCCGCGTGGTGAGAGCTTATTATCAGGACCTTCCTCCTAACGTGCTTCAGGATGCTCTCAAGGAACAGGGACTCGCTGGCGTCTGCAGCGTCGAGCACGGCCAGGTCGCCTGGAAGGGATCCGATAAGCCTGCCCATGTATATGGCCTCAAGGTAGTTCAGGTTGAAAATGCTTTCCCTTGACCAAACGTAGGAGTCTATGAGCTGGGGCGAGAGCTTGAAGACCTTCAGCCTGACGCCGTCCAGCCCTCTGAGCTGCCTGAATATCGCCTCCCTCCTCGCGGGTGACAGCTTCTTTGAGTCCCTTACCCCAAGCTCCTTCAGCCTCATGAGGAGCTCCTGAGAGGCGGGGATCGAGATCCCCGCAATGACCAGGGGTCCGATGAAGCTTCCCCTTCCTGCTTCATCGACGCCTATTACCCTGAGGTCCATGCCTTTGTTTTTACTTTGGACAGGATGTTATTAAGCTTAGAGGTCCATGACCTCCGCGTTCTGAAGCCGAACTATGTCCCTAGGGGATATCTTGAGCGAGGAGTTCACTGATCCCCCTCCGGCGTAGACGTACTCAAGCCCCATTATGTCCCTGTCCACTATGGTCCTGATCATGCGTTTATGCCCCACAGGAGGCAGGGCTCCGGGCTGGTACCCGGTCAGATCAAGGAGCTCCTGAGGGGTTGCAAGCCTCAGCTTCCTGAACCCAAGCGCCTTGGCAAGCTTGGACTGGTTGACCCTCTTGTCCCCCCTTATGACGACGATCAGGGGCTCTCCCCTTTCGTTTATAAAAAGGACCGTCTTGACTATGTTCTTCAGGTCTATCCCCAGCTCCCTGCTCGCCTCATCGGCCCTGTAGCTGTGGCCGTGATGCACTATTTCAAAGCTGACCGAGCTCCTTCTCAGGAAATCCTCAAGGTAGCCGTCGTCGAGCAACGTCTCAGAGATGAACTGTGTCGATTTAAGCTTTTAGGAGACCTCCAGCGGCTTGAGCTCCCCGCTCTTTATCCTCCTCAGGGCCTTGCTGTAGTCCTCGCCCTCAGCAAGGTACACGTCGACGCCGGCTCCGGCCAGGGCGTAGAGGGTCGGCTCCTCTATTCTGTCTACAACGACCGATGTTATGCCCTGCTCCCTGACCAGGTCGATGACTCCCTTGAGCCTTCTCCTCTCCATCAGCCTTATCGGATTGTTCATCCTGATCTCCTCGCCGGTGCTGGGGTTGGCAACGATTATGAGCTGCGCCTCGGCGAAGTTCGAGATCCTTCCGTCATCCCCAACAAAAAGGGCCATCCTTGACTGCCCTGCTGCAAAGCTTGGCTCGACGTGAGGGTTTACCATGAGTATAAGCGGCTCCCTCTCCTTTATTCTCTGCTCCACGGCGTCGGTGATCCTGTCTGCCCTCTTAACACTCACCCCTGGAGGCAGCTCGAGGTGCATCTCGACGAAGTAGTAAGGCCCGGCCTTTCTGACCCTCAGGTCGTGATATCCAACGACCTCGTTCATGCTCCGTATGACCTCGTCCACGATCCTCTCAATCCTCCTGTCAGTTGCGTCGAGGAGGGCGTAGGTTGAGTCCCTCAGAATATATATGTCCTGGTAAGCTATCATGAGAGCCGTAACTATGAGCAGGGCGTAGTAGAGGGACCTCTGGCCCATGGCCGCTGCCACTATTCCGGCAAGCACTATGAAGCTCATGAGCGAGTCGATGTAGTTGTGGAGGGTCTCGGCGCTCACGAGGCCAACCTGCCTGAGCCCAAGCCTGGCCAGCCAGAGAGCCAGCAGCAGGTCAACTGCTATGCTCGCAGCCTGCACGATGATGCCGAGAGCAGGGTAGTATGGATGAAAGAAGACAAGACCCTCTTTCACCACCTCGTAGACCGCGTAGATGATGAAGAGGCCCATGAGAAAGCTCGAGAGGTTCTCGGCCTTGTACAGGCCGTACCTGAACGTCCTTGTAGGCCCTATCTGGGAGAGCCTCAGACCAGCGTACGCGGTGAGGAACATGAGGAAGTCGGCAACGTTGTGAATTCCGTCCGCAACTAGGATCGTCAGGTTCGTGAGGTATCCCACGAGTATCTTGGAAATGGCCATCGCTAGGAAGACGAAGGAGCTCACAAGGGTCCTGCTGGCAGCGCTTCTCATCCTTTCCTGAAACTCCATCTCCAGCACTAAGTTATTAAACATCTTATTTAAGGACTACAACGGCTCAGCAAAACAAAGCTTATAAAACTGGCTTCTGTTCATATGGTCAGATTGGCTGCTTATCATGGAGCCAAGCTGAAGATGCCTCCCCGCATCAAGGTTCTTGAGGCCATCTCGTCAATAGCGGCGGGGAGGGTCAAGAAGGTGGACACGGGGATCTACAAGGTGACATCATCAAAGGGCGACAGGGAGTACACGGTGATAATAAAGAGCAACTCGGTCTTCAGCAACGACAACGGCACCATTTACAGGGGCTACATAGGGTACCCGATAATCGCCGCTCTGATCATGGAGGGCGTACTGCCAAGGGACGAAAGGATAGGGAAGGCCATAAAGGACATCTCGTGGGCAGACCTGAACGAGCAGCTTAAGAACTACAGGATGGTGGAGGAGAAGGTCAAGGAGGTTGCCAAGCAGAACGGGGTGATGCCTGAGGAGATAGATGAATACGTGGAGATGGTCATGGAGGCCTTGAGCATGATAACGCTAAAGTTTAAAGATATGAGGCAGCTAGGACTAATGTAATGAAGGTAATAAACTTCAGGGCCAACGGAGTTAGAAGGGTTGGGGTGGCTGAGGGAAACCAGGTGTACGATCTGACGGCCGTGTTCTCCAGGTATGGATCTCAGATAAGGTCGGTTGAGGAGATCCTTCAGCTTGGATACCTCGGGGAGCTTGAGAAGGCCAGGAGGGAGTCCTCTGAAGTTTACACGCTCGAGGGGATCAGGGTTGATCCGACCGTCAGGAGCCCTCAGAAGATTTTTCTCGCGGCCGTGAACTACTACTCGCACTCCAGGGAGGGCAACCTGGCGAGGCCCCAGCAGCCATATCTTTTCACCAAGTTCACGAACGCGCTGGTTGGGGCATACGATGACGTAAGGAAGCCGAGGAGCACCAGCAGGATGGACTACGAGGGTGAGCTCGCTGTTATAATTGGAAGAAAGTGCAAGTACGTGAGCGCCTCCGAGGCAAGGAGCTGCATAGCCGGATACACGGTGGCCAACGACATAAGCTTCAGGGACTGGCAGTTCCCCCCTGGATGGCCGAGCGTCCAGAGCCCCTACGGCTTCAACTGGGTCATGGGAAAGATGATGGACGATGCCCTGCCTCTTGGACCGTGGCTGGTGACTGCCGATGAAGTTCAGGACCCATATGCGCTGAACATCAGGACGAGGGTGAACGGGGAGCTTAGGCAGAACGGGCACACGTCGGACATGATATTCAGAATAGAGGAGCTGATCAGCTATCTCTCCCAGGGCATAACCCTCGTGCCCGGAGACGTCATATCCACGGGAACTCCGGAGGGGGTTGCCGCGTTCACCGGCGAGAGGTACCTCAGGCCAGGGGACCTCGTGGAGGTTGAAATAGAAGGGATAGGGAGGATCTCGAACAGGATAGTCGAGGAATGACGAGGATCATCAGGGTCGACCCGGTGAACTTTGAGCCGGGAGAGCTGGCTCCTGCAGCCGAGGCTATAAGGACCGGAGGGCTTGTGGCCTTTCCCACAGAGACGGTCTACGGCCTGGGGGCAGATGCGTTCAACGGCAGGGCCTGTCTGAGGATATTTGAGGTCAAGCAGAGGCCAGCTGACAATCCGCTGATAGTTCACATAAGCTCTTTCGATCAGCTCAACGAGGTTGCCGAGGCAAGGAGGCTGGAGGCGCTTAAAAGGGCCTGGCCAGGGCCCCTTACGGTGATACTGAGGAAGAGGCCCGGCGTCCCTGCCGAGGTCACGGCTGGCCTTGATACGGTTGCGGTAAGGATGCCGGCCCACCCCGTCGCGCTCAGGCTCATAGAGATGTCCGAGAGACCGATCGCAGCCCCAAGCGCAAACATATCCGGCAGGCCGAGCCCCACGACCGGGAGGACCGTCATAAGGGAGCTCTACGGAAGGGTTGACGTCATAATAGATGCCGGCGAGACCTTCTTTGGAGTTGAGTCAACAATCGTGGACCTGACGAAGGACCCGCCAGTGCTGCTGAGGCCCGGTCCCTTCACCCCTGAGGAGCTCGAGGCCCTTTTTGGGGAGGTGGTGATCCCTGAGGAGGCCAGAGGGGTATCTGACTTCAAGCAGGCGCTGGCCCCTGGAATGAAATACAGACACTATGCGCCGCAGAAGAGGCTGCTCCTTGCGCTCAATGATGATGTCCTGAAGGATGCGGTCGAAATCGTCAAGGTTCCATTCGCCATGCTTGTGTCCCAGGAGAAGATGGAGGAGCTCAGCAGGAGGGCTGGGGATAACGTCAGGTTCATAGTGCTGGGAACGGAGACCAACCTCTACACCGTGGCCAGGAGCCTCTTCGAGTCCTTCAGGAGGCTCGACGAGCTTGACGTGAAGTTCGGCCTGATACAGGCTTTCGAGGAGCAGGGGATAGGGCTCGCGATCATGAACAGGATAAGAAAGGCGTGCGGAAGATCGTACGTAAGAAGCGCTGAGGAGCTGATGAAGGAGATCTCAGAGCTCTAGCCTGACCTCCTCCCCGCCATGAATGGCGAGGCTTGTCGTTCATTGTCACCTTAGAATGAGTTTGAGAAGCTCGTCGTGCTGCCTCTCGTCCTCGGCGATGCCTCTCATAAGGGCCCTGAGCACGTCGTCCTGCTGAGCCGTGGCCTCCTTCATAATCTTATCGTAGATCTGGTACGCTATCTCCTCTCCCCTCTCCAGAGATCTCAGCCTCTCAAGGATCTCCTTCTCTGACATCGAGTTTACGGACTCCGATAGCCTGAGCGCCTCCTCCGACACGCTGTTGCAGAGCTCCACCACGTTTTCATCTATGAGCTCCTCGTACCTGCTGAGCCTGTCCTCAAGGAGCTTCAGGACCTCCTCGTGCTCCATGGAGTCCATGGCTATCTTCTGAAATATCACCCTTGAGGTCCCGGTGAACCTGCTGATTGCAGAAAGCCTGGAGTAAAGGCCCGCGAGGCTCCCCTCAAGCCTTCTCAGCGCAGAAACGGTCTTACCCACGTTCTTAAATCTGCAAAGCCTGTTTAAAAGCGTATATATAGGTCCAGCAGTCCATAAAGCTACAGAAATTCAAAAAATAGACAGTTAATAAATAAAGAAGAAAAATTTTAAAAAGATCAGTCGAACTTCTTTGCATGCTGGCAAGCTACAAGCACTTTCCACCCACTCATGATTCTTTCACTGATCCCCCATCGAGCGACTCCTACGACGTCCTCATAATAGGGGGCGGAGGCGGAGGGTACCACGGAGGCTTTCAGCTGTCCGACAGCAGGAAGAGGGCTCTCCTGGTTGATGACAAGGGAAACCTTGGAGGAAACTGCCTCTACGAGGGATGCATACCGTCTAAGGCAGTCTACATGACGATCTACCTGACCGAGAAGGTGAAGAACATAGCAGAGCATCCAGGGGCCATCAGCGTTAACATGGTGAAGGACATATGGGAAAAGGCGGTTGAGCACAAGGACTGGGTTCAGGAAATAAGGTACCAGCAGCACATAAGGGAAATACTCGAGCATGAAAACCTCGAGTTCGTGAAGGCAATAGCAAGGCCGCTCGGATGCTGCGAGGCAGAGATCGTCAGCGCTGACGGATCCTGGAGGAAGCGCGTGAGGTCGAAGTACATGATAGTGGCGACCGGATCGGTCCCGGTAAGGCCTCCCATAAGTGGGGCGGAGCTCACCATAGGATCAGAGGACCTCTTCGGGTACAGAACCGACTACAGGAAGCCTGGAAGGTCCTTCATAATAATAGGAGGAGGCTACATAGGGGTTGAGCTGGCCTCTGCCCTGAGCAGGATCTCAACCGACGTCACGATAGTGGAGATGCTTCCCAACATACTGAGCGGATGGGATCAGGACGCCGTGGCGGAGATAAGGTCCGTGCTGGAGGAAAAAGGTGTCAAGATAATGACTAACTCCAGGGTGGTATCGATCGAGAAGGAAGGAGGCCAGAAGAGGGTCGTCTACCAGGACCCAGCGGGCAACACCAGGAACGCTGTTGCTGACGAGGTTGTGATGGCCGTTGGAAGGGTGCCCTACGTTGAGGGGCTCGAGCCCATAGGGCTGAAGATTGACAGGGGGAAGGTCGTTACAGACTCCCACATGAGGACAAGCGTCGACAGGGTCTACGCAGCAGGTGACGTGCTGGGAAAGTACATGCTCTTCCATGCTGCAGTTAAGGGCTCAGTGATAGCCGCATGGAACATAGCCGCCGAGAGGCCTCTCTACGAGATGAACTTCAGGTCCGTGCCGGTTTCCGTGTTTACGGAGCCGGAGATGGCCTCAGTTGGGATAACGCCCGGGGAGGCCGAGAGGCTCGGCATACCATATACAACTGTAAGCTATCCGCTTGAGGACGATGCCTACGCGCAGATAATGAAGATGAGGAAGGGATGGGTAAAGATAACCGTTGAGAGGGAGACACAGAGGGTCATAGGAGGGCTCATAGTGGGCGAGGCGGCATCCCTGATCATAAACGAGATAGCGCTTGCGGTTGCGGTTAACGCCAGGATAAAGGACCTTGGAGTTCTGGCCCATCAGCACCCCACGATATTCGAGGCAATAGACAGGGCGGCGATAAAGTGCTGCACAGTATAAAAAATAGGATCCTTATTTAAGCAGGTTCTCCTTCTGCAGCAGCTCGTCCAGGTTCCTCTTTACCGCTTCTATGAAGCTCATCGTATCGACGACGGCGTTTACTGGTGGATCTGCCACGTTCGCGACGTCCTGTGTCATGATCCTGTCGACCTCGATGGTCTTTCTTACTGCCTGCTCAAGAAGCTCGGAGAACCTCTTCAGCTCCTCGTTGCCGTCAAGCTCTGCCCTTCTCCTGAGCCCTCTTGTCCACGCGAATATTATTGCCGTTGGATTGGTTGAGACCTTCTCGCCCTTAAGGTACCTGTAGTAGTGCCTCTGAACGGTCCCGTGGGCCGCCTCAGATTCGTAGTAGCCCTCGGGGGACATGAGCTCCGAGGTCATAAGCGCCAGCGTTCCAACGAAGGCCGTCGAGACGAAGTCTGAGAACACGTCGCCCTCGTAGTTCTTGCAGGCCCACACGAACCCACCCTCAGACCTCACAGCCCTGGCAAGGGCGTCGTCGATAAGATAGTAGTTGTAGTTGAGGCCGTTTGCCTGGAACTTGTCCCTGAACTCGCTCTCGTAGACCCTTGCGAAGATCTCCTTGAACTTCGCGTCGTACACCTTCGATATCGTGTCCTTTGCTGCAAACCAGAGGTCAAGCTTCACCATCAGGGCGTAGTTGAAGGAGGCCCTTGCAAAGCCCTCGATGGACCTCTCGATGTTGTACTTTGCCTCTATGACCCCTGAGCCGCTGAACTTTGGGAACTTGTAGCTGGTTGCGTTCCCGTTTCTGTCCTTAACCACTAGCTCGGCCTCGCTTCCATCTTCGAACCTGGCGCTCACCGCGTCGTAGATGTCGCCGAACGCGTGCCTTGCGATGACTATTGGCTTCTTCCAGTACCTTATTGCAGGCCTCACGTTGCTGACTATTATAGGAGCCCTGAATATGGTCCCGTCGAGTATCTTCCTTATGGTCGCGTTGGGGCTTGGCCACTCCTTCTTCAGGTTGTACTCCTTGACCCTCTCCGCGTTTGGAGTGATCGTTGCGCACTTGACGCCAACCTTCCACCTCTTTATGGCCTCTGCCGCCTGGACCGTTATCTGGTCGTTGGTCTCGTCCCTCTTCTTCACGTGAAGGTCGTAGTACTCGGTCTTCAGGTCTATATATGGAAGAAGGAGCTTCTCCTTGACCCAGGCCCACATGACCCTTGTCATTTCGTCTCCGTCGATCTCGACGATCGGGTTCTGCATCTGAATCCTGTTCATGACAAGATCACCACATATTAGCGATTTAACCTTTAAAAAACTACCGTCCAGAGGAGCGACGGCGATTCCTATCGCCTGCCATCCCAAGAGCCACAAAGGGCCCGGAGCTCAGGCACCCTTTGTGATGGCCGATGCCCATGATTCCTGGGATGCCCCTGAACGGTCAAAGGGCTTTAAGGCGGAGGGCTGGATTGAGGGTCTCAGGGGATGGTTGCGAGAGCGCGGGATTCGTTCCCGCTTTACTACGCTTTCTGCAGACACTGCCGGATAAGGCTGGGTTTAAACTGCCTATAAGCCTGCAGGATATCTTATGTCGTCCGCTTAGAGCTCTCATGAGCTGAAGGCCGCCACAGATCAGCAGGGATTGCTTAAGATAAAAGGTCTCACATGAAGCTCATCAGATGGCCGTACTCGGGCCTCCCCGTCAGCCTGCTGAGCTCCGCCAGCTTCTCCTTAACTTTATCAAGACCGTACTCCCTTGCCATGCTCATCAGCCCCTTCCTGTATCCCAGCCCGAGCATGGTGGCCACGTCTACGTCCTTTTCAACCGTGATGCCGTTCTTAATCAGGTAGAGGGCCTCAGCGACCTCAGGGGATACAACGAGCCAGGGATCAAAAGCTGCGCCTGCCTCCTGCGGTATGCTTGGCTTTACATACACCCCCCTGCCGGGATAGGAGTAGAAGCCGGAGCCGCTCTTAACCCCCAGCTTTTCCTGTCTGTACATCTCCTCAAACGTCCTGCAGACGTCACCCTCAAACCCCCTTTCCTTCATTGCCCTGAAGACCAGATAGAAGACGTCTATGCCGCTGTAGTCCGCAAGCTCGAAGACGCCCATGGGATAACCCAGCTTGTGCTTGACCGCGGAGTCAACCTCAATAACTGTAGCTAGCCCTGCCTCCACGACGTGACACGAGGCGTTCATCAGCCGCGCAAGCAGCCTGTTGACTATGAACCCTGGAACGTCCCTGTTCACCACCACAGGGGTCTTTCCGAGCCTCTCGCTGAAGCCCAGGGCCTCCCTGAGGGTTTCGTCGGAGGTGTGGGCTCCCCTTATTACTTCAACCAGCTTCATGAGCTGTGGCGGGTTGAAGAAGTGAACCCCAACGACCCTGTCCCTCTTGCTTATGGCCTCCGAGATCTCCGTTATCGGAAGGCTGCTTGTGTTGGTGCCGTAGAACCTGGCTGATGGGGCATGCTGCTCCGCCTTTCTGAATATGTCCTTCTTGAGCTCGAGAACCTCGGGGACGGCCTCAATGATGTAGTCTGATCCGGATAGGACCTCCTCAAGGGAGGTGGAGGTCCTTATTCTTGAGAGGACCTCTTCCACGCTGCTCACGACGCCCTTTGACCTGAACTTATCCAGGCTCGACCTTATCCTTTGCACCGCCTGGTCAAGAATCTCCCTGCTTATGTCGTACATCATGACGCTGTAGCCGGCCATGGCTGATATCTGGGCTATGCCATGGCCCATGGTTCCCGCTCCTATTACGCTGACCTTCTCGCTCATCCTATCTCCACGCTCCTCGAGGCCAGCCTGAGGAGCGTCTTAGCGATCGTGAGCCTCTGTATGTCGTTCGTGCCCTCGTATATCGTGGTTATGATGGAGTCCCTCAGGTACCTCTCCACGCCCGTTGCCGAGTCAACCCCTGCTCCTCCGTGAATCTTTATGGCCATGTCAGCTAGCTCCTCGGCAACCTCAGTAGCGTAGGTCTTGGCCATCGATGACGCCATTAGGAACAGTGGCTTCTGCATGTCCGCAAGGTAGGCGGCCCAGTAGACCAGGAGCCTTGCGGTCTCGAGCTTTATGAGCATGTCCGATATCCTGAAGGCCACGCCCTCGAAGCCGATTATCGGCTTTTCAAAGGCCTTCCTCTCCAGGGAGTAGTTGAAGGCGAGCTCAAATACTCCCTGGGCTATCCCGAGAGCCTGCGCGGCTATTATTATCCTCGAGTAATCGTAGGTTGTGACTATGACCTTGAACCCCTCACCTATTTTTCCAACGACGTTGGAGTCCGGAACGAAGAGGTTGTTAAATATGACCTCGTTTGGCTGCTCGCCCCTCAGGCCTATGACCCTGAACTTCTGGCCTATCTCCAAGCCCTTCATGCCCCTTTCAGCTATGAACGCCGTTATCCCTCTCCACCTTTTTCCAGGCTCAGGAGGCGAGGTCCTGGCGGACAGTATGAAGTATTGAGCCCTGTCTGAGTTGGTTATGAAGATCTTCCTCCCGTTTATAAGGTATCCTCCCTCAACCTTATCCGCCATGGTCTGAATTCCAGCAACGTCGCTGCCGGCTGCCGGCTCCGTGTTGGCGTGGGCCGCGAACTTCTCTCCCCTGGCAACTGGAGGGATGTACGTCTGCCTCTGTTCCTCTGTTCCGAAGTGCATCACAGGGATCAGAAACAGGTGGTTGACTGTGACCATGGTGCCGAGGGATGGCATGACCCTTGAGAGCTCCTCGGTGAGTATTGCCAGCATCCTCATGTCGCCTCCCTGGCCTCCGTACTTCTCCGGAACCCCAACGCCGTAGAGGCCAAGCTCCCTCGCTCCGTCTATGATCGACTGAGGAATTTCGTTCGTCTCCTCGACTCTCTGCACGTGAGGCCTTACCTTGCTCTCGACGAACTCGCGCAGGGCCTTCCTGAAAAGCTCGTGCTCCTCCGTCATGTCCACCTTAAAATCCATCACGTCTGAGAAAGGAAACATCGATACTGTATTCGAAAGCCCTCGATTTAAGTTTTTATTTTCGAACATAGGCTTTAATTTATTCCAAAAATGTCCTCATTGATTAAAATTTATTTCACGTAAAGCCGCATAAAAATAAAATATTTCTTAATATTTAATATGACGCGATGGACGCATCTCTAAGGGCGCTGTACTATCCGGAGAGCATCTCAGTGGTTGGCGTTTCCCCAAGGGCGGACAACTTCGCGACAATAATCTTCTCAAACCTCATGGAGGCAAAGGAGAGGGGGCTTCTGAAGGCCGATGTCTACCCGGTGAACCCACTGTACGAGGATTGCATTGGGCACAGGTGCCTCAGGAGCGTCCCACCTACCGATCTGATGATAGTATCCGTCCCATCATCTGCTGTGTGGGGATACCTGAAGAGCGGGGACGAGGTTGGGGTAAAGGCGTCCATAGTCATCTCGGGCGGCTTCACCGAGGCTGGAGGGGAGAGGCTTCTGAAGGAGAAGCTCAGGATGAGGGTTCTGGGGCCGAACACGATAGGCATAGTTAATCCCTATAATGGAATAAACACGCTATTTCTGCCCAGGTTCAAGAAGAGGATGGACGGAAGCGATGCAAGGTCCCTTCCCGAGCTCAGGCAGGGAAGGGTGGCGATAATAACTCAGAGCGGCGGCGTGAGCGTCTCGATACTTGACGAGCTCCTCAGCAACGGAATAGGCATAAGCTCCCTGACGTGCCTGGGAAACTCCGAGGACATAACTGTGTCGGACGTCCTTGAGTTTCTTGCCGGGGATGAGAACACTGAGGCCGTTGCCATGTACATAGAGGGCATAAGGGATGGGGAGAGGTTCATGAGGGCCGCCTTGGAGCTTACCAGGAGGAAGAAGGCCTTCGCCCTTGTCGCCGGTGCAACTGAGGCAGGAAGAAGGGCAACGATGTCCCACACCGCATCAATCGTGACCAACTACGACATATACGTTGCAGCCATGAAGCAGACCGGAATAGTAAGGGTTCAGAGCCTCAGGGAGCTCATGGACGTCATCAGGACGTTCGAGAGGAACGGGATGCCGAAGGGGAGGGAGGCGGTCGTGATAACGAACAGCGGGGGCGCTGGCGTCCTGGCAGCTGAGGCCCTCGCGAGGAACGGGGTCGGCCTGCCAGATATGGAGGATGTCCTGAGGCCACTAAAGGATCAGGGGATCATACCAAAGGTGGCAAGCTTGCACAACCCCGTGGACGTGAGCGCCTCTGGAACAGACGAGAGCATAACATCAGCTTTCAGGAGGCTCACAGAGGCCGGGCACAGGAACTTCGTGGTGATAAGCACGCACTATCCTCCTGGAATAACTGATAAGCTTCCATCATCCATAAGGAGCGTCGCTGCCTCCTCAGGGGCCTTCGTGCTGGCAGTTGAGCTGGGATCCACCGAGTGGTCGGAGCACCTGAGAAGGGTCTACGAGAGCGTAGGGATACCGGCCTTTGAAACCCCGGAGGAGGCTTCAGCAGCGCTGGCCAGCCTGATAAGGGCCGGATCGTCGGCTCCATCGTGGAAGCCCGTCGAGCTGGCCGAGGAGCCAGGAGCCCTTCCCGAGGGGCCGGAGGCTGCAAAGATACTCGAGAGGTTCGGAATAAGGGCCCCTGAGTGGGGATGGATCGATGAGGCCGATCTGGAGAGGCTGCCATACCCCGTGGCGCTGAAGGTCCACAGGAAGGACCTGGTTCACAAGACAGAAAGAGGGGCGCTGAGGCTCGGCATAAGAAGCTCAGATGAAGCGAGGGCGGCATGGGAGGAGCTCAGCAGAGCTTTCCCTGGAGGCAGAGTGTACTATCAGAAGATGATCGAGGGGCTTGAGGTCAGGCTTGGCTTTTTCAGGGACGAGTCATTTGGGCCAGTCATAAGCGTGGGCCTAGGAGGCATATACACGGAGCTATTCAGGATAAGCTCTTTGAGGATATGCCCGGTCAGCGAGCAGGAGGCCACGGAGATGCTCAGGGAGACGAGGCTGTACGAAGCTCTCAGCGGATACAGGGGCAGAAGGCTCATGCCCCCCGAGGAGCTTGCAAGGGCCATGGCCGGGCTCTCTGAGTGGATCTACGCGAACAGAAGAATTAGGGAGCTCGAGATAAACCCTCTGATGGTGAGCGATGCGGGTGCATTCGCGGTTGATGTCAGGATTGCAATCCCATGAGCAGATGATAGACCGCTGTCTAACTCCGTGCAGCCGGAAGCACAGTTTATAAGCAGCCAAAAAATTTTGCAAAATTTATCGCGCTCTTCTTTGGCGTTTTGAAAAATGTTCCTTTCAGGATTTCGAAAAACAAGGATAAACTTTTTTCGAAAAACATCGCTGAATCGGTCAAGTTTTTCGAAATAAATAACGTTTTATGAAAAAAGTTGATGACCATATTTAAACTTAATTAAATAATTTATTGCAAAAATCCGCCAAAATTTCTGAAAAATATTTGCCATTTTACACTAAAATTAGTTAAAAACAGATAAATATGGTGCTTTTTATATAATTTTATAGACTTGTACAGGGTTGTTCACTCCAACTGGGAGGTCGTTATAAACACGGAAAGGTGCAAAGGATGCGAAATCTGCGTGAACGCCTGTCCTCAGAAGAACCTTTCCCTTTCGGACAACGTAAACTCGCTTGGATATCACTACGTGCTGTTCGAGGAGATCGGGAAGAGGGGACCCTGCACGGGATGCAGGATATGCTGGTGGGTGTGCCCCGAGTACGCGATCCTCGAGGTGAGGAAGCGTGAAGAGGCTGATCATGGGAGCTAGGGCGATCGCTGAGGCTGCCGCACAGTCCGGGCTCGAGGCCTACTTTGGATACCCGATAACCCCGAGCAGCGAGATCATGGAGAACCTCTCGCTCATTTACGGTGAGGCAAAGTATCCCTGGTTCAAGGTCTTCCTCCAGTGCGCAAGCGAGATCGAATCCATAAACATGCTGTTCGGGGCAGGGGCAGCAGGCCACATTTCGATGACAGCAACGTCTGGACCCGGCCTCAGCCTCATGGCCGAGGGGATCTCCTACGCGTACGCCTCTGAGGTTCCCCTGCTGATAATAGACGTGAACAGGGGAGGGCCGGGCCTGGGCAACGTTGCCCCCGAGCAGAGCGATATATCGTTCGTTCTCCACTCGCTTGGCCATGGAGGCGTGAAGCCTATAGTCCTGGCTCCGCACACGGTTCAGGAGTCGATGGAGCACGTGCACAGGGGCTTTGAGCTGGCGTTCAGGTTCAGAACTCCCGTCATCGTTCTTACCGACGCGCTCATAGTCCACATGTACGACACCGTCGACTGGATGCCGCCTTACGTGATCCGGCCGGAGGTTCCATGGGCCGCGCGCGGCAGGAACTACGGCGAAAGGCACTTCATAAACAGCATATATCTGGACCCGCCAGAGCTAAAGGCGAACAAGGAGAGGCTGCTCAGGAAGCAGAGGGAGATAAGCGCTGTTGCTGACTCCGAGTGCTTCATGTGCGACGGCCACCTCGACGTTCTCTTCATAGCGATAGGGATAGCAGCGAGGATCACCAAGGAGGCCGTGCTGAGGCTCAGGGAGAGGGGGATAAGGGCCGGGCTCTTCAGGCCCATAACGCTGAGCCCGTTCGACTCGGCCTCCCTGAAGATGCGCTCGGAGCAGGCCGAGAGGCTCGTCACCGTTGAGATGAACGAGGGTCAGCTGGCCTACGAGGTTGAGCACATAACGAGGAGGGACGTCAGGCCCATACCGTATCTAGGCGGGTACATACCTGACGTGGAGGAGGTGGTTGAGAGTTGGAGGTAAAGCAGTTCTCTGGCGTAATAAGGAACGGGGTCAACACCTTCTGTCCAGGATGTGAGCATGGGCTTCTTCTGAAGTTCATAGCGATGGCCCTTGACGAGCTCGGGATAACTGAGAGGGCAGTAATGGTTGGGAGCGTTGGCTGCTCGACCCTTGCGTACAAGTTCCTTGACGTTGACTACGTGCAGGCGCCCCACGGAAGGGCGCCGGCTGTGATGAGCGCGATAAAGCTTCTGGAAAGGGACAAAATAGTGTTCGCGATTCAGGGAGATGGGGATGCAATATCGATAGGGCTGGCAGAGCTCATGCACGCGGCAAACAGGGGCATACCCATCACGGTGTTCATGTACAACAACATGGTCTTCGGGATGACAGGGGGCCAGATGGCGCCCACAACGCCAATAGGCATGAAGACGACCACCACGCCGTTCGGGAGAAAGGCGGAGCAGATGGGCCCGCCCATGGACGTATGCAAGATTCTGTCACCGTTCCCCCAGATAGCGTACCTTAAGAGGGTCATCATAGCCCCCAAGCCTATATTCACGAAGGACGGCGTGATGTACTCTGCAAAGGAGGCCATGGAGTCCTACAAGGCCGTGCTTAACGCCTTCAGAACCCAGATGCTCGGCGGCTTCAGCTTCGTCGAGTTCATAGGGACCTGTAACGTCAACTGGAAGATGAGCATACTGGATTCCAAGAGGTACGTTCACGACATAGGCGTGAAGATATACCAGCCTGGAACGTGCAGGGATCTGTACGGGGTGGAGAAGCAGTGAGGGTATCGATAATCAACTCGGGAAGGGGAGGGCTTGGGGTCGTGGAGCTGGGGGAGATGCTCGGATGGTACTTCATAGGCATGGGACTGAAGGCAACAAGCGTTCCTAACTACGGGCCCCAGACCAGAGGTGGATACGTTGAGAGCATAGTTGTCGCGAGCGACGAGGACGTCCTAAACCCGATACCTCACTCCTTCGACATAGCGAACGTCCTCGACATCCTGGGAATGTACGCGGTGGACAAGGTCAGGGATGGAGGCCTGGTCGTGATAAACTCGACGCTGATCAGGCAGGAGGTCAGGTCGGCTGGAAAGGTATTCTACGTTCAGGCCACGAGGATAGCGGAGGAGGTTGCAAGGAACAAGCTCAGGGAGCCAAGGGTTGCGAGCAACTCCGCGGTATTCGGGTTCCTTGTGAGGGCCATGGGAGGCAGCCCAGAGCTTATGGAGGAGGCCATAAGGAACGCGCTCAGCGACAAGCCTGCCGTTGCCATACAGCTTAACATAGACATAGCAAGAAGGGCATACGAGGAATCTAGCTCGGTGGAGGGCGTCTTCAGGATCCAGTAGCTGACCTCCTCCCCG
>JBMFIC010000015.1:0-28747 GCA_049976505.1 Nitrososphaeria archaeon | reverse complement strand
CCCTCCTCTTTTTTTATCAGATGGTTTTCATTCAACTTTTTATTCAAAAATTCTATTAAAGAATCCCTATATGCGGTTTCTATATTCAAGTTCCAATTTGGTTCCCATTCATTTTTTATCAAACTATAAATGTGTTGTGCCAAGGCATGCTGATTGCCTAAATTTATCATTAAAACGTAATTAATTTAACTTGATTATAAGTTTTTAAGCCTTTTATTTCACGCTATTTAAATTATATTGATTTTTATCAAAAAACCTTGGGGATCTTTTAGCGCTTGGAACTAAAAATAGATTTAGACGATGAATGTTATAAAATTATTTTATAAAATATAGAGATTAGAACCCGTAAAGCTTTTAACCCGGCCGGAGCACTAATTAAAATGTTGCTAATGTTGCATTTTTGTAACGTTTTTGATTAATAGTAATAATTTACTAGACAAAATATGAGACGTTTTTAAATTTATAGTATGGCAATTATGAAGAAAACTGTAGCCCCGAAACTTTCAACAGGTTAATTTTATAATTAGGAAACGTTGAAACCCTAAGCCGCGTATTAGTAACTTCTACAACTACAGACTTTGGACTAATAATGCTGATAACAGTGAAAATTTGCTAAGAATTAAGAGATTTAACGTAATTAAACTAAAATTTTAAAATTTTAATTTAAAATTTGCATCAGTTTTTACTTTGGGATCGTGAAAATGGTTACACTTTTAATTATTATACTATTTTAGATTACATGTTCCTTAAATATTTATAATATTAAAAAATTAATGTAACGCTTAGAAATGTATTTATCCACTCAAAAAATAACGATTCAAAACTTATGGAGCACAAAGTTAGTATTGTCACACCAACATGAAAAAGAGCTAGGTTATTGAACAAGCTGCTCGCTAGTCTTGAGATGCAGACGCTCGAACCATACGAAGTTATTATAATAGCTAAGGATTTAGACGACGAAACTAAGAGTGTTATAGATTCTCATGAAAGAAATCTTAACATAAATCTTGTAAAACAGATTGATGGGAATCTACCACATGCATACAGCTTAGGAATTAGAAGTGCTTCAGGGAATCTCATCCTGTTTATAGATGACGACGCGTTTGCCGAGCCCGCCTGGGTAGAGAAGTATACTAAAATATTTTCTCAATACGAAAATCTAGGAGGTGCTTCTGGAAGAGTTATAACGTATAAGCTAAACAACAATGGGATCGTTGTTGCTCAATCTGAAATACGTCTCCACCTAACAGGGAGGCCTTCTGGAGAAGGCCGTTGAAGAAACTTGAGTCTTACTTCGGAGGCATCAGCGTGTCTGGGCTCAATTTTAAAAGGCCATGCCATGATAAGAAAGGTGTTGTGCACTCGGCGCTCATGCATGGTTCGAACATGGCTTTTAAAAAAGATGCTATTGATGGTGTTGATCTAGACGAGCTTTTCAAGAACAGCAGAAGAGCACTAGGATTTGAGATGATTCTGGCATACTGGTCTATTCTAAAAGGTTACAGAACGCTTAGATTTTTTAAACGATGAGGCTCCAACGGTTTATCACCTACAACATGAGGGTTCGGCAACCGCAGGAGAAACCTTGAATGATGTTTTCTGGAAACACTATGATAGGGCGAAGCAATTTTACAGATTGAAAAAACTGGGCGCTGACGTCTCCTTCTTAGCGTATATTGTAGCCATGCTACTTAACGCCAGAAGGAGCACCCTGCCTAAGCTTTTAGCATTTCTATATGCACAGTTGTTTTAAAACGAAAACTGCTGTAAAATCCTAATAATTGATGTAAACAGCGGTGATGGTTAATTGTGAAGGACAGAAAAGGCCAGAGGATCTCGCGCATACTTAAGGACGGAAAATCTATAATAGTCCCCATCGATCACGTTATAGAGGGATACTTTAACTATAACGGGGAGGGCTACTACAGGGAGCTTAGCGATCTTGGGTCCCTTTTAAGGAAGTTCTCTGAGGGCGGTGCCAACGCAGTGATAGCATACAGAGGGGTGGCAAAGAGGTTCAGAGATGTCCTGGGGGGCTCGCTTTCATTCATTTACAGGATAACCGAGCCCGTCGATGAGCTCATAGAGGGGTACGTGGCTGACGCGGAGCGTCTTGGGGCCGATGCCGTTATATATACCGTGATATTCGGGCATCCCAGCGAAAAGGAGATGTTCAGAACTTTCCAGGCCATAACAGTTGTGGCGGATAAACACGACATGCCGGTTATTGGAGAGGCGAGCTTCTGGGATCAGAGCGGCCTGGACAAGTTCGAAACGCTGAGGCAGGGCGTCAGAGCGCTTGGGGAGGCCGGAGCAGATCTGGTTAAAAGCCAGATGCCCTCTGAAATAAGCAGGGAGCTGTACTCGGAGATAATAGGGTACTCGATAACGCCGGTGGTTGCGGCAGGAGGTCCAAAGATGGATAGCGTGAGAAAGCTTCTTGAGTTCGTGAAGACGTTCATGGATAGCGGAGGCTCGGGGACGGCAATTGGCAGAAATATCTGGCAGCAGAGGGATCCTGCAAGCGTAGTCAAAGCCATAGATTTGCTGGTCCACAGGGGAGGCTCGGTCGATGAGGCGCTGAGGCTGGTGGAAGGGAATGCCTGAGAACAGGTCGTTTGTCCTCTACAAACCTGGAGATCTGAGATACGAGGAAAGAGAAATACCTAGACCTGGACCAGGTGAGATAGTGGTAAAGGTTGGAGCCTCAGGTCTCTGCCCCTCTGACATAAAGACCTACAGACACGGCAGCTCATACGCAAGATATCCTGTGGTTCTCGGGCACGAGTTCGCTGGAACAGTTTACAGGGTGGGTGAGGGCGTCGACGTCGTAAAGGAGGGGGACAGAGTAAACATAACGGCTGCGGCCTACTGTGGCTACTGCAGGATGTGCAGAAGGGGGCTCGAGCACCTCTGCGACAACATACTAAACTTCGGTTATAACGTCGATGGGGCGCACGCTGATTACGTGCTGGTTCCAAGGCAGTTCATACCACGGGGAATATTCAGGATCCCGGACTCGCTCAGCTTTGAGGTTGCGAGCATGACTGAGCCCTTTGCGGACGTCGTGCACTCGGTGACCTTAGGAGGGGTTGGGCCCGATGTCAGCGTTGCCATAGTAGGCGATGGGCCCATGGGCATGCTCCACATAATAGCCTCCAGAGCGTTTGGAGCCACGAAGATAACCCCTATCGGGCTCACGGACTGGAAGCTCAGGCTGGCCGAGGAGCTAGGAGCTACAAGAACCATAAACGCCAGATTTTACAAACCAGCTGATGAGCTCAGAAACGATAGGGCCGATGCTGTTTTTCTAACGGTGGTTTCAAGCGAAACGCTTGAGGAGGCATTCTCTATAGCGAACAAGGGCGGAAGAATAGTCATATTTGCGGGCGTCCCGAAGGGTAGTGTAACGTATACCCTCGACCCCAACTCAGTTCATTATAACGGGGCCTACCTGATGGGAAGCATCGGGTACACCTATCAGGAGTACGCAAAGGCACTTGCGCTGATTGAGAACGGTGCCCCGCTGGAGAAGCTGATTTCGCATAGAATAGAGCTTCAGAACTTCATGGATGCCATAGGAATCTGGGACAACAAGGAGATATCGATGAAGGTAATCATAACGAGGAAAAGCAGCTCATGAGCCATTTGAATATAACGGTCATAGGTGGAGGATCGCTAGGCACCTCCCTTGGGTTTCTCCTCTCCGGCCTGACTGGGGAGAGCGTGACGGTTATAGAGATGGAGGATGAGGTGGGAAGGAACTACTCTGGAAGGAACGAGGGCATAGTCCACAGGCCATTCTTTCTTCCTCCTGGCGCTGCCGATCTTACGGCAGCAACGTGGATCAACTCATATGAGGCCTGGAGGGAGGCCTCTATGTACTTCTCGGGAAGCTGGGTGGTCAGGGGGATGCTTTATATCGCTCAGAACGAGGAGCAGGCGAAAAGCCTTGATGTGTACAGGAGGTGGGGCGTTTCGCATGGAATGAGTGAGGATGAGCTTCTTGTCCTCGAAGGAGATGAGATCTCTAGAATCGAGGATGGTGTTACAGGCGACGCAGCTCTCTTCAGCAGAAGCGAGGGCAGCGTCAGCTACGCAAGGCTGCTGAAGGGACTGGCTGGATTGGCAGAGGAACAGGGGTGCAGGTTCGTATACGGATGCAGAGCTAAAGTAACAAAAAGAGCTCGCAGGATGCTCGTCACCTGCGGGGAGCACGAGTTAGAAACCGACCTGCTAATAAACTCAGCTGGAGGGAGCTCCCTGGACATCCTGAAACAGACCGGAAAAGGCGAGGACTTGACCGAGCTGTATGCGGGAGGAGTTTACTACAGGCTCTCAACGAGACCTGTTAAGGAGCACAACGTTTATCTAGTTCCTTCCAATCCAAGGTTTCCATTTACAGACCCTCACATTGTTCTCAAGCCTGATGGGACGAACGTCCTTGGCCCAAGACCAATACTCGTGAGCGGCCCATACAACTATGAGGATGGCCTGCTTGAGCTCGTCAAGGCCGCCCTGGTATACATCACAAAAAGCTGGTTCGAGGGTTATGAGATACTCAGAGATAAGAGCCTCAAAAACGCTCTAGCTGAGAACTGGAGGTCCCTCTTTGGGGCTGGGGAAATGATCAGAAAGATGTCAAGATACGTGAGGAACCTGAGTGAATCCCAGATAGAGGGCGAGGAGTTCAGGGGATTAAGACATATGCTGATAAGTAAAAGGGAGGGCCTCATATCTGAGCCCTGGGTATGGATAGCCGAAAACGAGGTTCACGTGCTCAACTTCGATGGACCTGGTGCCACTGGCGCACCAGCGTTCGCCATGATGCTCCTGAACCAGCTCATTTCAGATGGGATCGTTAAGCCCAAGGATCGCGCTGATATGAAACTGTGGAAAGGCCTAGCAGGAATGTGTCTTTAGAAAGCTTCACTGGAAGAGGAGTCAGGATAACCAGGACTTAGGCGGCCTGTTTACAGCGTTCTTAGAAACGACAGAACCATGAAGATTCCCATTAGGATAAGAACCGCGGTTGAGATGTCAGCGATTATCGCCTGAAGCTTACTAGAAAGCGCTCCAAGCCTCTGTATTGAAAGGGGGTACACAAGGATCCAGATGAGTATTCCAGCAAAGAAGCCAGCTCCGCCGCCGGCTCCAAACCTGCTCACCATGGCAACTCCAAAAGTTAGCCACCAGCTTATCTGATATGGGTTTGAGAGGCCCATGACGAGCCCGACAATGTAACTGCCAGTATTTCTTGCACTGTACCGCGATCTACCTGCCCTGACAGCTACTGCTATGTACATCACGTAGACACCTCCCACAAGATAAAAGTACTTGACAGCCCACCCTGGAACGAGCTGTCTCAGCACAAGGGTTAAAATGAAGAAAATGAAGTCAGCGGTCATGGCACCGGCTCCTATGAGCGTGCCACGAGTCCACCCCTTAACCGATTCAAGCGCGATCAGCGCGTTCACAGGGCCTGGAGGAGCTGCCATGCTGAGCCCAAATATGATCATGATGAAAAAGGTGTAAAGAGGCCCCGTTAGCATCTACTTTACCTAAGAAGCCTGTAATATAATAGGCTTTACTGATCTGCAAACCTTTAATAGGATCGTGAGAAATCCCCATCGATGGAAATTAGCTGGAGCGCTCTGGGAATTCTGACGCTGCTCCTTTACACCACGGGCGACATGCTCATTAAGAGGCCCTCTGAAAGAATTGGCTTTCTCACGACATCGCTTATAACTTCGCTATCCTCAGCTCTTACTGTTTTCCTGCTTCTGAGATTGACCGACGAGCCTCTCGGGCCATTTAAATTTCTTTCCGCTGTAGAGGCCGGGGCGTTTATGGGGGCCGGAACTCTCCTTGTGCTGAAATCCCTGGAAATCGAGCAGGTTTCGGACACAATGGCCTTCGTTGCAATCTCCTATGCTGTGCCGGTGATATTCGGAGCAGTCGTGCTGAAGGAGATGATGAGCGTGCTGCAGCTGTCAGGAGCCCTTCTGACCTTTGCGGGCTCGTTTGCCGTGGCGTTCAAAAACGTAAAGTTCAACTGGAGCCTCTTCCCGGCTATGCTTGGAAACGTGTTCTGGGGTCTGCAGTTCGTGGCCTTCAGCTACGCCGTTTCGCAGGGAGATGTTCTCGCACCTGCGTTTGTTGCAAGCCTGGTAGGCCTCGCAACGGTTGCAGCATACGGGCTGGCCTCCAGAGGGCTAAAGAAACCAGATTCCAGCGCGGCCCTGGCACTTCTTGCAGGGGCCGCGCTGGGTCTTGGGCTGATCTCTGCCCTTTACATAGTGAGCATGAAGAGCATGTCGCTCGGCTTCACAGTTGTAGCTGCTGAACCGGCCCTGGTAACGCTGCTTGGGCGGCTCGTCTACAGGGACAGGATAAACGTTGTTCAGGTCGTAGGAATTTTTATAGCAAGCATCGGGATACTCCTGCTGACAGTTTAGGTTCCCCATGAAAGAATAAGGTTTCTTAAGACGCGAGACGCCTTAACGACTTCTTCTGAGCTAACGTATTCTACTGGCGCATGGGCGACGTTTATGCTGCCTGGTCCAAAAACTGTCGAGGGGGTCCCATGTCTCGAGAGCGTGGCACCATCCGTCCAGTAAGGAAGCCCAACCAGATCCTGGGAGCTTCCCAGGACCGTTTCCGTTGCCTCCTTCAGCTTTCTGACCACGTAATGAGATTTATCTATCTCAAGAGGAGGAAACTCGTGCACCAGCTCGAAATCTCCGCTGAACTGTATCCCTCCTGAGCTGGCCATTGAGGCCATCTCCTCGAGCTCCCTTCTTACCGTTTCCCACGATTCCCCTGGCAGGATCCTTCTTTCAGCGGAAAGCACGCACGTGTCGGGAACCTTTGACCACTCACTGCCACCCTCTATCATTGAGGTGTGTATCTTGGGGGATCCAAGAAGAGGATGGAAGCTGCTGAACTTGTACGAGTACATGACGTTTATGAAGCTGCACATCATTTTTATCGCGTCCACGCCAAGCTCGGGAACTGAGCCATGAGCTGCTTTTCCCCTCGTTCTTACCCTGAACCACACCATGCCCTTGTGTGCCACCCCTATCTTCAGCTCGGTTGGCTCGGCAACCACGGCGGCATCGCCTCTGTACTTCTCAGCGAACTTGGCCGTCCCCATTCCAAGATATTCCTCGTCAACGACGGCAGAAATGATAACCCTTCCTTTTATCCTGTCCTCCTGATCGACGACACTCTCTGCAGCAGCTATTATTGCTGCCAAACCACCTTTCATGTCGGAGGCCCCTCTGCCGTAGATCCTTCCCTCGCCGTCCTCGTAGGCGCTGAATGGATCTATCTGCATGTTCTCCACTCCTACGGTGTCCATGTGCCCGTTAAGGATCAGCACGGGGCCATTCATTCTGCCTCCAATGAAAGCCACTACGTTGTTTCTTCCGTTTTCGACCTGCTGTAGCTCGACCCTTATGCCGTTCGACCTCAGCTCATCGTATATGAACTCGGAGATCTCCTTTTCTCCCCGGCCGCCAGGCTTATGCGGGTTTACGCTTGGTATTCTTATCAGGGACCTGAGGATCTCAATCGACTTCCTTTCCAGAAACCTATCCTCGCTCATCAGAAGAGCTTCTGGGTGCTTCGTATTTATGCTTTTAAGCGCAGAGCCAGTTGGAGCTGTTTCTGAAGTTTAGAAGCCCTTCCCTTTCCTCTCAATGGCATCCTCAGCCGCCCTGAGAACTGCCTCCTCGAGCTTTCCCTCTCTTTCTCTTGCCTCATATCTCACAAAGACAACGGGCCTTTCTATTTTGATGAAGAGCGTCAGGTTGGCAGGGGTTCCAAGGACGACCGCGTCGGCAGGCGTCAGGTTTATCGTCTCCTCCAGCTCCTTCAGCTGGAACCTGCTGTAGCCCAGCGCTGGCAGGACCTTTCCCATGTGAGGGTACTTCCTGTAGACATCTGCAATCGAGCCCACTGCATAGGGCCGCGGGTCAATAAGCTCCGCGCCGTGCTCAAGAGCCACCCTTGCGGCAACCCCCTCGCTGAGCCCGCCATGAGTTATCGTTGGCCCATCCTCAACGGCCAGAACCTTCTTGCCCTTTATATCAACCCCTCCTTCAAGAACTGGAACGGAGTCTGTTATGAAGATTTCAGCCCTCTGATTTACCTCCCTGACCCTCCTTTTGAAGCTGTCAAGCCTTCTCTCATCTACAAGGTTTGCCTTGTTTATGACCACGGCGTCGGCCATCCTAACGCAGGCCTCTCCGGGATAGGAACCTGATACGCTGTTCTCCCTCGTGGGATCCACGACTGTTATCATGAAATCAGGCCTGTAGAATGGGAAGTCGTTGTTTCCTCCATCCCAGAGTATCAAGTCCGCGTCCCTCTCGGCAAGCTCCAGGATCCTGCCGTAGTCAACTCCGGCGTAAACTGTTGCCCCGTTTCTGATGTGAGGCTCGTACTCCTCCGCCTCCTCAATCGTAACGTCCTTGAGGTCATCGAGGCTTCTGAATATCTGAACCGCCTGCCTCTCAAGATCTCCATAGGGCATCGGATGCCTGACAACTGCAACCCTGTACCCGGAACCAGTGAGTGCTCTGTAGACAAACCTGGAGATCGTGCTCTTTCCTACTCCCGTCCTTCCCCCAGCTACCGCTATGACAGGTCTTTTCGAGTCTAGCATGGTGTCAAAGGGGCCGAGAAGGTGGAAGGATGCTCCCTTTGCGATCGAAATTGAAGCCAGCCTCATCACGGTATCGAACTCAACATCACTGTAGGAGAAGTACACGTCCGTGACCCCATATTTCTCTATCAGCTCCGGGAGCATGCTCTCAGGATAAATCGGTATCCCCTGTGGGTATCTTGCCCCAGCAAGAGAAGCGGGGTACCTCCTGCTTTCTATGAATGGTATCTGGGTGGCGGTGAAGGCCACAACCTCCACGTCATCCCTGTTCCTGAAGTACACGTTGAAGTTGTGAAAGTCCCTGCCAGCAGCGCCAAGTATTACTGCCCTTCTCATGCCTTCATGGCCTCCTTTATTCCCTCCTCAACCACGTCAAGGGCCCTCATGGCCAGCCTCTCGGTGATCACCAGGGGCGGGGAGAACCTCAGCGTGCTCACGCCTGCAGTTATCAGAAGTACGCCGTGCCTCCAGCTGTACTCGACTATTCTTCTGGCCCCATCCGGGTTTGGCTCCCTGCTCCTCTTGTCCTTCACGATCTCGGCCCCTATCATCAGGCCCTTGCCCCTGACGTCTCCAACGATCTCGTACTTCTCCTTCATTTCGTTCAGCCTCTTCATCATTGCCGCTCCTACCCTCTCCGCGTTCCTCATGAGCTTCATCTTTTCGATCGTTCTTATCGTCGCGAGGGCTGCCTCCACGGCGACCGGGTTTCCCCCAAATGTTGTTGCGTGACTGCCAGGAGGCCAGTCCATGAGCTCCGCCTTCGAGATGAGGGCCGAAAGGGGAAGGCCCGAGGCTATTGCCTTTGCAACGAGAACCACGTCAGGCTCAACCCCAAAGTGCTCTATAGCAAACCACTTTCCAGTTCTGCCCATGCCCGCCTGCACCTCATCATCAACAACCAGTATGCCGTTTTCCCTCATGAGCCTGAAGAACTTCCTGAAGTAGTCTTCAGGAGGAACGACGTAGCCGCCCTCTCCCTGGATAGGCTCAATAAAGGCCGCGGCGACCTCGTCGGGAGGCACGTACTTCTGGAACAGGTTCTCCTTTATGTAGTCGACGCAGTACAGGCCGCACTCAGGATACGTGAGCTTGAATGGACACCGGTAACAGTATGGATACGGAACGTGCTCAACTCCGGAGATGAGGGGAGAGAAGCCCCTGACCTGGGCAGGCTTGCTTGCCGTGAGGCTCAGTGCTCCCATGGTCCTCCCATGAAAGGCCCCGATGTACGCAAGGAACCTTGGCCTTCTCGTGTGGTACCTTGTGAGCTTTATCGCGGCCTCAACGACCTCGGCCCCTGAGTTCCCGAAGTAAACCCTCTTTTCAAACCTGCCAGGGGTTATCTGGATGAGCTTTCTGGCAAGCTTAACTATGTTCTCGTAGTAGAAATCGGTGTAGGAATAGTGAATGAACTTTCTTATCTGCCTCTCAATTGCCCTTATCACGGGATCTGGTGCTGTGCCCAGCGCAAGCACTGCAATTCCTGCGTTCATGTCAATGTACCTGTTTCCATCGACGTCCTCGAGCATCGCCCCCTTTCCTCTCCTGATCACGAAGGGGTAGAACCTCTGTATGGACGGCGAAAGAAGCCTCTGAGTTTCCTGAACTATTCTCTGCGCTCTCTCTCCTGGAGGCCCTTTCCTTACGTCCTCAATCCCCTGCATACTTGATAATTGGAGGCCTTGAAAGATAAGATTTTCGAAGCTTAAAATGGTCAAATTTGCCTATTTTCGTTAAAAACATATGTTTATACTTCGAATTTCGAAGCAATAAAAATGCGTCAATTGACTAACGTCTTAGCGGATACAAAAACCGTTATAAGCCATAGGTACAAGTTAATCACATGCAGGTTGTAAGATCTGGCGAATCAGCTGACAGGTTGCTTCAGGAGCTTAAGGACACGCTCAGGAGGCAGGACATAGTGGGGCTTGCGAGGCTTCCTGAGCCTAGACCTGGAATCAAGTACAGGGACATACTCAGGAAGGTCTTCTCGATCGCAGGAAGCGTTCAAGCTATCGTCTTCGTGGAGCTGGAGGGAGGGGAGAAGAGGGTCTACGTGTTTGACCTTGAGGCTGACATAAAGGCTGGAAAGCCCATAATGCAGTCAAACGTGAGCGTCAGGGGAAAGCTCCTCAAGTACAGGGATGGCCTTGTGCAGGTCACATACTACAGCGAGGCTGTAGAGGGGAGCGCCGAGAAGGTCTTCCAGAGCGTTAACGAGGTCGCGGACCTCTACGAGGCAGCATACGAGGAGGCGTTCGCCAGGAAGATATCAAGCATCGATATATACTACTGGCTGGAATGAGCTAGGTTTAATAAGGTGCTCGACAAATTTTTTGTATGAGCAAGTTCGAGAGGGAGATCATAAGGACAATAATTGAAAGATACAGAAGAATATGGGCGTTAAACCACGCCACAAGCCTGATGAGCTGGGATCAGGAGACATACATGCCGTCACAGGGAGTTTCGGAGAGGTCGGTTGCCCTGGCTGAGCTAAGCGTTCTGTACAGGGAGCTCATACTGAGGGATGAGTTCGTTTCCCTTGTTGAAAAGGCAAAGAATGAGAAGGACCTTAACCTGTGGGAGAGGGGGGTTGTAAGGGTTCTCGACAGAGAGATAACAAGAATGAAGAAGATCCCGCCCGAGCTGCTGTACGATCTTCAGAAGACCTCCTCAGAGGCGTTCCAGGTCTGGAGAAGATCAAAGGAGGAGAGGAAGATGGAGCCGTTCCTGCCTTATCTGAAGAGGCTTGTGGAGATAAACGTGGAGATAGCTAACAGGCTTGGATATGAGGAGGAGCCGTATGACGCCCTGCTCGACATGTATGAGGAGGGGCTTAGGACCAGGGACGTCAAGGGCGTTTTTGACGTCCTCAAGCCGGAGCTAAGGCGCAAGCTCGAGAGGATGAGGAACGGCTCTAAGTTCTACGGGGAGCACGAGCTTGAGAGGATAAATTACGAGAGGGTCAAGATGGAGGCGGTAAACCAGGAGGTTCTTAGGCTCATAGGCTTTCCGGACGACAGAATGAGGCTTGACGTCAGCCCGCATCCTTTTACCATAAACATGGGCTCCAACGACGTAAGGATAACCACAAGATATGAGGGGTACGACTTCAAGAGATCGCTTTTCAGCGTTCTTCATGAGTTCGGCCATGCGACCTACGAGCTGCAGATTGATCCCGAGCTCGACATGACGCCGATAGGCTCCGGGGTCAGCCTGGGAATACATGAGGGACAGAGCAGGTTCTGGGAGAACGTCGTTTCCAGGACGAGGGCCTTCACCGAGGTTGTAAAGCCAATAGTCGATAAGCACCTGGAATTTACCAGAAGCTATCCAGCGGATGAGATCTACAGGTACTTTGCTTCTGTAAGGCCAAGCCTCATCAGGACTGAGGCGGATGAAGTCACCTACAACATGCACATAGCGCTCAGGTTCGAGATAGAGGAGAGGCTGATAAATGGAGAGATGAAGGTCGAGGACGTTCAGGAGGAGTGGAATGAGCTCATGGAGAACCTGCTAGGCGTTAGACCAAAGGATCCATCGGAGGGGCCCCTGCAGGACGTTCACTGGTCTCACGGAACCTTCGGGTACTTCCCGACGTACACGCTCGGAAACATTGTGGCATCCATGATGATGAAGAAGCTGTCATCATCGAGGAGGATCTCGGAAATGATAAGGGAGAAGAGGTTTGACGAGATCAAGGGCTTCATGAAGGACAACGTTCACGTCTACGGCTCGGCTCTGGCTCCGAAGGACCTCCTTATTCGATCCTTCGGAAAGACCTACTCCCCTGAGGACCTGCTGGATTACGTGGAAGTAAAGTACCTGCAGGACAGCGAGTACTGAAGGCGCGGAAAGCTTAAAAATTCAATGCACGAATTTTTTAAACGAAGCGGGGGTCCCCTAGCCCGGTCAATGGGGGCGGACTTAAGATCCGCTGGCGTAGGCCTACGTGGGTTCAAATCCCACCCCCCGCATTCATCATCCAAGGTTGTACGCTATGATCTTGATCTCCGTCATCTCCATCATCGTGTGCTTAACACCTTCCCTTCCGATTCCGCTCTTCTTCACGCCTCCGAAGGGAAGATCGTCGAACCTCACCCTCGTCGTGTCGTTTATTATAACGCTCCCTGCCTTTATTCTGGAGGCAAGCCTGTAGGCCCTGCTGAAGTCCCTGGAGAATACAGAGGCGTCGAGGCCGTATTCGGTATCGTTAGCTATCATTACCGCCTCATCATCGCTTGATACCTTCCTTACAGGCAGAACGGGTCCGAAGACCTCCTCCTTCCAGACCCTCGCTTCTGGAGGCGCTTCAAGGATTGTTGGGGGGTAATAGAATCCGCGTTCAGGAATTTCGCGATGTGAATAGATGATCCTTCCTCCTCTTGAGATCGCGTCGTCCACGAATGATTTCATTCTTGAGACAGCTTCAGCGCTGATTAGGGGTCCCACGTCGGTGCTCTCATCCAGTGGGTCTCCTACCTTCAGCTTTGAAACGCTCTCGATGAGCCTTTTCATGAACTCATCGTAGATCTCCGCTCTTACGAGCAGCCTCTTGGTGGCGTTACAGAACTGTCCCGCATAGTCGAACCTTCCCACCGTGGCAGCCTGAACAGCCCTGTCCAGGTCGGCGTCCTCGAGCACGATCATCGCGTCGCTTCCTCCAAGCTCCATTATCACCCTCTTTCCCTCTCTTATTGCCCTTGAAGCGATATCAAGGCCTACAGCTGACGAGCCGGTGAAGGATATGAGCGATATCCTCGGGCTAGAAATGAACAGCTCCCCGATCATTGACGAGTTGCCAGTCACAACCTCCACGCTTCCCTCAGGAAATCCAGCCTCGTGTATGATCTTTGAGATCTCAATCACGGTCAGAGGCGCCTCCCTGCTGGGCTTCAGAACAACCGTGTCTCCCACGGCAAGTGCCGGGGCAACCTTGTGGGCCATGGAATCGGGAGGGAAGTTGAACGGGGTTATCGCCGCAACAACCCCGATGGGCTCCCTCTTGACGAACGCTATCCTCTTCTCGTTTCCTGCTGGATATGTAAATGAATCGAGCTGGACGAAGTCCGCGGTGAGGACGTTCGGAATCTCCTGGGCTGCTAGCTCATAAATGGATGCCACCCTCTCCATGATGAGCCTTGCGCTCTTAATAGGTCTGCCTATCTCCCTTGCGAGAAGCCTCGCCAGCTCCTCCTTTCTCTGCCTTATGATGTCTGCAACCCTCCTCAACATCCTCCCCCTTTCGTAGGCGGGTATAGACTGAAGAGCCTCCTGGGCCGAGTATGCCCGCTCCACTGCCGCAAGCACCTCGTCCCTTCCCATGTCCGGAACGTATCCGATTATCTCGCCGGTTGCTGGCTCAAAAACGGGTATATCCGCCATGATTTCTATTAACTCGCGGTTTTTATTTAACGTTTAAAGCGCTAGATCTTTGCAAGCTCGTTGACCAGCTCTGTCTCGTTATTTGGAACCTGTATGAACACAGGCACGTTCTTCTGCCTCGTAGCCCTGTATGAGACGAAGAGCCACTGACCGGTCTCCAGATCGGTGGTCCTCTCAACGATGTCAGTGTTCAGGGAGAACGCGTCAGCTATTACGAGCCTGTCATAGAGCCTGGGAAGCGTGCTTACGAAGTAGCTGTGAAGCTGCTGAACGGCGTTTGTGTTGAGGTGGGCAAGCCTCTGTGTGCTTATCCAGCAGTGTGCCCTGTACTTTCTTCCCTGCCTCAGAAGCGCCTCCACGGCCCTGTTGGATGCGTCTGAATGGTCCTTCTCCGTGACCCTGTCCGGTATGAACTCCTGTGCCTCATCCAGGACCACGAGCACCCTCGTGCCGACCCCTCTTGTCTTCTTCAGGTAAAGTAGCCTCTCTATGAATTTGGCAACAACCTGTCTCGCATCGGTCGGATCCGGAACGTAGACCACTGTGAGCCTTCTTGAGCCGCCGCCTATGATGTAGTCCGCGAGCCTATCGGAAGACATAGACGATGGGCCCTCCTCACTGCCCTCTTGACGCGAGCTGAGATAGTCTATAAGGCTGATCAGCTCGCCGTAGATGTTGGATCTGTTGGAGACCCCTTTCGTTATGCCTCTCAGGGTCTCTATCAGCTTTTCCCGATCGCTTCCGCTTAAGGATGTTAGCGGAGTGTCATCAGAGTATCCTATCCTGTTTATCAGATCGCTAAGGAACTGCCTCTCCTTCAGGGCGGCGACCGTTCCAAGGCTCTCGTTTATTTCATCTATCAGCTCCCTGAGCGTTGGAGGACTGAAGCCTACCGTCGTCAGCCGTTTTACCCTTCCGCCATCTATGAGCATCCTGGCGTATTCTCTCAGGTCCCTTATGCCCCTGCGCTCGAGCTCCTCCTCCAGAGTTTCGGGGATTGCCTGAGATTCCAGGAACACCTCGGGGCTCCTGCCTATGTTCTCTGTTGAGTATAGCTCTCCCTCATTCAGAAGCAGGTCCAGCAGATGAATGCCGTACTCACCTGCGACGTCGAAGACGACGACCTTCAGGTCTGTGAACCTCCTCAGAGAAAGCCTGATCAGATATGACAGAAGGTTTGACTTGCCTGACCCGGTAAAGCCAAAGGCCCCCATGTGATACTTTATCATGAACTCAAGGTTGACCTTCAGAGGCCTCTCGAACCCTATGAGCTGTCCTATTTCAACGCCATCGTCCCAGCTCAGGAAGCTCTCCACGGTGCTTCTTGAGAGAAGATGGACAACTGAGCCAGGAAGGGGTATCGAGGCGTCCCTTACGAAATCAGGCCTTCCGTTATTCAGGATCATCCTGTACTTCGTAGGAACGGCCCACACGTTTATCCAGGTCTCGCTGCTCTCCTGCCAGCTCTGCGATATGCTCTCCATCATCTCCCATCTTATATCCCGTGGCAGCTTCTCATCCATGCCCACCATCTGGTAATGGAGCGGAACGACTGAGGCTACCTCATAAATCAGGTACTGATTCGGAATGTCCTCAACGGCAAAGAACTGCGGCTTCTGAAGGACCCTGAAGACCTCGGGATGAAACTTCACCTCTATAAGCGCAACCTGCGAGACCACAACTATCTCGTTCTCGCGGCCTCCACCAGATCTTCTTCTTTCCTCCTGCCTCCTCAGCCTTGCCTCGAACTTCCCGCCAAGGGTGTTGAAGACTCCCTCATCGCTCAATTTCCCGTGCACCCTCCTCCCTCATTCTTTCGCTCTCTGCCCTGAGATCTCTAAATCTTCTCGATACCATAAATAGCTTTTCCCTTCTTGCGAATTCATCAAGCCTGAGCCTCGTTATGCCGTCTATCGATCTTCTTATTAGGGCGATTTCGTATTTTACCCACTTGTCCGCCATGTAGAGGAGGTGATTGTGACCAAGCGCCTCGAGGACCTGAGGGTTGTCCATCCTGCTCAGAAGATGGACTATCATGTCGTCCAGCCTGTTCCTCTCGGAATCAGGCCTCTCGATGAAAAAGCTGACCTCCTCCTCCCTGTCCTTTATCTTCACCTTCTGTCTGAGCTCCATCTTCGAGTCAAACCTTTCGTCGTAGAACCTGTCGTAATAGAATACGGGGCTTCTGTACATGGGATCCTTCCTGAAGGTCCTCAGCTGGAAGTAGCTCTTCGCGAAGAGCTGAGTCCTTCCTATGCCCTTCTTCGTTGCAACGTACTCCCCGTTCAGGTAGGTTACGTACGATAGACCATAGTCGTAGGATATGGTCCTCCAGGGGGTTCTGAGCGAGCTGTAGTGAACCGCGGAAATGAAGGTCAGGAGCGTCCTGTCGTTCTTCAGCTTGAAAAGCGCCCTGTCGCTAGCCAGGCTGAGGGGCAAAACAGTCCTAGTAAACTCGGAAGCAGCGCTGTCCTTGGTTATGCCCACGACAAGCGATCCGCCTTTCCGCGCCGCATCATAGATCATATATATTAAATATACGCTTAGCCCGCTCACGTCATACGCTGTGAGCCATACGTCCCCACTGAGCTTGAGCGGATGGGCCTCGCCCTCGAAGACTCCTTTCAAGTATTCCTCCACTGCGGAGGAGACCCTGTCCCAGTACCCCTCGACCTCCCTGTTTATCCTGAAAGTTCCGCCAAAGCCGAGCTCAAATATCCTGTTCTCGTGCTTCTCGTTTAGCCTCCTGAGCGCCTTCAGCAGCCTGTCCTTGAGCCTCTCATCGGTGAGTCCCAGGTATGAAGAGAGCTCGTCTAGCGTCGCCTCCTTGACCTCCATAAGCCTTCTGATAGCAATATAGCTCAGATAGGGAAACCTCCTTGGAACGCTCATGTCGCCCGGACCTAAAACTGAAGCTAGCGCGAGGTCAAGCTTGGTAGGCCTGCCATGCCTTCCCTCGAGCCTGGTCAGAAGGGGCTCATCTGGGGCAAGCGCGATCCTCAGGTCCTTCATGGAGGAGACGAACGTGCCAGCAATTGACCTGTCAAGCAAAGCGAGGCTGCGCGGCCATCTCTTAAGGCCTCGGTATGCGGTCCAGAGCTCGGCCAGCGTCATGAAGCTGTTAGGTATCCTCTCTATGGTCTGCTGCACGTCAAACTCCGAGGCCTCCTGCTCCTCAGCTATGAACTCCGGTACGTCCTCAAGCCACATCGGCACAGCCGCATGCGCGGAGAGCGCGTCTTCTCTTTTTGAGCTCCCTATATCTGCCCTGACACCATCTTCACCCACATAAAGCGGGCAGCTGAACAGGGCCGAGTTCACGTAAAATATGAGCGTCTCCATGCGCTCCTCCATGTCCATCGAGCCGTCGACGCCAAAGGCAACGTGTTCGCCTTGACCGAAGTAATCCAGAGCTGTCTTCAGAGCCTGCTCCTCCTGGACCTGCCTGAACAGGGAGAGGACCTCGGTCCTTTCCTGAATTTCCCTCTTCCTTTCATCGAATTTCCTTATAAGCTCATCAACCTGAAGCTTTATGCTCTGGGAGAGCTTTGAGAACTCGTTTTTCATACGATTTTTGTAATTGAGACGCCTGCTTAAATTGATTCCTACTTAAACGTCAGCTCCTGAACCGCCCTCAGCCCCTCCAGACCCACGAGGGCAAGGATCCTATCGCCTGGCCTTAGCTGGAGATCTGGCGATATGTATTTTACCGGCCCTCCCTCCCTTATGAGCACAAAGTAATCCAGCGGAAGCTCGCTTATCCTCATGCCATCCAGCCTTGAATCCTTCTTAACCTCGATCTCCACGATCTCCATTCCGGGCATCCTCTTCGATATTTCCGTCACCACCCCAACCACGTTCTCAGTTACCGTCGCGGAGGCGAGCATGCTTCCTATGAGCCTGTAGATGGGGATCACCACATGAACTCCAGCCTCCTTCAGGCTCTCGTAGATCTGATCCGAGTTGTTTATAGTTACCGTCCTTATCTGGGGGTTCATGTGCATTGTCGTTAAAGCGTACAGCAGGTTGAGCTCGTCGCTCTCGAGCGCTGAAATTATCACGGAAGCGCTCTGAACGTTAGCTGCGTTCAGGGCATCTATGGGAGATGAAAGGTCCGAGGGAACGTACGGTATGCCCCTGTCCTGCAGCTCCTTGACGTTCTCCTTCCTCCTTGTGATAACGCAGAAGTCCTTCTTCATTTCTATCAGCCTGTCGGCAACGTACTTGCCTATCTGCGTATATCCGATGATTATCACGTGATTTTTCATGTACTTTATCTTTGTCCTCTGAACTTCGTCTATACAGAGGTCGGTCTTCACCACGCTGTTCACGATCCCCTGAACAAGTGAGGCGGCGGAGCCGACGCTTGTGAGTATTATCCCTATAAGCATGACCTTTTCGATGTTTGGTATTGAGGTTATGGGCGGCGCATAGAGCCCTATCGTAGAGATCGTGGAAACGGATGCAAGTAGCGCGGAGAGCGGATCAAGCCTCTGGAAGTAGGAGAAGACGTACGCGCCGAAGGCTATCATGGAGAACAGCACAAGGAGCTGTTTCCATATGTGTTTCATGACAGGGTAAGGATGAAGGATTAACGTTTCAAGGTACACTCTGAACCTTATCGATAGAGGAGGTCTGTACTTCAGCTTCCTCTCCCTCAACAGCCTGAATGCAGGGCTGTTGCAAATTTAAGTTTTTGCAAAAACTCAGTACCCGTGGAACCTCTTCCATGATCTTATGAGCTCAAAGAACATAAGGGCAGCCGCCATCTGTATGAACCCGCCCGCTATCAGGGGGAGGTCTATCCACTGGCTCATGAGTAGCCAGAGAGTGCTGAGGTCAGCTGCGAGCTCCTGCTGAAGGTCCCCTGAACTGCTGAGGCAGTTCCGTAGTCCTCCTCGCTTATCCCCCTTATGCTTACCGCGCTCCTGGCCGGCATTCCAGCGCCCGCTATGAAGCTCCTCAACGAGTATATTGCCGCTGCGAGCAGGAAGAAGGGCGAAAAAGCCATAGCAATCAGGAGGGCTCCCTGTATAAGCCTGGCGCCAGAGGATAGCGTTATGGCCCTCAGCCTTCCAGAGATTATTATCCGGCCAGATACGAACGATCCGACTGAGCTGAAAAGGTAGGCCGACGTGAAGACGGCCCCGATTATGCCGGAAGAAACCCTGTAGGCCAGCTCAAACCACAGAGGAAGCAGAGGGAACGAGATCCCAACGGCGGCCCCGTTGACCATGTTGGGGGCTATTATCCTGAGGGAGTATCCCAGGCTTTCCCTCCTCATTATTCGGGTAGCCTTGCGAGGTCCCCTTCTCTCCTTAAGAAAGAGCAGGAAAATTAGGGAAACACAGGCCATCAGAGCAGATATCAGGTAGAGAACCCTGAAGGCCCCGATCTGGCCGTAAACCACGGCGAGCCTGCTATGGAATATCAGCATAGCAGATCCCGCAATAGCCGAGAGCGATGAAACAGAATAGACCTTGGAGAGCCTGCTTATCCTCTCAGCCTCGTTGGACCAGTTCCTAGCGATGTACGACGTCATGCCGGGCGAAAAGGCTCCCCTCATGCCCCCAGGTGATCCGGTTATGCCACCCACCATGGCTGCAAGCACGATCGCATAAACATTTTTTGAAAAGGCCAGGACGAAGAAGGAGGAGGCTGGAAGGAGCTCGGCAATTATCATGGTCCTGGCATAGCCTATCCTGTCCCCCAGCATTCCAAAGGCGATGGAAATGAACACATTGAACAGGACTATGAAGAAGTACGCAACCCCGATCATTACAAGGCTGAGGCCGAGATCCCTCAGATAAAGGGAGAGGGACAGGTTTACGAATATTATGGATGCGCTTCTCGTAGCCCTTGAGATTACAAGAAATCTGAAAGATCTGTCGATGGCGCTCTGATCGTCAGAGAACAAGCCTGGGTTAATCTCTGGTCCGCTTTTTATATCTTTATCCCAGTCCGTGCTGACGCTAAGCTTTTATAGGCAAAAATTTTAGATATATCATGATTTCCAGGGAGGATCTCAAAGAGCTCCTGAGGCCTGCGGGCTCAGCGCTGATTGCCTGGGACGTACACAGAGCTCTTTACAACAACGTATTCAATAAGGAGGAGTTCATGAGGGGCCTTCAGAGCTCGATAGATGCCGCGCGAAAGGCTGGAGTACCAGTGATATTTACCAGGATCACACCATACCCACCGGGCTTTGAGCCCCCGGCCTCAAGGCTAATAAGATGGAGAGGATCTTTCAGGCCGGAGGACATGGAGCTCGTGGTCAAGCCCCTTGAGAACGAGATAGTCATAAACAAGAACACATGGTCCCTCTTTGTTGGCACCAACGTGGAGCTAATGCTCAGAAACGCTAACAGGACCACGCTGGTGTTCACGGGAATAGCAACCGACGTAGGGGTTGAGACGAGCGCCAGGCATGCCTACGCCCTCGGGTTCATTCCAGTTATAGTAAGGGATGCAGTTTCATCGGCTGACAGAGAGGCACACGAAAGGTCCCTGGCGAACCTTTCCAGGTTCTTTCCAACTCTTAGCTCATCGGAGCTCGCTGAATTCTGGGGCGTTTAGAGGGAAACGGTTAATAGCGTGTGCACAGTAAGTTAATCCAATGCCTCTGTTCAAGAAGGAGATTGTTCTCAAGAACGTCAGGGATGTACAGAAGCTCGTAGATGATTTCGTCAGCTATCTTCAGAGCGACAACTACAAGGTACAGCAGAGGTTCGAGGGGGACAGGGCCATAGTTCAGGCCCAGAAGGGAGGTATACTGAGGGATATTGTTGCTGCTGAAAGAGCGCTGACGTTCGTGTTCGAGAAACAGGGAAACGATGTAAAGGTTACCGTAGGCGTCGGAAAGTGGCTCCAGAACATAGCAGTGACAGCGATAGAAGCTCTGCTCCTCTCAGAGATTTTCCTCCTTGTAGACGTTCCAGAAATGCTCTGGAACTCCCACGTGGAAAGCGTGCTCCTTAAGAAGCTTGAGGAGATAGCCTCGAAAAGTCAGCAGTAATTTTTCCTGAAAAAGCAGCAGCTTCCAATTTTTAAAGCTGGGGATTTCCTTAAAAATCCTGCGCATCTCTTTTACAATTAGCTAAAGCCTCGCCCTTCAGGGCGGGGAGGAGGTCAGACAACTCGAAGGCCCGCACATTATTCCGCATCTCTATCAGTTCAGCCACTCATACTAAAACAATAGCCTCAAAAAGTGTGCCGGGGGAGGGCTTCGAACCCTCGACCTCCAGATTATGAGTCTGGCGCTCTACCCGCTGAGCTACCCCGGCTGTATTAGATTTTAATGATGGGCCGTTTAATACTTTTCGCTCTGATCGTTGCAGCGCAAGCTTATTAGCTCACGCTGTAAAATTCTCCGCATGCATAAGCTTTCGATGATCAAGCTACCTCTTTACATCGTGTCGGCCCTGCCCGTCGTTTATGCATGGCGCGCTTCGGGGTTCAGAAGGACTGACGTTTTCATTGCCGCGCTGATGTTCGTAATGTTAGCGCAGCTTGTGATGAACGTCCAGATGGATCTGAAGGACATGAAGAGGGGCCTTGAGTGTCGTGAATCAGAGCCCTTTCTGAGCGTTGGCCCCTGCTATGCAAAGGCTTTGAAAGGGACGAGGGCTCTTGTTGAAATATCCTACATCGCCATGGCAGTGGCCGCGCTTTATGTCCTCGCTGCAACGAGAAACCCAGCTCTTGTGCTTTACGGGCTCGCTGCAATCCTCCTCATGGTAGCATATCTCAGGAAGCCGCTCGAGCTGTACGTAAGGGGCCTGGGGGAGATCTCGACGTTCTTTGACTTTGGACCCATCCTCGTGCTTGGAAGCCTATCTGCGTTTGGCGCTTTGCCAAACCTGAGGGCCGTGCTTGCGTCAATCGGGTTCGGCCTCGCAGCATCCTCTATAAGATACTCACATCATCTGCCTGAGGATCACGAAGGGTCAAGGAGAAGGAGGCTTTACCCTGCTGCACATGCCGCGATGATAATCTTATCGGCGTTCATGCTTCTGAATCCCATGACCGTTATGATAGCGTTGCTGCCAGCCACAGCGGTATCGCTGTACGCTGTTAGAGGAAGGCTCAGAGCCTGGGCGGATATTATTTATCTTCTGCTGTTCTTTATCCTGAGCCTGCTTTGATGATGAATTATAGGTGAAGGAGAAGGGCGAGCAGCAGAAAGGCTATCGAGAAGTACATGTGAAGGGCAGTGAAGAACCCAGTCCTCTGGTCCAGAATCCTCCTGTTCCAGTCCCTCGGGTTCATGGCTATCCTGGTCAGCCTTAAGGCCCATGGAACCGTAAGGAAGGAGCCCAGTATTGGCCAGTAGGAGTGATTCAGGACCACAGCGACAACGAACAGAAGGTAGCTGAGCCATATAAGCGAGAGGTAGTAAATTCTTGAGCCGGTCTCCCCCAGAAGCGATGCGAGCGTTACAACGCCAGCCCTCCTGTCGTCATCCACGTCCCTCCAGTTGTTCGCGTGAAGAACCGCAACGATCACCATGCCTATTGCCACCGATACCAGAACGCTGGAAACGTCAACCCTAGCTCCCATCAGCGTCTCGGTTCCCAGAACTATGCCTGGCCCAAACGCTAGCATCACCCCTAGATCTCCAAGCGCAAGCCACTTGAGCCCTATTCTCGGAATTCCGTAAAGAACTCCAGCCAGGAGCCCTATCAGGAAGAAGGGAAGTATCGACGGCCTCAGCAGCGTAAGGTACGTCCCGATGACAACGGAGCCTAGGAGGAGGGCAAGCGAGTAGGCCATATGCGATGCCGGGCTCCAGAGGCCGTCCACGAGAGCTCTCGAGCCAACCGATCCCATCCCCGTCGGGGTATCTACGCTGCTCCTGAAGTCGAAGTAGTCGCTGAGCGCGTTGAACGCTCCATGAGCCAGGAGAATCCCGAGGAGCGCGAGAAGGAAAAGCGGCACGACGATACTCCTCACGAGCAGCACTCCAATGATCATGGCGGAGACGCTCATCTGAAAGCTCCAAGGCCTGAGCGCCCTTATCACGGGCATCGGCCTTCTGTCAGCGAGCTCCTCGGGCCTGACCTGGACATAGTACTTTCTGGGCTCACCCCTCATGTCGGTAACCCTCATCCTGTCTGGAACAAGCCTGGCGAGCACGACGTGACCAAGGTTTATGAAAAGGGCGTCTTCTGGAATCTTGGACAGCAGCGCCCCCCTCTCCCTATCGTGGGCTGCCGGATCCCCAAGTATCTCGACTGTTCCGCTGCCCTGAACGAAGAGGTCAGGCCTGTTCAGATCGATCGAGAACGATGCCTTTGGGTCTTTGAGTATGGCGTTCAGGGTCCTTCCGTCCTTCTCAAGGAGAAATATGAACCCTCTATCCATCGCATAGTACACCTTTATAACCCAGGGACCGTTCTCATCGCATACCGAAATGTTCATAGTTCTTGCCTTTCTGAGGAGCCTCAGGACGTCCCTATCCATATGTTCAGGATTCGTTTCTGACAATTTAAAAATTTTGTTTCCGGACCCCGCAACGCTAACGAACTTTTAACCTAGCTTCTGTCCATTAAACAGGGGCATACGTTTCAAAAATTATTATTAAACCTTTATATTGTATTTATGACAATTTTTAACCAATGAAATGCAGCGGCTGCGTGTACTATAGGTCTCATCCAGTGTACCAGTTCATGGGCTACTGCAGCAAAAGGCGGAGCATAGTGCTTGCTGATGAGTCCTGCGAGGACGTGAAGCCAGTACAGAAGGAGGAGCTCATCAGGTCCTTTGCCGACTTCGGATGGCTCTACTGCCTTGAATGCGGGAGCTATCTCTTTGACGAAAAAGAGCTGGAGAGCCATCTGGCAAAGGGACACACGCTCTTCAACTCCTTCCTGGAGGACTCGGTTTCAACAGAGGAGGCATACGGTGCTGACTGATGAAGAGCCTTAACTATCTGCTCGGCGGGCCACAGGGCGGAGGGCTTGAGACCTCATCGCAGGTCCTCTCCTGGGCCTTCGCCAAGTCAGGATACGGAGTGATATCTGACAGGGAGTACTACTCCAACATCGTGGGGAGGCACAGCTACATTCATGCAAGGGTTGACGGAGAGGAGCTTCCCAAGGACCTTCAGTATCCGGTAAAGCTTGTGGGAGCCATGGACGCGGAGAGCGTCTTCACCCACTTCCAGGACCTGGACCAGGGATCGTACTTGATATACAACTCGGACCTGAGCTCGGTCAGGCTCTCACAGATCCCCAGCGTCGAGCCAGAGGTTGCTGAGGTGATACTGAGAAGGCTCAACAGCTTGGGCGTTGACCAGAGCCTCGGAAGCCTAATAGCGTACCTGAAGGATCACGGGGTGACGTCCGTTGGCCTGAGCTTCAGGGACCTGCTTTCTGAGCTGCAGAAGAGAGCGCAGGTCGTTGCGGCCCAGGCATCCAGGTACATATCAACGATAATCATCGGAGCGACCGCGGCCCTCGTTGGCATTGACCCAGAGGCCGTGAAGTTCGGGCTTCAGAGGAGGTTCAGGTCAGGCCCGGTGCTAGAGCACAACACGCTCTTCTCCGAGCTGGTCTCAGACAGGGTAAAGTCGAGCTTCGGATCCCCGCTAAGACTGGATCCGCCATCAGCAAGCTTCGGGAGGATGATGATAGTTAGCGGGAACGACATAGTTGCGATCGGAAAGATAGTTGGAGGACTGAGGATGCAGACCTACTACCCGATAACTCCGGCAGCCGACGAAAGCTTCACCCTTGAGGAGCACGAAAGGCTCGGGGATACGGGAGTCGGATCCCTTGCGCTCTTCCAGACGGAGGACGAGCTCGCGGCAGTCAACGCTGCTATCGGGGCTGCGCTTACGGGGGCAAGGGTTGCAGCGGCAACGAGCGGCCCAGGGTTCGATCTGATGGTTGAGGGGCTTGGATGGGCAGGAATGAACGAGACGCCTGTTGTCATAACGTACTATCAGAGGGGTGGACCAAGCACTGGGCAGCCCACCAGGGGAGGGCAGAGCGACCTCCTATCAACGGTCTTCGCATCACACGGCGAGTACCCGAGGGTCGTCCTTGCCTCCGGCGATCACGAGGAGGCCTTCTGGGACGCCATAGACGCGCTCAACTACTCCGAGATGTTCCAGACGCCTGTAATCCACCTAGTAGACAAGTTCCTGGCAAACACGATAAGGAGCGTTCAGCTTCCCGACCTGAGCAAGGTTAAGATCGAGAGAGGAAGCATCGTTTCTGAGCCCGAAAAGGGCTATAAGAGGTTCAGCATGGAGTCCCCAGTAAGCCCCAGGGCCTTCCTCGGAACGGCGATAATGTGGTACACGGGCGATGAGCACAACGAGGAGGGACACATATCGGAGGAGCCAGAGAACAGGAGGAGGATCATGGAGAAGAGGATGGGCAAGCTCGAGGTCATAGAAAGGACAATTCCTGAAGAGAGGAGGGTTAACGTATTCGGCGATGAGAGCCCGGACGTCGTGCTTTACGGGTGGGGCTTCGTGAAGGGTGCTGCGCTTGGAGCAATAAAGATGCTCAGGGAGAGAGGAGTGAAGGCGATGTACGTCCACGTAAGATCGTTCGTGCCCTATCCACGGGAGACCGTTAAGAGCCTGTACGCAAAGTACTCTGACGTGATCATAGACGTTGAGCACAACATAACGGGGCAGGCAGCTGTTCTGGCCTCCACCTATGCTAACGTGGAGATCAGGAACTACATATTGAAGTACACTGGAAGGCCGATCTACTCCACGGAGCTCGTTGATGCGGTTTTGAGGGTTATGAAGGGAGAGAGGAGGGTGGTGCTGGAGTATGGTGCTTGAGCTGAAGCCGACAGACTACAAGAGCTCGGTCTGGGTCGACTGGTGCCCTGGATGCGGGAACTTCGGAATACTCTCAGCAATGTATCAGGCATTCGCCGAGCTTAAGCTGGACCCGAAAAGGATAGTGGTGGTCTCGGGCATAGGATGCTCAGGAAAGACGCCGCACTTCCTGAACGTCGAGGGCGTCCACACGCTGCACGGGAGGGCCCTGCCATATGCGAAGGGAATAAAGATAGCGAACCCAGAGCTTGAGGTTATCGTGAACGCCGGGGACGGGGACCTTCTCGGCATAGGTGCTGGTCACTTCGTTGCCCTCGGAAGGAGGAACATAGACATGGTCGTCCTCATGCACGACAACACGGTCTATGCCCTCACCAAGGGACAGGCGGCTCCAACGCTTGAGAGGGGAGCAAAGCCCAAGTCCCTTCCAAAGCCGAACATACAGGACGCTGTAAACCCAATAGCACTGGCTCTGGCATCCGGATACACGTTCGTTGCCAGGGCATACTCAGGAAAGGTAAAGCACCTGAAGGAGATCATAAAGGCGGCCATAAACCACAGGGGCGCGGCGTTCGTCGACATCCTTCAGCCATGTGTCACGTACGACAACATTCACACGTACGACTACTACAACGAGAGGGTCTACGATCTGCAGGAGCAGGGATACGATCCCGACGTCAGGGATGAGCCTGAGAGGAAGATAGCCGAGGCCATAGCAAAGTCATACGAGAGGGGGAACAGGATACCCATAGGGATATTCTACAGGAACCCGAACGTTCCAACGTTCGATGAGAGGCTGAAGGAGAGGATACCCAGCTACCTCGAGAGCCCACCTGCGCTGCAGAGGATCGATGACTCGGGAAGAACCGTGATATCTCAAGAGCTCTTTGAGAAGATCTTCGCGGCCTACATAGTCTAGAGAAGGCCTCTAAGCGCTTTAGATTTTTTCTGCTCCCTTTTCTCAACTGCCCTTCTCCTTACTTCATCCTTCAGATCATCCCAGTATGCCGGCTCCGCCAGGCTCCCGAAAGCCCTTTCAACGACCTCGTTTACTGCAGGATGAACGTGCATCATCTCGTACACGGGATAGAAGCTCTGGTCGCCAGCGTTCATCAGAAGTATGACCTCGTGTATCATAGACGATGCGTAGGGCCCTATGATATGGCCTCCGAGAACCCTTCCGTTCTCCCTGTCCACTATGACCTTGGCAAAGTGCTCCTCGTCCTTCATAGCAAGCCCCTTAGCCGTGTCCTTGTAGAGATAGAAACCAACAAGGTATTCAGATTTGACCTCGGACTCCCTGCTGCCAACTGCTCCTACCTCGGGCTGGGTGAATATCGCGTGCGGAACGGCGTGAAAGTCAGCCTTCAGCCTTCTTCCCTTGAAGGCGTTGTAATATACTATCATGCTCTCGTAGTTCGCGGCATGCTTGAACATGTGTTTCCCTATGGCATCGCCGCACGCCCATATGTTGGGCTTGGTGGTCTCCATGTACTCGTTGACTATGATCCATCCCTTCTCGTCGGTCTTGACTCCCGTTCTTTCTGGCTTAGTTATGTCCGAGTTGCTCTGCCTTCCAGCTGCAACTACTATCTCGTCGGCCTCAACCTCAAAGGTTCCGCCGCCGTCCAAGTCCTCAGCCACGACCATTTTCCTTTCGCCGACCTTCTTTACCTCAACAACCTTTGACCTGGGCAGGATGTGCATGTGATCGTCCAGATCCGACTCAAGCTGATAGGAGATCTCCGGCTCCTCCTGGTACGCGATCCTGTCAAGCATCTCAAAAACGTACACATCGCTTCCCATCATCGAGAGGAAGAAGCCGAACTCCAGGCCCACGAAGCTTCCTCCTATAACTGCGGTCCTCTTTGGAAGCTTTCTCATGGTGAAGAAGTTCTCGTTCGTGTAGAAGCCAGCCTCCTGTAGGCCTGGAATGTTCGGTATGAAGGGCCTTGAGCCGGTGCAGAGGAGGATCTTGTCCCCGGTTATTATCTCATCTCCGACCTTTACCTGATACTCCCCGACGAACTCCCCAGTTGTCCTGTAGAGGGTCACCCTGGGATCGGACATCAGTGCGTTCTCTATCTGGTAGGACTCGCCCATGACCTCGTCGTGGGCCCAGCTCATTATCCTCTCGAAGTCAACAGAGCTAACCTGGGCGTCTATCCAGAAGTCCTTTGCCCTTTTTATGCTGTGAACTATCTCAGCTGGATAAAGGAGCATCTTGGACGGGATGCAGCCCCTGGTGAGGCATATCCCGCCAACTGGGCCGTTCTCAATTATCGCTATCCTGATGTTCCTGTTGTGGGCGAGGAGCTCCGCATATATGTTGCTGGCGGAGCCCGTGCCAAAGGCTATCACGTCGAACTTTTTCATTAATACTTTGAAGCACTGGATCGGATTTAAAGTTTAGGGCAGCAGAAAGTACACCGACCGCATTCACATCACGGCTCAGATTACCTGCTGTATGTCATCCCTTGCGGTCACATAAGTTATATGAAAGGGAATTAAAAAGCTTTGCAGAGAAGCCTCTGCTAAAGCTTAAATTGGCCGCTCGTAAGATAAGCTCATGGAGGGCATATTCATCGCAGCCCTGGGCGCATCTAGAAGAAGGTCGGAGGCAGTCGTGATGTTCACGCTTTTTACAGTGCTGTTCTTGGCTGTGACAGCTGCTGTGGCGCTGCTGGGCCCCGATAGCTGGCTCAACGTTTACCTGTTTCAGCTGGTCATAGCGCACAGGGCTTCTTACCTGAACCCTCTCATGATAGCCTTTGCGAAGTACGGCAGGGAGTACTTCTGGATCCCCCTCTTTGCAGCTATGTGGCTCCTGGGAAACGGCAACGTAAAGCTTGCGGCATACGTCATGTTCGTCTCGTTTGTAATCT
>JBMFIC010000014.1:0-31369 GCA_049976505.1 Nitrososphaeria archaeon | reverse complement strand
TGGTCATACCGCGAGCTTATGAATGCAGTTGAGCTTGAGGCTCAGGAATATGGCATTAAAGTGCATGAGGTGATTGAATACAATACTTCAAGGCTGTGCGCATATCACGGCGTCGAAGTGATCAGAAGCCCAAGAGGCGTTGTGAAGTGTCCTCTTGGGCACAGGCTTCATTCAGATCTAAACGGCGCGCTGAACATACTGAAGAAGGCAGCTGGCCTGATGGTCAAGAGCGTTGCAAGGCCTCTTTCATACATCGTCATGCATAGCGGAGTAGCTCCCGCTAAAGGGGAGTAACCCCTGAGACCTCGGGAACCCTCACCCTTCAGGGCGAGGAGGAGGTCAGCGTAATCTTTTTAAACATTTGTTTTTAAAAAATGTTTGAAAAATGTCTTCTGCTAATCAAAACGTTAAAGAAAGCACACAATCTGCAACGACGCCAGCAGTTCTCAGGGCCGGATACGTGAGGGCGCTCACAAGGCTCATTGTCTACATCGTGATCTACGCCCTAGTTATGGCAGCAATCCAGTGGCTCATAATTAACATAATTCCAGGGCTTAAGCCATACCAGACCTACGTAAACGTAGGACTGACTCTGGTCTTCGGCTACCTCATAGTGATGGCCTTTGCCGACACTATATATCACTTCATGAGGATCAAGTATCCCCATGACGTCGCAAGGGCGTTCAGGAACGTGTTCCTTCTGATTGGAATAGGTGCCCTTATTACAGCTATAGCTGGGGCAATTGGAGGAGGCCTCGCTGGAGTTAGCGTTGGCGGCTTCCTCGGAATAGTCATAGGCTTTGCGACGCAGCAGGTGATGGGTCAGGCCGTTGCAGGGGTCTTCCTCCTGATAACAAGGCCGTTCAGGATAAACGATCACGTCAACATAGTGGGCGAGGAGGGAATCGTGGAGGACGTGGGGATCCTCTTCACAGTTGTGAAGAAGATGGACGGAACAACCACGGTGCTCATCCCGAGCAGTGCCATCATAGGAAGCAAGATATATCTGCTACCACCAGTTCAGCCACAGCAGCAACAGCAGAAGCAGTAAACAAAATTTATTGCTTTCAATTTTTATTTATTCGCTTCCAAAGGCTCTATCTCCAGCGTCTCCAAGCCCAGGCACTATGTATCCCATTTCATTAAGGGCCGGGTCCAGCGCTACAGTGTATATTTTTACGTATGGAAACCTCTCCCTGACCTTCCTTATGCCGTACTCAGTGCCTATGACGGAGGCTATTATGGTTCTCTTGGGAGATCCATAAGTAAGGATTTTGTCCAGAACAGCCACAATAGTTGAACCCGTGGCCAGCATCGGATCGGCTACAATCAGGACGTCATCGCTTCTTATCCTCGGCACCCTTATATAATCCACATCCACCTCGAATTCTAGGGATCCCGGAACGTGCGAGCTCTCAACCCTCTTTGCGCTGACGACTCCAACCCTTGCGTTGCTGAATATTTCAACGAGGCCCTGGGCTAGCGGCATTGCAGCCCTAAGGATCTGAACTATCACCACGCGATCGAGGTCCGGTATTCTGATGCCCATTGCTCTGACGCCAAGCGGAGTCTCGACCTCAATCGGCTCAGCCTCAAGCTCGTTCACTATTTCATAACCAATTATCCTTCCCAGGGCGATGAGCCCGCTTCTGAACTCAACCTGCCCAGTGTTTCTGTCCCTCAGCCTTGTCAGGATGGCCTGTGCCATGTTGTGCTTTATGACTATCACGTTATCGCTCATTCAAGATTTTTCGTGCGCTCAATCCTTTAAGCCTTTTGAAAACAAGCGAAGCAAACGTTATAAGCTTCAGAAAGCTGGCGCACTTATGGAGTGCGACGAATGTTTAAGTGAAGTAGTCTCCAGCGAAGTGATGCCCTCAGCCGGATGCACGGAGATAGCATCAATAGCTCTTGGGGTTGCACTCGCTGCCCATGGATCAGGGGAGCCTTACCGTGTGAGGATTTACGTGGACGAGGGAACGTTCAAAAACGCCGTATCAGCTGGCGTTCCTGGTGGCGGCTCAGGCATAGAGGAGGCAGTAAGGAGGGCTATAACCTCGGAGCCCAGAGGCCTGCAGACGCTTGCCTTCAGCAGAAAACGCTACGAAGGCCCGCTTGATCTTGTAGTTTATCCTCTGAAAATGGAGGACATATTCATCTACGTGACAACTAACGGAGAGGCCTCATTGATATCCTCCAAGCACGACCGGGTGGCCTACGTTGGTCCTTCCTTCAGCTCCATAAGGGAGGCCATAGAGTATACCAGGCAGAACAGGGGCGATATACCCCTGGAGAGGCTCTTTCAGAATGGAAGGCCGATCATTGGATTTGAAGATGTTCTTGCGTACGCTGAGAGCCTCAGCTCATCGCGAAGGCTCATGGAGCTCGTCCACGAATCCTCAAGAATTGACATGGCTCTGGCTGAGGACGGTCTTAGGAACAACTACAGAGGGTACTCCGGGAGCCTGCCAGAAGGGTCTCCGCGGGAGAGGGCCATCAAGCTAGCTTCCGCAGCCGTGGAGGCAAGGATGTCAGGCTCTCTTCTCCCAGCAATGGCAGTGGCTGGCTCCGGAAATCAGGGGATAACTTCAACCCTCCCTATATACGTCTACGGAAAGGAGAAGGGATATAATGATGAAATAATAACGGCATCGGTTATGGTGAGCTGGCTCACGACAATTTACACGACGGGTTACCTTGGATATATATCACCCTTCTGCAGTGTTGGGCTCAAGGGCGGAGCTGGTCTTGCAGCTGGACTGGCATACATGCTCTCCGGTAGGGACATTGGCGCGGCCATGAGAGCTGCCATAAATCATATTATATCATTAGGAGGAGTTTTCTGCGACGGCGCAAAGCCATCATGTTCGCTCAAGACTTCGACTGGCGTTGAAACCGCATTCAGGGCAGCCAACTTAGCGGCTGCAGGAAGGACAGTGCTCAAAAACGAGGGCCTCTCTGGAAGTGATCTAGACGAGGTCCTCGAGAACTACAGAAGCATAGAGAAAGCATCCATCGGACTGATTAACGAATCGCTCGTAAGGGTCTTTGCAAGAAAGCTTCCATACGTTGACCTCAGCCTTTATCACACAGCCAGCGGCCTTCACAGGACCGCTTCAGGATGATCCCCAACCAGCACGCCCAGCTTTCTTTCATAAACCTCCAGCACAATATTGTTCCCGCTCTCAAGCTCTCCATCAACTTCAAACGTATCCCTATCTGCAAGGATCTCAGCCCTTCTGCACGATCTGAAAAATGCGTGCCCCCTTTTCACAAAGCTGCCATCGTATATGGTTTTCAGCTTCATAAAGGCCGAGGGCCCGCTGTATGGGTTGATCACGTAGATTTCCATGAGGCCGTCGTTCAGATAAGAATGAGGGGCCACCTTTATTCCCCTTCCAAGATACCTGCCATTGCCCACGATTGTTTCAATGGTTCTGAATCTGTAATATTCGCCATCGCACTTTACGTTCACGGAGAAGCTTGATGCAGGGAGCAGCTTGAGAGGAAGCGCGATAAATATAGAGATCCAGCTCAGTCCCCTGTGCTCTTCAAGGAACCTGCTTATCTCAGGTCCTACCCCAAAATCTAGCGCATTAACCACGTACCTGACTCTGTCTACCTTTAAAAGCCGGATTACGTCTATTCTTTTTAGGTTGAACTTCTTTATCGAGCTCAGCAGCTGATCCAGGCTTCTTATTCCTATCGACCTTCCCAGATCGTTTCCTGTCCCGAATGGGCAGTACGCAAGAAGCGCGCTGGCATTGGTCGCGAGAACCCTCTCCGCAAGATAGTTGAATGTGCCGTCTCCACCGCAGCTTAGAACGAGCTCGCTTTCAGCTAAAGATTCATCAACGATCCTGCTGGATTCTGGCTCATCAAGGTAGATCCTGTGCAGTGTAAGAGCTCTTTCAATGGTCCTTAGCTTCTCCTCCGCAAACCCGCCGGCTCTCCTGTTAATTACGGCCAGCGCCCTCAAGCGTTAAGCTTCCTTTCGAGGGCCTCCTTATTAAAATTGATGGCTGCCCTGATCCACCCTGTATCTGAGAAAGGCAGCTATTCCTCCCATGTTCTTCAGCCAGATCCTTGCCTCATCGTTGCTGGTGAAAACCTTTACCCTGCCCCTGGAGCTGAGAACCCTTTCGACTATCTTTACGACCCTTTCGCGTATCACGGGATCTGCCATCAAATCCCTTTCAATCAGGAGGGTTTCCACGGCACCAATCTCGGATGCCCGTTCCACCGGTTCCAAGCCATACGCCACGGGCTCATCCCTTCCAATTCTGGCGAGGAACTCCTCCATGAGCTCCTGCTCCTGGTAAGCCTCGCTCTCTTTAAGCGCATCCCTCAACGCTTCCTTGCTCAGGGCCTCTCTAATGCCAGGATAACCTCCGTAGGATGTCTCAATACCTATTACACGAATTTCGCCGATCTTCTCCTTAACTGCCTTCCTCAGCTTCTCCAGGTAAATGGATGGCCCAGAAATTATAAGGATCTGCGGCCTGATCTCCTGAACGAGCCCCTTCAGGGACTCGCCTATCCTTTTAAGCTCCCTGCTCTCGATGTCCTGGGATCCCTCCCTGTTCTTTATCCTGAGCTCCACCTTCTCCTCGTACAGCAGCTGAATGCCAGAGTTGGTTATCCTTGCAACCGCAAAGTCCTCGCTGTCAATCGAGGCTATCAAGGCGTTATAAACTGTCCTCTGCTCGGCAGTCCTAAGCCTCTTCAGATCAAGCTCGATCCAGCTCTCTGGCTTCAGAAGAGTTATAATGCTGCCGGGCTCCAGCACTATGGTGTGGTGTTTTCCCTTTATTTCAAGGTCCTCCGGTGACTCCAGGACTATTCCGTGTATCCTCAGTCTGTTGGTCATTGGCTGCATTTCAGCCCACTCCACCTTAAGGCTCAGCGTAACTGGCCTTCTCCAGCTGGAAGTCTGGGTCTTCACCTCCCGTGTCGTCCTTCCTATAACTATGTCCCCAGAGTAAAGCAGGTTATAGAGCTCCCAGAGGTCATCCTCGTTGTCCACCCTGATCCTGATCAGCCTCTGCCTTTCATCAACCTCAAGTATTTTCAACTATAACACCTAGATATAACGCCAATATATCCTTATTAAAATGTAATCGCCTTGCATTTTTCTAAGGGGTTATGCAGAAAATATGCGGGGGGTGGGATTTGAACCCACGCACCCCAACGGGACGAGGTTCTGAGCCTCGCGCCATTGACCAGGCTAGGCGACCCCCGCAACAATACTGAAATTATAAGTCGGCTAAATACTTTTTGCAGGTTTGGATCAGCAGCTTGACCAACGAACGGCAAGCCTAGCCCTTCAGTACTTGGAGGAGATCAGAAATAGAAATAGAAAAATAAAATTATATAAAATAACGCCAAAGCATTTGATCTATTCGGGCGGAGGCAATGAGATCTTAAGCAGGTTGGCGTGCTCCTGAGTTATCTCCACCTCATCGTATTTCTCCAGCTTTGCGCCGCTCTCGTCCAGCCTGACCCTGTTGAAGTAGAACTTCCTAGCGTTGGCGTCCGCCGTGAAGACCCTTATCTCGCGCAGGCTCTGCAGGTACTTGAGGGTTTCCGGTCTGGAGATCACTGTGGAAAGCTGTTTGCTGGCAAGCCATGCCCTGACGTGTATGAGGAGCGCGCCCCTGTATCCTGCTTCTTTAAGAGCGTTGATGATTTTCGTGACCATGCTGTTTACGTCCGACATCTTCTGTTCGCCGCCAAAAGAGAGATAAACAGCATCTGCCCCGCTCTCAACCACTTTTTTAGCCACATCGCCCTCCTTTCTCTGTTCATACGTGAAAACTGCTCCTGCCCCGTCCCTGTAGTTGCCCGCTGCTTCATACGATGCAAGGGCAGCAGCGGCCATAGCCGAGCATATACGGTCAGGAACAGCTATGACTGCCACCTTTCTGAAGCCCACGAAAAGGCGGCTTCCAACGAGATAGCCCGTGAGCGATCTGAGATATATCTCCTCTTCGAGGGATGCGCGGCTGGAAACGCTCATAATTTTATTTTTGATTAATTATTTAAAAGATTTTTTCAAAGTCCTGTTTCAATATAGAACCAGAATGACAATTTTCGCAAACAGGTCCAAAAACTCTTCTCTATTTCTGCGATGAGCCATGATTTTTCAGCGTCTTTTTCCTGAAGCCAAACGAGATGTAAAGCCCCAGAGCTGCCAGGCCAAGCGAAGCATATGTCATAATGCTGTAAATCGTCGGGTAGTTCTCCTCGATCCAGGTCTGCGAGACCGTTATGTAATAGGGTCCAGAGGTAAATGTTTCATTGATGCCATCGGTGAAGATTAACCTCAGCACATAGGTACCGCTCTGCGGGACCTGCATGGTAAAAGTCCTGTTAAGAAAGCCAAGGTACGTGGTATAGTTACCTACTGGCGTTCCGTTGAGCAGGAGATAAACGGAGTAAGGCGCCACGCCGTTGGAAAATAGAGCGCTGATCCTAACGTTTACGGGCTGTCCATAGTAGTAAGTTCCGGTTGACACCTCAGCTTTAACGGTAAAGGCGCCCTTTTTCTGCGACATAAGGGGCTCAAAGTTTCCGCTTCCAATGGTAACCGTTGCCGCCCCGTTTGAGTACACAGTCTTAAGGTTATCCGCCAGCTCCACGGTATCGCTTCCGAACCCGTAAAGCATAATTGGCCTCTGAACAGATCCGTTGGGGAGCACGTACCACATGCTGAGAGTTGAGTTCATCTGGGTAAAGTAGGTCCAACCTCCGTTGCCCCCGCCCCCGAAGACCAGCTCGGCATCTATAAACGTGCCACGGGGATTCATGCTGTAGCCATCAACCAGCAACGATGCGTATCTTATGCCGTTAAGCTCGATCGATGCGTTGTTGAACCAGCTGACCGTGCCGGGCACATTGGAGTATCCAAAACTTACCATAACTGAGCTGGGCGTCCAGCTCTCCTTTATGAACAGATACGCAGTTAGCGGAAGGGTGTAGCTCCTGAAGGGCGTTCCGTAAAGGTACACATCATCAAGGCCTACAAGCTTAAGGGTCCCCCTTCCGATTATATCGTGCGCGTAGAGCACGGAGTTCCTTGATGTGAGGTTCCATACATCGTTTAGAAGCTGCATGGTATCGTTGTTTGTGTTGAAGAGGATCACGTTCTGAAGCCAGTAATACTGAACGCCCGAGCTGTAGTTTACCATCAGGACCGCGTTAAGCTGAACGCTTGCGCTGTAAGGCGATATGCCTGGAGGAGGCGTAGAGTTGTACGCCCTGAGCGCGTAGATCGTGGTCATCCCGACCACTTCGCTGAACCGCTCCACGTAAGGCACTAGGACTCCAGATCTGTTGAGAACGCCGTAGTCAGCTATTCCAACTGGAGCTGGAAGCGATCTGTGCATTGCGTAGATGTTGACAGGGATCGTCGAGACTTTGTAGGTGACCTCGGCGCTAAGGTTCTGGATGTCATTATATATGAGAAGGTAATAGGTTCCCCTGACCAGAGGCCCAACGTTTCCAGTGACGCTTGAGCCCCTCCCGTGATAGATATAGCCTGTCATGAATCCCTGCTCAAAGGACTGAAGCTGAGTTCCGCTCAGTAGGTAGACGTCAACGCTCGCGTTGGAGCTTACTAAAAAGGTCACGTTCATGCCAGTATAAACGCTGATCGGCGTGAAGAGGTAGTACTGTGGCGCCAAAATGAATATGTAGCTCGTACCCTGCGCAGCTGCAGGCTGTGGCACGATAAAGCCTAGGGCAAATGCCACTATAAGGGCTGCTTTCAGCCGTGAGGCCTTCATATGACATGTCATGCCACTCCGTAGTTTAAAACTCATTTCTGAAAGTTTTTATGGCATGGCGACAATGCGCTAAAAGATGGAGGTCTGCAGGGATTATTATATAATTGCTGAGGCATCGATCTGCCTCTCGATGTACGGATTGGCCGAGGAGTACTATCGCAGGTACCTTAAAGACTGTAACAGCAAAGATCCGGCAGCTTGGCATGGGCTCGCCAACGCGCTCGAGGAGCAGGGCAAAAATCCAACTGAGGCCTACAGAATGGCATACGAGCTCTACTCGGAGGATGACTGGAGCTCATCGCTCTGGAAGGGTTGGTGCGCGCTAAAGCTTGGCGACCTTAACGAGGCTCTGAGGCTCTTCAGCAGGGCTATTCAGATGAACCCTGATTATGCATACGCTTGGGAAAGCGCAGCGGTGGCCTCGGAGAGGCTTGGGTTGAGGGAGATCGCAAAAAAGTACGCTGAAAGGTTCAGGCAGCTCATCAGCAGAAAGCCCTATCCTCCGCGGGCCTGCGAGGGCCTCTCAATGCTAAGGGAGATCGAGGACGATCTGAGATCGCTTGGGCTTCAGAGCATCCTGGAGACAGCAAGCAGGGCTGCGGCCGGCAGATGCTGATGGCGCTCTAAAAGTGAAAATCACTGCGCTGATCTGCTTGGCCTGGTCCTTATATGCGGCAGCTCCAGCCCGAAGTAAAGCGAAACTATCCTTATGCCGGCAACTATGAGGGCCGTTCCCAGAAGCGCCGTGTCTGTGCCCGCCAAATAGTAGAGTCCCTCGTAAATGAGCCCACCAAAAGCCGCAGCGGTTGCGTATATTTCCTTTCTGAGTATCTGTGGTATTTCAGCCGCCAGAAGGTCCCTGACTACCCCGCCTCCGGCTGCGGTTATCGATGCCATTGCCATGACCCCAAGTATGTTGAACCCCTTGCTCATGGCTATCTGAGCCCCAACTGCGGCGAAGGTGCCTAGACCTATGGCGTCAGGATAAAGGAAGAAGTCCCTGTGCCTATCAAGCCTGTCGTAGATGGCAAACATGGCAACCGCGGTAAGTATCGCAGCAAGCTGGTATGGAAGATACGTTATGTTCTGGGGAGGTATTCTTCCTATAAGAAGGTCCCTCATTATTCCGCCCGCCAAGGCAGTTGAGTACCCGAGGACTATGAACCCGAAGAGGTCCATGTCCTTATCCCCCGCCTTTAAGGCGCCTGAGATGGAGAAGGAGATTATCCCTATGTAGTTGAGGAGCAGTATGAAATATGGAGTTATCATGGCCGATCCGCTTTTGGCTGAATTATGATGTGAAAAATTTATGTGTTATCTGAAATTTGTACGCTGAGCGTTCTAAAGGCTCAGCCCGTGATGCTGCGTATCTTAGTTATGAGATCGGAGAGCTCCAGCGCCCACCTTGTTGCCACTGTGTAGACGTAGAAGACGCCGTTGTAGTGGAACGCAAAGGAGATCATGCCTACTTTGCCCACGTATGCCCTGAACGAATTCAGGCTCTGGTTGATCGATTCAACTGTCTTCTGCGTGTCCTTGTCCAGGCCCTCTGGGTTAATCATGAAGCTCGAGATGTACTCGTCCGTGAGGGTGAAAGGATCCACCACCATCAGCTTTATTCCCAGCTCGGCGGCCACATTAGCGAAATCGTCCAGATCCCCCTGCTCGCCGTCCCAGTACACAACCGTGCACCCATCATGGGGCACGCCTCCATAGAAGACCTTGAAACCCATCCTCTTTATTCTTACTACGTGCTCCTCAACGTTAAGCTCCTCCTGTTCCATGCATGATAATTTAAATTGCCCAACTTATAAGTTTAGGATCCGCCCAGGGCTTGATCGTTGAGCTCTCTCCCTTCAGTGTGGGGAGGAGGTCAGCTTCTGCTTTCTGGCGACGCTCAGGAGTATCTCCTTAATATCCTGCTCAGGAGGCTCGTAGTGCTCGAGGAACCTCTGAAGCGCCTCCCATCCGAGCTTTGCCTTGTTGGCCCACTTGAACTTCCTCCTCAGCGATGCGCTGTACACCCTTTCGGTGGGCATGTTGACCTTTCTGGACCATGCTATAACAACCCTGGGATCTATATAGTTTTTGAGCGACGTGTTGAGGTTGTAGTCTCTTATCAGCTTCTGAAGGCTTATCTGAACCTCGAGCTTTCTCGCCTTCTTGAGGTAGCTGTCGTTGACCTTCTTCTTTGGCCTCGTCAAGTGCTGATAGAGCTGGAATATCTTCTTCTGAAGTGATTCGTTGAAGTTTGCCGGAGGCGTCCTCTTGTGGTTGAGCCTTATGGCGGCCATCAGGTTTGCAACCTTCACGTGGAATAGTGCGTCCTCCTCATCCTCGATGCTGTCTATGACGTTGTTGAGATATGAGTAAAACGTAAGGGTCCCGTGATACGTCCTGAACACCTTGGCGGTGAGGCCTGGCACGGCCTTGCTCAGGAACCTGTTTACTGCCCTCGAGCTGATCCCCTCAAATATCTGTCCCGTTTTGGAGTGTTCTATGAAATACTTCAGGTTTCTAAGGAACTCCGGGGGCGGGTTCGTGATCTTCTTCTCCCACAGGACGCTGTCCTTCCCCAGGAACCTGAACCTGACCTCGTTGTTCTCTATGATCACGTGCTCCACCCTCAGCGTGGTCGCTCCAACAGTGTCCGCTTCATCCTTGTCCTTCTCATCACCAACCCTCATGCATAGGGTGTCGATCAGGTAGGCAACCGTGGCTATCTTCCTTGTCCTTATGTTTCTCGACCTCATTCCTGCCATGATGAGCTTTCTGATTCTAGCTATCTTCCTGCCAAGATACAGCGCGGTGTCGTACTTGTTCTTGTTTCTCTCCTGCATCAGGTGCACGGATTCGTGGAACCACACGTACTTCTCCTTTCCGTTGAGCTTGTCCTTCCAGTAGGCAACCCAGAGGACGTCCGGCCTGTGGACGATGGCCTTCCACCTGCCGGGAGGAACTGGGGCGTCCTTGCTCAGGTTAAGCACTATGTCGCTCTGCGTGACCTGGGGCTTCCACCTGCCCCTCAGAGGATGGTTCCCCCTTCCTATGAATATACCCGCGCTTTCAACCCTCCAGGCCGAGAGCTGGACCTTCTTTCCGTCAAGTATTGCGAAGCTGTACATTCTCTTCAGCCTCTCCTTCTCCCTCCTCTCCTTCTGCTTCTCCTCCTTGCTCATGTTCTTCTTCTCAAGCTTTTCCCTCTCCAGCTCCTTCTTGAACTCAGAGAAGTCCATCTCCCTCACGCTGTAGGCCCTTAGCTCCGGCGGGAGCCTCTTCTTGAAGTCCTTCTCAAAGTTCTTCACGAACACGTCGTCGTTGATGTACTTGTCCATCTTGGCGGCAAAGTGGAGCGCCATGAGCTCCGCTTCATAGCTGAGGGAGTACTTCCTGCCGTTTACTATAAGGGGTATCCCCTTGGCCTTGTACGGCTCTGGAACGTATATTCCATTATGAATCAGGGAGCTCCAGTTCCTCTTCATCATCAGTCACTTTGGAGGATTAGTAACTTAACGCCAAGCAGCTTAAAAAATTTATTGCAATTGCTAAACAAGGCCCCTGATTATTTCCTCAGCCTTGGCGGCAGGATCAGGGGCCTTCATGACAGCGCTCGCGAGCCCTACCCCATCTGCTCCAAGCTCTATCGACTTCCTAGCGTCCTCGTAGAAGCTTATGCCCGCGCCGACGAGAAGCCTTCCTCCAGCCTTCTTTATAGCCTCGACGGATCTGGTTATCACCTCTGGCTTTGCCCTTGAAACAGATATCCCCGTGCCGATTAGCTCGGGAGGCTCAACCAGAACGTAAGTTGGCGACAGAAGCGCAGCAGGAGCCACGAGCTCGTGCCTGTCCACGCAGGCCACGCTTTCAAGCCCTTCAGACCTTAGCCTCAGTATGGCCTCCGCCAGCTCATCCATTCTGATCCTCTTTTCGCTGTGGTTAAGCATGCTCCCGACAGCCCCGGCTTCCTTTATCATCTGAACCGTGATGTGACCGGTGTAGGCACCCTCATCAACCGGGTCCACGTGCTGTGCGTAGACCTTTGCCCAGCTGACCTCGCTTGAAATCCTGCTTATCATTGTTGCCGGGACGGCAATTATGACCTCTACTCCGTACTTTTTTCCTAGGCTGTCAACGCTCCTTGCAAGCTCCATGGCCCTGGGCCCGTAGCTGTTAGAGTAAGCCTTGTAGTTCAGAAGGAATACCCTTCTGTCGCTCATCTCAGTCTCCTAGCTCGCTGAAGGGCTTCGATGAGAAGAGCTTCTCCTTGAGCTCCTTCTCAAACTCTGGGTCGTTCCTCCTGAGCCACTCTATCAGCAGAGCGGCGTGTTCCTTCTCATCATCCCTGTTGTGCTTTAGGACCTCCTTAAGAGTTGGATCGTCAGTTGCGCTTATCCTCTCATCGTAGAACATGATGGCCTCCAGCTCCTCGATGAGCGACTGCCTCGCCCTGCTCAGATCGGCAACCCTTTTATCTATATGATTGATGTCCTCATACCTTGGCATAATTAATGTTGCTCGTTCGCTTATTTAATCGTTTGTTTTGCAGAGGCAGCACGTTAACGTGATCGTCAGCCGTCGTTCAGGAAAGCATTATAATGTAGGAGCCCGGTATTTATCGTATGCCTCTTCACATTAAAGCGGAGAAGGGGGACGTGGCCGAAAGGGTCCTGCTCGCGGGGGATCCCGACAGAGTCAGGATGCTCTCTGAGATGCTTGAATCTCCAAGGCTGGTGAATGAGAACAGGGGCTTTCTCACGTACACGGGCACCTACAGGGGAGAGAGGATCACAGTAGCCTGCCACGGCATAGGCGGGCCATCAATCGCGATAGTTGCCGAGGAGCTGCACTCGCTTGGCGCAAGGGTCATGGTCAGGTTTGGAACAGCTGGCGGACTTATACCTGAGATGAACTACGGCGACATAATAATAGCCACAGGAGCATTTGGGCCTCATGGCAGCACGCTTTCACAGTATTCAAAGTACCTGCCAGTGCCAGCATCCCCATCCTATGATGTCCTGAAGGCCCTGGTCGACGAGGCCCAGGCCAGGGGAGTTAAGGCCTACCTCGGACCTGTTTACTCGGATGACGCCTTTTATGCTGAGGGAAGGGACTTTGTTGAAAGCCTCAGAAGGCTCGGGTACGTAGGCGTTGAGATGGAGGCGTACACTCTTCTTGGGATAGCTAACATGAGGGGCTTCAGGGCTGGCGCTCTTTTCATGGTCAGCAACAACCTCGTGAGGGAGACTGAGCTCCTTCCAGCTTCCGCCCTCAAGCAATACCTTGACAGGGCCGCTGGAATAGCCTTTGACGCTCTGCTCAGGATAAAGGTATAGCGGTCCGTATTTCACAAAAGCCGCTAGGGCCCCAAAATTATTTCGGAAAAATATAAAAGCATTTCCAAGGTGTAATTATCATGATGGTTAATGTCTGAGACTAACACCGTTACCCTTAAGGTGATGGAGGCTTATACGAGGGACGTTGGAAGGGGGGTTGCGAGGATTGATTATGAAGTTATGGACATGCTTAACCTTCAGAGCGGCGACGTGATCGAAATAAAGGGCAAAAGAAGGACCGTTGCGAAGGTTCTCCCGCTTTATCCTACGGATGAGGGCAGGGGCATAATAAGGATAGACGGGCTCATCAGGTCGAACGCAGGGGTAGCGATAGGCGACAACGTAACCATAAGAAAGGTGAAGGCGGTTCCGGCCGAGAGGATAGTTATATCGCCGATGGAGGAGGTTCCGTACATAGACGAGAGGTACATAACGGATGCCCTTGAAGGGCTGCCGGTGGTGAAGGGCGACAACATCATAGTCCCCTACTTTGGCGGAAGGATAACATTCAACGTGGTTCAGACTTCCCCTGCAAACGCGGAGGCCGTGATAATCAATCAGAAGACGATAATTGAGAGAACCGGAAGGGGACAGGTGCTGAAGGGAGTTCCTCGCGTGACTTATGAAGATATAGGAGGGCTGAAGGAGGAGATCCAGAAGATCAGGGAGATGGTTGAGCTCCCGCTAAGACACCCCGAGCTCTTCGAGAGGCTCGGCATTGAGCCTCCGAAGGGCGTTCTTCTGTATGGCCCTCCAGGCACAGGAAAGACCCTGCTCGCCAAGGCGGTTGCCAACGAGACCAACGCAACGTTCATCCACATATCTGGCCCCGAGATCATGAGCAAGTTCTACGGGGAGTCAGAGGCAAGGCTAAGGGAGAAGTTCCAGGAGGCAAAGGAAAAGGCTCCATCGATAATATTCATAGATGAAATCGATGCAATAGCCCCTAAGAGGGATGAGGTAACAGGGGAGGTTGAGAGGAGGGTAGTTTCACAGCTGCTCACCCTGATGGATGGCCTGGAGGCAAGGGGTAAGGTGATCGTAATAGGCGCCACAAACAGGCCAAACGCCATTGATCCAGCCCTAAGAAGGCCAGGAAGGTTCGACAGGGAGATAGAGCTGAAGGTGCCGGACAAGCAGGGAAGACTGGAGATACTTCAGATACACACAAGGAACATGCCGCTGGCGGAGGACGTTGACCTCGAGAAGATAGCGGCCCAGACGCACGGCTTCGTCGGGGCCGATCTTGAATACCTGGCAAAGGAGGCGGCGATGAAGGCCCTGAAGAGGGTTCTTCCAAAGATAAACCTTGAGGAGGAGAGAATACCGGCCGAGGTCCTGAACGAGATAAAGGTAACCATGCAGGACTTCCTCGACGCCCTCAAGGAGATAACTCCATCAGCTATGAGGGAGGTCTACCTCGAGACGCCAGACGTCAAGTGGTCCGACATAGGAGGGCTGGAGGACGTCAAGACTGAGCTCAGGGAGGCCGTTGAGTGGCCTCTGAAGTTCCCAGAGGTCTACAAGCGTTTGAACTACAAGATACCCAAGGGAATACTTCTCTACGGACCTCCGGGAACCGGAAAAACCATGCTTGCAAAGGCAGTAGCCACGGAGAGCGAGGCCAACTTCATTAGCGTCAGGGGACCCGAGCTACTGAGCAAGTGGGTGGGCGAATCGGAGAGGGCCGTCAGGGAGATATTCAGGAAGGCAAGGCAGGCAGCGCCATGCATAATATTCTTCGACGAGATTGATGCCCTTGCTCCCATCAGAGGGTATGCTTCTGACAGCGGAGTTACCGAGAGGGTGGTCTCACAGCTTCTGACCGAGCTGGACGGAATACAGCCGCTGCACGGAGTCGTGGTCATAGCATCAACGAACAGGATCGACATGATAGATCCTGCCCTGCTGAGAGCTGGTAGGTTTGACAAGCTGATATACGTTCCAATGCCCGACAGGGCCGCAAGGCTCGAGATACTCAAGATACACACGAGGGGCGTTCCGCTCTGTACGCAGAACGAGGCCAGGTCAGGAATGTGCTCCGAGAGCGATGCAGTGGACCTTGAGAAGATAGCGAACATGACTGAGGGCTTCAGCGGTGCGGACCTGGAGGCCGTAGTCAACACCGCCATTTCAATAGTGCTCCAGGAGTATCTCAGGTCTCACCAGAACGTGGACGACTACAAGAAGGACCTCGACAAGGTGTTCATAATGCAGCAGCACTTTGAGGAGGCTGTCAAGAGAGTAAAGATGTCAAGGGAAGGGAAGGCCATGGAGAAGGCTCCAGTTCCCTACTACAGATAAACGTCAACTGCTTAGAACACTTTAAATTTATAGTCTAATTTACCAATAGCCGTGATAATAGGCAAAGGAACATGGCTTGACAAGGTTGCTTATCATGTAGTTGAGAGGGAGAAATCGCTGGGCAGAAGTCTAAGCCTCATAAGGGTAGAGAGTGGGCTTGGGGCATCCGGGATACCGCATCTGGGAAGCTTTTCTGATGTAGCCAGGGCTTACGGTGTTAAGATGGCCCTCGAGAACCTTGGATACAGGAGCGAGCTCATATCTTTTGCCGATGACATGGATGGGCTGAGAAAGGTTCCTCAGGGCTTCCCAGACTGGCTCAACGATCACCTTGCAGAGCCAGTGTCGAGAATAAGGGATCCATTCGGGTGCCATGACAGCTTTGGGGCTCACATGGGCTCCCTTCTTACAGACGCGCTGGACAAGGTGGGCATAGAGTACAGGTACATGAGGGGGTCCCAGGCATATAAGTCAGGCCTCCTGACAGAGCAGGTCAGGAAGGTCCTCACCAACGCCTCCAAGATCGGGGAAAAGCTGAAGGAGGGCCTGGGACAGGAGAAGTTTACTAAGGTCCTTCCATACTTCGTTGTGTGCCCAAGGTGCGGCAGGATATACACAACTGAGGCGCTTTCGTACGATCCGAGGACCGACACGGTGCACTTCAGATGCACCGGCACAACGATAAGAGGGAAGAGGATCCCGGGCTGCGGATACGAGGGCGAAGTTGACATAAAGGCTGGAGAGGGCAAGCTCAGCTGGAAGGTCGAGCTGGCCTCAAGATGGCAGGCTCTTGACATAAGGTTTGAGGCGTACGGAAAGGACATCGCAGACTCAGTCAAGTTCAACGACTGGGTTTCCGACGAGATCCTAGGGTATCCTCATCCATATCACGTGAGATACGAGATGTTCCTTGACAAGGGTGGCAGAAAGCTCTCAAAGTCATCAGGCAACGTGATAACGCCTCAGGCCTGGCTCAGGTATGGGACGAAGCAGAGCCTGATGCTTCTTATGTACAAGAGGATAAAGGGAGCGAGGGAGGTCTCTCTGGAGGACGTTCCAACGTACATGGAGGAGTATGATAGGCTAGAGGAGGGATACTTCAGGAACCAGCTGTCTCCGAAGCTCAGGGGTCTGTACGAATATGTGAACCTTCTGAAGGTTCCGGAGAAGATGCCGGTCCACGTGCCATACAGGCTTCTGCTGCAGCTAGCCTCAGTAGCTCCTGATGATAACTATGTTGACTTCATACTTAAGAGGCTTGCGGCGTACGGCTACAGGGAGGTGGATGACCTTCTGATAGAGAAGATAAAGCTGGCCTACAACATGGCAAAGGATCGCATAACCGTCCAGAGAGTAAAGGTGGAGCTCAGCGAGCAGGAAAGGGCGGCCGTTAGGGCCCTGATAGAGCTCCTAAAAAAAGAAAGGGACGGAAACGCCATACAGAACGGCATATACGAAATTGCAAAGGCGAACGGAATAAAACCCGCCGAATTCTTCAGGAAGCTCTACATGATGATCCTGGGATCAGACAGGGGCCCAAGGCTCGGATTCTACATAGCTGACGTCGGACCCGAAAAGATAACGGCCATCCTTGAGGAGTCCTTAAGGAGTTAGCGGGGACTTGGTCGGACCCATGAGCTCATGAGGTCTGTATGGCTTTTCCAGGAGCTTCATTTCGTCCTCAGTTAGCTTCAAATCAAGAGCCTGAACCGCATCGTCCAGATGCTCAGGCTTAGTGGCTCCCAGGAGAACCGTGGTCACGTATGGCTTGTTTAAAAGCCATGCAAGGGCAAGCACGGCAGGCTTTACTCCCTTCTGATTAGCAACCTCAACTAGGTTCTCAACGACGTCAAAGTCCTCGGGCCTGAAGTACCCTGTGGGAAGATACCGGTCGGTCCTGTACCTTATGGAGTCTGGCTGCTCGTTTCTCCTGTACTTCCCCGTAAGGAAGCCCCTTGCGAGGGGGCTGTAGGGCGCTATGGCTATGTTGAGCTCCCTGCAGATGGGTATCGTTTCCCTTTCCTCCTCCCGGTATGCCAGGTTGTATCTTGGGGAATAGTACACGATCCCTTCGTATCCCTTGAATACAGCAAGATCCCAGAGCCTCTGAATCTGAAACGCGTAGATGGAGGTTGCCCCAATGTACCTGACCTTTCCCTCCCTGACGAACTGAGTAAGCGTTGAAAGGACCTCCTCTATGTCTGTGTTGTAGTCCCACCTGTGGATCTGATACAGATCAACGTAGTCAGTCTGCAGCCTCTCAAGGGAGCCCCTGAGCTGGGCGTAAAGCCTCTTCCTCGAAAGCCCGCTGTTGTTCAGCCCAGAGCCAAACTCGAGCCCAACCTTGGTTCCTATAAGAAGCTCCTCCCTGTCATACCCTCGTATGGCCTCCCCTATGATCCTCTCCGACTCGCCATCAGAGTAAACGTCTGCCGTGTCTATGTAGTTTATTCCCAGGTCTATTCCCTTCTTGATTATCTTTATGGCCGTTTCCTTCGGCGCCATCCATGGCTCCTTGCTGCCGTAGGACATCCCGCCAAGAGAAATCCTCGAGATCTTGACGTTGCTCCAGCCCAGCTTTGCGTACTGCATATGCGGATTAATGTTGCGTCGGGTATAATAAAGTTCTTTTAAATGCGCGGAAAAAATTTAAAATCCCGAATCCAAAGGTCTGATGGAATGAACAGGATAAGAAGGATAGCTAACGAGCTGTTGCAGAAGTTTCCTGATAAGTTCACCGATAACTTTGAGGCTAATAAGAAGGCGCTCAACGAGCTGGTCGTTATGAACTCAAAGTACGTGAGAAACAAGGTCGCAGGATATATAACGAGGATGGTTAAGCGGAGCAGGGTGAAATCATCGGTTGAGCAGTAGCGCCTGGACCAACGAGCTATCCTTCACGATATCCTTCGCTAGGCTCAGCGATGTCAGGCCCCACGAGGAGGTTATTGAGAAGAACCTGAGCGAGCTTGCAAAGAGCATAAAGAAGGATGGGGTCCAGATAGATCCGGTCGTCGTTGATTCGAAGACCGGCGTAGCGCTCGACGGCATGCACAGAATAGCCGCCCTTAAGGCGCTCGAAGTAAAGAGGATCATGGTGGCGAAGGTCGACTATGCGGATGAAAGGATAAAGGTCTACAGGTGGCTCCGGGCCGTCAAGAACTACTCGCTGAACATGATAGATGAGCTGAAGGTGGCTCTTAACCTCAGGAAGGCCGGAAGCCAGCTTGAGGCCATGCAGCTGGTGGATCAGGAGAAGTTCCCGCTTGCCCTCCTCTTCGACGACATGGCATATGTTTCAGCCCTGGAGGCAAGAGGCTTTGAGAGGTTTCCTCTCATAAAGGAGTTCGACAGAAGGGTTAAGGAGTATGTGGGAATCCTCGACAGGGACCTTCTGAACTACCTGAAGAACGGATACATGGTGCTATACGTGAAGAAGCCGGAGAAGAGCGAGGTCATAGAGGCTGGGATGAAGGGCATGCTGTTTCCTCCAAAGTCCACAAGACACGTGATACCATACAGGCCTGTTAACGTCAGATGCCCCCTAGAGCTCCTGAGCGGCAGGATGAGCGACTCCGAGGCCGAGGAGGCCCTCAACAGGCTTCTGGGCTCGATGAGCAAGAAGTTGCTTCCGCCCAACAGCCTCTACGCTGGAAGGGTTTACGAGGAGGAGCTCATCCTCTATAACCCCTAGCTTTAAATAACAAGCGTTATATATTCACCATAACAAACTAGGTAAAGGCGATGCGGTATTGCCGAGGTCCTCAGGGTTGACAGCGTGAGCTACCGGTATCCAAGCGGGAAGGAGGTGTTCAGAAACGTTAGCTTTATGACTGATGAAAACGAGTTCATATCGATAGTTGGGCCGTCCGGAATTGGAAAGAGCACGCTGCTCAGGGTCATAAGCAGGCTAATCCCCCCAACTACTGGCAGAATATTTCTGCTTGGCGAGGAGGTACTCAGGCCGACTCACAGGATAGCGCTGATACACCAGTCGATAGCCACGTTTCCCTGGATGACGGCGATCGACAACGTTAAGCTAGGCCTCCTTAACAGCGGCCTGAGCAAGGATGAGATAATTCAGAAGGCAAGGAAGGCCCTTGAGATAGTTGGACTCAGGGAGGCCGAGAATCTGTATCCAAAGGAGATGAGCGGAGGGATGAGACAGAGGGTTGCAATTGCAAGGGCTCTCGCTGCGGACCCGCTGGTTCTTCTGATGGATGAGCCCTTCGTGCACCTTGATGAGCTCACGGCTGAGGGCCTGAGGCACGAAATCTACGACATGCTTTTCAGCCCCGAGACCACGCTCAAGACCGTCATCCTCGTTTCCCATAACCTCAACGAGGTGCTTGAGCTCTCGGACAGGGTGCTAGTTATGAACGGAACTCCTGCGTCAATAGTTGATGACATCAGGATAGATATGCCGAGGCCAAGGAGCTCCAAGGATCCGGCATTTGACAGATACCTGGATAAAATATATTCCTCTCTTACCCCAATCAGATGATATCGTATGAATGAAGCGCTCGTGATACAGCTCGCCACGATGGCCACTATAGGAAGGGTCCTTGCAATAATGGGGATATCAATACTGTCGGGCTGGCTGCTCGGATACGCCGCGATAAAGAGCAGGGTCTTTGAAGGCATCTACATACCGATGATAGCCGCAATGGAGTCGGTTCCAGTGATAACGTTTTTCCCGGTCGTTCTCGTGATATTCGTCTACAGGATAGGCGGATACCTTGGGACTGAGCTCGCCGCCGACTTTCTGGTGTTCACGGCGGTCGTCTGGAACATCTGGGTCGCCCAGTACCAGGCCTTCAAGACCGTTCCCGTGGATCTCTATGAGGTTTCGGAGAACTACGACTTCAGCTTCTTTCAGAAGCTCAGATACCTCTACATACCTTACTCGATACCAAAGATAGCGGCTAACCTCTTTCCAAGCTTTGCTGATGCCCTCTTCTACATAACTGTGAGCGAGGTTTTCACCGTCGGAAGCGCTACGTTTCACGTGTTTGGAATAGGCTACGTGCTGCCCATGCTTATATCAGAAAGGGCCTGGCCGCTCGTTGAGGTTGGGCTAGCAAGCCTGGGGGCCTGGGTTGTGGCCCTCACGCTAATATTCAGATGGTACGCCAGACATGCGGTGGCAAAGTACGGCCTCGATACGATGCTTCCAGTGAGAAGAAGGGGAAGGATGAGCCTCAGGCAGAGCGCGCAGAGATGGAACTCGCTTACCGGCCCAATGAGGAGGCTCTCGAGGTACTTCGTCAGCCTTGCCCGGGTTCCCATGCCGGTCCGTCCTCCTCACGAGAGAAGGGTCTGGCGGAGGCTGAGGAAGGGCACCAAGTACGTTATTTCAGGGCTTGGAGGAGCTTTCCTCGTGCTGCTGAGCTGGGAGGTTGCTTCCTTCGTGATAACGATACCGTACTCCTACTGGCTCTTCCTTATAGGTAACCTGCCGATGATCCTTTACAACATAGGGGTTGATTACGTCAGGGTTGCGTTCATAGCCCTGATCTCGCTTGCGCTCGCGGTTACCGTGGGCTACGTTCTAGCTGTCAGACAGAGGATCGCAGCCTTTATCCTTCCTGTTATTCAGGCGGTATCCGCGTTTCCGGCCCCCATATACTTTCCCGTGGTATACATAATGACGTTCAGATACATAATGGGCCTGCCCTTCGGGACCGAGCTCTATATACTGTTCCTCGGATTCGTGAGCACCTTCTACTACGTCTTCTACAGCTTCTGGATGGGCGTTCAGGCCATACCATCTGAGTTCTGGGAGATCATGGAGAACTATGAAATGAGCTTTCTGACCAAGATGAGGAGGATCATACTTCCAGCAACCTTCCCCTACCTTATAGCTGGGCTGTCCAGCACGATCAACAGCGCCTGGGGAGGGCTGATGATAGGCGAGTACTGGCCGGACATCTACGACTCACACACCCTTGAGGCAAAGTACGGCCTGATGAAGCTTCTTGACATATGGACCTACAGCGGTAACTTAGGGCTTGCTGCGTGGTCCTCCATGGTATTCGCGATAATAGTGGTTGTCTTCAGCATTACGTTTACGACTAAGCTGATGGACCTTGCCAGAAAGAGGTACGTCGTGGAGGAGGGAATATTTGCAGCTTGAAACATTCGTAAAGATATATCAAAACATATAAGCACAGGCACCAACAGTATTGGCTATGAGGATTTCGGTGCTGTCCGTCGCATTCATGATCCTGCTGGCATCCTTCGTTCCTGCTGTTCCAGCCGGCTCGGTGGCCCAGATTGTTCCGGTCTACTTTGGGTTTGGTCCTCCGTCATCTCCGGTACAGGCTGAGCCGGGGATGCAGGCCATTCCGCTTATATCCGTGCTGGCTAACGAGGGAAACGGGCTGGCTGAAAACGTGAGCCTCAGAGTAAGCGTTTTCGGCCCCGTGAGCATCTACATTCAGCCTCAGAACGCCTCAGCTATATATCCGGGAGGCGAGTACCAGTTCACAGCGTACGCAAGGATAGCCCCTAACGCTTCGCTCGGGGTCTACAGGGCCGAGCTCAACATATCCTACGTCTACGTCTTACAGCAGGCAGGGCTTTACGAGGCCTACAGGGTATCCGAGAACTTCACCGAGTACATCAGCATAACCAGCTACGCCGATCTTAACGTCTATGAGACCCTATTCGGAAATGGCTCGCTTTTAGCGTTTCCTGGAGCCTCTGGAGTTCCACTCGTGGTAACTATCAGGAACGCGGGAACTGGCCCAGCTTTCAACTCATCGATAAGGATAAGGCTCAGCTACCCGTTCTCAAGCTACAACAGCACTCTCAGCTATTTTATTGGAACCATCCCTGCCGGCATGTCTGCCCCTGTAGTGTTTTTCGTTGACGTTGCGGACAATGCTTCGCTTGGATACTATCCGGTGAGCGTGACGCTATCCTGGAACAACGGAATAACCAGGGAGTATATTGAGTATCTAAGGATCTCCGGCAGCCCAAGGATCTCAGCCGAGGCATACTATACTCAGCCTCCTCAGGTATTTCCAGGATCCGATGATGTTGAGCTGAACGTGCTTCTCGTGAACTCTGGCAACGTATCTGCCAAAAACGTGACCGCCAGGCTGCAAGTTCCTAACGGCTTTGTCGTCCTCAGCAGCGATACTTACAGCATAGGGCTGATGCCGCCAGGGTATCCAGTACGGGTCTCCTTCCTTCTTGACGTGCCCGAAAACGCATCGTCTCCACAGAGGGTGCCGCTAATAATGAGCATATGGTATCAGGGGTACAACACCAGCGAGACCCTGTACCTCCCGCTGCAGCCACTCGCTAACTTCACCCTCTTAAAGGACCGCTTCAACGTAAGCGCTGGGGCTAGCAGCGTGTACATAACGCTCGTGGTCGTAAACCATGGCAACGTAACGGCGCGCGGCGTTTCGGCCCAGCTCATGCTTCCAAACGTCATGAGCGGGAACACCTACGATTACCTTGGTGACATACCTCCTGACGGCAACGCCACCGCCGTCTTCTCGGTTCAGGTCTCCTCGGGCATTCCTACAGGAATATACAGCGGAGCAGTCTACTTAACGTGGGAACAGTCTAATGCTCCGGGCGTCCAGTTCTTCGCAAGCAGGCCAGTGATCTTCAACGTAGAACCAGGCAGCCTGTTCGGCGACATCTCGAGCTACGCGCTCTACGTTGCTCTTGCCGTGATAGCTGTGCTCGCCGTGGGGGTGTTCGTGGTACGGAGGAGGCCGTAGAGGCCCAGGAGCTTACCAAGTACTTTGGCGACCTGATAGCAGTGGATCACGTGACGTTCAGCGTGAGAAAGGGAGAGATATTTGGGCTTGTGGGCCCAAACGGCGCGGGAAAGAGCACGCTCCTGAGGATGCTCTGCACGCTGACGAGGCCATCCTACGGCTGGGCAAGGGTTGAGGGGTTCGACGTTGTCAGGGATTCGAACGAGGTCAGGAAGAGGATAGGGGTTGTTCAGGAGAAGCTCATACTTTATCCTGCGCTAACTCCAATAGAAAATCTTGAGTTCTTCGGCAAGATGTACGGGCTGGACAGCAGGACGTTAAAGGAGAAGATCAAGCAGCTGCTTGATGAAGTGAAGCTCTGGGAGTTCAGGGACAAGCCCGTGGCCACATTCTCAACTGGCATGAGGCAGAGGATAAACATAGCTAGGGCGCTCCTTCACGATCCGGATATTATAATTCTAGACGAGCCAACTAACGGCCTTGACCCGCAGAGCGTAAGATGGGTGAGGGACTTCATCTTAAAGCTCAAGAACAGGGGCTACACTGTCATCCTTACAACTCACGACATGTACGAAGTAGATGAGCTTGCGGAGACCGTGGCCATAATGGACAGAGGAAAGATCATAGAGCTCGGGCCCAAGGACGAGCTTAAGAGAAAGCACGGGGCCCAGAAGATAGAGGACGTCTTTCTGGCCCTTACAGGCAGGGAGCTGAGGGATGAGCTTACTGGAAGGCTCAGGAGGAGGGGATGGTAGTTGCTCGAGCCGCTGAAGCACGCCTACTACGTCATGAAGAAGGACCTAACCGAGTTCTACAGGGTCAGGGCGAGGCTTGTATCTATGATACTCTTTCCAATCATTCTAATGCTTCTCTTCGGCTACATGTTCCCGTCTAACGGTGCCATAAATCACGTCCCTATAGCGGTCGTGGTTCAGGGAGGATCCCCGCAGACTCAGGGCCTGGTCGGATCCTTCACGTACGCCGCGACCTCCAGCAAGATGTTTAACGTAATAACGTACGCCTCTCTGTCAAAGGCCGAGATGGACCTCGTTCAGAACAAAGTTTACGCCATAGTGATCTTCAGATCGGAGGCAGGAGCCGCAAGCCCTCAGGTGGAGGTTATACTTGACCAGCTGAGCCCAACGCTGGACCAGCTGATAAAGGGGGAGCTGACTGAGATCTTCTCTCAGATCGGCGCTCAGGCCGCGGTCTCCCAGGGCTTCCAGCCATCGCCGGGAACCATAAGCGTGCACTTTAAGGGGCTGGTCCCCATAGCTCCAAGCAGCTTTGAGTTCCTGGCTCCTGGCTTTATAGTGGTCTCGACCGTTATGGGCGGCCTTGCGGGGCTGGCCATGACTTTCTCGAGGGAGAGGGAGCTGGGAACCATGGACGGCCTGCTTATGACCCCGGTTTCGCGGTTCTCAATAGTGTTTGGCAAGGCAATGGCTCAGGCGGTCAGAGGGATAGTAAGCGGGGTTATAATCGTGATACTCTCAATAATCCTGTTCGGAGTTACTATCTATGGCAACGTGCTTATAATGTCGCTCGTTATAGTGCTCGGCATTCTCTCCTTCACAGGCCTTGGAATAATAGCCACAAGCTTCGTCAGCGATCAGGAGTCAGCTCAGCTCATAATGATGATCATCCAGATGCCGATGATATTCATCTCAGGCGTTTTCTACCCAGTTATTCAGCTTCCGTGGTGGCTCAGGGACATAGCGTACATGATGCCGCTGGTCTACACGGTTACAGCGTTCAGGGCCGAGATGGTTCTTAACGCACCCCTCTTAACGTTAATGCCATCGATAACGGCCCTCATAATCTACTCGGTGGTGACTATGTCGATCGCAATACCTCTCTTCCAGAGGATGTCCACTAGGTAGCTGAGAGCCGCCTGAGCCCCTCGCATATTTTCATCAACAGCTCCAGAAGATCCTCGAGGCTCCTCGCGAATAGCACCACGTTTCCCTCAAGGCCGTACCCCGGAGGCTCAACTACCGCAAAGGACATTACACCCCTTCTTCTGAGCTCTTCGAGGACGGGGCAGTACGAGTCAACGGAAGATGCCTCCTGCGTCTCATATCCGAGCTCCCTCAGGACCCGCAGAAGGGCGTCGCTGAGCGTTATGTTGATTGCGGCCCTTATCGATGGATCGCTTTTCATGGCCTCCTTCAGCACGAGCGCCATGTGTCTAGAAGTTCCGTAGGCCGGTCTGCCGCTCCTGAATCCCTCGACGCTCCTTACTATCCTTCCGTTAACCCCTGCTATCCTTTCAGGAGGATCCCCGGGGCTCTCGGCGTACACTACGTTGGTCCCAACCTCAGGTATGAGGCGGGACATGCATTCAACCCCCTTCAGCCTTCTGAGGAAGACGCCGAGCCTGTTGAGCTTTACATCCCAGCTGGTAACGGCCCCGTAAAGCTCCACAAGGCTGCTGGAGAAGCTCGCCGTGAGCCTTTCGTTTCCTCCGTTTATCCTGCCTATTTCCACGCACTCATCGAACTCTGAGCAGATCCTCCTGGGCTCCTCGGTAACTGCGAGCACCACGCCGTACGATGGATCGGCAGGCGATCTGCTGCCCACAATCCTATGAAACTCTTCCTCAAGCTCTATGCCGAGCCCAGTAACCTCCTGGAGCTCAAGGAGGGCCCCCCAGATTCCTCCCTCTGAGACGTCGTGAAGGATCTTAACGTCTTTCATCTCGCTAAGCCTCATCAGAAGGGGCAGGGGGGTCAGCTCCCTCCAGTTCACGCTTCTGCTCCTGTAGCCCGCAAGGTATTCAAGCCACTCAGACTCCAGGAAGGGCCTTCCAACAAGAAGAACCGAATCCCCAGGCCTCACGGGATCCCTCCTTTCAGGCTCAGTTCCCACGGCGCTAGTCACGATGAGCGGCAGCTCAATGCCATCGTAGCATCCGGTGTGCCCGCCCACAACCTTCACCCCGAAGCCCTCGGCCTCCCTGAGATAGGCCCTGTAGGCCTTTTCCGCATCCTCGCACCTGCCTGGCGGATAGAGAACGTCGTCAAAGACAGCTATGGGCCTGGAGAACGATGCATATATGTTGCCAAGCGCGTATGAAAGCGAAAAGAAGGGAAGGGTTTCCTCGGGAAGGCCAAGCGCAGGGGCCGTGGCGAACGTGGCTCCCCTGATCGAGAAGCCATCGGCAGACCTGCTGACCCTTATCTTGCCAACCCTAAAGCTCATACGTATTCTGTTAAAACGCTTATATTTAAATCAGGGTTTAGTTGAGGCATGCAGGCAAGGCCGAGCAAGAAGAACTTCAGCGAGTGGTACGACTTCGTTATCTATAACGCTGATCTGCTTGACATAAGGTATGGGGTAAAGGGGACTGTGATATACAAGCCCCATGCCATGGAGATCGTTGACTCGCTGTATCAGCTGTTCGAGAGAAGGCTGGTGATGAGGGGCCACAGGAAGTACCTCTTTCCCCTTTTCATAAACATGTCAAGCTTCAGAAAGGAATCGGAGCACATAAAGGGCTTTGAGAACGAGGTCTTCATGGTGAACAGGGCTGGAGGAAGAGAACTTGAGGAGCCTCTTGTCATAAGGCCAACCTCGGAGACGGCCTTCTACTCGATGTTCTCTCTCTGGATAAAGAGCTACCGGGACCTTCCGCTGAAGACCTTCCAGTCAGTTGCGGTCTACAGGTATGAAACTAAGGCCACGAGGCCCCTCTTCAGGGGAAGGGAGTTCCTGTGGATAGAGACCCACAACGTCTTTGCCACTGAGGAGGAGGCGAGGAAGCACGTCATGGAGGACATAGAAATGATGAGCGCCGAGCTGAGGAACCTAGGCATCCCATATTTTATAGTCAGGAGGGAGCCCTTTGACAAGTTCCCTGGAGCTGAGGAAAGCTATGCCTATGACGCGCTGATGCCAACTGGTGAGGTGCTCCAGGTTGCCACCACGCACTACCTCGGAAGGAACTTCACGATTCCGTTCGAGGTCAAGTATCTTGACGCATCGGGCAACTACGCAATCCCCTACAGCACGACCCTTGGGATAGGGATAACGAGGATACTGGGGGCATTGATCTCGATACACGGCGACGACTATGGCCTTTATATTCCGCCACAGCTGTCAAGAACGTTGGGCGTTGTCGTGCCCATAGCCTACGGCAACATGGATGAGCTGAAGGGATATGTGGATCAGGTGCTTAAGGCAGCGGAGCCATACGAGTTCGTTCCAGACTTCGGCGAGGAAACGCCGGGCGAGAAGTACTACAGGAGCGAGCTTTACGGATACCCTCTGAGGCTTGAGGTTGGAAGGAAGGAGGTCGAGAGCAGGACAGTTACCATATTCAGAAGGGACCTGAGGAAGAGGGTAACCGTGCCCATTGCAGATCTGAGAGCCAAAATAGCCGACATAATTGAGGACATGAAGACACTGCTGGTGGAGAGGTCACTGAAGAAAGGAGAGGTCCCTGAGGCGGCCAACAGGGATGAGGTCCTGAGCCTGATCAGGAAACACCCCGTCATAAAGATCAGCTTCTGCGGAAAGGCCGAGTGCGCTCAGGACCTCAAGAAGGCGACCGGCGGTTTCGAGGTTAGAGGGGAGCCGGTCGATGAGCATGAGCCCCCAGGCGAGAGATGCGCGTGGTGTGGGGAGAGGGCTGTAAGAAAAGTTCTGGTAGCGAAGGCCTTTTAGATCTGGCTAAGCTTGGCGTTTTATTGACAAAACGTTCAGAGCTTTGTTATTATAATATATATATAATTAATAAAATAAAATTTTTACAATTAGCTAAAGCCCCGCCTTTTAAGGGCGTGAGGGTTCAGGAAAGAACGATTGCTTCTGACTTTGCAGCTAACTCGGTTTGTCTCAGAAGGAGATGTTTAGTTGTTCTGGCGCGCACTTCCGCATAGACGGTTGGTTTTTTCATCTAGTCCAACGGGAACTCTTATGTCCTTTCTGAAGGAAAAAAGAACGATTTTGCCTCGTCGAGATTCATGAAGAACTCAGCGCGTCCATCTTCGTTAACCCCAAGTACCCAGATGTTGGTGTTTAGCCTGTTCATGACGTTTGGGTCCCTTGTCCAGTATAGTATCCAGCTCCTTGAAAATCTGTTCCGGAAGATTTCCCTGCTGAGTATTGTGCCCTTCTTCTTTATAATGAGCGTGTATCTTAGCTTGATCTTTCTATCAAACGCCCTGTAGGACTTCCTGATGGATTCAAGCATGATGTTGCTGTAGAGTTCCTCAGGTAAAGCAAAATCAACCGTAAGCTCAAAGAATTCGCCTCCTCGCCTGCCCCTCTAGCTCTAAGAAGTTTAAGATACGGCGCTTTCTGGGACTGCAGCATCAAGCTGACACACCGTTGAGCATCTCGCTTATCAGACAGCTCTGGCCGTGCCCGTTCTTCAGCGCATCCTTTCTGAGATCTCCCCTGTAAAGCCTGTCCTCCAGCCTCTCGTCGTGCTTTTTCTCCCATTCCTCAACAGGTATGCCGTACTTCTGTATCCTGTCCCTGTACCATTCTGGTATCACGTTAAAGCTGCAGGATGGTATGATCCTGAGATCAGGGGTCAGGTAGTGAATATCGCACCTCTGAAGCCTCTCCTCGTCGTGGTTGTACTTATCCATGAAGTGCATCATGCCCAGGAACAGGCTGTTCATCTGGAACCTTCCCACGGACGAGTAGTCTTGCTTGAACAGCACGTCAAAGAGAAGCCTTGCCAGATCGAGGCCCTCCGGCTGTCTCTTCTCGTCTACGAAGCTCCTAAGCTTAACCATGACCCTTGCCAGCTGGACGTACTTGTTGGATCCGGATTTTATCTCCTCCGACACATCGCCAAGGTACTCTAGGAGACCCGGCACGTCAACGAACCTCGTTATAGGAACCAGCTTATCGCTCTTCCGGTCCAGATAGACGTACGTTCCTGCGCCGCACGCAAAGTGTATTGAGAGCTCGTACTGCTTTCTGTTTGTTATGGCCTCTATAAAGTGCGTAACAGGTGAGCAGCTAGGGACAGGGAACCAGTCGGAGCTGGCAATCTCCCCTCCGAGAGCTCCTCTATCCTCTTGATGACGTCAGGTATCGTTATCCTGTACTTTTCCCTCCCATTTTTGCTCATCCTGCCGGTAATGGATACCGGCTGGAAGTTAACGGCCCTTACCACATCTATGTTCTTTTTGGCGAACTTTATTATCTCATAAACCTCGTGATCGTTGACGCTCTTTATCACCGTGGGCACCAGAACGACTCCAAGGCCGGCCTTCCTGCAAGCCTCTATAGCGTACGGAGCCTCCCAGAAGTTCTTGGGATTGGTCTTGGGATTCACGCCATCGAAGCTCATATAGAGGTTGCTGACGCCTGCCTCCTTGTAGATCTTTGCAAGCTCGGGATGAAGGGCTATGTTGATTCCGTTCGTGTTCAGCTGTATGTGATCTATTCCCTCCGCTTTTTATCATCCTTATGATTTCGGGAAGGTCATCCCTCAGCGTTGGCTCGCCGCCTGTAATCTGAACGGAGTTTCCTGGCACTGGCCTCTTGGCCCTGAGCGCCCTCACCATGGCCCTTATCTGTTCCAGGCTTGGTTCATACACGTATGCTCCTTCCAGCCCTTTCTTCACGTAGAAGAAGCAGTACCAGCAGGTCAGGTCACAGCGGTTCGTTACAATTATGTTCGCTAGGCCAGTGTGACTCAGGTGGTTTGTGCAGAGGCCGCAGTTGGCGGGACACTGGCACCTGTCCATCCTCACGTTTGGTGCCTCCTGTCCCTTGCCGTTGTCCCAGTAAGTGCTGAACCTGAGGTACATCTCGTAATCTCCGTAGTACAGCTCCTCGAACTCCTCGTGGACTGGGCATGTCTTCTTCATGTAAACCTTTCCATCCCTCTCAAAGATGTCGGCAGCGAGTATCCTGTTGCACTCCGGGCATATGCTCTGGGTTGATTTTATGTATCTCTGGCTTCCTGTGCTGCTGTTCTGTTCTTCGACCTTCTCAAGGTTGAGAACGATCTTCACCATCGGACGTTTTTCTGCTCGAATATTTATAATTTTTAACCAAAATTACGGAAAACTTACATATAACTCTGTTATATATACTTTAAAGAAACAAGACTAGAAAATTATGCAAAATATTTTCCATTTTTTGATAATTTCGAACGATTGTCCATCATGTTTAATTTGATCCTCGTATATCGTCGCACAGACGGAGATTATAGCAGATGAACTTTCGACGTCTGGCTTATATGTTCGTCTGCAAATTAAATATAAGAATGAGAGCAACTGAAAGGGGAAAAAGCGGTACGGCGGTTGCGCTGCTGCTCTAGCTACCTTCCTGAGCATATATAGCACGCTGTTGAGTTCTGAATAAAGCCTGTGAGCAAGAGGACGCTTTATCACGCTTTCTGATTGCAGACTACAGCGTCGTGATATGCGAATAGCCCTGAAGTATTATATTCAATCACATTGTATGCTTTCATTCCGTATTCTTGAGCTTCAAGCTCTATTGCTCTCATCATTCTGGTAAGACCACATGCTCTCTGCCAGCTTGTTCCCTTTCTCCTTAGCGTTATCATTTGTATGGTCTGTATTCGGGACACAGATAGCAAGGTACAGCAATTATACAGAGAGCACAAAAGAACAACCCTCTGCGCATTCAGAAAAAAGCTCGAAAGCATGTAAAGCACGTTCCTGAGAACGTTAGGAACGAAATTTTTGATCTATGCAGAAAATGCGAAATTGACGCAAGCTGAATCTGAAAGATGCTGCATGAGAAAGTATACTCATCAGGAACAATAGGATCGACAAAGCACTTAAGAGGCCAAGCTTGCTATTAATATGCCATGGAAGTTAAGGCATATATAAGGGAAAAAGCATTACGGAGCTGAAGCTTCTGATGAATAAGAAAATAATGCTGATAGTCTTGATTGTTGATCATACTGAAGCCAATAGCAGGGCCAAGAAACTCTTAGACGTATTCGAGAGATAGGTGAAGCTCAACCCAGTGGATGAGTTTATCAGCTGGTACAACTTCGTAAGGCTACACGAAGCTTTTTGACATGGAAAGGCTTGAAATGTCTGCGGCGATCCTCTACGGGAGGATAATTAGGGGTTCATCTATAAAAGTTTATATAGAATACAGCATAAATAAATAATAATAATCAAAATGTCAGCCGGGGATTCTCTTTACGAGTTCATATCAGGGCTTCCTAAGGCCGAGCTTCACCTTCACCTGGAGG
>JBMFIC010000013.1:0-31844 GCA_049976505.1 Nitrososphaeria archaeon | reverse complement strand
TCAGATCTGAACGGGGCGCTGAACATACTCAGGAAAGCAGCTGGTCTGTCAGTCAAAATCATAGCAAAGCCTCTTTCGTATCTGGTGTTTCACAGTGGAGTAGCTCCCGCTAAAGGGGAGTAACCCCTGAGACCTCGGGAACCTCCGCCATTCATGGCGGGGAGGAGGTCAGATAGCTTTCAGTGCTCGCTATCTGGCAGGGCGTCCTAAAATCAAGCTGAGACATTTGAATAAATTATATATCCATATATTAGTTTATAACTTTATACCACGTGCTCGTTCACCGTTAAAAATTTTTAGCGTACGCAAACTTCATTGTACAAGCTCACGCTAGCTGGCTAACTACTTCAATAGTTTCCCTTTTGATGTGCCTAACACACGGATCTGCTTGAGCTTAGCTTTAAATGCAGAGCACTTCAGCCGCGAGCTATTTCGTCATCCCTTAGTCAGAGCTCAGCCCTAGCTCATCACGCTCACACTACTATTCCACTCTATTATATTTAAAAGGATCGGAACGCATTTCAAATCATTAATATATATTGAGGTGTTATTATTTCGTAAGCGGTTAGGTCACGTCGCGGATGCTGAGGTTCGCATATGTAAGATTCATGTTAACGTTCGCCAAAGGAGCGATGCTTCCAAGATGAATAGGCTCAGCCCTAATAGGGGGCTTGGCTGCGCGTTGAAAAACAACGTCTGCTTCCCGCTATCCTGTCCATTCTGCAGAAGCGCTCCATGTCTTTTCCGTGGAGTATATATGACCCGCAAGGAAGAGCGCGGCTTCGCTGAGTCTCCGAAGCCGCTCTCCATTATAGCTCAGCCGTACAGCAGCGAGATGAGCCTCAAGAGCGAGGAAACCATCAGCTTTGATGCAATACTTCTCGGAGATTACGTTAGATCCTTTAGACAGCTCTTCGTCGGCATAAAATATCTTGGCAGGTTTGGCCTGGATCAGAAAGGGGTGTACGACGTTAACAGGTTTGATATAGAAAGCGCTTATGATGCGCTAACTGGCAGGCCCGTTGATGGCAGGTCAGAGCTGCCTTCATACGATATATCTGAGGTTAAACCTCTGGAGGAGAGACGCTATCATGTAAGCTCAAGAACGCCATTTAAAATTAGGTAAAGCCTCGCCCTTCAGGGCGGGGAAGAGGTCAGCTTTGGACTGGGCCACTATAAGATCTTGGAGCTTAGTTAAGGTCAAGAGGTGAGGCATCAGAGGCCTTAAGTGCACATAACATTGAAACTGCGCGCTCAGCAAAATCAGAAGAAATAAATTTATCATAATTCGCTAAATTGATGATAACTTGAGCGCGATTAATCCATGGGCCACCTCCAGCATCAAGGATTATGAAAGGCTGATTAGGGAGTTCGGCATAACGCCACTTCCTGAGAGCTACGAGGAGCTTATGGACAACAAGTATTACAGAAGGGGTTTGCTGGTAGGTCACAGGGACCTCGATAGGTTCATGACTGAGGCAAAGGCCGGAAAGACCGTTGCAATACTTTCAGGGATCAAGCCAAGCGGGATATTTCACATAGGAAGCATGATCACAGCGGAGCAGATGATATACTTTCAGAAGAAGTTCAAAAACGCTTACCTCTACTACGCGATTGCAGATCTTGAGGCGTACGTCGATAATGGGCAGAGCCTTGAAAGGAGCTTTGAGATAGCGATTGAAAACGTCGCCGACATGATAGCGCTGGGCATGGAGCCCGACAGAGCGCTGGTCTACAGGCAGTCTGGTGCTCTGGTTGTTTCCGATCTCGCTTTTATCTTTTCAGATGACGTCACCTTGAGCATGCTGATGGACATATATGGCGAAAGGAAGATCTCCCTTTATTTTGCTGCCCTTGTACAGGCTGGAGATATTTTCCTGCCCCAGACCAAGCCCTTCGGAGGCCCTAAACCTGTCCTTGTCCCTGTCGGCGCCGATCAGGATCCTCACATAAGGCTGGCCAGGGATCTGGCAGACAAGCACAAAGTGGATCTGGGCCTGATCCCTCCATCGTCAGTGTATCATAAGCTTGTTAGGTCCCTTTCCGGTGAGGAGAAGATGTCAAAACGCTCGCCCCAGACAATGATAACGCTTTCTGATTCCAAATCCGAGCTTAAGCAAAAGATAATGAACGCTTTCACGGGAGGAAGAGCAACCATCAAGGAGCAGAAGGAGCTCGGAGGGGAACCAGAGAAATGCCCAGTTTTTGATCTGTTCGTGTACTTCTCAAAGGATGACGCTCTGATAAGCAAGGTCTACGATGAATGCAGGAGCGGCAAGAGGCTCTGTGGCCAGTGCAAGGAGGAGGCCCTTGAGCTCGTGGAGGGTTTCATGGAGCAGCACAGGTCGAGGAGGGAGGCCGCAAAATCTGAAGCAAAAAGCCTTCTAGTAAGAAGCGCAGGACAGGTCCTGAAGCCGCCCATTTAGTTGATTTAGAAGCTGATTAACACGCTCCTTCGTTTGTGCAGAAACCTGTCATTCCACATTCTAAAGACGCTTCACGAGCTGAGCGTTTCAACCATCTTCCTGGGCTATCCTTTTAACTTGGCGGAGGTTAAGGAGGCAAAAGTCCCCTTCCGTGAAGGAGGAGCAGTTCACGATCGAGAAACAGCCCTCATTCATTATAAACAATAACCGAGCAGCTCTCGAGACCTCGGGAGCCCTCGCCCTTCAGGCGGGGAGGATGTCAGGTGCCAGCTGAGGGATGCGCTTAAATAATCGAAGCTTAGAGGTATCATGTGAGCTATACTAGGCTTGTTGACGAGGTAGCCGAATACGAGCCAAAGGAGGACCTGGACTGGATAATCGGAAGAATATATGGGTCCAAGAGGGTTATTGTGTTTGGCGCCGGAAGATCGGGAGACGTCGCGGATGCCTTCGTTAAGTTTCTGAGAAACATAGGCGTTGACCATTCCTTTGGGCCAAACGATGTGCCCTACGTATTTGGTCCCTGTGATCTGCTCATAGCCATTTCAGGCAGTGGCATTACCCGATATACGCTTGAAGTCGCAAAGGTAGCTAAGGAGGGTGGATCCTTTGTAACTTCAATAACGAGCAACCCCGAAAGCGAGCTGGCATCAATTTCGGACAAGGTTATAGTGGTGCCTGGAGCCCACAGGTGGAAAGAGCAGGACTATTATATGAGCAAGCTGCTAGGGGTTACAAGCACGCCCCTGACGCCTTTGGGAACCCTTTTTGAGCTAAGGACCATGCTCTTGTCGCTCTCTCTGATCCTCTACCTGAGGGGTGAGGAGCTGCTTGATTCCTACAGAAGCCTTATAAAGATTATCAGGGACTTCACGCCACCCGAAGAGTACTACATAAAACTGTACGGCTTCCTTCCTGCTGTGTCAGAATACCCCCGCAACAAGACGGTGGTCCTGGGAGAGGGACTTAGCGGTATTGTAGGAAGGTTCTTCTCGACAAGGCTGAGGCATTTATCAAAGGAGGGGCAGGAGAGGCTCGTTTATTACTGGCTGGACAAGGGAAGCGTTGCTGTAAATGAGGGCGATCTCGTAATGATAATTTCGGGCTCAGCATCACAGCTCTTTGCGGAGCTTGCAAAGAGGGCAAAAAGAAAGGGAACAAAGATAGTCAGTCTGACATCATTCCCTGACTCCGACCTTGGAAAGACCTCAGATCTGACGCTCGAAATCCCGGGCAGGAGGATCTTCAAGCTGAAGGGGCTCAGATCAAGCTATTTCCCCCAGGACCCAAGATACTCAGCCTTTGAGCTTAGAAGCCTCTTCTTCCTCGAGAGCTTCGTGCACTACGTGGCTGAAAAGGAAAAGATCACTGAGAGCGACATAAAGAGAATGCACTCTGACTTTACCTAGATAAGCGCGTGCTTGGCTATAGTGTTTATGCTCCTGTACCCACGGAGAAAGCTGAGCCTGTTTTCGTACAGCTCTCTTATGTCATCCACATCGTAGATTAACATCGCGAGCCTCTCCAAGCCCATGCCCCATGCCAGAACAGGGCCATCGTAGCCAAGAGGCTTGGTCACCTCAGGCCTGAACACCCCCATGCCACAGAGCTCTATCCAGTCTTTCAGCTTTTCGGAGTATATCATTGACTGCATGGACGGCTCTGTGTACGGGAAGAACGTTGGCCAGAACTTAACTTTTTCAAACCCAAGCTTCCTGTAAAAGGCTGTAAGGTAACCCATCAGCTTTCTTATGGTTGCGCCTTCCTCTATAACTATGGCGTCCATCTGATGGAGTTCAACCAGATGCTTGTAGTCAGGCTTCTCGTTTCTGAAGACCCTGCCTATAGTGAACAGCCTTCCGCGGGCGCCCCTGTATATGGCCTCTGCCGTAACAGTTGTTGTATGGGTTCTCAGAAGCGCCCTCCACGCAAGCTCAGTATCCCAAGTGTATCCCCATCCGGTCGATCCCGTGATCCAGCCGTTCTCGTGCACGCTTTTGACCCTCTGAACCAGATCCCTGTCCTCCTCCTCGATCCTCAGGTTCCTGAGGTAGAAAGTGTCATGCATGTCCCTTGCGGGATGATCCTGGGGAGTGAATAGTACGTCAAAGTTCCAGAATGACGATCTTACCACAGGACCCTCTATTTCAATGAATCCGAGTCCCTCCATGATCTCCCTGATTAGCCTGATCAGCTCTGAAAGAGGATGGGCTCTCGCAGGGTACACAGCTGGCGCAGGCTGTGACATGTCTATATCGGAGAATGCCACGCTCCTCCACCTGCCACTCGATATGAGCTCAGATGTAAGCAAAGTCACCTCCTCCTTTTCAAGATCCTCCTTTCTGAGCGTGACGCCCTCAGATAGCTTAACCCAGACGTCCTTTACTCTGTAGACCCTTACATAGCCGGGCCTCTTCCTGAGCTCGTTCAGCTCCCTCAGATCCTCCTGGGTGAGATCGCTGATTGGCCTTGGACCGGCTGAAAGCTTCTCAAGAACGCGGTAAACCTCAGTAGCTTTTACCTCCCTGCTTATCCTTGGAACTATCTTTCCTTTGGAGAGACTTATCAGCCCCAGCTTGAGAGCGATCCCAAGAGCCGGGGCTGCGTCATCCCCGAGAAGGCGCTTGGCCTCCTCGAGGTCTAAGCTGCCTTTTTTGAGCGCCTCGTTTGCCAGCCTGACTTCAGGGGGGTTAATCTGCAATGCCTCCTTTCCTCTTGAATCCAGCTCCACCACCTCCACCTCCTCTGCGTTGATGCTGATTAATCCCTTCTCCTTTAACCATTCAACAACCCTTCTGGCCTGATCCATGTTCAGCCCAGACGCCCCTGCCAGATCCTCCAGCTTCCCCTTCTTTACCTCAAGAAGAACTCTAAGAAACTTCTTCTCTAGCGGATGAAGAGACGCATACGACATTTCTATAGAATTTAGGGGTCCACAATATAAAGGTTCTGACCTCCTCCCCGTTATTAAGGACTAGGGCTCCTGAGATCTCAGGGGTTACCCTTTATGGAAACAGCTGAGCAATCAAATACCAGGCATGCATTTAAGTTCTTGCCGCTTTCATCTCCCTCATGAACGGCGAAGCTTTCTGCTTTTGTAAAAGGGGCACGCATGAACGCAATCTGTATGAGCCCACACTCAGTGGGCGCTCAGACCGCATTGTGGAGCTTTCTCCACAGAAATACGTCCAAATGTATCTGATCTATTCCAGAAAGGTCAGAGACCAGCTTCCATGCCTTTAGATAGCACTCGTGATCCGAGCTCTTGCCAACTATGCCAAGCTTCTGTGTTATCCTCCTAACCCTGCTGTCAAGAGGTATAGGAATGTCCATGGGCACTATCCCGTGTCTCCCGTCGATGATCATCGCATAGTGAAACATTTTGCAGGCGAACGAAACTGTCTTCTGGTACCTGTTTCCAAAGATTTTCATTAGATCTTTATAAAGAAGGCCGAGATCCTCAAAATATCTGTCCAATCTCTTAAGAAGCAGCCCACGTTTTTCCCTCAGAGTCCTTACTCTCCTGATTTTAGCGTTACGTGCCAGCTCCCTCTCCTTAATGATGTAGCTCTCCAGACTGAAGTAAGGATCCTCGCAGTAGTGCTCAAACTGAGAAAAAGCAGCCCAGAAGTCCTCGCCGCTTCTCCTCAGCCTGTACGCTATTAAGCTGGCGCCTATAACGAGCTCATAGAACTCCTTTCCCATACACTTTGCCCTGAGGGTTTTCAGAGAGATAAGCTGCGGATCTTGGAGCTCAAGCTCATAGAAGTACTGAGGTCCGAGAGCCTTGATAAAATAAGAGACAATACCTATCTTTTCCTTATCAATTATACAGTCTCTGCTCAACTTAATTCAAGTTGGAGGGTAAACCTTCAGAAGCATCCCCTCTACCACTACAGGGTTACGTCTCTCAGCAACGTTAACGGCATCGCTGAGCTTTGAGCTCCTTTCAGCATATATCTCAAGAAGCGGATCGCCCTTGTTCACCTTGTACCCCTGCTTCTGATACAACAGCACCCCAGCTCCTTTGTCGGCCGGTGCTCCAGCGGTCCTCGCGATCTCAACTATCGCATCGTTGTCAATCAGAGTTACGTATCCGTCGGTCTCCGATTTTATTACGTGCCTGTATGTCCCTATGGGCAGATCGTCAGGCTTTACATTGGGGTTTCCTCCCTGGGCCTCTATTATCTCTTTCATTTTGAGGTATGGCTTGCCCTTCATCAAAGAATCAAGAGCTGCCTCATAGCCAAGCCCTTTCTGAACTATTCCAGAGGCCTCAAGCAGAAGCCCTGCAAGAGAAGCCGACTTGGACAGGAGGCTCATGCTTGCCTGAGAGGGATTTATCAGGGCCATAAGCGCCTCCCTGGCCTCAAGCGCAGGACCCACGGCCCTTCCTATGGGCTGTCCCCCGTAAGTTATGCCTGACCTTACGGTAACTCCGAGCGATCTCCCAAGCTCATAGAAGTCCTTTGCCAGCTTCTCAGCCTCAGACAGGTCGTTCAGCTTCGTCCCTCTTCCAACAGGAAGGTCCAGCACAACTACCTTGGCCCCTACGGCGAGCTTCTTAGCCATGACGCTTGCCATCATGAGGCCCCGTGGATTTAGCCTCAGTGGGTTTTCGATCTTGATGAGATAATCGTCCGCCGGCGCAAGGTTCAGAGTTCCTCCCCATACTATGCAGCCGTGGGTTTTCTCTACTATGGATTTTATTTCTGAAAGGGAGAATTTCACGTTAGCCAGCACTGACATTGTGTCTGCCGTGCCGCTTGGGCTCGTTATGGCGCTGCTGCTGGTCTTTGGAATGTACAGCTCTGTAAGGGCTACAGTGGGCACTATGAGGAGGGTTACCTTGTTTCCCGGAACTCCCCCTATTGAGTGCTTGTCAACGGTGAAACCCTGAAGCTGGAGCCTCTCGCCGCTTTCAACCATGGCCTGCGTAAGGCTTCTTATTTCATCCATGTCTAGGCCCATGAAGTTAACGGCAAATACGAACTCCGCCACCTCAAGGTCGCTTAGCTCGTTATTTACCAGATCCCTGACTATCTCCTTTATTTCCGAGTCGCTCAGCTTTTCGCCCCTTACCTTTTTCCTTATGAGATCCACAGAAAGAGGCGTCTGCTCATACTGAACCGAAACGGTTTCCCCATCTTTCACGCCTAGCTCCTCCGAAAGGTCCCTGTAAATTCCAATAACCCCCTTCGGCACTAGGGTTCTTGTCGTCTCAACTATACACGTAAAAGACTTGGAGTCCGATGAGACCCTTACTCTGTCGTTCAGCTCCACGCCGATCCTCTGTGCGTCCTCCTCGTTTATTATAACTGACCTTTTGGTGCCCTTTACATCGATTATCTTTGACCTAAGTTCCACGTAGGGTTAAAATTGACATATCGGTATATAAGCGTTCATAGAAAGCTTTAATGCGCGTGTGGTCATTCGTTAATCGATGCAGCTTGAGGCCGCTCTTAGGATCAGGAAGGAGGCCGGAGTCGATCCCGATCTAAATCTGGAGATAAGGGACGAGTTTTCAGGGCCTGGCCAGCTTTCTCTGAATAAAAAGGAGTTCTTGTCCTATGAGGAGCTTGGAGCGTTTCTCCTACAGAACCTTCAAAACATTACCGGGGGCAGCAGCTACTCGTTTTATCCCCCAGTAAAGGGTACTATGGTTAGTTCCATCTTTATGGATTACTTTGGGGATTATCAGCCCAAGGTTCTCAGGTTCCTCAGAAGGATAAGTGGTCTGAAGGTTGAAGTCCCAAGATCGACCGGATATATGTCAATATCCCTGACCAACAGGTTCATTCTTCGCTTTTCCGATATGGCCCAGGGGTTCGCTGTTGCCAGCTCAGCCCTAGCCGATCTGATGGGGCTGAAGGTTAACTCAATTCCGCTCTTAATAAAAGGAAGGACGTTCAGGGTCCTCTTTTCGAAAAGCGTGAAAGGTCCCCTCTTCTTTGACGGCAAAAGGGCCTCATATGAGGCAAATGGATGGCTTATCAGCTTCGGGGAGCTCATTCTCCCAATAAGCTCCTGCAGGCATCTTTTCGGCGTTGAATGCGCGGGATCCATAAAATTTGATGAAGCGCTTGAACAGGCAAGGACAAGGGGTAGCCTTGACCCATATTTCTCGTTTCCCAGGTCGACGCTCAAGCTCAGGCTTATAGATGATGGGACGGTAGAGGGCAACGAGAGAAACCTTCGGACTCTCATTGAGTCCGCCGTTCCATTCGAAATCGGGAACAAGGAAATACGCCTTACAGATAAGAACGACGAAAGAACTAAGGCTCTTGTATCAATTCTGAAAGGCGAGCTCGGTGGCATCCCATTTTCCGAGCCCTACAGGGGTCGTATAAAGATCATGATAAGGCTGGACAGAGAGCTTAAGGAGCTCAACAGATATGACGGGGCGCTGCCAGCCCGCTCAAGAATCATGAGGCTGAGGTTAAGGTACTGCGCGTCCTGTGGAAGGATAACGCCGTTCAGGCTCTGTGAGAGGTGCGGAGCAAAAACGACGGAATTATTCTACTGCAGAAGGTGCAACGTTTACGTTGAGGAGAGGATATGTCCAAAATGCGGCTCGCCCACTCAGGAGGCGTTCAGCGATTCACATGACTTCACAGAAAGCCTCGGCCTAGCCTCCGAGAGGCTTGGCTACAGGGACCAGAGGGAGCTTTCTCTTCCCGAGAGCGTTGCAGGAGAGCCCGAGCTTCCGGACAAGGCAGTACTGAGGAACAGGCTTTCGGTTTTAACAAGCAGGCTTGGCTTTGCTGTATTTCCCATCAAGCTTCATGCTGACAACATTCCGCCAGATGAGATAGTTCTGCCGTCGAAGCTCGAGTCCTCCATACATGAAGTTTTAGGATTTGTAAACGAGGAACTTACATCTGTTTACAAAGTCCATGAGATCCCAGCTCTTGGAGATAGCGTGGTCCTCTTTAACAAGCCGATGAACGCTGCCGTTGAGCTCAGGATAAAGGGCTTTAAGAGCGGCAGCGAGGCCCTTGTAAATCCATCAGTTGTTGAGTTTGCAAACGCCGGATCGCTCGACAACCAGGCCTACATAGCGCTTTCAGAGGATTTTGCGCTGAACTGCATTCCAAGCTCAGACAAAGGCATGGTGATCTACAGGAAGCTCAGGAGCGGCTACCTTGCAGCTGAGAACATAGAGCAGAACAGGACGCCGATCTATCAACAGCCGGTTTCGGAAATCATAAAGGGAATAATAAGGTTCCTCTCAAAGATCTATCCGGATGAGCTTAACGGAAAGGACGTGGCTGAGGTCGTTCGTAAGCTGGAAGAGCTATTCGTAAAGCAGAGATTCGTCTGTCAGAAATGCGGTCTTAAGCTGAGCCTTCCTACCATAAGCATGAAATGTCCAAGATGTGGCTCCAACCTAGCTCCGTTGTTCAGCTCATCCGATCTCAACAACATACTGCTTGAGCTGAACAACGTAGTCCAAAGCTTTGAGGGAACCAATTACAGGGAGCTCATCGAGCTCTACATAAACAACATAAGAAACATGTTCAGGACTTCCAGCCAGATGAGCCTGGGAGAATTCTGGTAGTCTAGAAATAGAATAAGCTCACATATACCTTCTGAGACTTGATGTAAGGCTTTCCGTTCCTGTTGACTATTGCCGCCTTTCCGTGGGCAGAGGCAGTTATGGCCTTCTTTCCCTGCACAACAATATCATAATTAATTATAAAGTTGCCAGTCTTCGGATCAAGAACCTTGTTTCCCTGGAGCACCCTGTAGTCTTTACCTGAAAGCTCCCCGCTCAGCTCCTGAAGTATAGCGCTCTTCAACCTGTTCTCGAACGACGTGCTCTTCTTCGACTTGAAGAAGCCGTAAATTTCCTGCTTAAGCACAAACGTTCTAACATCTTTCGGCTGTTCCTGTGCCATGTGAAAAAGTTGTCGAGGGATCTTATAAAGGATGCGTGGAGCAGTTTCGTTTTCTGCTTTTTAGCCCTCAGTGCAAAAGTTATAAAACTCCCTAAAGATAGCTTATCTATTGAGCGGGTCCTATTTCTTCGGAATATTTCCGAGGTCTGAGAAGCTGATAGACATTACGAGAAGCAAGGAGGATTACTTTGAGGATCTCAGGAAGGAGGCCGAAACCATAGTCAATTATCAGATAGAGAAGGGCTTTAAGATAATAAGCGACCCTCAGATGACATGGGAGGACATTTTCAGGCCTATAGCCCTTTCATCGGAGGGCATCAAGGTCAACGGGCTAAACAGGTATTTTGAAACCAACACGTTCTACAAGGTGCCCGTGATAAGCTCGAGGCCCCGCTTGAACGAGGAGAAATTCAAGCTCTTCCTGATGAAAGGCACCAACCTCATCTCCTTGCCAGACCCTTTTACTTTTGCGTGTCTTTCTAGGGACGAAAGAGGCTCGGACAGGAGGGCGCTGATAAAGGAGCTCGGGGATCTGCTGGCGGAGGCATCTGGCGTCCTTCGGGATGCCGGCTACAGGTACCTTGTTCTGAGGGGTCCCTCCTATGGGGCGTGCGAGCATCTGCAGGCCTCTGATGAAATAAAGGAAGCAATTCGATCGATCAAGGACGAGTTCATGGGGAATGTCGTTCTACATTTCTACTTCTTCAAATCAATGGATTCGGTTGATCTGATTGTAAGCTCTGGCGTTGACGGGCTAGGGTTTGACATGTACGTCTATGGGGAAGAAGAGATAAGAAAAGCATCTGCAAGGATGAAGAACAAGCTCCTGGTTCTTGGAGCTGTGGACGGGACAAACACGAAGATGGAGAGGATTGACGACATAACTAGGCTTTTAAGCATCTTCAAAGACGTAAACCCCATGGTCTCGAACAACGTGGACCTTGAGTTCCTTCCACAGAAGTTCGCCCTTAAAAAGGTTGACCTTCTAGCCGAGCTCTCAGGTGTGACGCCATGAGCATCTTCAAAACTCAGGAGATAGGAAGCCTGAAGAAGCCCTCGTGGCTTCTAGAGTTCCTGAGAAGCAGTAACGATGAGGAGGAAAAGAAGCAGGCGCTGGACGAAGCGGCCTTCCTGAACATAAAGATGCTGGAGCACATCGGACTGGACTACGTGTACGATGGAGAAGTTAGAAGGGTTGAGATGTACGAGCTGCCTGTCAAGAACATACATGGTTTTGAGTTCGTCGGAAGGGTTAGATCGTGGGACAACAAGTACTACAGAAAGGCTAGGGTCATTGATAGGGTGGAGTACGTCAGGAACTATCACATGGAGGAGTTCCTTTTCGTTAAACAGAACGCCGTTAAGATCCCCAAGATCCCAGTCACTGGCGCATATACTCTGATGGACTGGTCGTATAATGAGGTTTACAGCTCAAGGGAGGATCTCGCAATGAATCTGGCCAAGAAGATCATAAACAGGTTGCTGAGGGAGCTTCAGGACGCAGGAATGACAGTTGTTCAGATAGATGAGCCGGCAGCAACAACTCATCCATCTGAAATGGAAATGTTCGTCAGGGTCTTTAATGAGCAGGTTAAGGGTCTGAGCGCCAAGATAAACACCCACATCTGTTACAGCGGAGATGAGTACGCCAGCCTAATGCCGCGCATTCCCGATCTTAAAGCAGTTCACTTTGCCTTGGAGTTTGCCAACAGGGATAGGCTCGAGCTTGGAACCGACGACAGCTCAAGGCCGGGCTACAGAGCCCTCAAGCAGTTCAGGGAATACGCCGGAAATAAGGAGATAGGGCTGGGCGTCCTAGACGTTCACTCGGACTTCATTGAGCCCCCAGAGCTGGTACGTGACAGGATCCTTTATGCTGTAAAGGTTATAGGAGACCCATCGAGGATATATGTGAACCCTGACTGCGGGCTCAGGACCAGAAAGAGAAACGTCGCTTTTGCTAAGCTCAGGAACATGATCGAAGGGGTCAGGCTGGCAGAAAGAGCGCTCAGGTAAAGTTGATTACATTCGTGCTGGCGGAATCAGCGCTTGAGCTCATCCCCGAGCCCCTGAGAAAGGATCCGCGAGTGTTAAAGTCATGCAGGAAGTTCGGCAAGAGGCCTGAGGAATGCCTTCTTGACAAGTCACTACATTACTGGGCAATGAACGGGCTTAAGGACAGAGAAAAGCGGGGCAGACCTGACATCGTGTACCACGTTCTCCTCGACGTTACTTCCTCGCAGCTCTACAGGAAGGGCCTGCTGGACTTCTACATTCACACGTACGACGACAACATAATTAAGGTTGGAAAAGGCGTGAGGCCTCCAAAGGCCTATTTCAGGTTTGAAGGCCTAATGGTTGATCTCTTCAGGAAGAAGGTTATAGATGATGGGCGTGGGAACGTGCTTCTTGAGCTCAGAAAGGGGAAGGTTAAGGACGTGCTCAAGGAGGCAGGACATGAAAGCGCTGTTGGGTTCGAAGTGGGAGGCGAGCTGGTCACTTTCGAGACCGCAGCCAGGAGGGTCTACGATGCCGGCGCATTTATAATAGGCGGATTCCCCGCAGGAAGCTTTTCTGATGAGACCGCATACTTAATGTCCTCGAAGATATCAGTTGCAAGGGAGGTCTTGGATGCTGACGCAGTCGCCTGCAGGGTCATATATGAGCTTGAGAGGCTTCTTCTTGGCTAAGTTCGCCCGTTTTCGGCAAAGATTTGGTAAAGTTTTTAAATTGCATGCCTATATAAGCTAAAGGAAGGTGATTTAGTATGGCTCAGGTTCCTTACGGTCCAATTCTGGTATTAAAGGAGGGGACAACGGAGACAAAAGGGTACGAGGCCATCAGAAACAACATCCAGGCAGCGCTAGTAATAACTGAAATCATAAAGACCTCCCTAGGACCAAGAGGCATGGACAAGATGCTTGTTGACACTTTGGGGGATGTTACAATAACCAATGATGGCGCTACAATGCTGAAGCAGCTCGACGTCCAGCACCCAGCAGCAAAGATTCTGGTAGAGATAGCAAAGGCCACAGACGCTGAAGTAGGGGACGGCACAACTTCAGCGGTTATACTTGCTGGCAAGCTTCTCGATGAAGCCAGAAAGCTCCTGGACAAGGACATTCATCCAACCAACATAGTTGAGGGCTATCAGTACGCTTCAAAGAAGGCCATTGAAAGGCTCTACCAGATAGCGATCAAGATCTCTCCAGAGGACAAGGAGTGGCTTCTGAAGCTCGCAAAGACAAGCATGAGATCCAAGATCGTAGCTGAGGAGGCTGACTACATAGCCAACCTCGTCATAGATGCAGTATTCCAGGTGGCTGAGAAAAGGGAGGACGGAACCTATAAGGTGGATGTGGACAACATCTCAGTTCTCAAGAAGCAGGGAGGATCTCTTGCTGACTCCGTGCTCGTGAAGGGAATTATAGTTGACAAGGAAGTGGTTCACAGCGGAATGCCAAAGGTAGTCAAGAACGCGAAGATAGCGCTTCTGAATGCTCCGCTGGAGATCGAGAAGACCGAGTACAGCGCCGAGATAAGGATAAGCGATCCATCCAAGATGAAGGCGTTCCTAGATCAGGAGGCAACGATGCTGAAGCAGATGGTGGACAAGATAAAGTCGGTTGGAGCTAACGTGGTGTTCTGCCAGAAGGGCATAGACGACCTTGCCCAGCACTACCTGGCAAAGGCCGGAATACTCGCGGTAAGAAGGGTTAAGGAGAGCGACATGGGAAGGCTTGCAAAGGCTACAGGAGGCAGAATAGTAACTAACATAGAGGACCTTACCCCCAATGACCTAGGATACGCGGAGCTCGTAGAGGAGAGAAAGGTTGAGGAGGACAAGTGGGTGTTTGTTGAGGGCTGCAAGAACCCCAAGGCGGTCAGCATACTGATAAGAGGTGGAAGCCAGAGGGTTGTTGACGAGGCTGAAAGGTCAATACACGATGCCATAATGGTTGTAAAGGACGTGCTTGAGAAGCCAATGATAGTTGCTGGAGGAGGGGCCCCTGAGGAGGAGATGGCCCAGTACATCAGGGAGGAGGCCAAGAAGCTATCAGGAAGGGAGCAGCTAGCTGCACTGGCCTTTGCGGATGCGCTTGAGGCGGCAATTCCTCTGACGCTTGCTGAGAACGCGGGCATGGATCCGCTGGACGTTCAGGTTCAGCTCAGAGCTGCACATTCAAAGGGCAACATATGGCACGGAGTTGACGCGTACTCAAACAAAGTCGAGGACATGTCAAAACTGGGAGTCTTCGAGCCGGTAAGCGTTAAGGAACAGGTGGTCAAGGCAGCCACTGAAGCAGCTACAATGATACTGAGGATAGACGACGTGATAGCAGCAAAGCTTACGAAGCCTCCAAGTGGAGGAAAGGAAGGGGAGAAGAAGGGCGAGGAAGGCGAGGAAAGCAAGACCCCAAGCCTTCCTGAGTAAGGCTAGCTCTCCCTCACTCTATTTTTTGAAAAATTAATTAACAGGTTTATTTCTTCAAACGCCTTAGAGGCGTCTGTGTCCTTTACCACTATTAAGGTGTCAGTGTACGTGCTGGACGTGTCCTCTATGTTTATTCCGGCCGAGCTTATGGCCCTATATATCATCTCAACACAGCCTGGCGTCCTGAGTATCTCCTCGGGGCTGTGAATTATTATAAGCGTCAGACCGTCCTTCAGCTCAAGCACCTCGTTCCTATACTTTGAAAAGGCGCTCAGCACCTCCTGCTTGCTCATGCCGTTGACGACAAGCGTCAGCGCGTTCGATGTCTTGGAAATGTGGATGAGCTTCTCCGAGATCAGCATCCCCTTTTCAAGTATCTCTTCGGCCTTTTCGCTCCTGAAGACAGCCTTTATGACATCGGTCATGACCGTCACGCTGCTCCTCGACAGGACTCTGTAGGCCCCGACCTCCTCTACTCTTTTCATCGATCTGTACCTCTTCAGCGCCGAGTGTATGGCCTCTACGGATGCGTGTTGTCCCGCGCTCCTGAGCCTCTGCTGTATTATCCTTGAAAGTGCGCTTAGGTTAGCGTATCCCATTACAATTGCATGCTCGTATGCTGCGTTGGAGGCCACGACATCATGGACCAGTTTTGTAATGGATTGACCATTTTTGGCCATTTTTTTACCCATATTTACAAAATATAACCAAAAAATATAAAAACTTTGCCATTTTGGTAGTTTGGTATGGGAAAAACGGTTCTAGCCTACTCGGGTGGACTGGACACCACAACATGCATAGCATGGATAAAGGAAAAGTATGGAAATGAAGTTGTCACGGTAACCGTTGACGTAGGCCAACAGGAGGACTTTAAGGAAATCGAGGAGAGAGCCTACATGGCTGGCTCTTCGAAGCACTACTTCGTTGATGCCAAGGAGGAATTCGCCAAAGATTACATAGCCATGGCAATAAAGGCCAACGCCATGTACGAGGGAAAATACCCCCTGAGCACGTCCCTTGCAAGACCTCTAATAGCGAAAAAGGTCGTGGAGATAGCCCTTAGGGAGAATGCAGACTCGGTGGCTCATGGAAGCACGGGAAAGGGCAACGACCAGGTTAGGTTTGACGTGACAATAAAGGCGCTCTACCCACAGGTAAAGGTAATAGCACCTGTGAGGGAGTGGAACATGAGCAGGGACGAGGAGCTAAAGTACCTGATCAGCAAGGGAATTCCCTACAAGCCCTCAAGGGGGGAGTTCAGCATTGACGAGAACCTCTGGGGAAGGTCCATAGAGAGCGGAAGGCTTGAAGATCCATGGGTTGAGCCGCCGGAGGAGGCCTTTGCATGGACTGTAAGCCCAGAGAAGGCCCCGGACAAACCCGAGTACGTCGAGATATATTTTGAAAACGGAGTTCCCGTGAGCTTAAATGGAGATAGAATGAACCTGGTGGATCTGATAAAGCATCTTAACATCGTTGGCGGTAGGAACGGCGTAGGAAGGGTGGACCACATTGAGGACAGGGTGGTTGGGATCAAGTCCAGGGAGGTTTATGAAGTCCCTGCAGCAACGATCCTCATAGAGGCCCACAGAGACATTGAAAAGCTCACCCTCCCCAAGAGCGTACTGAGGTTCAAGGGCCTTATAGAGGAGCAGTGGTCCTACATGATATATGATGGGCTGTGGGCTGATCCTCTCAGGGAGGCGCTCGAGGCGTTCATCAATGAGACACAGAAGTCCGTGGAGGGCTCTGTGAAGCTCAAGCTATACAAGGGAGGATTGAGGGTGGTCGGAAGGAAGTCAAGCAGATCCCTATACAAGAACGAGCTTTCAACGTACGCTTCAACGTCCACGTTCGACCAGAAACAGGCGGTTGGCTTCATAAACCTGTTCGCTCTGCAGACGCTGGTTTACAGGGAGGTGAACTCAAACGCCTGACATACTCAGGGGAAGGAGACTGGATCCGATGGACGACCTGGCCCTCAGGATCACATCCTCAGCTGAAGCAGACAGGAGAATTCAGAGCGCGGTCGTCTACGTCAACATGGCTCACGTAGTTGGGCTTTACAACGCCGGCGCGATCTCGAAGGAGGTTATGAACAAGCTCATGCAGGGGCTCAGCAACGAGCTGTCAGGATATCCAATAAGCTACAAGGACGAGGACGTGCACATGAGCCTTGAAAAGGACCTCGCGCTTAAGGTGGGTCTGGAGGCCGGTTTCATCGGGCTGGCCAAGAGCAGAAACGATCAGGTGGCTACGGCAATCAGGCTGCAGCTCAGACAGGAGCTTCTGGGCGTAATGGAGAACGTGCTGAGTCTAATTGAGGCAATAACAGGGAAGGCGTCTGAGTCCATAAGGACCTTCTTCATAACATTCACACATCTGCAGCCAGCACAGGCAAGCACCGGAGCGCACTGGCTTCTCTCTTATGCTTGGAGCTTTCTGAGAGATCTTGAGCGCCTTAAGCTAGCGTATCAGATGACCGATATGAGCCCACTGGGCTCAGCAGCAAGTGCAGGGTCCATAGTGCAGGTTGACAGATACTTTGAGGCCGAGGCTCTTGGATTTTCCGGAATTGTGGAGAACACGATAGATGCAGTCTCAACGAGGGACTTCATATTCGACTCGATTTACGCCATGTCCTCGGCAGCCGTGAACCTTTCGAGGCTCAGCGCTGACATCGTTGCCTATATGGCTTTAGGTCTCATAGACCTAGATGACCGGTACGTTTCAACAAGCAGCCTCATGCCTCAGAAGAGAAATACCGTAGTTGCGGAAATAGTGAGGGCTAAGAGCGCCAACATAATATCAAACCTTCTGTCCGCGATGGAGATCGTGAGAGGGCTGAACCTGTCATATAACCTCGACCTACAGGAAATAACCCCGAAGGTCTGGGCATCTATTGACGAAATCAACGACATGCTAAAGGCGACAGCCATCATGATAGGAGGTCTAAAGTTCAACGAGGACAGGGCGAAGGAGATGGCACTTAAAGGCCTCGTAACGGCAAGCGATGTTGCGGAGTACGTATCCATAAAATACGGAATCGCGTTCAGGGAGGCTCATCACATGGTAGGCGAGGCTGTAAGGAATTGTGGCGAAACGTACGTAAAGTGCCTCGTGGACACCCTAAAATCTATGGGGATAAACGTGGATGTCGAGGAGCTGTCCAGGATGGCCGATCCGATCTCATCTGTTGAAAGGAGGTCAACCACTGGAGGGCCGCATCCGCGGGAAAGCCTGAGACAGATCAGCGCTATAGAGCTTAAGGTAAAGGAATTCGAAGACTTCCTGGGGCTCAATTCTAGAAAGATTGAAAAGACTTATCAGTCTTTGATAAATAGGGGGTGGTACTAGAATGCCGCTAAAAGCAAAATGCAAGGAGTGTGGGGCTGACATAGAGATACCAGAGGATGCGCTTCCAGGAGAGATCGTGAGCTGTCCGGACTGCGGCCTTGAGTACGAGATAGTCTCCATATCGGGAAACAAGGTAGAGCTGAAGCTGGCTGAGGAGATCGGAGAGGACTGGGGAGAATAGCTGCCAAATGGCTGATGTAACGATACTCTTTGACAGGCTCAGGTGGGAAGAAAAGGAGCTTTACGAGAAGGGCAAGGAGCTTGGGCTGGACATCCAGCTCCTCGACGTAAAACAGCAGCCCCTTGAGCTGACCAACGTCAAAAGGAACCCCGAAATAGCTGAAACAGTGCTTCAGAGAACCATAAGCCACTACAGAGGTCTCTATTATTCAGCAATACTTGAGAACTACGGACATCTGGTGATAAATTCGTTCGCTGCCTCACTGATCTGCGGCAACAAGCTGCTTACTACTCTGCTTCTTGCAAAGAACGGCATACCAACGCCCAGAACATACGCGGCCTTCTCTATGGAGTCAGCCCTGAAGGTAATAGATAAGCTGGGCTATCCAGCTGTGCTCAAGCCGATAGTGGGGAGCTGGGGAAGGATGATAGCGAAGATAAACGACAGGGAGCAGGCGGAGTCGATTTTAGAAACGAGGGAAATGCTCACCGACCCGCAGCAGCAAATTTATTATATTCAGGAATATGTGAAAAGGCCGCCGAGGGACATAAGGGGGATCGTGGTGAACGGCAGGGTGGTAGCTGCGATTTACAGATATCAGCCAGAGGACGACTGGAGAACCAACATAGCGAGGGGTGGCAAGGCCGAGCAGATAAAGGTTGATGGGGAGCTTGAGGATCTTATGATAAAGGCTGCAAACGTGGTTAACGCAAAGGTTGTGGGGGTGGACGCGATGGAGACCGAGGGCGGTTACGTTATACACGAGCTTAACAACAACCTGGAGTTTCACGGCGCATATGAGGCCACTAAGGTTGACATAGCCGGTGAGATAATGAAATACGTTAGGGAGCTGGTGAGAAGGTGATGGTGAAGGTCTCGGTCGTAGGGGCTTCAGGTTACGTTGGAGGGGAGCTCCTGCGCATACTTTCGAGACATCCCGACATAGAGCTTGCTTCGCTTACGTCCAGGCAGTACGCGGGTGAGTACGTTCATAAGGTTCATCCAAACCTTAAAGGAGTGCTTAATGCCAGGTTCACAGGGGAGGACGCTGTCACCGCTGCATCAAAGGCTGATGTCGTCTTTCTCGCTCTTCCCCACAAGGCATCCGTATCTGTTGTGCCTGAGATAATAAAGCTCGGGGTTAAGATAGTTGACATGAGCGCGGACTTCAGGCTCAAGGATCCAGAGCAGTACAGGATCTGGTACGGCTACGAGCACCCCTATCCCGACCTGCTGAAGAAGTTCGTGTACGGGCTTCCCGAGCTACACAGGGGTGAGCTAAAGAGTGCCAGCTACGTTGCGGTTCCCGGCTGCATGGCCGCTTCAGCAATAATAAGCTCAGCACCTCTGTACAAGTACATGAGCGATCAGATCGTGGTAGATGCAAAGATAGGCTCATCGGGAGCCGGCGGCAAGCCTTCGCTCTCCACCCATTACTCAGAAAGGTATGGCGTTATTAGGCCATACAAGCCCGCAGGACACAGGCACGCGGCGGAGATAGAGCAGGAGCTGAGCAGGCTCTCAGGAAAGGCCGTAGTGGTAGGCATGAGCGCTCATGCGGTCAACATAGTCAGGGGAATACTCACCACAACCCACATCTTCGTGGGCTCTGAGGTGACTCTTCAGGACCTCTGGAGGGCATACAGGGAGTTCTACAGGGATGAGCCGTTTGTGAGGTTCATGATGGACAAGACCGGTCTATACAAGTATCCCGATCCAAAGGTTGTTGTAGGATCAAACTTTGCTGACGTGGGTTTCGCTTACGATCCGCATTCACGAAGAATAGTGGCGCTCGGCGCAATCGACAATCTAATGAAAGGAGCCGCCGGAACAGCAGTTCAGTCAATGAACCTGATGCTTGGGCTTGACGAAAAGAAGGGACTGGACTTCCCCGCCATACATCCGGTGTAACGACATGAGCGATTATATAGTTATAAAGATCGGTGGAAGCATCATTTCGGACGGAACGTACACCAAGGTGCTGGACGACATAAAGAGGCTCGGGCTGAAGGGCTTCGTCCTAGTACATGGTGGAGGAAACGAGGTCAGCAGGGTTCAGAGCGCGATGGGAAAGGAGCCGGTCTTCGTGACGAGCCCCGAGGGAATCAGGAGCAGGTACACCGACCTTGAAACGCTTGAGATCTACACGATGGTCATGAGGAAGATAGGAACTAAGATAGCATCTTATCTTAACTCGCTGGGCTACAGAGCTGTAAACTTGTCAGGGGTTGATGCATCCTTCATCAGGGCCGAAAGAAAGAAGAAGCTGATAATCATAGATGAAAGGGGAAGAAAGAGGATCATCGATGGAGGATTTACAGGCAGGGTTAGGGAGGTTGATCCATCCCTACTGCTTCTGATGCTAGAGAAAGGATACGTTCCTGTCGTATCTCCAATAGCCTCTGGATACGAGGGTGAAATGCTGAACATAGACGGTGATAGGGGAGCCTCTGCCGTTGCTTCGGCCTTGGCAGCATCCAAGCTCATAATCTTCACAAACGTGGATGGTGTTATACTAGGCGAAAAGGTTGTTGAAAAGCTCAGCCTTCAAGAAGCAAAGGAGACCCTGAAGAGGGTAGGTCCGGGAATGGACAAGAAGCTTATAGCCTGCATTGAAGCTGTGGAGAAAGGGGTCCAGGAGGGCATAATAAGTAATGGAAGGGTCGATGCTCCTGTTGAAAGGGCCCTCTCAGGAATAGGAACTAGGGTGACAAGGGAATGAGCTCCATAGAGGACCAGAGGATGCTCAGCACCTATCAGAGATACGGGGTTAAGGTCGTTAGAGGTGAAGGGGCGTACGTCTGGGATGACAAGGGAAAGCGCTATCTAGACTTTATGCAGGGCTTCGGAGTTGGCATTCTTGGACACAAGAACAGAAGCATTTACAGGGCTATAATTGAGCAGCTGGAGGCCCTTGATATATGTCACGGCTCACTGTATAACGACGCACGCGAGAGGTTCCTTGAGGAGTTCTTCAAGGTGGCCCCCAGATCGCTCAGCAGGGCCTTTATGTCAAACAGCGGTGCCGAGGCCGTGGAGCTTGCCCTTAAGCTGGCCAGGAAATATACTGGAAAAAAGGGCTTCATCTCCTTCACTGGGGCCTATCACGGAAAGACGTACGGAGCTTTATCGGTGACCTATTCCGAAAAGTACAGGGAGGGCTTCGGGCCTCTGCTCGAGCCTGTGACGTTTCTTAAGTACGGTGATGCTGAAGCATTCAAGTCCGCTGATCTATCCGAGGTGGCAGGCGTCATAGTGGAGCCGATTCAGGGTGAAGCCGGGATAGTGATCCCGCCTGACGATTTTCTTCCAACGCTGAGGGACATAACTGAGAGTAAAGGCGTTCCACTGATAGTTGATGAAATACAGGCCGGCATGGGCAGGACAGGCAAATGGTGGGCGCATCAGCACTGGAACATAGAGCCGGACATAATGACGGTTGGAAAGGGCGTTGGCGGCGGAATACCCATGGGGGTTACGGCGGTTAGAGAGGACATAGCCTCGGTGCTTAAGGTCGGGGAGCACAGCAGCACGATGGGTGGAAACCCCCTGGCATCTGCTGCGGGAGCCGCAACTATCAGGGAGGTCGACAGGCTTCTGGACAACGTAAACAGGAGAGGAGAGGAGCTAATGAGCGGAATCAGGAAGATAAACAGCAGGCTTGTGAAGGAAGTTAGAGGTAAGGGGCTGATGATAGCGCTTGACCTGAGAATAAGGTTCAAGGACGTTCTTTTCAAACAGCTTGACAACGGCCTGATATCTCTTTACTCGGGTCTTACAACTCTCAGATACCTTCCGCCCTACATAATAACGGAAGCAGAGGTAAGTGAAGCACTGTCTATTATCGAAAAGAGTATTATGGAAATCGAGAACACCAGGTTTGTTTAGAAACTTTTTTAAGCTAAAGGACGCGAGATAATGATATGGATGAAATAGACTTAAAGCTCCTTGAGCTCCTCAAGGAGAACGGAAGGGCCTCGTACATAGAGCTCGGAAAGCAGCTTAACCTTTCGGAGGCGGCCGTAAGAAGGAGGGTCAAGAAGCTCGTTGATGAGGGCGTCATAAAGAAGTTCACAATTGAGATAAAGGAAAGGGAGAGAGCAATGGCCCTTACGCTTCTTTCCACCTCGCCGAACGTCCCTACGTATGAGGTTGCATCTGCAATTTCGAAAATCAAGGGAGTTGAGAAGGTCTATGAAATAACAGGACAGTACGACATAGCCGTGCTCATATCAGCTCCGAGTATAGCAGAGGTAAACAAGGTTATTGACGATATTAGGAAATCAAATGGCGTTGTTAATACTAATACCGTCATAATTCTCAGAGAACTTTAAATTTTTTTTACGAAAATCGTTATAAATACACAAAATAAATCCCTCATATGCAGGAGGAGCTTGATTTAGAGGAGAGCTTAGGTTTCGCGCAGATATACAATGGAGGCTTTTTCAACAGAAAGGTAAAGCTTCTTGACTCGACGCTCAGGGAGGGCGAGCAGGCTCCTGGAGTACACTTTACAAAAAGGCAGAGGCTTCAGATCGGGTGGATGCTCGATTACTTTGGGATCGATGCCATAGAGATCTCCCCTATAGTTTCTGAGTCCCACTTGGCATCGTGTAAAGAGCTCGTTAAGGCAGGGCTGCAGGCAACCATAGTAGCGCACGGAAGGGCTCTTCCCGAGGACATAGACTTGGCTCTCAGGTGCGACGCGTCCTTCTACGCCATGTATCACTCTGTATCGGATCTCCATCTGAAATACAAGCTTAAGGTGAGCAGGGAGGAAGCGCTCAGGAGGACCCTCACTGCTGTTGACTATGCAAAGTCACATGGCCTGAAGATAAGGGTAACAATGGAGGACGCGAGCAGGGCCGATCCCGTGTACCTGAGAGACTTTGCCAAGGCGCTCTATGAGGCTAACGTTGACAGGATAAGCGTCCCTGACACTGTTGGAGCGATGAGGCCCAGCGGAATGTACAGGTTGGTGAGAAGCGTAAAGGAGGTAGCGCCAGTTCCTATAGATGTTCACTGCCATAACGATATGGGGCTTTCACTTGCCAACGCCCTTGCTGGCTATGAAGCCGGAGCGGACCAAGTGCACGTAACAATCGGCGGCATTGGTGAAAGAACCGGCATCACGGACCTTGCTCAGTTTGTTCTGGCCCTATACGTTCTCTATGGCGTTAAGCTGGACGTAAGGTATGAGATGCTCAGCGACCTCTACAGGATACTCGAAGAGTACGTCAGCTATAGGATACCCGATAACCAGCCTATCATGGGTGCAAACGCCTACAAACACAAGGCAGGAACGCACATCGCAGCAATCCTTAACAATCCAGCAGCATACGAGCTGATAAACCCGGAGTTCGTAGGAAGGAAGAGGAAAGTCGTATTCGGTGAGCTCATTGGCAAGAACGGAGCGTTGCTGTTGCTCAGGATGCTCGGCGTTGACGGAGACGACTCGATGGCAAAAGAGCTCGCTAAGGGGATTAAGAACCTTCAGTTCGGGGACCTGTTTGAAATAGAGCTCAACGATGAGCTGAAGAGGAAGATAGAGGCTCTAGGTGAGTCGCAGTGAAGATGACGATCTTGCACGACCTTATAAGATGGGAGGAGAAGGCCCTTTATGAAGCAGCCAGGAAGAGAGGCATTGAGGTCTCCTTACTTGACGTAAAGGACGAGGCGTTTGATGTAACCCGCGAGTATGATGGAAAGTTCGGAGACGTTGCGCTACAGAGGAGCACCAGCTACTACAGGGGTCTTCATACCTCGGCTATAGTTGAGAGCCTAGGAATTCCAGTGGTCAACGGCTTTACGGTCCTATTCATAACAGGCAACAAGCTATTTACAACGCTTCATCTGAGAAGGAACAACGTTCCTACGCCAAGGACTCTTGTGGCGTTCTCGCCCGAAAAAGCGCTCGAGGCGTTCAGAATGCTCGGGGGCAAGGCGGTGATAAAGCCAGTTGTCGGGTCCTGGGGGAGAATGGTTGCCCTTCTGGATAGCTATTACTCAGCGAAGGCGGTAATTGAGGAAAGGGAGTACATGGATCCTCTATATCAGGTCTACTATCTACAGGAATTTGTAAACCGGCCTCCCAGGGACATAAGGGCGTTCGTAGTTGGCGATCAGGTTATAGCCGCCATATACAGAAACCAGCCTGAGGGCGACTTCAGAACAAACACGGCCCTTGGTGGGAGGGCCGAGAACTGTCCAGTGACCAGGGAGATTGAGGACCTGGCTCTCAGGGCTGCCAGAGCCATAGGTGATGGCGTCTATGGGGTCGACATGATGGAGACCGAGAACGGCGTTGTAGTTCATGAGGTTAATGGAACGGTTGAGTTCAAGAACTCGGTCTCTGTCACGGGGGTAGATATACCCGGAAAGATAATAGAGTACGTCGTCAATAGAGTAAAGAGATGAAAGTGGATCCAGTGGATTTTCTGATGGGCCTCCTAAGGATATACTCCCCATCTACGAAGGAATCGGAGGCCTCTAACTACATATATAAGTATATCAGGTCTATCGGCCTCGGGTCGGTTGAGCAGGACAGGGTCAACAACGTGATTTTCAGGGTTAGGGAAGGTCAGCCCATGATTTATCTCATAGGGCACATGGACACAGTACCTGGCGAGCTCCCAGTAATCTTCGATGGGAGAACGATTTATGGACGGGGCGCCGTGGACGCCAAGTCCGCCCTTTCGGCACTTCTTCATGCATCTATAAACCTCAGGGATATACCTTGCGGGCTCAAGTTCATAGCTGTAACTGATGAGGAAAGGCTAAGCGAAGGCATGAAGGAGGTTCTGAAGCACGAGGAGAAGCCCGACTATGCCGTGTTCGGAGAGCCTACGGGCTACAGCAACGTGGCCGTAAGTTATAAGGGAAGGCTTCTGGCCCAACTGACCTTCAGGGCAAAGCCTTATCATTCTTCCTCGCCCGTTCCTGAAAAGACAGCTTTTGAGATGATGATCGACAGCATAATGGAGCTTCAGAACAAGGTAAGAGAGGTCAACGAAAATGTAAACACGTTCTTTGACGCGGTCACGGCTCAGGTAGTTAAGTGCTCGTGTGGCGATTCCACGAACAGAACCCCTGCTGAAGCCCACGCGTACGTCGACATAAGAGTGCCTCCCCGTCTTAGCACTTACGAAGTAGAAAAACTGCTGCTAAACGGGGAGTACAGCGTCGAGGACAGGCTGGAGCCCTTCAGCACGCCACCCTCAAACAAACTGCCGCGGGCGTTCTTCAGGGGCATTTATAGGCTAACAAAATCCAAGGCAAACTTTGTTAAAAAGCTGGGGACCTGCGACGGAAACGTTCTGAGAACTTACTACGATGTTCCCATAATAGCATATGGTCCAGGCGACTCCAAGCTCTCGCACACTGATGAAGAAAGGATAGCCCTGGACGAGTACACGACGTCCATAAACATCATAGAGCAGTCGGTAAGGGAGCTCTGCAAGCAGGATTAGAGAAACTTTTTTTAGCATGATCAAGGCTAATGTCTGAGGGTTGGAGATCAGAGCTGCTTTCTTCGACATGGACGGCACCCTTATCGGTGAGAACTCGTGGGATCTTATATACAGGGCATTAGATCTGCAAACATCCCCCTATCTTGAGGACTATCTTGAGGGAAGAATAAGTTACAGAAGGCTCGTGGAGCTTGACGTGAGTCTCTGGAAGAGCACGGGAAAGAAGGTCGGCAGGGCGTTGATTCAGTCTCTAGCCCAGCAGGTCACAGTTAGGAACGACGCAAGGATCCTTGCAGAGGAGCTAAAGAGAAGGGGATCTGTGCTGATCATGGTTACTGCTGGCCTGAGCGAGTTTGCTGAAAGGGTGGGGAAGGAGCTGGGCTTCGATATAGTCCTATCCAACAGGTTCGTTTATGATGAAAAGGATAACATAGCTGAGGCGGAGGTCTTGGTTGAGCCACTGAGGAAGGGGGATGTTGCGGAAAACGTCCTTAAGAAGCTGGGGATCAGCAGAGAGAACTCAATATCAGTAGGTGATACTGAGTACGATTACAGCATGTTCAGGGCAACGAGGCTGGGCTTTTTGCTTAACAGAGAAGTCAGCATAAACGATGGAAACGTGATCAGAATAGAGACGCTTCTTGACGTCCTGAAGTTCATTTGAGTTTAACTCCGGAAATCTTCTCGTAGAGCTTTATAAGGGCCTGTATTCCCTTTTCTCCGTATCCCAGGTTCTCCGACGAGAGGAAGAGCTCAAACGCCATCGAGGTGGCCGGCAGGGCAACGCCCTCCTTTTTGGCCTCCTCCAGGGCGTACCAGAGATCCTTTCGAAGGTGTGATATTCTGAATCCAGGCTCCAGGTCCCCCTTCAGAAGCCTCGGCATATAGCTTTCAATAGAGAACGATCTCGCTCCTCCAGTGCTGAGCACCTGATAGACCTTCTCCATGTCAAGCCCAAGCCTTTCAGCCATCACCATTGCCTCCACCATTGCTATGTCAGACAGGGCGACGGCCACCTGATTTACTAGCTTCATCCTCTGTCCATAGCCGACGGGCCCTGCATATATTATCAGCTTTCCCATGGCCTCAAACACGGGTCTAACCCTTTCAAAGACTTCCTCTTTTCCTCCCACCATTATGGTAAGAGTTCCCTGTCTTGCTCCTACATCCCCGCCTGTTACTGGCGCGTCGAGGAAGTCCATTCCGAGCTTCTCAAGCCTATCAGCAAAGCTTCTGGCATACGCCGGGGAGTTTGTTCCCATGTCTATTACTGTCAGTCCCTTAATTGCGCTCTCAGATACGCCGTTTTTTCCAAAGAGAACCTGCTCCGTGTCCGGCCCATCGGTTACCATAGTTATAACAACGTCGCTCAGCTCAGCCAGCTCCTTTGGATTTTCGGCTACCTTTACGTTCAACGATTCAAATGGCGCGGCCTTGGATCTCGTGCGATTGTAAACCGCATAAAGGAACCCCCGCCTATAAAGGTTCATGGCCATAGCGGAGCCCATTATCCCTAGCCCGATAAATCCGACCTTCATGCTTATTATTTTCACGCTATGTTATTTAGCTTTAGCTCTTCGGGCTCCTAATTCTATCAAAGGAATGCCTAAGTGAATTACGTCATTAAAAGCTTATAAACTACATTTGTAATTGATTTATACATAAAACTTATAAACTACATTTGTAATTGATTTATACATAAAATGACAGTAATGGTGTTTGGAGCTGATGGATACATCGGATGGGCTCTTTCGGTGAAGCTTGCGAAGGAGCTTGATGAGGAAATAATCGGCGTGGACAACCTTATAACCAGAAGGCTCGTTGAAGAGGTTGGCGGAACCAGCGCCCTGCCCATTGGAATGCCGGAGGAAAGGGTAAGGGCATATGAGAAAACCTATGGCAGGAAGAACCTGAAAATAATAGTAGGGGATCTGACAGATCCGGACTTCGTTGACAGGCTTATAGAGAAGTACAGGCCTCATACTGTCTATCACCTCGCGCAGCAGAGAAGCGCTCCGTACTCAATGATAGACCGCGATCATGCGATCTATACCCAGGTCAACAACGTTCTGACGAATCTGAATCTTATTTTTGCAGTTAAGAAACACTCCCCAAAGACCCATATAATAAAGATGGGTACCATGGGAGAGTATGGAACTCCTCCTTACACAATAAAAGAGGGATGGATGACGGTCAAGTACAGAGGCAAGAGGTATAGGATAATGGTTCCACGTGATCCCGGCTCCTGGTACCACATCAGTAAGGTTTTTGACACCTACAACATAATGTTCGCTAACAAGATATGGGGCATTAGGGCGACCGACGTTCAGCAGGGCGTAGTATATGGCAGCAGAACAGACGATCTTATAAACGATGGCCTTAACACGAGGCTTGACTTCGACGGCGTGTGGGGAACGGTTATCAACAAGTACTTTGCTCAGGTCATAGCTTTCAACAAGCTTCTGATCTATGGGACGGGGCTGATGAAGAGAAGCTTCCTGTCGCTTCAGGACAGCATAGACTGTCTGTTCCTTCTGGGGCAGAAACCGGCGGACGAAGGCGAATACAGAGTAGTGAATCAAATGGAGGAGGTCTACTCTACGCTCGAGCTGGCCAAGAAGGTCAGAAAGCTGGTCTCAAAGTACGGCTTTGATCCAGAGTTCGTCAGGATACCCGACCCGAGAATTGAAAAACAGAGACACAAATACAGCGTGGTTCACAGAAAGCTGAGACAGCTCGGCTTCAGGCCCAAGTACACAATGGACAAGGTCATGGAAACCATATTCAGCGACATGCGGGCTCACGAGGACGTGATAAAGGCTCATGCTGATGTGATATGGCCTCGGGTCTACTGGGACAGACTGAACGAGGATGGCAAGGCAACTTATCTTAAGGCTCTTAACGCAAGAATGACAAACAGTTCGAAGGCCTATACGGAGGGGCTTTGAAAACCTCAGAAATCGTTTTTAGTATGCTGAAACCAGCTCAACTTAAAGGATGGTAAGCGTAGAGGAAAGGGTGCGACAGCATTTCACGGTGTTTGACGTCTTCTATCTTGAAGACGGCTACGAATTTGAGGTTTATTCAGGCGACATTAAGAGAAGCTTTCTGAAGCTTTACGGGGAGCTTGAGCCAGAGGGTTACAGGCCATATATCAACTCCGTTGGATCGAAGTACGTGCTGAAGGTTAGGAAGGAGGAGGAGAGGAGGGACAACGGAATATATCAGCTGCTTCTTATTTTTGCGTCGATAGCGTCAGTTCTGCTGGACGGCTACTACAAGATCGGCGCTTACAGTTCATACATGCTTGCATATGAAGCTCCGCTGCTCACAATAATTGCGTTGCACGAATCGGTAAGGAGGCTCGTCAGCTACGTTAAGAAGATCAGGCCGATGAAATCATACGCCATACCCGGTTTTCCAGGCATAATACCGTTTATGGGCTTTATAACGACGAACACGAACAGACCAGTTAACAGGGACGAGCTTTTTGACGAGACGTTTTATCCGCTGCTTGCATCTCTGGCTGGGGTGGTGCTTTTCATATATCTAGGTTACAGGTTTGAGATTCTGACCGCAGCGGGGCAATTTTCTGTGCTGACGTCTTTAATTGGTATTAGGATCAGTGGAAGCGTTTTCGCAGCTGGCAGCGCCGTGGCTGCTACAACTCTGTTCGTGAACATGCTTCCTGGTTCAAGCCTAGATGGAGGGCTTCTAATCTCAAGCATGAAAAAGTACTCGTTTCTGTACGATCTTCTGAGCGTCATTATAATGAGCTTCCTCGGATACTTTGTTCTTGCGCTGATCGTGATATTTATGCAGAGAGCCGCATATGGAACAGACGTGCTCGACAGGGTGTCTCCGCTTTCAACCAACAGAAAAGTAGCATACTTCATTCTGCTGATAGTTGCATTTGCGCTTTTTATTACATTCGGAGCCGTTTAACGGGCCCGGCGGGATTCGAACCCGCGACCTCCGGCTCCGGAGGCCGGCGCTCTGTCCAAGCTGAGCTACGGGCCCCTTATCACGTTTATACTGTCAATATACCCATAAAAGCTTATCAAGAAATCCCTGAGCTTTAGAACTGGGACCACAGGAACCTCATTGATGATCTTTGCGTCGCTCTCGTAAAGGGAGACTATGAGCGGGATTATAATCTTATCCCTAAAGCTCAGAAGTCCAAGCAGGAGCTTAGCGCGTGCTTTCTGCATTTCAGCGGCCCTTGCAATTGCCGAATTGCTCATCCTCTTCCAGTGCTTGCAGTCTGCCGCAAAGACGTACATTTCATTGTATGCCACAACATCAAGCTCCTTCCTTCCGATCCTCAGGTTGGTTAAGGTGGAGTATCCTAAGCTCTCAAAGATCATGGCGGTGAGTTTTTCAAACGATTTCCAGTCAAGGCCCTTCGCAAGCTCTTCTGCATCAGCCTTCCTTGATAAAAAGAGAGCGATGAGCTCATCGTTCTTGATTACTTCTCTTAATATTCTGAGCGTCTCCTCATCATAGCTTTCTCGCCATGACATAGGCGTCCTCTCCGTCGCTGTAATAGTACTGGATGGTTCTGACCTTCACAAACTGAAGCTTTTCATAAAGCCTTATGGCCTCTTCATTTGACACTCGAACTTCAAGATAGACCTCACTGCATCCCTTTTCCTTCATCCTCTCCATGGAGGTGGTGAGCAGGGCGGTGCCAATGCCTTTTCTCCTGTGCTCTGGAAGGACAGCGATGGAGACCACATGGCCCATTCTAACTATGGAGAACCCAAAGTGAGATAACCCTCGCTCAATCCTGTTCATTATGTACCCGACAGCTTTTCCGTCATGCCAGGCCACGAGGAAACCCTCGGGAAAGTTCCTGTGTATATCAAGGTAGAACTCATAGGTGTAGTGCTCGGGAAGCGTGATCTCGTTTATTCTTATGGCCTCCCAGATATCATCGACAGAGGCCTCCCGTATTTCATACTCGCCTACTTTTATCAATACTTAATACACTTCCACCAATTCTTTAATAAGCTTTTATGCTCAGGTGCACAGCTTTCATGTACTGGGCTAAAGAGGGCCAGGGTTGCAAACCTGCAGGTATGGGCACTTCCTGCATTCCCATTTTCTGCCCTCGTTGTAGGATTCTGGAGGAGGCGGGGAGCCGATGGACATATAGTAGTCAAGCATTATGACCCTTTCGTAAAGCTTCTGCATGATTTCGTCACTTTTCTGAGCTTTGAAGACCCTTATCTCTCCGCTTCTCTTGTTCCAGTAAAGTATGAACCCATGATCAAATCCAAGGGCATGCATGTACGCGTGTAGCTGTATCAGGTGGCTCTCATAGGGCTGTTCTGGCGTTCTACTGGTACTCTTCACTTCAATTAGGTATTTCCTGCCATCCATGTCCGCCACTATCACGTCTATTCTTCCGCTTAGCTTTACTTTCTCTGTTATCTGTATCTCGACCTTTGCCTCAACCTCTTCAACCTTTACCCTCTCCCCCAACGCCTTAACAACAACCTCGTGCACCCCTTTTCCTGTCATGAAGACCACAAGCTCCTCTGGAGTTACGGCTTCTCCAAGCGTGTAGATGTAGTACTGCTTCCTGAGGCACGATCCCACGTAAGATGGATAGTAGACGCCCTTCACGTTCTGGTGCTCGAGCTTTTCCTTCCTCCAGAGGGAGCCAAGGCCCTCTTTAAGCAGGTTTTCCAGCTTCTCCTCTTCCGGGTCCTTGCCCATTCAGGATTATGATCGTGGTTTACAGTATATAAAGCATCTCATGAAAGCCTAAAGACTGCTGGTTAGCTGCTCAGCAGGGTTCCACGTCATTCCACACGTTCTCTCCCACGAACCCCCTCAGGCTATCAGCGATCTCAGTTACAATTAGCTAAAGCCCCGCCTTGAAAAGGCGGGGATGATCGAAGCGTAAAAACATTTATGAACGTTTTTCAAGCTTTATTTTTATGGCGACGACCGGTCAACTTGAATTCGGTGGGGCGCCTGAGCCGACTCCTCAGGCCATACCGGCCGTCGCCGAAAAACAGATCGTTGAGGTAAGGCCCAGCAATAAAAGGACCAACAAAGTGCGCC
>JBMFIC010000012.1:0-39768 GCA_049976505.1 Nitrososphaeria archaeon | reverse complement strand
GAAAGTTCTGGATCATCCTCACGCACGGCATATTTATCCCTCTTGCAGTAATGTACTCTAAAAATGAGGATTGAAAGCAATTTCAGCGCTTAGGCGGACCATCCTGTTGCTGTCAGAGAGCGAGCTGAAATTTAGGGCATCCGATCGGCGTTTATGGCGAGTTATCTAAATGAAGAGCCCTACTGGTGGGACTGCTGCCATAATAAAGATCAGCAGGCCTAGACACACATTAAAAGGGGTTCAATAAGCTTAAGCGCACCCACCAACCATGATAAACGTGAAAGCATGAAAAGCAGTGTTAAGCTTTTAAGGCATTTTATCTAAAGCATTGATTGTCCATGATTAACAGGCTAGGGTCTGATCCTCTTGATGATGAAACGTCCATATGAAGCGCTGAAACAGCAAAAGATGACCAGACGTATCAAATTTTAAAAGTAACGCGTTAGTTTCAGATGAACCTGAAGTAGTTAGCCTCTCTCCAAAAAAGAGCCTGCATCGCGGTTTGAGGAGCAGCACTTTGTTTTCCCTGGCGTTAGCGAAAACAGAGTAATCGCGCCCCTTCGCTCCTCAGCTTTATCCATGGTCCTTCAAACTCGGTCTCGGCTGAGACCTTTTTTGGATCTTCTTCCCTAAGCACGATCCTTTGAGCTTTGGGCTGGCCGGGTTCAGGATAGGGCTCGGCGAGGCTGCTGACTGCCGGAGCCTGCGCTCAGCACACACGCATTTTTGCCTTTCTGGATAAGGTACCTTACCATTGGCGTTTTTTCGTGACTTCCCGGGCCGCTAACGACGGCCATTCTCCTGGATTATGCAGCATCGCGCCTTCGCAGCTCATCTTTCATGATGAGGCCCTTTTCCCTGTTAGGCTCAGGCATCACACAGCAGCCACTGGGCAGCTTTGTTTCAGAGCCATGCGGTTTTGGCCTGAACGGACAGCATGAGCTTCTCCGGGCAGGCCCTTTCAGAACTGAGGCGCGGAATGAAAAGCCCCGGGCGGGATTCGAACCCGCGACCTACTGCTTACAAGGCAGTCGCTCTGCCGGCTGAGCTACCGGGGCTCCTCACTAAGGACATCTAGCACTTCGTATTTAAAAATTTGGCTGAACTCCTCATCCCCTGCAACTATCTCCTCCCACTCCCCAGTCTCCATCGCAGCCCTGAGCGCCCTCATGTGCACGCATCCCTCGGGCCTCCTCCTGAAGCTGTAGTCGTAGCAGGTGCAGAAGCTCAGCGTTGTGAGGTAGTCGTGGTGCCTCCCCTGGACCACGAAGAGGAACCTCCCTGAAGGCATGAACCTGTACCTAATCACCCTTGGCCCTTTCTCCATTAAGCTTTTATTGTCCTTCATGGATAAAAGCTTTGGGCTATGAAATGAGCTGGTAGTGCTGATCCGTGATTGATGACACCAAATATGAGCCCCTCACTGTAATGCCGAGGGGACGCCCACTGCCCTTGAGTAGCTCTTCGCCATCATCCTCGCAAGCTTGAGGCTCCTCCTCAGGGCCCTGAATATGAGCGGGAGCATGTACCTCTTGCTCACGAGATACCCCAGCCTCAGGTAGAACTTCCTGTAGGCCTCGGTCAGCTTCCTGGAGACAAGCTGCGCCGAGTATCCAAAGGCCTCGTACCTGATGAGCGGGTGAAGCACCGTGTACAGGTCCCAGTCCTTAGTCAGTATGAGCCCCCTGCTCTCCAGCTCGTAGTACACAGGGGTTCCTGGGAACGGCGTCAGTATCGAGTACTGGGCGTAGTCCGTGTTCAGCTTAATCGAGAACTTTATGGTCTGATCCATCTCCTCCGGAGTTTCGCCCGGGTACCCTAGGATGTAGGAGCCAAGCACCTTGACGCCGTACTTCTTCGCGAGGCTCACAGCGTCGACCGCCTGCTCTAGCTTTATCCCCTTTCTCATTAGGTTCAGGACCCTCTGGGATCCCGACTCTATTCCGTAGTATATGTTCTCCGTCCCTCCCTTCCTCAGGTAGCTCATGACCTCCTCGTTTATTGTGTTGACCCTGCTCGAAAGCGAAAGCCTGACGTCAAGCCTCTCGGTCACTATTGCCTTCATCACCTCGATGGCCCTCTTCATGTTCAGAGTGAACGTGTCGTCTATGAACTCTATGTCCTTAACCCTGTACCTTTCCTGCACCTCCTTTATCTCATCGATCACGTTCTGGACGCTCCTCATCCTGTACCTCCTGCCCATCATCTCCGATGAGGAGCAGTACGTGCACTGGAACGTGCAGCCCCTCGTTGTAAGGATCGGGGCCTCCAGGACCCCGTTGAACCTGTACCTCTCGTAGTCCACCAGGTCCCTTGCTGGGAAAGGTATGTCATCTAGGTTGGCTATGTAGGGCCTCGGGGGAGTCATCTTTATCTCCCCGTTATCCTTCCTGTAGGCTATCCCCCTCACCTCCGACAGGTCCTTTCCGCTCTCCTGCGCCTCCAGTATCTCCTTCAGAGTCTCCTCCCCCTCCCCTATCGCGACCACGTCCACTCCTGGGTTTGAGAGGGCCTCCTCGGGCATGAACGTGACGTGAGGCCCCCCTATAACCGTGAGCGCGTTTGAGACCCTCTCCTTTATCCTGTTGAGAAGCCTGTAGGCCGTCTTCACGGTTGAGGTGAAGGCGGTCATCCCGACGACCCTTGGCGATGCGCTCTCAACCTGCCTGACGACCTCCTCATCAGACATGCTCTCAACGTCCAGATCGAGGATCCTTGGCCTGAAACCGAACTTCCTCACGTAGGCCGCAAGGTACATGGACGCCATGGGAGGGCCGTGTAGCTCGAGGAGCGTCTTGAGCTCCGCGTTCTGCGGGGGGTTTATCAGCAGCACGTCAACCGAGTTCACATGAGATGGTTTAACGAATTTACGTATAAGCGTTTAGTGCTTTTCCCTGCGCTTTCAGCCGATCTTAAAGGATCAGCCGTACGCCTCAGGCGGCTTCTTCTTTATGAGCTCCTTCGGAACGCTGACCATCCTGATGACGTTTGTGCTCTGTATCGCATATATTGGGAGGCCGGTGTTGGGATCGTTCCCTAGCCTGAGCACTGCGGTGACCTCCATCTTGACCTTTATGACCGAGCCGTCCTTGAGCCTTAGGGTTATCCAGTGCTCCCCTCCCTCGGTCTCGAAGTCAACGAGCTCCGGCGTTCCGTAGAACATCATCGCGAGTCACATCGGGACGTACTCGATCCTCGATCCACTGGGGGTTATTATGAGGAAGTCTATCCCGTCGCCGCTCGAGGCATCCCTCTTAAGGGCGGACTTTATGCCCCTGAGGGCCAGCTCCTTCGCCTGCTCCACGCTCATGTCCTCCCTGTAGTCGTTCTCGATCACGCCTATTGCTATCTCCTCGCCTGACCCTACTGCGGCGTACCTGTCAGGGATGACCGAGCCGAGCGGATCAAGGACGTATAGCTCCGGCTTCTCCCCGATTCCTCCAACTATCACCTGAGTAAGCAGAGGGAAGAGCCTGTTCTCGAACATCAGGACAGACATCACCTTTGCCACGCTGTTTGGCCCCATCGTCCTCCCAGTCTCCATCTGCTTTCTCCTTATTATGGCCTGAACGGTCTTGACAAGGACCTGCATGTCGCCCACCATGCCGGCGCACGCGGCCCCAACGCTCTCCGTTATCTTGAAGACCTTTATGGCGTTCTTGCTGACGACGTAGTTTCCATAAGCGTACCTCCTCTCCGCCCCAAGGACCACACCGTCCCTCGCAACTATGCCCACGACTGTGGCCCCTGGAAAGTACTGCAGCATCATGCAGTAAAATTCCTTTGGCCGGCTTATAAGCTTATGGACGACTTTCGGTGCATATAATATATAATATGATAGTTTGCATCAGATGAGCCCGCTGACCACGTATCTGAGGGCGCTTACCACGCTTTTCCTCAGGGGCTCCTTCATCTGATAGCTCACGCCAACCGTGCAGGCAAGGTAGCAGCCAGAGCAGCTCTCAACCGCCCTCCTTCCCTCCTCGTAGCTGGCCTCCATGATCTCCCTGAAGCTCCTGCTCACGAGGCTTCCGAGCTTCACGTCGCTCCTGAGTGGACAAGGGTTCAGGTTCCCCAGCGGGTCAACAGAGAAGTAAAGGTCGAGGGCGTCGCACACCTTCCCGAACCTGCCCTCTGAGTAGGCGCTAACGTTCCTGAAGTACTCATCAGGGAGGACTATCTTCCTCCTCCTCTTCATTAGGGCCGCGAGGTCCTCCTCGGGGATCCTGAAGCCCTGAGGCGGGTTAACAGGCTGGAAGGTTATGTAGTCCACCTCGTCCTCGACCTCCTGAAGAAGCCTCTCAACGCTTCCCGCGTTCTCCCTGCTGAGGACTATGCTTATGCCAGTCCTGACTCCGGCCCTCCTGTATGCCCTTATGGCCTCAACGGCCCTCCTGTAGCCTCCCGGAACCCCCCTTGTCCTGTCGTGAACCTGCTCAGGCCCGTCAAGCGAAATGGTAACCGCGTCTGCGTACCTGGAGGCCCCCTCAACCAGCCATCGGGGGACGGTGAGCCCGTTCGTGCTCAGGCTTGTGAACAGCCCTCGATCGTGGCTCTCCTTCATCAGCAGCACTATGTCCCTCCTGAGCGACGGCTCTCCCCCGCTGAAGTCAAGGACCCTTGCCCCGGATTCCGCTATCCTTCTCACCACAGTGAGCGCGTCCTCGGTTCCAAGCTCATCCCAGTCCCTCCTCCAGTAATCGCAGTACGTGCACCTGGAGTTGCACCTGTACGTCACGTTGTATGTGGCGAAGTATGGCTCCTTCCTGCCCATCCTTGCCCTTATGTATCCGGATATAAGAGCTGAAAGGGGCAACCCGAATTTATTATCATGATCTTCTTTTAATCCTTTTCACGTCCAATTCTTTCATAAAAATGAAAATTTTTTGCTGAATGCGCATACTAAAGTTTATGATAATCATAAAAGCTAACCATAATGCTAATGCCTGAGCCCGTCATAACCTTCAGGGACGTCAGCTTCAAGTACTACGGCGCTGACTTCTATGCCATAGAGGGGATAAACCTTGAAATAAAAAGGGGCGAGTTCGTGGGCATCCTCGGCCCTGCGGGGGCAGGAAAGACCACGCTGCTGTACACTATGACCGGCATAATACCCAACGACATAATGGGCGAGTTCGTCGGGTACGTTACGCTTATGGGGGAGGACACGCTCTCCAAGCCCGTCTACGAGCTCTCCAGGCACTACGGCTTCGTGTTCGACAACCCCGAGTACCAGTTCAGCCAGGAGACCGTTGAGGAGGAGATAGCGCTTGGCCTTGAGAACAGGGGCGTTGACCCCGATGAGATGCCCAGGCTTATATCCGAGGCCCTCAGGACGGTGGGGCTTGAGGGCTTCGAGAAGAGGTCCCCGTTTCAGCTCAGCGGGGGACAGCAGCAGAGGCTTGCCATAGCTACGATGCTCGCCCTGAAGCCCTCCATCCTCATACTGGACGAGCCCACGAGCTTCCTGGACCCGCAGGGCAAGAGGGAGGTCTACGAGACCCTGAAGAGGCTGCCCACCACGGGCCTATCGTGAACGCGGCTGGAGGCATCCTCTGGGGATACGCGGCACAGTGGGGAATGGCAAAGGACTTCCCGAGGCTTCTGCTCCTCGGAATAATCTCAGGAGTAGTCCTTGGAACCATGGCAACGCCAATAGTGGTGTTCGTGTTCGGAGGGGCCACGGGGGTCCCGACGGACCTGATCACGGCATCCCTGCTCTCTGCGGGGTACTCGCTCTTCTCAGCCGCCTACATTGCTACCCTTGCCTCGAACCTCGCTGACAAGATCATATCCGTTTTCGTCGCAACCGCGATAGTCACCGCCCTTCCGCCGGTTCTCAAGTCAAACGTCCAGGTAGCACAGTACAGGGGTTTCAAGGCGGTCGGCTACGCTGTAACGGGAATAGTCATAGGGATCATCATAATGGCCCTCATAATGGTCCACGTCCTGTAGGAGACCCTTAACCTTATTTTTTTCTTCATCCATTTTTTGCTCATGAGGGTTCTCGTCATCGGAGACCTTGCAGTCGACATCTCAGGGCTTCAGAGGGGGCACCTGAGAGAGGGCGAGAACGTCCTCCTCGATGGCGTCAGGATCAGGCCCGGGGGAGTTGCCGGGAACCTGGCATTCTACCTAAGGGGCCTTGGGTCCGAGGTCTATGTAGCAGGCAGCGTGGGCAGAGATCCATGGGGCGACTTCATCCTCAGGGATCTGAGGTCCATGGGTGCCGGCACGGAGCTTGTAAGGATCGTGCGCAGGCCAACAGGCTTCTTCGTAATAGCGATATCCCCGGGCGGCGAGAGGACCATGATAGGGAGCAGGGGCGCGAACGAGGACGTGAGGATAAGCAGCGATCAGATAAAGGGCATAAGGCCCGACTGGATACACCTCTCTGGCTACACGCTTCTGAACAGGAACCGGGCGGCCGTTCTCAGAGCGGTGAAGGAATCAGCTCTCGAGCTCGGCGTGAGGTACTCGGTTGACCTGGAGGGCATAGGGGAGATGGGAGCGGCCCTTGACCTGAGCGGGGCCGTGGTATTCTGCAACGAGGGAAGGTGCAGCGAAAGGAGCAGAGAGGGCGCAAAAATCGTCGTCATAAAGGCCGGAGCCAGGGGATGCTACCTGGTTCACATGGGGGAGGTGGTCCAGCACCAGCCGCCTCAGGTAAGCGCAAGGGACACCACCGGGGCCGGGGACGCCTTCGACGCATCATTCATATACTCCTACCTGATTACGGATGACCCTGCAGCATCCTGCAGGTTCGCGAACAGGGTTGCATCGCTCAAGGTGACAAGGGAGGGCGCCAGGGCAAGGCTTCCGCTCAAAAAAATAAAGAGGGAGAGCGGCCTACCTTAGCCTCCTGACAACCTCCATCAGCCTTCTCACGCGCTCGGGGTCAACTGGGTTCTGGGTTATCCCTCCGTACTTGAAGTACGTTCCCGCTATGGCCCCGTCGGCGACCCTCAGAAGCTTCTCGGCGTTCTCGGCTGTGAGCCCGCTTCCTATCAGCACTGGCCTCTCGGGAGCTGCCCTCTTCACCCTCTCCACAAGCTCAAGGGGCGTCTCCTGTCCGGTCATCCTCCCGGTAACTATCAGCGCGTCCGCCATGTAGAAGTCGCTCCAGACCGCGTGTGTTTCGGGATCTATGCCCGGGAAAGTGACCGCGTGCTTCTTGTACACGTCGGCGAAGATCCTTATGTCCTCCGCGTAAAGCCATCTCCTAAGCCTCAGGAGCTCGTGGCGTTCCCGTGGTCCAGCTGGCCAGTGTCCCAGAGGTAGGAGCCTGTGAGTAGGCAGTCCCTTATGAACTTCGCCCCCGACGCCTTGGCTATCGCAAGGGCAACCCTACCTCCGTTGTGAATCACTGTTATTCCGACCGGCACGTCAAAGGCCTTTACGACCTCCCTCGCCGCAACTGCGTGTGCCGTCATCTCCTCGGGAGGTACCTCCTTCGCCACGTAGTATGGAAGGTCCCACATGTTCTCAACTATCAGCCCGTCGACTCCGTTTTCAACGAGGGCCCTTGCGTCCCTCAGCGCCTTCTCGATGACGACGTCCATGCTCCATCCGCTGTATCCCGGAGATCCGGGAAGAGGTATTAGGTGGACCATGCCTATTATGGGCTTTTCAACCTTGAACATGTCCTTCAGCGATCTGAGCCTCTTCGAGTAGAACTCCCTAGCCCAGTCCTCCATGAAAGAGTTCGGGTCCATTTTAATGCTAGATGGTCCTTCAGATTATTTTAACCTTGCCCCGGGCTCATGGAGCCTGCATCCTCCGATCGAAAGGCCCAGTAGTGCTGGCAAGGATGTTGGCTGTGATCCTGAACATCATAGTGAACCTTGTACCCCGCTGGATCGGCAGGGACAGAGGCTGAAGACCGATCCCTCATCTCCGCTTTTCGGAGCTAAGACACCAAAGGGCCTGCGGCCTAGCTTTGGCTCTGGCCCGAGGAGCTACTGATACCCTTTCCCTCTACCGGCTCCCTTTCAGGATGAAGAGCCCTGCGAGAGTGCCAGGCGCGCTTAGGTCGGCAAAACGTAATATAATCCCCTCAGACATATTATATGGCGTGAAGGAGCCCACCGTAAAGCTCACGCTCGCCGTCTCCATAGATCTCAGGGACGAGCTCTCCAAGAGGCTTCTGAAGTTCGGGAGGGTCAGGATCCTCAGCAGGAGCGGCTCGGCACCAAGGGAGATAGACGAGGCCGCTGCATTCGTCGTGGCGGTTGCCGAGAGGGCTGAGATAAGGCCCGAGCTCGGCTACACGGAGATCCTCCAGGGCAGGACAATAAAGAGGTACGTGTTCAGCGGCTCAAGCCTGCAGGAGATACTGCAGGACATAAAGCGGAAGGTCCTCTCGGCAGCTTACACGCTTCATGAGACGGTTCAGGAGCTCGAGACGGCCGAGTCCCAGCTTGCATCGCTAAGGAGCGAGCAGGCCAAGCTGCTTCCCTTCAGGGGCATATCGACGGATTTATCCTTCATTCAGGGCATGAGGAGGTTTTACGTGAAGTTCTACGTCTCCAGGGAGCCGGTCTCATTCGAGGAGGCCCTCACGTCTGATCTTGAGAGGGATGGCGAGCACCTGATAACGGTCGTGGCAACCGAGAGCACCATCGATGGGGTCGTGAAAAGGGCCTCGGCCCTGGGCCTGGTTGAGGTGCAGCCTCCCTCAGGCTCCCCGGAGAGGATGCTCCAGGAGATTTCGCAGAGGATAATGGAGCTAGAGAAGAGAACCGCGGAGCTCTCTCAGCAGGTATCAGAGCTGAAGCTCAGGCTTGAGAACGAGGTCAGGGCAGCTGTAGAGTCCCTTCAGGTTCTTAGGGAGGTCTCCGAGATAGGCAGGCCTATCGGGAGGTTCCTTGTGGCGGAGGTGGAGATACTCAGATCGGACCTGCAGCGTTTCGTCTCCATGGTTGGCGACATAGCGATCATAGGCGGCACGGAGCTCTCACCTGACGTCTACCTCAGGAACCCGGCATACGTCAGGAACTTCGAGCCTCTGACCGAGACCCAGGGCGTCCCGAGCGAGCACGAGATAGATCCGACCCCGATAATTTCGTTCGTCTTCCCGTTCTTCTTCGGCTTCATGTTCCCCGACATGGGTCAGGGGCTGATCCTCTTCGCCCTGGGGTACCTGATATACGCCAGGGGCTGGAAGAACAAGAGGAGGTGGGGCGCGATGCTGGCGTCCTTCGGCGCAGCTGCCGCGGTGATGGGGGCGCTCGTTGGAGAGGTCTTCGGGTTCGACGCGAGCTCTGTGCCCCTGATAGGCGGATACCTTGAGAGGATCGCGGTCCTCAGGGGCTTCAGCAGCCTGACTGAGGCCTCAATATTCACAATACTGTCGGTGGCGATACTGATCGGCATAATCCACCTTGCGTCTGGCTTCTTCATAGACTTCAGGCAGACGCTCAGCAGGGACAGGAGGCAGGCCCTTCTCGAGAAGCTGCCAGTCCTCATAGCGTACATAGGCGCAGTCTTCATAGGGCTCAGCATAATAGGCAGCGGCTACTCCTTCAACCTGTTCGCCGGCAGGGCTGCCCTCATAGGCGTCCCCAACCTCTACCTCAGCTCAGTCACAGTCCCGGTCACAGCGGCGTCGGTGCTCACGTTCCTGGTCTACACGGTCAGGAGGGAGAGCCCCCTCGACGCCTCGATCCAGTTCATGTTCATAGTGATCGAGTTCCTCGCTAACACCATAAGCTACTCGAGGCTCGCGATCCTCTTCCTGGTCCACGTAGTCCTTATGAAGACCCTCAACGCCTCCCTTGCGCTGGGTGTCGCATCCATCCCCCTGATAGTATTCGGGAACCTCGGCATAATGGCGCTCGAGGGCCTGATCGTGTACATCCAGTCGCTAAGGCTTCACGTGTACGAGTGGTTCACGAAGTTCTACCTGGGCAGCGGATCAAAGTTCACGGGGCTGACGGACGGCCTCCTGCACGCCTCCTTCAGTCTGTCATAGAATCAAGCTATACTATAGCGATCCTGACCTTTTCAAGCCCGTTGTCCCTTAGGACGTAGGCCTCCATCTTGAAGTCCACGGAGGATATAATTATCCAGACGTACGGGTTGAGCCTCATGTACTGGACGTCGAGCTGAGAGGGGACCGTTGAGCCCGGGTGGCTGTGGACGACTGCAACCACTTCCATGCCCCTCTCATCTGCCCTCCTGTAGACCTCTAGAAGCTCCTGGGGATCCACTGAGAACTTCACCGGGGAGCCCGCGGCGTTCCTGACCTTTACCAGCTCCAGCGCCTCAAAGGCGTCGTCGTGCTTCCTGCCAAGAAGGAAGCCAACCGCCTCAATGGGCCTGCTCTCGCTCACGTGCTTCATGAGCTCCCCCAGGATGTCCCTTGGTATCCTGATTATCACTTTTGCTAACTTTATGGCCTTCTGACAATAAAAGCTTTAACGCGCTGCCCGCTGGAAGGCTCAAAAAGCTTAATACGACGTGTTTCGTCCATTTAAATGTAATGCCAGAGGACGAGTGGAGCCTTGACAACATCGAGGGCATAGGGCCCGTTACGAAGCAGAAGCTGCTTGAGGGCGGAGTATATAACGTTCTCGACCTAGCGGCCAGGAACATATCGGACGTCAGCGACATCCTAGGAGGGGACATAGAGAAGGCGGCTGAGCTGGTGAACAAGGCCAGGGCCTATCTGGTTGAGAAGGGGGTCCTGGGCAAGGACTTCGTCTCTGCAGCTGAGCTCTACAAGGAGAGGAAGAACGTTGAGAGGATAAGCACGGGATCCAAGAACCTCGACGAGCTCTTCGGAGGCGGGGTGGAGACAGGAGCAATAACGGAGCTGTACGGCGAGTTCGGCTCTGGAAAGACGCAGGTCTGCCACACCCTCGCGGTCATGGTCCAGTTCCCGAAGGACAGGGGAGGCCTTGACGCCGGGGCCATATACCTCGACACGGAGAACACCTTCAGGCCAGAGAGGATCTCCGAGATAGCAGAGAACAGGGGCCTTGACCCTCTGAAGGCCCTTGACAGGATAATCGTTGCTAGGGCCTACAACAGCTCTCACCAGGAGCTCCTCGTGAGGGAGATGGGCAAGTACATAGAGAGCGAGAGGATTAAGCTCGTGGTCGTTGACTCGGCGGTCTCCCACTACAGGTCCGACTTCCCAGGAAGGGCAACTCTGGCAGAGAGGCAGCAGAGGCTCAACGCGTTCATGCACCAGCTCCTCAGGATAGCCGAGATGTACAGGGTTGCGGTGGTAGTTACGAACCAGGTTCAGGCTGCCCCGGACACCTTCTTCGGCGACCCCACAAGGCCCGTTGGGGGCCACGTGGTTGCCCACATGAGCACCTATAGGGTCTACCTGAGGAAGTCCGCGAAGGTCAGGATAGCAAGGATGGTTGACAGCCCCTACCTTCCCGAGAGGGAGGCAGTGTTCATAATAGACGAGAAGGGCGTCGACGATCCTCCTGAGGAGAGGAGGAAGTAAAAACAAAGTTTAATAGAGAACGCAAGTGAAGTATTTTAAGTTGAACGTCGAGGAAAGGCTTGCCCTAATTTCAAGGCCCCCAACAGAGGAGATAGTGACCGTCAATGAGCTCAGGGCCCTCCTCGAGAGCGGAGAAAGGGTAAGGCACTACATAGGCCTTGAGATATCCGGCCCCCTGCACCTGGGTAGCCTGGTCATAGTAGGCATGAAGCTGAGGGACTTCCTTCAGGCCGGAATCGACGTAACTGTGTTCCTTGCAGACTGGCACAGCTACATAAACGAGAAGCTAGGAAAGGACATGCAGAAGATAAGGGCTGCAGCAGAGAGCTACGTTAAGGCCTTCACAACTTTCGTTGGACCTGGGATAAGCTTCGTCTACGGCTCTGAGCTCTACTCTAGGCGCAGCTCCTACTGGGAGGACCTTCTCAAGCTCGCGACCAACGTTAACCTTGCAAGGGTCTCGAGGACTCTCACAGTTGCCGGCAGGTCTGAGAAGGACGAGCTCACCTTTGCCCAGCTTATGTACCCTCTAATGCAGGTCAACGACATACACGCCCTGGACGTCCACATAGCCCACGGGGGAACTGACCAGAGGAAGGCCCACATGCTGGCCAGGGACCTCTTCCCGAAGATGGGCTGGAGGGTTCCGGTGGCCGTGCACCATCACCTGCTCCCTGGCCTATCACAGCCCAGCGAGTCAGAGGGCGAGGTCTTCAGCAAGATGAGCAAGTCGAAGCCCCAGAGCGCCATATTCGTTCACGACGGCTACAGGCAGATAAGGGACAAGATGATAAAGGCCTGGTGCCCTCCCGACCTGGTCGATGGGAACCCGGTCCTCGAGATAGTGAAGCACATAATAATGCCCCTGAAGGGGAGCTTCCTGCTCAGGAGGGACCCGAAGTACGGGGGAGACGTCCTCTTCAGGGACTTCGCCGAGCTCAGCAACGCCTACCTGAAGAGGCAGGTGCACCCCTTCGACCTGAAGACCTCCGTTGCCGACACCATCTACGAGATCCTGAAGCCGGTCAGGACGGCGCTGCTTCAGGACGGAGAGTACGTCAGCCTTATGGAGAGCCTCGGCTTCACGCTAACCGATTGAGCTCCAAAATTTTGACCCATGCATCAAAACGTTTGAAATGATTTGAAGATTATCGATTTATTGTTAAAACATTTATAAGTTAAGGTTTGCAAGAAGCTCCTGATGGACATCCTGTTCATAAACCAGAAGGAGGTTCAGGAGCTCGTAACCATGAAGGAGATAACGGAGGCCGTTGAGGAGGCTTTCAGGGAGAAGTCCAGGGGAAACGTCCAGATGCCGCCAAAGGTCTACGTCTTCTTCAGGGAGTACCAGGGGGACTTCAGGGTGATGCCGGCCTACATAAAGTCGCTGAACGCCGCCGGCGTCAAGGTCGTTAACGTTCACGTGAGGAACAGGGAGAGGGGGCTCCCGACAGTTATGGCAACGATACTGCTTCTGAGCCCCGAGACTGGCCAGCCTATAGCTGTGATGGACGGGACGCTTCTTACTTCAATGAGGACAGGAGCGGCAGGGGGCATAGCCGCTAAGCACCTGGCAAGGAAAGGCTCCAGGAGGGTGGCTTTCGTTGGCGCGGGAACTCAGGCAAGGTTCCAGCTCCTTGGCCTCAGGGAGTTCTTCCCATCTCTCGAGGGGAAGGCCTACGACATAAACGGCGATGTGCTCAGGGAATTCGTGAAGTTCGCTGAGAGCAACGGGGTGAGCGTCTCAGAGGCCGAGAGCGTCAGGGAGTGCGTCAGGGACGCCGACATAATAGTCACGACGACCCCGGCCACAGGACCCGTTGTTATGGACGAGTGGGTGAGCGAGGGCACCCACATAAACGCGATAGGGGCTGATGCCCCGGGAAAGGAGGAGCTCGATCCAAAGATACTCCTGAGGGCAAAGATAATAGTCGACGACATGGAGCAGGCCGTTCACTCGGGCGAGGTCAACGTCCCCATATCAAAGGGCATCCTGAAGCCGTCCCAGATACACGGGGAGCTTGGGGACGTGCTGGAGGGCAGGATAAGCGGCAGGACCTCTGACAGGGATATAACGATATTCGACTCAACAGGCCTTGCGATCCAGGACGTGGCATCAGCGTACGTCGTCTACACGAACGCAGTAAAGAGAGGAGCAGGAAGAAGGCTCCAGCTCTTTTAAGCTTATATCCTCATCTTTATTATTTATTCGCAATGAAGCTTCTAGCGCTGGCGCTGCTTGCCCTCGTGGTCGCTGCAGCGGCACAGGCCTCCTACCCGAGGGCGTCCATCGTTGTCTACAGCGATGGGTACGCGGGGGTTAACATAACCTCCCCGGTAACTGCGTACGTGCCGGCAAACTTCACCCTTATAGGGTCTCCGCAGTATCTCACTGTCTCCTACGTCAACGGAACCCCTGTCGTGTACGCCGTCCGCGGAAACGTCGTGGAGGTGGCACCGGATGAGAACGGAACGATAAGCGTGAGCTACTACACTCTGAGCATAATATACAAGAACAACGTGAGCTGGTTACTGAACTTCACCACGCCCTACTACACGGTAGTTCGGCTTCCAAGCGGCTCCACCCTGGACTACATAAACAGGGTGCCTCTCTCGATAAGCAGCTCCGACGGCACCCTTTACATCGAGCTTTCGCCGGGCTCCTGGCTCATAGGCTACCTTCTCCCGGCCCCAGCCTCTGGGTACATGTCGGCCTACTCGGCTATCTGGGGGTACTTGGCCGCGACTGCTGCAGCCGCTGCAGCCGCCGCAGTCATTGTGTACCTTCTGGTGAGAAGGAGGAGAAGGGCTCAGGTGAAGGTAGAGAGGGAGCTCGACAGCAGAATAATTGAGTTCATAAGGAAGAACGGAGGTGCCGCGAAGGAGAGCGAGATAAGGCAGGCCCTGGTCCTGCCGAAGACGACGGCGTGGAGGGCTATAAGGAGGCTGGAGAGGAAGGGCATAGTTACCGTTGAGAAGGTCGGCAAGGAGAACGTCGTGAAGCTGAAAGAGTGAGCCAGGCAGGAACGTTTTTAATTGCCGGGCCCAAAGATCACCGTGATGAGCTTCAACGAGCTCAAGAGGCAGACCTCGGTCTACGTCTCCAGGAAGTACGTCTACGCAGTATGGCTTCTCTTCGCGGGCTCCCTCGTGTCATCCTTCTACCTTGCCTACGTCGTGATCTCCAGCGTCCTCTCGAGCGGGCCATCAGCGTCAGGGATCATAGCCGTTATCTACCAGTACTACTACGTAACTGTGCTCGTCCAGGTCCTCTCCCTGGCCTACCTTGGTCTGTACCTCTTCACCGTATACCGGCTGTACCTCAGCCTTAACGCCCACGCGCAGAGGGTTGCGGCCGCCCTCAGGGCCTCAGGGATACAGCAGGCAGCCTCCTACGCCGACCGCATATCCTCCGCTCCTGCCAGATACTCCCTCGTCCCATTCATTCTCGCCGTTCTGTTCTGGTTCGTCCCATTCCTCGAGATAGCGTCCCTGATCCTTATCCTGTACCTCATGAGCAGGCTTCACTCGAGCGTAGTTGCGCTGGAGCAGACTGAGGATGAGGCCTTCAGGGCCCTTGGTATATCCCTCAGCAGGAGGAGGACAGGAAGGGAGGGCTACTTCCTCTACGGGGTCCTTGCTGTCGTGACGCTCGGGCTCTTCATGGTCTACCTCATATACCACCTTGTCAGCGTCTACAACGGCCATGTGAAGGAGGACGTCAGGCTCCTGGAGAGCGTTGAGCTCTAGAGCGGAAAATCAGGTTTATATCCTGTTCTCGCATGATACTATACCATGATAAGGATAGCCAACGTAAGGCTGAGGGGAAGGAAGGGCCTGTACACTGTTGAGATAAAGGGGAGCTCGGTTGCGGGTATCTACGAGTACTCAGGGGAGAGCGGGGACATAAACGGCATGGGGAACCTGCTCACGGAGAGCTTCGCGATACCCCATGTCCACATAGACAAGGTCGAGACGGGGGACATGATAGAGGGCGAGACCCTCGGCATCTACCAGCTTGGACTTGCCGCTGATGAGGCGATAAAGAAGGCTGCGGAGGTAAAGAAGAGCTACGACCCAGACAGGATAGCGAAGCTGGTGACCGAGAAGCTCATCTCCGCGGCCGCGAACGGCGTTACCCACATGAGGGTCTTCGTCGACGTGGACACCTTTGCCGAGCTCAGGGGCCTGGAGGGGGTCCTTGAGGCACGAAGCAGGACGAGGGATCTGGTAGATGTCCAGATAGTGGCCTTCCCGCAGCAGGGCCTTCTGATCGACAGGGGGGCTGAGGCCCTGGTCGAGGAGGCCCTCAGGAAGGGGGCCGACGTGGTCGGCGGAATACCCTGGATAGAGAGAAGCGACCAGGACAGGAGGGAGCACATAAGGATAGCGCTTGAGCTGGCGAGGAAGCACGGAAAGCCTGCGGCCTTCCTCGTCGATGACGCTCCAGACCCGAAGCTGAGGACCCTCGAGATGCTGGCGGAGGAGACCATGGGCTACGGGCTCGAGGGAAGGGTAGAGGCCTGCCACGCCAGGGCCCTTGAGGTTATGGGGAGGGATGAACAGATCAGGATCCTTGACAAGGTGAAGCAGGCAGGGATATCCCTCGTCACCAACCCTCACACGGGAAAGTACCACCTTCCGGTTCAGCTTGCGCTTGAGAGGGGGGTCAACGTGGCGCTTGGACAGGACGACTGCAACGACGCATACTATCCCTACGGCGCGTGCAGCCCGCTCGAGGTCTCGTTCCTTGCATCCCACCTGCTCTGGATGATGGACCCGGCCGGCAGGGAGACGCTGTACGACATGATAACCTGGAGGGCATCGGCGGCGATAGGGGTTCAGAACAGGCTAGCCGCTGGAGGCCCGGCCAACTTAGTTGTTCTCAGGAGGGACAGCATCAAATCGGCGATCAGGTACCACGAAAGGCCAGCTTACGTTATAAGGGACGGGGCAGTAGTAGCTGAAAATGCGTAAAAGCTTAGCTGTGTTCGGGACGTCCTCAGGGGCCGGAAAGACGCTTCTTGCATCCCTGATAATAAGGCGCCTGAGGGAAAGGGGCCTCAGAGTTGCGCCGTTCAAGGCCCTTAACGTCTCCCTGAACGCTGGGGTTGGATCCGGAGGGGAGATGGCCTACGCCCAGGTCTTTCAGGCAAGGATTGCTGGGGTCGAGCCGGAGGCTGACATGAACCCGGTGCTTGTCAAGCCGGAGCCAGGAGGCCTTCATGTCGTGGTTCAGGGAAGGCACGTTGCCACGGTTGATGTAAACGCCTTTTACTCCGAGGGTTTTCAGGAGCTCCTCAGGAGGAGGATCGCTGAATCGCTCAGGAGGCTTTCGTCAAGGTTTGATGCTGTAGTGATCGAGGGAACAGGCTCCCCCACGGAGATAAACCTGCCTGACCTTTCCAACAGGTACGTCCTGAGCATATCGGACGCGAGGTACATCCTCGTCAGCGACATATCCAGGGGAGGATCACTTGCGGCGATCCTGGGAACTGTTGAGATCCTGGGGAGGGAAAGGTTCGCAGGGGCCGTGCTGAACAGGTACTCTGGAAGCGAGGAGCTCATAAGGCCAGCATATGATATCATGCTCAGGAGGTACGGGATAAGGATCCTGGGTTACCTGCCCGAGTACGGGCTAGCAGCTCCATGGGAGGACTCGGCCGAGACTCCTCCGGAGAGGAGCGGAAGTGTAAGGGTTCTCGTGCTCAGGGCCCCCTACATGTCCAACTTCACTGACGTCTTTCCGCTGTACCTGTATCCCGATGTTGGCATAGCGTTTCAGAGCTACGCTGTAGGCGGCTACGACCTCTACATACTTCCCGGATCGAAGGCAACGCACGCGGACGTTAAGTTCATGCTCAGGAACGGCGTTCGGGAGGACCTGAGGGCTGCAGTAAGCGACGGCTCCCTTGTGATGGGCATATGCGGCGGCCTTCAGGCGCTGGGAAGGAGGATCGTTGACCGCGTTGAGAGCGGCGCCGGTGAGTTCGACGGGCTTGGGCTTCTGGACGCGATAACTGTGATGGCGCCGGTCAAGAGCGTGCACAGGAGCACCGCACTAATAGAGAGAGGACCGGCGAGGGGCACAAGCGTAAGGGGCTACGAGATACACTACGGAAGGACCCTTCACAGGACCCCATTTGAGACCATAACCGAGAGGGATGGAAGAGGCGTCAGGATAAATAGCGGCGCGTATGAAGGCAGGGTCTTCGGGACGTACATTCACGACATATTCCTCAACGGCGAGTTCACGCTCAGGCTGATCAACCACATAAGGAGGAATAAGGGCCTCAGGGAGATCTGGGCAGGCGAGGTAGCCCCCTACGATGACTGGTTTGAAAGGATATACAGGGACTTCCTCAGGACCGTCGACGTGGAAGCCTTGGATCGGGCAATTCTCGACTAGCCTTTGTTCCTCTTTCCCAAGGCTCCACGTCACCCTCCACAGCTGTGAAAAGAGGGTGGGGCTCAGGACGGGCGCCGAGGAGCTTCCTGTACCACTCAGGGTCCCTCCTTTTCAGCTTTTCAAGAAGGTGCTCCCACTCGAACTGGAGCTGTCCGCTGGTCACCTTAAGCCTCTCCACGCTCAGGTCATACCTTAATATCTTTCCGGGGTTGAGGGCGTAGCCTCTTCTCGCACCCTCAAGATAAACATGATAAAGGTAAGTTCCTATGTACGTTAAGGGATCGCTGGTGAGCCTGAACCTGATGAGCTGCGGATGGTTGCGATAGCCCCTCGTTTCCCCCAGAAGAACCTTCTGGGCAAGAAGCCCTTCACGCCATAAGGCCAGCAGGCCCATCCTGTCGAGAAGCCTTGGATGCAGGCTCCAGAGCCTCAACAGTACAACGAAGGCTCCGCCATTATTATGTGTTATGCCCGAAGATCGCCATCCGAACCTGAATCGTTAAGGCTGGGCTGCTTTTCAGCTATGAGAGCGCTGGCCGTGAGCTTTTGCAACGAACGGACCAGAACGACGCTTTTTAAAACCCATTTAGACTACAACGTCAAAAAGAAAGCTTCATCCATTTTTACCAGAGGCCCCATACGTAAGCGTAAAGCATTTTATAAATTGAGATCCTGTTTCAAGCCCTTATAGGTAGACTACAAACTGAAGCGGGCGCTCTAACCAGGCTGAGCTACGAGATGCTATTAAAGTTTGTAATGAGCGAGGTTAGAAGATTTATATCAAATCTTTTTCGCTTTACTGCATACACGCTTTAATATTCACATAGGTTTAGCATCCGTATTTACTGAAACCCATACCTTCTCCGAGACTCTTTAAACCCGATCTTTTTGTAAACGCGTATTGCTGGTATGTTGTCTTCCCTCACGTACAAGGAAGCTATTTTACCACCTTTAATAATATAGTAAGCTAGTTTGGATACAACTGATGTAGCAAATCCTCTATTTCTAAATTCCTCCCTTGTAACGACTCCCCCTATTATAGCTACATCATCAGTTTCTACCAGTGTTTATGCTATAGAGACTAGTAAATCGTTTATGAAAAGCCCACATGCTGTAGTCCTTTTCTCTCTTAACATTTCCGCTAAGCTTTCGCCTCTATCCTCACCATAAATATCTATTACTTGTTTTACATCGTTTATAGTAAGTTGCCTCACTTTGTCATTTTCAAAAACATTAGGAGTTTGGCAAGTCATTAAAATCTCGGGGTAGATTTTCATGTCATCAAAGTTGAGTAATTCTTTCCATCTTGGTTCTATGAAAAGAATAAATTTATCCTCTTTTCCTATTTTTGATAACAGTTCTTTTGCAGTTTCTTCTCTCTCGGCATACAAGATTGCAACTGGTGGGTTAAATCTCCTATACAACATTAGATGTCCTTCGTTGAGTAATACGAATTCTGTTTTTTCTCTGTCAAATTCGAAATCGTAAATTTCAAAAGCAAATTTAATTGGGTCTTTAAGTCTCAACGTTCTTATATATGTGTTTAGCTTCACGTTAGCAAATAGCAGTATTTAAGTTAATATACCTTGTGAACTTTTCAGTATATATTTTGGTTACACTAAATTTTATACATACCGAATTTGGCTCTTTGTACCCCACCTTAACTTAAGTAATAAGCCTTACAATTAGCTAAAGCCTCGCCCTTCAGGGCGGGGAGGAGGTCAGTGTTTCGTATATGGTGAGGGTAAGCCCGAACTGCGCCACGAACGCGTAGAAGATTACGAATGGGGATATCCTGAGAAGGTATCCTGGATCGGCTGCTGCCCTCAGGTCAATCCCCGAGCTTACGCCCCTGCCTCCCGAAAGCATCAGAAAGGCCACGGATGAGGCCATCACGAAGCCTCCGGAGATCATCCAGGCAAGCTCAAAGCCAAGAAGCCCGATCAGGACCCCGCCCGCAAGGGGGCCCACCGCCCACCCTATGTTTATCCCCACCCTCATCCTGCTGTACCCCCTGACCATCTCCGCGCTGGTCCCCCCTGCATCTCCCACGTACGCGTTGAAGGCCGCCATGTTTGCGCTTCCGAAGAAGGTCTGGAGAAAGGAGAAGGCCAGAAACGCCGCGTAGCCCCTGAGCTCGAAGCTAAGCCCCATCAGGACCAGAAAGAGACCGCTTGCCACCTGGGACATGATCATAACGGGCCTCCTGCCAAGCGCATCGGACGCGCTTCCCCCGAACAGCTGACCCAGCGCTCCGAACGCGGCCAGCGCAAGGTACGCCGCCCCGACGTAGGCGAGGGGCATCCCCTTTCTGTAGAGGGCAAGGCCAAGGTAGGGCGAAACCAGCGCTATTGCAAAGGTCCTCAGGAGCCCTATAAGAGGCACAGATATGAGATCCTTCCTCTCAGGCCTGGGAGAGCTCAACTAGATCAGTATCCCTTCCCTGAAGTCTGTCCCGCACCTTCTAACGTCGCTTCTCCTGAAGCAAACCGGCATCATCTCCTCCGTCGTAAGCGCCGCCATCCTCAGCCTCGAGTCAGCCGCTATGGCCCCCTGGTTGAGCTCCCCTATTTCGCCCTTAACCTCCTCGAAGACCTTTGAGATAGATCTGAGGGGATCTTCTGCCCTCATCTCCATCACTATCCTGTACGCTGTTAGGCACCTCATGTTCTGCTCCCCAATTCCCGTGAGGGCAGTCCCTCCAGTTCCGCTCACGGCGTAAAACCCGGCTCCCGGAACCGCCGCGTCCCCTATCCTTCCGGGGCTCTTCCCCTTTATCCCTCCTGTTGATGAAGCAGCAGCGACTTCGCCCTCCACGGATACGGCCACAGCTCCTATGGTTTCCCCGTCAGACGATTCCACTCCAGGAGCTGCCGATCCTATGGGCCTGCTTATAAGCACGTGCTTTCCCTCCTGAAGAACCCTCAGGGCCTCCCTTATAGCGCTCCCGCTCCTCAGGTTCGCCACCGCCCCAGCGGCCCTGTCGGACCCCCGCATTATTCCAGCGTCCATCTCAACGTAGCCCATTGAGTTCCTGACGGAGCCCCTTCCTGCGTTGAACAGCCCGCTCTCCTCTATGAAGTACAGCGCCTCGACTACGGCCTCTACGACCTCGCCCCTCATTGCGTGCTCGTACCCTATCTCCGAGGCCCTTTCAAGAACCCTAAGGAGGTCCTCGCCATGAGGCCTTGCCCTTCCTGCCCCTCCGTGGACTACAAAGGCCATCTGGCCATCTCCCGCAGATAAGTGGCAAGCTCTGATATTTTAACTCTGGTCTGGGCCCATGTGTCCCTGTCCCTCACGGTGACGGTGTCGTCCTGAAGCGTCTGCGAGTCGATGGTCACGGCGAAAGGCACGCCCGCCTCGTCAAGCCTCGCGTACCTCTTCCCGATGTACCCCCTGTCGTCGTACACCACCTCAAATCCAGACCTCAGAAGGACCTCCCTGACCTCAAGGGCCTTGCTGGTCAGTTCCTCCTTTGTGACCAGCGGAAGCACAGCAACCAGGTTCCCCAGCAGGTGCTTGGGGATCGAGAGCACGTTCCTGCCCTCCCTCTTCCCATACGCATAGTACAGCGTCACCAGCATGAGCCTGTCAAGCCCGAACGACGGCTCAACCACGTGGGGGACGAACTTCCTTATCTCCTCCCTCTCGACCTCCTGGATGATCCTGTACTCGCCCTCCCTAAGCTTCACGTCCCCCAGGTATACCCCATCATCCCTCACCTCCGGCTGCAGGTTTATAAGCTGCTGCCAGTTCTCCCTCTTCTTCAGCTCGTCCCTGTTTATCATCACGCTCTGCTTCGTCGATATAACCCTCCTCTTCACGGCGTACATCTCTGTCCCCGAGGCGCTCATGTGGGATTTGAGATCGTAGTCGGTCCTGTAGGCGAAGCCGGCAACCTCGACCCATCCGAGCTCATCGATCAGGACCTCATGGTCGAAGGTCTGGGCCGAGTAGTGGGCCCTCTCAGCCCCCACCTTCTCGTAGAACCTCTGCCTGTCGTCGGGGACTCCAAGGGCGTTCAGGAACTTCTTAGAGAGGTAGAGGAAGTACGCCATCCACCTGGTCCTTATTATCCCCCTCTCGTACGCCTCCCTCGGGGTGAGAGCCTCGGGAACCCCGCTTTCCCTAACCTTCTCGTGAAGGAGCATGAGCCTGTCGTCCTCGGGAAGCTCCGGCGCCTGCTCGTCATCCGGATCAAAGAATAGCTCGAGCTCCATCATGTGGAACTCCCTTAGCCTTATCAGCCCCTGCCTCGGCGAGATCTCGTTCCTGAACCCAGGGCCTATCTGGACGACGCCCATGGGCAGCTTCTCCCTGCTGTATGAGTAGAGCTGGTTGAACTCCACGAAGATGCCCTGCGCCGTCTCCGGCCTCAGGAAGCCTTTGCTGTTTGCGTACGGCCCTATGTTGGTCTCGAACATGTTCAGGTAGAGCTTCACGCTCCACTCCGTCCCGCCGCACTTCGGGCACCTGACCCTGCTGGAGTTCAGGATGCTCTCCAGCTCCTCCGCCCCCGCCCCCTCGGACACCTGTATCCCCGACTCCTTCAGCAGGTGGTCGGCCCTGTACTTGAAGCCGCACCTTCTGCACTCCGCCATGGGATCCTTGAAGTTGTCAACGTGGCCCGAGGCCTTAAGGACCTGATAGGGCATTATGTTCGGGGCGCTTAGCTCTATGAACCCGAACCTGACCTTGAAGAGATGCCTCCAAAGATCCTGGATCCCGTTCATGAGCGTTATGCCCATGGGCCCGAACGTGTAGAATCCGCTCACCCCTCCGTATATCTCGAAGGACGGCCAGAAGTACCCCTTGGACTTCGCGAGGCTCAGGACGTCATCAAGCTTGCTCATTGCTCAAACTATCAGAACGCGCTCTATTTATAGGCTTTTTGCAGGCAGCGCGCTCAGTACAGCAGCCTGACGCGGGGGGACTTCTCCCTTATCCACTTCAGCCTGCTCAGGACCCTGCTCCTTATCGTCCTGAGGTCCTCGAACTCCCTCACCATCCTTCCGTTCTCCATGTACTTCTTCAGCATCGGCTCGTATCCCTCGGGAGGCTCCACGTCTGCCGGGGCTATTATGTCCTCGCCCTTCTCGTAGCTCCTGTACACCATCTTCCTTCCCGATATGTCCCCCCTCTTGGCCCTGCTCACCATCCTTCCGTTAACCTCAACCTCAACTATCTTCATGTTGAAGTCTATAGTCGGGGCGTCAGATACGGACGTTCCAATCCCGTAGCCGTCAACTATGTCGTTCATCTGCGTTATGTTCTCCTCGTCTATTCCTCCGGATATGAGGATCTTGACGTCCTTCCCTCCCCTTCTGCTCAGCTCCCACCTGACCTCCTCAACTATCTTCCTCCAGTCCCCCTTTCTCGAGCTCGGCGTGTCTAGCCTTATGCCGTAAAGCTTCCTTCCAAGGGTCTCAAGCGCCATTATGCTCTCCGCCTTTTCGTCGTAGTAAGTGTCAACGAGCGCTATCCGCGGCACGCTCCTGTCCACGTGCCTGTCGAAAGCCTCCCATGCCTTCCTCGGGTCGTCGAAGAGAAGTATGAAGCTGTGCGGCATCGTGCCAGAGCCCTGCATCCCCATCAGCTGGGCCCCGAGGACGTTGCTGAAACCGTCGAAGCCAGCTATGTACGCGCACCTCTCTATCATGGGGGCAAGGGCGGGATGGGTCCTCCTTGTTCCGAAGCTCAGCAGTATCTTGCCGTCCCCAGCCAGGTACCTGAGCCTTGCTGCCTTTGTTGAGACCCCGCTCATCGAGCACAGAAATCCCAGCAGGGCCGTCTCGAACCTTGCAAAGCTCCTGTACGGCCCCTCTATCCTCATCACCGGCTCGTAGGCTATGTCCCCCCTGGATATCAGGAAAGCCTCCCCCTCGTCGAAGGCCCAGACGTCAACCGGCAGGCCCTCGAGAAGCTTAAGGGCCTCATATATCCCGCTCACTATGCCCCAGCTGTCGGGATAGGGGAGATGCCTCGTGTATATCTCGGCAACGACCCTAGGGTTCATGCCCTCCCCGTCCATGGCCCTTTCGACGTTCAGGAAGTAGAAGTCCGTTGTCAGGCCCCTCTTTATCTCCTCCTCCTTCGCAATCCAGAAGAGCCTGTCCCCGAGATCCCCTGCCATGTCAGTATATTCGCAGCCCTTGCTATTTAAGCGAACGCTGGGAATCGTCACAATACCGAAATAAATTTTAAATCGGATGACGGCGAAAAAGCTCACATGGAGATAAAGAGGATTGGGGACGTTACCTGGGAGATCCCTAAGCAGGGGCAGATGAGGGTTCCTGTAAGGATATACGCGACCGAGAAGCTCATGGAGAGGATAAAGCAGGACAGGACCCTCACCCAGGCCATGAACGTCGCCACGCTTCCGGGTATCCTGAGGTACGCCTACGTGATGCCCGACGGCCACGAGGGCTACGGCTTCCCAATAGGCGGCGTTGCTGCCTTTGACGCCGAGGAGGGCGTCATAAGCCCCGGGGGCGTGGGATACGACATAAACTGCGGCGTCAGGCTCGTCAGGACGAACCTCTCGGAGAGGGACGTCAGGCCTAGGCTGAAGGAGCTGATGGACGCGCTCTACAGGAACGTGCCGAGCGGGCTGGGGAGCGAGAGCGGCTTCTCCTTCACCCCCTCGGAGCTCGACGAGGTTGCGAGGTACGGCATGAAGTGGGCCTACGAGAAGGGCTTCGCATGGGAGGACGACCTGGAGCTCGCCGAGGAGGGGGGCAGCATGCCTGGTGCCGATCCATCAAAGGTCTCAAGGGAGGCTAAGGCGAGGGGGCAGTCCCAGCTAGGCAGCCTGGGCAGCGGGAACCACTTCCTTGAGGTCGAGGTCGTTGATAGGATATTCGACGAGAGGATAGCCAGGCAACTCGGCGTGACCCACGAGGGCCAGGTGCTGGTCCTGATCCACACCGGCAGCAGGGGATACGGGCATCAGGTCTGCAGCGACTACCTGCAGATAATGGAGAGGGCCCTCAAGAAGTACAACATCTGGCTGCCCGACAGGGAGCTGGCAGCTGTTCCCTACATGAGCGAGGAGGGACAGAACTACATAAAGGCCATGATAAGCGCGGCGAACTTCGCCTGGACCAACAGGCAGCTGATAACATACCAGGTCAGGAAGAGCTTCAGGATCTTCGGCGATCCCGACAAGCTGGACATGCACCTGATATACGACGTGGCCCACAACATAGCCAAGAGGGAGAAGCACAGGGTTGACGGGGAGGTCAGGGAGACAATAGTCCACAGAAAGGGGGCAACAAGGGCCTTCGGCCCTGGCTCGGAGCTCATACCGCTGAAGTACAGGGAGATAGGGCAGCCAGTCCTAATACCAGGGAGCATGGGCACAGGGAGCTACGTGATGGTCGGGCTGAGCGGGAACGAGGAGCTGAGCTTCGGCTCGGCGGCCCACGGCGCGGGCAGGTACATGAGCAGGAGCGCAGCTAAGAGGACCTGGACCTACAGGGAGCTGGTGGAGGAGCTCGGGAGGATGGGCATAGAGATCAGGGCAGCAAGCAGGGATACCGTTACGGAGGAGGCCCCACTCGCTTACAAGGACGTCGACCTTGTAGCAGAGGCGACCGAGCTTGCTGGGCTTGCAAGGAGGGTCTTCAGGATGAGGCCGATAGGAGTGGTCAAGGGCTGATGCACCATGAAGGCCAGGGCAGAGATAAGGGTCTCCGGGCTAGTTCAGGGCGTGGGATACAGGGCATTTGCTAAAAGCGCAGGAGAGAGGCTGGGGCTGAGCGGCTACGCCGAGAACATGCCAGATGGAACGGTTAAGATAGTGGTTGAGGGGGAAAGGGAAAGCATAGAGAGGTTCATACAGGAGTGCAGGAGAGGCCCTCCCCTCGCGGAGGTAGAGGACGTCCAGGTGAAGTGGGAGGAATACAAGGGGGAGTTCACGGGCTTCTACTACTTCTGAGCTCAGCTGAGAAGCCCATAGGCTATCTTAGCTGCCAGCACGGGGTGCTTCATGAGCTTCATTGCAACCCTTCCCAGGTTGTACCCGTTAGCGAGGTCAAGTATGTCGTTCTCATCCAGCACGTCAGCCAGCGAGTTCAGGTCGTCGTCTGAGAGCCTCTCGAATATCCTCATAGCCTTCAGGCTGTTCCTTATCCTCCTGCCCCATGGATCCTCGTACAGCCTGTAGAAGTCGTAAAGCCTCTCCCTGCTGTAGTTTCCCTCCTTCACCGCCTCTGCAGCAACCCTTCCGGCTACAAGCCCAGCCGCAAGAGATGAGTGTATCCCGGCACCCGTGAAAGGTATAACGGTTCCTGCGGCATCGCCAACAAGAATCAGGTTGTCCCTCACGGCATCCGATATCATGCCCCCTATTGGGACCGGGGCACCTCTGTAGTCTATTACCTTTGCCTCCCCAAGCTCGTCCTCGTGCTCCTTCACGAACCTGTCCAGGTACTCCTTTGCTACCCCTCCCCTAACCCCTATTCCAACTTCAGCTATATCGTCGGTCTTCGGGAATATCCAGGCGTATCCCTTTGGCGCGACCCTTTTTCCCAGATAGAACCTGACGCTGTATGGATGCTTCAGCTTAACGTTTGCCATTATGTACTGAACGGTCGGTATGGGCTCCGACTTCTCCTTTATCCCAGCAGCCCTTGCGACCGCTGAGTGATAGCCGTCGGCCCCTATAAGGATCTTGACCCTGTAAGTTGCCCTGCTCGTCTTCACCGTTAGCAGCCCGTCCTCCCTCGTGAACCCGAGGAACTCCTCCCTGACGTGAACGTCTGCCCCGGCCTTTACAGCCTGGGCCGCAACAGCCTGAAGGAAGTAGGTCTTGTTTATTGCGTATCCCTCCTGGTTGATCGCGACGTACTTCCCGTTGGGAGCGTAGACCAGAGCGTTGGCCTTCCTAACCGTGTAAGGGGGCGCCGCCTGAAGCCCGGCGGTCTGGAAGACGCCCTCGGATGTGGCCTCGCCGCACGGCTTCCAGGCCGCTATTGCCGGCTCCCTCTCGATCAGCAGAGTCCTTGCTCCTCCAGCAGCTGCTGCCTTTGCTGCTCCAACCCCGGCGGGTCCAGCTCCAACTACAAGGACGTCGTAGTCAGGATAGCCCTGCATTAAGCACTAATAGCATGCAATGAATATTTATTCATTTCCCTGAAAAGTTCGGGATCAGTACTGGGAGAGCGTTCCATCCCTTCTTGCTTTGTCGAAGGCCTTCACGTACAGATAGACCCCGAGGGGCACGGTCACGACGGCGAAGGCCATCATTATGAGTATTATTCCGAGGACGCCGTATATTCCCCGTCCGTTTAGGAGGGCCTCCCTCAGGCCCTGAAGGGCCCAAGTCAGGGGTATTCCGTAGCTGACGTACCTTACGTACGGGGGAAGCACGCTGACAGGAAAGACCGCGTTGCCCATGAGCGCGGTGAAGGTTGAGAAGAAGAACGCTATGGGGTTCCCCTGCTTCGTGACCATCACCGCGGCTCCGGACATAGCTGCCAGCCCGAAGGACGTCAGCATGAGAAGCGTTAGGATTGCTGCAGCTGCGAGAAGCCCAGATGCGCTGTACCTTATCCCCAGCGCTGCCCCGACCGCCAGTATTATGGCAGTGCTGACGCTGTTCTGCGCGAACCCCCACAGCGATGAGTAGACCAGGAACCCGAGGACGCCGGAGGGCGCCAGCATGTAGTACTCAAGGGTTCCGTATAGCTGCTCGTTCCTTATTCTTTGGCTGACCGTCGCTATCGTGGAGGAAACGTATCCCTGAAAGGCCAGCCCTATCACAATGAACGACGTGTAGCTTCCACCTCCAAGGGGGGCCAGGATCCTCCCTCCAAGAGACGTTCCAGCAAAGTAGTACGTGAAGACTGGTATCACCCAGCTTATGATCGTCAGCACGGCGTTCGTCCTGTAGCTCAGCCATATCTTGAAGCCCCTCAGGTAGATGTACGCGTAGAGCTTAGACAGGACGCTCACGTGCCCACGCACCTCCTCTCCTGAACTGGTGGGGCCTGTAGTCGGAGCCGGTCTCCCCAACCAGGATGACGTACGCGTCCTCCAGGGTTGGCCTCACCGGCACGGCCTCTGCCCAGGCCTCCTCGATGACGCTCCTTGGGGCCCTGAGGACAGCGTACCCGTTCTCATACCTAACTATATACCTCTCGAGCTCATGAGGCACGCTCCCTGCCTCAAGCCTAGCCTCCGCAAGCTCCCCTACGAGGCCCGTTATCTCGGACGTGGTGCCCTTCGCTATAATCCTTCCCTCCTTCAGCACGTATATGTAGTCTGCGAGCTCCTCGATCTCCCCCATTAGGTGGCTTGTCAGCACGACAGTTCTGCCCTCAGAGAGCCTTCTCACCAGCTGCCTCACCTTCCTGGCCGATGGAACGTCAATCCCAATGGTCGGCTCATCCTGTAGCAGGACGTCCGGGTCGTGCATGAGCGCCCGAGCTATGGCCAGCCTCCTCAGCATCCCCGAGCTGTAGTGCATCGTTGGCTCCTCGGCCCACTCCCCAAGCCCGACCAGCTCAAGGAGCTCAAGAGCCCTCCTCCTTGCGTCAGAAACGCTCATGTCGTACAGCGCTCCGTAGAATATGAGGTTCTCCAGGCCACTTAGCCTATAGTAGAGCAGCCTGTCGCTCACGGTTACAAGGCCTATCCTTCTCCTGACCTCCTTTGCCTGCTCAACGACGTCGAGCCCGTCCACCAGGGCCCTTCCCGACGTGGGAAGCACGAGGGTGGAGACTATCCTGAGGAGCGTGGTCTTTCCTGCCCCGTTTGGACCAACGAGCGCGGTCACCTTTCCCCTCTCGGCCCTGAAGGTGACGTCCCTGAGCGCCTCCACGTAGTACTTCCTGCCCCTGAAGACCTTCCAGAGCGATACGGTTTCAATCATCGCGGTCATCCCCACACGCCCAGGGCAGAATCAGGCGTCCAGGGGATCCTTTGCACATCATATTATAATAATATGATTAGATGCACAGTTAAGCTTTTCACAGAAATGGCAGTTATTATATGCCCCCAGGCTAATAGTTTACGCATGGCCAGGATAGTGATCTCGTTCAGGTTCTTCGATGAGTGGGTTTCATATCTCAGGGGCCTTGGACATGATGTCGTTTACTGGAGAGACGCAAGTCCTCCATCGAAGGAGTGGCTCATCGAGAACCTTGCTGATGCCGAAGGCCTGCTCTGCAGCCTCGTGAACAGGATTGACTCCGAGGTGATCGACTCAGCCAGGAGGCTCAGGGTCATAAGCACCTACAGCGTTGGCTACGACCACATAGACGTTGAGCGCGCAAGGGAGAGGGGCATAAGAATAGGCTACACGCCCGAGGTCCTGGTTGATGCGACAGCCGACCTCATAATGGGGCTCCTTATAGCCGTCGCGAGGAGGATCGCCGAGGGGGACAGGATGATAAGAGGCGGAAAATGGAACCAGCCGTGGACCCCTGACTTCATGCTTGGAACAGAGGTCACTGGCAAAACGCTGGGCATAGTTGGAATGGGAAGAATCGGGAGGGCCGTGGCTGAGAGGGCAAGAGGGTTCAGGATGAGGATACTGTACTACAGCAGGACGAGGAAGGACGTGGACTACGAGTTCGTGCCGCTGGACAGGCTTCTCTCGGAGTCCGACTTCGTTGTCATCACGGTTGACCTGAACAAATCTACGTATCACATGGTGAACTATGAGTTCCTCTCCAGGATGAAGAGGACGGCCTTCCTGATAAACGCATCCAGGGGAAAGGTCGTCGACGAGCGGGCCCTTGTGAGGGCCCTAAGCGAGGGAGTCATAGGGGGAGCGGCCCTGGACGTCTTCGAGCAGGAGCCCCTCAGCCAGGACAGCCCCCTGCTGAGGCTAGATAACGTTGTGCTGACCCCCCATCTTGGGAGCGCGACCCACGAGACGAGAAGAAGGATGGCCGAAGCCGCTGTCCAGAACCTCCTGGCAGGCCTGGAGGGCAGGGAGATGCCCTACGAGCTCAGGTAGCTTATGCCCCTCTTTGTGGTCCTGATGAACTCTCCCCTGTCCATCACGATCCCCCTAACCGCCGCGTAGATCGCCGCAGGAACGAAGACGAAGTACATCAGCTCCGAGAAGACCGCGTAGAGGTATCCAAGCCCTACCTTCGAGGCAGAGGACACCATCGTCAATAGGCCGGAGACGAAGGTTATGAGCGTGAAAAGAATGACGATGCTCCTTACAGATGGGTAGCTGAGGTAGAGGTACGCGCCCGTCACCGACGATATCAGGAGAGCATAAGTGATGAACGGGGTCAGGCCCGTCATTATCAGGTCCACCCTGTTCACAACTGGCATGTCGCCATCCATTACCTCAGATAGCCTCCTAAACGTGTACCTGACCATCCCCTCGTTCCACCTGATGTACTGGGTTATCGACTCCTTCAGGTTGAAGGGGACCTCGCACCTGACAGCTATGTCCGGCGCATAGGCTATCCTGTAGCCGTCCTTCGCAAGCCTCAGCGTTAGCTCCCAGTCCTCCCCTATGTCCTCGTTAAGCCTGTACCTTTTTATCAGGTCAGTCCTTATTATGAAGTTGCTGCCTGTTATGGTCACCGGAAGCCCCAGAACGAACTTTGACGGCTGCTCGATTAGCTGATAGTACGCCTGTATTATTGTGTTCGCCTTGGCTATGCTGTTTGACTCGGAGTTCAGAACAGGCAGCTGGACGCCCTGGACCACGTCGTATCCCCGCTCTATCCTTTCAACCAGCCTGGTCAGGAGGTCCCTCGGGGGGACGCTGTCCGCGTCAAGTATGATCACGTACCTGGATCTAGGGTCAACGAGCTCAAGGGCGTCGTTTATGGCCCCGGCCTTCCAACCCCTTCTGTTGTTCCTGTGGAGGACCTTGACGCGAGGGTCACTGACAGACCTGAGGAGCTCGTAGGTTCCATCGTTCGAGTCGTCGGCGAATATGACCTCGTAGCTGGGGTAGTCGAAGCTCAGCACGTAGCTCAGAAGCCTCTCCACCGCCCGCCTCTCGTTGTACGTCGGTATTATGACTGACACCTTGGGCCTCTGCACGGGCCCAAGGCCCGCAAAGGCCCCCCTCCTGATCAGCTGGACCGCGGAGAACACGTAGGGCCTCAGCGTAAAATAAAGTATGAACGCGGTGGAGGCCAGGTACAGGGCCATCAAAAACATATTCATGCCCTCTTATACACTTTTAAGATATTTAGGTTTGTCTCTGGTTATGGCTCAAAATTTTTTAAGACAACGCGTTTGGCGGACACGAAACGGCGGCTCATTGTGAGCTATGGGGTCATCACGCCTCAGGCATCCCCAGAGCTACTCATAGCCGCACTCTTCTTTCATAATTTAGAAAATATAAACTTTGTCGGGCTCCCAAAGTGGCCGCTCCGCGATATAGATTTTTCAATTATTTTATGTATATCGCAGGTTTTGCTGAATTTTTTCAATCATACTGTTTAAATAATACAAATCATATATCCACTTGTGCGATGAATATACTGGATAAGAAGTACGATGTGGCAGTGGTCGGGGCGGGCCCCGCTGGCCTGGCCTCCGCCTATTATCTCGCCAGGAAGGGCTTCAGGACTCTGGTCCTTGAGAGGGGCAGGGAGGTTGGGTCCAAGAACGTCTACGGCGGAAGGATCTACGCGGAGCCGCTCAGGGAGATCTACCCTAACCTGAACACCGCTCCAGTTCACAGATGGGTCAGGCGCGAAAGGATAAGCATAATGCCAGACTACGAATCTATAGTCAACATAGAGTACCAGGGAAAGGAGGCGGTCAGCTTCACCACATATCTTCCGGAGTTCGTCAGGTGGATGGGGATCCAGGCAGAGCAGGCAGGGGCAACGATCCTCACCGACGTCACAGTTGACCGTCTTTACGTGGAGGATGGAAGGGTCAGGGGCGTTGTCTCAGGGGAGGACGTGGTGAAGGCCGACGTGGTTGTGGACGCCGAGGGCGTAAACAGGCTGGTCCTTGAAGCATCGGGCATAGTCAGGCCCCTCAGGCCCGAGCTAGTTGCGCTTGGAGTTAAGGAGGTCCTGAAGGGGGACAGCGATCAGATAAACCAGGCCTTTGGCCTGGCCTCAAACGAGGGGCTTGCATGGGTCCTTATAGGAGCCCCAACTGGCTACATGCCCGGGGGAGCGTTCATCTACACTAACAGGGACTCGGTCAGCCTTGGCGTTGTCCTAATACTGAGCAAGGCCATTGAGGGGGTCAAGGACCACGTCAGCCAGCTCGTGGAGAACCTGAGGACGTCGCCGGCCCTCAGGGGCTACTTCCAGAGCCTCAGGATAGCAGAGTACTCTGCCCACCTCATACCCGAGGACGTATGGTCGCTCAGGCCTCCCAGGCTTGCGTACGATGGCCTTCTGATCGCTGGAGATGCCGCTGGCCTCCTTCTCAACGCGGGATACACGTACAGGGGCGTCGACTTCGCCGCGTACTCCGGGTACCTCGCGGGAAAGGCCATAGAGCAGGCGCACGCAAAGGGCAGCTACGACGCCCAGACGCTTTCGGCATACGAGGGCCTGCTTGAGAACAGCATAGTCTACAGGCTTCTGAGGAAGTTCAGCAGGGTTCACGCCCTCATGATGAAGGAGGAGCTCTTCAACAAGTACCCCATGATAGTGAGCGGGATTATGAAGAGGCTCTTCGAGAACCCGAACGGGCCCGAGAAGGCATGGACAGCAATAAACGAGTCGTGCGCGGAGAACCGCTACCACATGCTCAGGCTTCTCGTTGACGCGTACCGCATGGTGAGGGCTCTATGAGCGCCGAAAAGAGGATGAGGCTAACCGACATAATCAACGCAAACATATGGGACGTGGACTCGAAGCCCCACATAACCGTTGACTATGATAAGTGCAGGAGCTGTCCAACCAAGGCCTGCGTCAGGCTCTGCCCCACAGGATGCTACACGGAGTCTGACGGGGGAATCCTGTTCAGCTACGAGGGATGCGTCGAGTGCGGAACCTGCAGGGTCGTCTGTCCGATGGAGGCCGTTCACTGGACCTTCCCCAGGAGCGGCAAAGGCATATTTTTCCGTTTTAGCTAGGTGATGGACATGGGCCTGAACATGGTCCTCCTCTTCAAGTACGTTCCGAACACAACAACGGTCAACGTGGATCCTAACACCGGGACGCTCATAAGGGAGGGTGTGCCAAGCGTTGTGAACCCCCACGACCTCGTCGCTGCTGAGTTCGCCCTTAGGCTGAGGGAGAAGTACGGCGGAAAGATAACCGCGATGATAATGGCCCCGCCATCTGCTACAAAGGGGATAGAGTACCTCCTCGGAATGGGCATAGATGAAGGGATACTGCTGACAGACAGGGTCTACGGAGGCGCCGACACGCTGGCCACCTCGTACGTCATCTCGCAGGCGATAAAGAAGGTCGTTGGGAGCTACGACCTTATAATCGCGGGACAGGAGACGCTGGACTCCTCGACGGCCCACATAGGGGCCCAGGTCTCCTCATGGCTGGACATACCTTACGTGTACTACGTAACGGATGCCGAGGTTGAGGACGGATACCTAATCGTAAAGAGGCAGCTTGAGTCTTATATCGAGAAGTACAGGGTGAGGATGCCTGCCCTCATATCGGTGCTTATGCACCTGCTGCAGCCGAGGGACGTTACTCTGGGGAACAAGCTCAGGGCTGTAACTGAGAAGCCTATAAGGGTCTACACGAACAACGAGCTTCAGCTGAACCCCCTCTGCACCGGCCTCAAGGGCTCCCCCACGATCGTCGCTAAGACAGAGTTCATAGGTAAGATCCCGAGGAAGCAGCAGGTCGTGCAGGGCAAGAGCCCGGAGGAGATGGTCTCCTGGCTCATATCAAAGCTTAAGGAGGAGAAGGTGATCTAGATGAGCACCCAGATATGTCCAGAGTGGAACCCGGTCAACATCGCTGAGCACAGGAACGTCTGGATATACATGGAGATGGACAAGGGCCAGATACTCGAGCCGAGCCTTCAGATACTCGGAAAGGGAAGGGAGGTCGCCGACAAGCTCGGCAGCAAGCTTGTAGCTGTGATGCTGGGCCATCAGATAGAAGGCCTGGTTGAGGAGCCTGCCAAGTACGGGGCAGACATAGTCATCTACGTGGATGACGAGAGGCTCAGGACCTACTACTCGAGGCTTTACGGGGAGGTGCTTGCAAGGCTCGCCATGAAGTACAAGCCGGAGGCCTTCCTTGTGGCGGGAACGATGAGGGGAAGGGAGCTTGCCCCGTTCATAGCCAACCACCTCAGGACGGGAATTACTGCTGACCTAACCATGATCGAGGTCGACGAGAAGAACAGGGAGGTCATACTCGTGAGGCCGCCCTTTGGCGCGTGGCAGCTGGCTCACATCAGGACCATGAGGAGGAGGCCCGTAATGGGAAGCGTGAGGCCCAACGTTTTCCCCACTCCGAAGAGGGACGAGAACAGAAAGGCGGAGCAGATAATAAAGGAGGAGATGCCCGAGGTCCACGAGATAGGCCTTGAGCTCATCGAGAGGGTAGAGATTCAGAAGAGCGAGGAGATGCCAATAGAGAAGGCCGAGATCATCGTTTCAGGGGGAAGGGGACTGGGAAGCAAGGACGGCTTCGAGCTCATAAAGCAGCTAGCCGAGGTGCTGGGAGGCACCTACGCTGGAAGCAGGAAGGCCGTTGACCTCGGATGGATACCCCACGAAAGGCAGGTTGGCCAGACCGGGAAGACCGTCAAGCCAAACCTGTACATAGCCGTTGGCATAAGCGGGGCGGCGCAGCACGTCTTCGGCATAAGGGAGGCAAAGATAGTGGTTGCCATAAACTCGGATCCGTCGGCCCCAATATTTGAGAACTGCGACTACGGAATAGTTGGGGACTACAAGAAGATAGTGCCAGAGTTAATAAGGCAGCTCAGGGAAATCAGGAAGTAATGAAAGTCCTCATCATAGGAGCCGGAAGGATGGGCCTGTGGTTCTACAGGCGACTGGAGAGCCTGGGCCATACAGCGGAGCTCTCCGAAAGAAGAAGAGAGAGGGCCGAGGAGCTCAGGGCCCAGGGGTACAGGCTTTACGGCGGGGAGGGGCTCAGGGGGTACGACATGATAATATCCGCAACCAACATAGGGAGCCTTCAGGAGGTCATAGAGGGGGTTGAAAGGGAGGGCTTCTCCGGCCCATTCGTTGAGATAGGCGGGATAAAGAGCCCGTACTTCAGGCTCCTCTCCGGGCTCAGCTATCCTGTATCAGTGCATCCCCTATTCGGGCCAGGGGCCAGCACGCTAATCGGAAAGAAGGTAATACTCGTGCCCGTGAAGGACGCCGAAAGGGAGATGAGCGTGGCCAGAAAGATATTCGAGGAGGCCACCATAGTTGCCATGTCCCCCGAGGAGCACGACAGGCTGGTCCTGAGGACCATTCAGCTCATGCAGCTTCTTTCCATAATCTTCAACAGGATAGCCCCCGAAGAGGACTGGAGCGTGAGCCAGAGCCTCATGAAGTACGTTGAGTCTGTCTCCCTGAGCGGCTCCGAGGAGCTCGTGAGGGAGATGTTCAGGATGAACCCGTACGTGGAAGAGCTTAGGAAGGAGGTCGAGAGGGCAGTGAGCGAGGTCTTCGACGGCAGCTTCAGGATAAGGGAGAGGGGATACTTCGAAAGGCTCTACAGGAAGGCTTACAGGATGATAGAGTCCGATGGCTGAGCAGGCGAGATAAATTCTGCCGCAAAACGCTGTCGAATTTTTAAAAATAGGATCTTATGGCGACCATCCTAGAAAGATTTTTTAGACTGGGCTTTCATAATTTAAAATATGAGCGCTGAGAATGAGGCAAAGGGTGGGGAGAGCGCCGCTCAGCCCCCGGCAGGTCCCGTGACCTTCAGGATATCAACCGGCCTGGTCATAGCTGCGGGTTACGCCAACAAGCTGAGGAGGGTTGCGCTTGTATCTATGAGCAAACAGGTCCCCAAGGACGTGATAATAAGGGACATCTCCGAGTTCAACAAGAGGCTCTTTGAGGAGCTCATATCGACCAAGAGGATAGACAAGCTTGACGTAATCAGGCTGAACGTTACCGTTGAGTACGATCCCGCCGCAAACATGCTGAACTTCAAGGAGTACAAGCTTATAAGGTACGTGCCAGAGGAAAGATGCGGCCAGGTGAGCCAGGAGGACATACAGAAGCTCAGGGAGGAGAACGAGAGGCTCAGGGCCGAGATATCGTCCCTTAAGGACAAGCTGAACGAGATACTGAGCACCATAAACAGGAACGGTTAGGGTCGGGAAAGAGATCTGCTGCCCTTTAAATGGCGCGGCAGGGCTAGCTACAGGCCGCGCAGGTTAAAGCTGTGTGCGCATTTAATTTTTGAAGCTTTTATGATGAAGCGTTCAAGCAGGGGACGCCTGGTAAGGCTCCGCGCGTGCCTGAGCGATGAGCAAGTGGGCCGAAAGTCCGGCAAGCCTCCATCGCTTGGCTGATGGGGCTGGATGGGCAGATCCAGCCAGCTGTGAAGGGATCAGGACGGATGCGGCAGGCCACACAACGGCGGTCCGTACTGAGGGCCCCTGCCCTTCAAGAGGAGATCAGATGTGGTCCTCTGTCAATCAGCTCGTCTGTCATCTTCATCATCAGAGACATCCAGGGCGGAAGGAGGTCAGGGACAGCTCAACGCAGCCTGATGCGGCGTCCTGATGGCTGTATCCCATCATCAGTTTCATATACATCAGAGAGCTGGTCTGCAGCAGCGCAACCCTCTAAAGCCAGCTGTAACGCCTTTGGCCTCTGGAAGCGCTTTTAAAAAAGTTCGCATCAGGGTTATTAGCGCAGGGCCTCTCGCTTTTTTTGTGAGGAAATTTCAGTTCAACGGCTACCCAGTCTTCAGCCTGAGGCTCAGCGATGGGAGATACGTGGCATACCTGGACTGCTGCCCGCACAAGGGCCGGCCGATCATAGCCGATGGGTTCAGGCTTGAGGAAGACGTCATAATCTGCACTTTTCACTGGGCGGCGTTTGATCTGAAGACGGGAAGGCTTGTGAGGGCTCAGTACTCCAAGACTCCGTGTCCGCCGGACTGCTCGCTCATAAAGCTTGTGCTCGACGATAGGGGCGAGCCGTTTAGGTTCGAAGGGGAGCCAAGGATGCCAAGGCTTCCTGAAAAGCGCAAAGAATGATCCTCTAATCTATAGCTTCACAAAAGGTAGGATCCAACAAAAAGGAGAAAGCCGAGATCTTTGGGAGCGCCTTTAACGTGAAGGGGTCACTGGGATACTGAGAAGCTCTGCTCCCTCAGGAACTGAAGCAGGTAGAACCTTCCTCCTGCTCCCTTTCCGGTGAAGCCGCTGCTCTTCCATCCTACGAACGGATGGTATCCGACCATGGCCCCTGTGGTGGCGCTGGCGCTCCTGTTCACGTACACCACTCCGGACTGTATTCTCTCCCTGAACATGTCTATCTCCTCCTTCTTTCCTGTGTACAGACCTGCCGTAAGACCGTACTCTGTGTCGTTGGCCATGTTTATCGCGTCCTCGAACTTCTCATACGTGTCCATAACCAGTATCGGCAGGAAGAGCTCGCGCCTGAACAGCTCGTGCCCGTGCTTCAGCTCTATCAGCGTGGGCTTGACGTAGTACCCGTTAAGCCCGACGTCAACCCTCTCGCCTCCGTAGATGATCTTCCCGTCCTTCCTTCCAAGCTCAACGGCCCACACGTACCTGTTGTATGCCTCCTCGCTTATCAGGGGTCCGAGGTAGACCTCCTTCTTCAGCGGGTCCCCAATTACGAGCTCCTTCATCCTTCTCACCACCTCCTCAACGAGCGCATCCTTCACCTTCCTGTGCACGTACAGCCTGGAGAGGGCGCTGCACTTCTGTCCCTGATATCCGAAGGCGGCCGAGACTATTCCCTGCGCGGCCTCCTCTATGTTTGCGGTCTCGGTTACTATTGCCGGGTTCTTGCCTCCCATCTCAACTATGAACACCTTGTCTAGGCCGAGCTCGTACGCCCTCTTTATCATGCTCTTTCCCGTGTCCTTCGAGCCCGTGAACGCTATGCCAGCCACGTCCCTGTTAGCCACCAGCTCGTCCCCAACCTCTGATCCAGGCCCGGTTATAACGTTGTAGGCCCCAGGTGGAACCCCAGCCTCTATAAGGTACCTGTATATCATGATCCCGGTCAGCATGGTCATGTTGCCCGTTGATGAAGGCTTGAGAATGGCCGTGTTCCCGGTCACCAGGGCACCGACGCTCATGCCGGTCGATATTGAAACCGGGAAGTTGAACGGGGCTATTATCCCGAAGACCCCGTATGGCACCATCCTCTGCTCGACGACCTCCGTCTTCGTGACCGATCCCTGAAAGCCGTACTTTATCTTGACGCCCATGGACCTGAGCCTGACAACCTGGTTGTATCCCCTGTTGGACAGCATCAGGTAGGCGTAGTACCTCAGGAAGTTTATGGCCTCGTCCACCTCGCCAATCGACTCAAGCCTGTTCTTCCCGTTCTCTATTGAAAGGATGGCCGCCAGCTCGAACCGGTTCTTCCCTATGATGTCAGCTGCCCTCCTCATGATCATTGCCCTCCTTCTCCAGCCCATTCCGCTCCACTCATCGAAGGCCTCCTTTGCCTCCTTTATGCCCTGCCTCGTAACCTCCCTGTCCCCTCTCTGGCAGGTGCATATGAGGGTTCCGTCTATTGGCGACCTTTCTATGAGCTTCTTCTCTGTCCTGACCTCCTTGTCCCCTATGTATATTGGATACTCCTTGCCCAGGTACTCCTTCCTGACCTTTTCAACCGCCTGATCGAAGAGCTCGTGGAACTCCTTTTCCTTGCCCTGAGCGACGTAGGATAGGTAGGTGAACTCGTCCTTAAAATCGCTCATCGAATATTTTATTTGCATCCTTTACTTTTAAACTTTAATCCATAAAGTTCTAGGTCCCCGCCTAAAAAAAGCTTAATTATCTGAAAGTGGTAGTACATAAAGTTGAAATGTTTGAAAATCTTGGGTTCTTCATCGCAAAAAGATGGATAGCCGGTCCTTCTATCAGCGATGCAGTAAGGGTCACGAAGAGGGTCAACTCGAGCGGCGTAAGGGCTATCCTGAACTACCTGGGGGAGGAGCTAACTGATGCCGGCGAGATCAGGAGGAACGTCGAGATGTACTTTCAGCTAATGGACGAAATAAGGTCGGATGGCCTTGACGCCGACGTATCGCTCAAGCCAACCCAGATAGGTCTAAGCGTCAGCTACGACCTGGCTAAGGAGAACTACGCCCAGATACTAAGGTACGCCAAGGTCAACGACGTGTTCGTCTGGCTGGACATGGAGGCATCCAGGTACGTCGAGCCCACCATAAGGCTCTACCTTGAAGGCTTAACCATAACAAGGGAGGGGATAGCCATCCAGTCATACCTCAGAAGGAGCAACGAGGACGTGAAGGAGATCGTGAAGAGGGGAGGGGTTATAAGGCTCGTTAAGGGGGCTTACAAGGAGCCGCCGGACATCGCATACATCAAATGGAAGGACAAGACCGAGAACTACAGGGTCATAATGAAGTACCTCTTCGAGAACGCGAACGAGTTCACTATAGCCACCCACGACACCAGGATAGTAAGGGAGGCGGTCGAGATGAACGGAACTTACGGCAGGGACGTCACCGTTGCCATGCTCCTTGGCATAAAGAACAGGTTCCTCTACGGCCTCCAGGGCCAGCCGGTCAGGAGAGCTCTCTACATCCCATACGGGGAGAAGTGGCTCGACTACGCAAGAAGGAGGCTGAAGGAGGCGAGCAACCTGATCCTGGTCCTCAGGTCCCTCTTTGAGCTCTGACAATGAACCACAAGCCTCGCCCTTCAGGGCGGGGAAGCTCTACGCATAAAGCATTTATGAACGTTTTCAAGCTTTATTCTCATGGTGACGGCCGGTCAACTTGAATTCGGTGGGGCGCCT
>JBMFIC010000011.1:0-43662 GCA_049976505.1 Nitrososphaeria archaeon | reverse complement strand
GTCTATGGGGGATTAGCCCCAGTTTCCCGGGATTATCCCCCTCCTTAGGGTAGGTTAGCTGCGTACTACTGAGCCGTGCGCCACGCCCCCCACGTGGCTGGGGGACGTACGACTTGCATGGCTTAGCCCCACCCCGATACCGGTCGGGTCCGGCAGGATCAACCGGATTCAAGCTCCGGCTTGAACCCATTTGCTTCCTGTGGCCAGCATCAGCTCCAACTTTACAGTTGGATCCTCATCAGTGTACGCGCATTTGGAGATCGCCGCCTCATCGTTCGGGCAATCGCCCATCTTGGCGACGACGCCCGGGATTGCGCGACATTATTTTTAGAAGACAGGCTTATTAATTTTACCTTACAAATAGAACCTCGCTTCAGATCGGCATCCATGAAAAATCTGGCCACATAAAGCTCTAGAGCCTTGATACGCTGCAGTTTCCCTCTATATAAAACCTCCAGGGCCTGTCAGTCCCCCTGCTTATCCCTATTCTGGGGCCAGAGACGATCCTTTCCCCATCCCTAAGGTATCCTGGAGAGAAGAAGAGCGTCCTGTCGCTCGTCATGTCGGTCCCGTTGTACCTTATATCGATCCTTATGGCCCTCGTAAGGTTCCCAGGCCCGCTTGCTATCCTGCACTGGCCCTTTCTTTCATCCCTTTCAAGGAGGTCAAGCCCGAAGACCGGCTCCGCCGCCCTTATGAGCACTGCCCCCGCCTCCTGAAACGGAGACCTGGCTGTGACGTTCAGGCAGTAGTTTATCCCGTATGAGAGGTATATGTACGCTATGCCCACCTCCCCGTACATTATGGATGCTCTCCCCCTGTTTCCCCTGTAGGCGTGGCTTGCGGGATCGTCCCTTCCCCTGTAAGCCTCGACCTCGGTTATCCTGAGGGCCGCCATCCTGTCCCCAAACCTCCTGACGAGAAGGGCTCCTATAAGATCCCTTGCAACTTCTACGGTCTCCCTTCTGAAGAAGGACCTGGGTATAGGCCTAAAGGCCGAAAAACCTCTGAGCATTTTTCCATCCGGCCATTCTCGCCAGCTCCCCGTCCCTCTCGCTTAGCCTCCTGAGGAGCTCAAGACCCCAGGAGGGCTCGCTTGGCTCTGTGCTCGAGTCGGAGTTTATCAGGATCCTCTCAGGCTCCAACCTGTAGACCAGCTCCACGGCCTCCTCCACGGATAGCTTTCCTGGCTGAAGCGAGAGCCCCACCATGTACCTGCCCTTCGGAAGCTCGTTAAGAAGCTCGGCGTTGAAGTGGTCTATCACTGCCAGCTCCTCCGGAAATCCAACCTCGCGGATTATCTGAAGCTCAAGCCTGGCTATCTCTGCCTTTCTCATCCTTGGTGTGTGAACTATGGCGGGCCTGTCGAGGGCGCGAACAACCCTCAGCTGCTCCCTGAAGGCCTCCCTCTCCTCCTCCGAGCCGCTGTCTATCCCAACCTCGCCAAGCGCCACCACCCCGTTCATTTCGAGCCAGCCCTCCAGCCTCTTAACGTTTGAGCTGAAGCCTGGAGGTATGCATCTGGGGTGCACGCCCAGGGCCACCATAAGCCTGACGCCGATCCTTGAAAGCCTCTGCCGCTCCACCTCAGTTAGCCATCTGAAGAGATCCTCAAGAGTCGACCAGGAGCTGGGCCTCACGGGGATCCAGCTGGCCTCAACCAAGCCTGAGAGGCCCCTCTGAGAGAGGTCGCTAAGGACGCTGAGCGAGGTGAGGTAGTGATGGTTGTGCGAATCTATCCAGACAGGCTCGCCGCTCATGAGCTCTATCTTGTTTCAGGCCGATTTAAGCTGAGCGAACAAAGGTTTATATATTCATCTTTGTTTTTAAAATGTTTGGCAATGAGCTGGAAACCCCTGGCGGTAAGCGCTTTTCTCTTGCTTCTGCTTTTCGTTCAGACGGCGGCTCCTGCTGCGGTTCACGCGCAGGGGCAGACGAGGACGCCCATAAAGCACGTCTTCATAATATTCAAGGAGAACAGGTCGTTTGACAACCTGTTTGGAGTTTATCCATACGGGCACGACAGGGTCCTCGAGAACAACTCCATAGTGAAGGAGCTCTCCATCCCCGACGGGGTCCTGGGTGGGAAGGTATCGGTTCCAAACTATCCAGGAATACCGTTCCTTGGGAGCACCCCGCTGACATACGCCAACAGCCCGGTTCAGCAGGACCCCGGAGAGGGATGGGTTGACTACCACGGAGACTGGGACTATGGAAGGATGGACGGCTTCGTTGCATACTCGGGCTCGCAGGCAATGGTCTACCTCGACTACATCTAGATACCCTTCTACTGGGACTACGCCGAGGAGTACGTGCTCTGCGACAACTACTTCACGGCCATAATGAGCGAGTCGCAGCCGAACTGGTTCGCGGTCTGGAGCGGGACAAACGTGGTATCGAACGACGTGAGCCCGCCGCCGTACCTGCCGCTCAACCATACTATCTTCTACCAGCTCACCCAGTACAACATAAGCTGGGCAGTCGTGGGGCTCTTTAGCCAGCCCGTTGGAGCAGGAGGCTCTGAGATAGGATACCTCGACTACATCTCCGGCTTTAACAGCCCACAGTACCTTCAGCACGTAATCAACTTCTCCGTGTTCTACCAGATGCTCAGGAACGGGTCGGTGCCATCCTTTGTTTTCATCGACGACTACGGCCTCGCGAGCGGCGTATCGGAACACCCGCCGGACAACATAACCTACTCCGAGATGTGGACGGTGAACGTGGTTAACGCGATCGAAACCAGCAAGGTCTGGAACTCCTCTGCCATATTTATAACCTGGGATGACGAGGGAGGCTTCTACGACCACGTTCCTCCGCCTGAGGTCAACTCGCTTGGCCTTGGCCTGAGGACGGCATGCCTGATAATCTCCCCGTATGCCAAGGAGGACTACATAGATCACCAGGTCCTGAGCCACTACAGCCTTCTGAAGTTCGTTGAGTGGAACTGGAACCTTCCATACATAAGCAGGGCGGTTGCCGATGCAAACCTGCCGCTTGACGCCTTCAACTTTGATCAGCCGCCAAGGCCTCCTATAGTGCTCGGGCCGACTCCCGACATCGAGGGCACGATTGGAGCACCCTATGGGTACATAGTATTTGAAAACGGATCCATTTACAGGCTCAGCGCCGTTCAGACGTCCCAGCAGTATCCAATTCCGCTGCAGATACCCATCAGCCAGCTATCGTACAGCGTGCCGCAGAACTACTCCGGCAACATAGGGTTTACGCCCGTTTACACCTACAGCGTTCCTCCGCCGTGGACCAACATGGCCGAGTTCTTTACTGTGCTGATAGGGCTCATCCTGTTCGTATCCGGCTTCTACACTAGGGCGTCATACAGGGGCAAGCTGCTGCTCCTCGTGTCGATATTCGTTTCCATAGTCCCCGTTGTGCTTTCAACGGTCTACCCGCCGGTTCCTCCTGCGCCGGTCCCGCCCAACGAGTCGGCTATATCGATATTCGGGATGCTCGGAGGCGTATTCGCTGTCCTGGCCATCCTGATCCTGGCATCTCCGTACCTTTCAAGGAGAAGAAGGCCTGTCAGCTGAGCTCCTGTTCACGTCCTTATAGAATAGCCTGTATTTTTTGCCGCACCTTAGGCATGTGAAGATTATCCTCCCCTTTCTGATCCTTATCGTCTTGCCGAAGATCGGAGGGGAGTAGGCCTTGCACTTTTTGCAGAAGAGGATCCTTAGCTCGTATGGCATCTTCAGCCTGAACTTCTGCGCCATCCTCCTGGCAAGGCGCGCCTGCAGCTCGGAGAGCCCCGACTGGGGATCCTTATAGACCTCCTGAACCAGAAACCTAACTGCCTCCCTTGCTTCCCTCATTCTGCAGCCAGCCGTACCCCTCCCTGTCGACCCTTTCGGCCAGCTCGGGTCCTCCGCTTGCCGCTATCTCTCCTCCGCTGAGTATAAGCACGTAGTCGGGGCTTATGTACCTCAGTATCCTCGCGTAGTGCGTGATCATTATGAGCGTTGCGCCGTGGGTCCGCTGATACCTCTCGACGGCCCTGGAAACCCCCTCAAGAGAGTCAACGTCAAGCCCCGAGTCTATCTCATCTAGTATCACGTACTTAGGCTCGAGCACGTACATCTGAATAACCTCGAGCTTCTTCCTCTCTCCGCCCGAAAGCCCCTCGTTAACGTTCCTGCTCAGAAGCTCCTGTCCGAACCCTATCTCATCCAGCTTGGTCCTCAGGATCTTGTTGAAGACGTAGGTGGTCACGCTCTGCCCCTTAACGGCCGAGTAGGCGGTCTTGAGCATGGACATGACGGGGAGGCCCTGTATCTCCACGGGCGTCTGGAAGCCCAGGAATATGCCCCTCCTTGCCCTCTCGTGAGGAGGCAGAGGCGTTATGTCCTCCCCGTCAAGAAGGATCCTGCCCTCGACGACCTTATAGTCTGGATGCCCCATTATCGAGTACGCAAGCGTTGTCTTACCTGATCCGTTGGGTCCCATTATCGCGTACCTCTTCCCATCCTCGAAGGCTGCCGAGACCCCTCTGAGTATAAGCCTGCCATCAGTTGAGACCTTGAGCCCCTGAACTTCAAGCATACGCCCCATATTCCGTGGCTATGCTAATAATAGTTTTCCAAAAAATGTAGCCCGGGGCGGATTCGAACCGCCGTCACCGGGTATCCCCTCGACCGTCAGGGGCCGATCCAGAGCCCGGTATCCTTGGCCCCTAGACGACCGGGCTGCAAGGATGATATGGATGGGTTAAATAAAAACGTTGCTTAGAGGTTTTGCCGTGCTCAGGATCTTCCCAGCTTCTTCAGACCCTCCTGGTAGCCGAACTCGAGGGCCTTAATGTTGAGGTCCCTGAACCTCTGGCTCACTATGTCCTGAACCGACGCCTTGAGGTCATCCAGGGATACAATGCCAGTTATGGCGCTCAGCGCCCCGAGCATTATCATGTTAGCTACTATTGCTGACTTGAACATGTCCCTTGCAAGGTCGCTGGCCCTTATGTCGTATCTTATCCCCTTATCGGGGCTCACCAGCGATCCATCGTATATTACGACCCCATCCTCCCTGACCTTGTAGGAGAGGGCCTCCCAGGCCCCCTGGAACATGAATATGCTCGCGGTTGCGTTCCTGACCTTCACAGCGGCTACGTCATCCTCCCTGTCGGACACGAGCAGCTCGGTGTAGGACTCGCCTCCTCTCGTTGAGGCCCCGTATTCCTCGGTCTGCACGACGTAGAGGTTCCTGTACTTGACCAGCGCGTGGCCAAGAAGGTATCCCATCAGCTGGATTCCCTGGCCTCCTCTTCCCCCGATTATTATTTCGTGCTTCAGCTCTTAACACCTCCTGCTGCCTTCCTGATCTCCTCGAGCTGATCCAGGTATGTGGGCTCCTCCCTGTTCACGAACTCTCCAAGGCTTATCTCCTCGTTCCAGTCGTACTTGGCCTCAAAGGGCCCTATGCCTCTTCTTATCTGGCCCACCTTCTTTATCTTCATGTAGAGGTCTATTGGATCCCTGAAGCCGTTTATCCTGCCGAATATCTCAGGACACTGGGCTATGACCTCTATGAACGCGAAGCCCCTGTGCGTGAGCGCCCTCTTGATGCTCTCCTTGAGAAGCACAGGATAGGCAGTTGACCACCTTGCCACGTAGGTTGCGCCCGCCGCGGCAACCAGCTTTACCACGTCGAACGGCTTGCTGTCCGGGTGATACGGCGACGTGTAGGTTACTGTCTCCTTTGGGGTTGTGGGGGCCACCTGACCTCCGGTCAGGCCGTATATGAAGTTGTTTATCATGATCACCGTAAGGTCTGCGTTCCTCCTTGCGGCATGGATCAGGTGGTTTCCTCCGATGGACGCTATGTCCCCATCACCTCCCCAAACGACGACCTTCAGCCTCGGGTTGGCTATCTTTATGCCGAGCGCAACAGGTATAGCCCTCCCGTGCAGAACGTGCGCCCCGTCGAACTTCAGATAGTGCGGAACCCTTCCGGTACAGCCTATCCCGCTCACCATCACCAGGTCCTTCGGATCCAGGTTAAGCTCCTCGACAGCTCTCAGGAACGCCTGCACTACTGTTCCTATTCCACAGCCAGGGCACCAGGTAGTTGGCATCTTCTCGCTTCTTATGTACCTCTCAAGCGGATGCTTCAGCGATAGCTCCATCAGAGGTTCACCTCCACAAGGTTGAGAAGGTCATCTGGAGATGGGGCCTCATAGCTAAGCCATGGCAGGACCTTCACTTCCTGCCCATCCCTTATAGTCCACTTGACCGGATAGATCAGCTTGCCAACGCTCATCTCAATTGTCACAACCTTGGATGCGCTCCTTGCCGCCTTCCTGAGGGGCTCCTCCGGGAATGGCCAGATCGTTATGGGCCTGAATATGCCCCACTTCTTGCCCTCCTCCCTTGCCTCCCTTACCATGACGGAGGCTATCCTGCCCATTACCCCTGAGGCAACGAAGAGGACCTCGGCGTCCTCAGTGTACCTCTCCTCCCATCTGTAGATCCTGCTGGCGTTCCTCCTTATCTTCTCAGTAACCCCCTGAACGAACTTTGCCTGGACGTCTGGCCTCTCATAATAGTAGCCTCTTTCATCGTGCGTCAGGCTGTCCTTCAGCACGTAGTACCCCTCCCCAAAGTTGGCTATTACAGGGATGTAGTCCTCTCCCCTTTTGTAAGGCATGTAGGTCTCTGGGCTTTCGGCAGGCTTCCTCCTGTTGACTATCACCAGCTCGCTCTGGTCCTTCACGTAAAGCCTCTCCCTCATCCTCGCCAGAACGCCGTCGCTCAGGAGCACCACGGGGGCCATGTAGGTCTCAGCCAGGTTGAACGCCTCGACGGTCAGGTCGAAGGCCTCCTGGACGCTGGATGGATAGAGCGATATGATCTCGTAGTCTGAGTGGGAGCCAAACCTCACCTGCATCAGATCGCCCTGCCAGGCCTTTGATGCTATGCCAGTGCTTGGACCTGCCCTCATAACGTCAACCACTACTATCGGAGTTTCAGTTGCAACTGCAAGCCCGATCCCCTCCTGCATCAGGCTGAACCCAGGCCCGGATGTGGCGGTCATGGCCTTGGCCCCCGCCATCGAGGCACCGATTATCATGTTTATTGAGGCCAGCTCGTCCTCCCCCTGAACGTATACCCCGCCAAGAGCGGGAAGCCTCTTTGACATCTCCTCAGCTATCTCCGAGCTTGGGGTGATCGGGTACCCAGCGTAGAACCTGCATCCCGCTGCTATTGCTCCCTCAACTATGGCATCGTTGCCGTGGGTGAACAGGACCCGGCCCATTCAGCCCACCTCCCTGACGAATATTGCGAACTCCGGGCAGACGAACTCGCATATCTTGCAGCCTATGCACTTGGAGTTGTCGATTATGTAGGTTGGCCTGTACCCAAACCTGTTGTAGGTGCTCTCGCTTGCCAGAACCTTAGGGGGACAGAGCTTTATGCATAGGCCGCACTCCTTGCACCGGTCCTTTATAACCAGCACCTCGAAGGACTTCCTCGTCCTTACGGACGTCTGTGTCTGTTGGTTCAAACTCATCTTTATGAACCAAGAAGAACGATAACTTTTAAACTTTTTTCATTTTTATTTTTATAACGTATAAATATGCAAAAATTTTTTAAATTATACCTTAATTATTAAAAAAATTGAACAATAGGGGCGGATATGAACAGATGTGTAAAATAACTGGATAAGTCCTCAAAAAGTTGTAAATTTAAGCTTTGTGGACCGCGCGGATATATGCGCTGCGCCTCCTTGTCCTTTGCCCTATCATGAGATCTTCAGCGCAAGGGCGCCCGATGGCAGCTCCTCAGCCCCGGCCCTGATCATGAGATCCATCTTGAGCTTCTCCCATTCCTTCTGGTTGAGTATGCATCCAGGGTCAGGAGCCAGTATGTCGTGATAGTAGTTGTATGCCCTGGCCCTGCAGCCTCCGCACGTGTACCTGTAAGGGCACCTGCCGCAGTAGCCCTCCAGGATGTCCTTGTTCCTTAGCTTCTCAAGAACGGGGTTGTTGACCCAGAGCTTCTCAAAGTCATCCTTGAACAGGTTTCCTATCCTAACCTCTTCATCGTGCGGGAAGAACACGCACGGGTATATGTCGCCGTTCGGCTCTATGCTCACGTAGAACCTTCCAGCTCCACAGCCCCCTATGAAATCTGCCAGGTTTTTCAGCTTGGGGTTTGAGTACTGCGGGTTGCTGAAGTGGGTGGGAACTATGTTCTTTCCAAGGTGCTTCTGGGCCTCAACAACCTGGGCAACCATGGCGTACTGGGGCGCCGTAGAGAGGAGCTCGGTGCTTCCGTTCTTTCCAGTGTTTTCATAAAGCATCCTGAGAAGCTCGTAGCGCTGCTGGGGCTCGAGGTCCTCAGTTATTATCTCCCTTCCCCTTCCCGTTGGGACGAAGTTGTATATCATGAGCCAGTTGGCCCCGAGCTGTCTCACCAGCTCTATCATCCTTGGGACGTCCTTCAGGTTGTACTTGGTAACCGTCATCGAGACCTCAACGAACATCCCCTCCTCCTTGCAGTTCCTTATGGCCTGGACAGCCCTTTCCCAGGATCCCTTCACCCTTCTGAACGAGTCGTGAACCTCAGGATCGGGGCCGTCGAGGCTTATCTGGACGAACTGAAGCCCTGCCTCCCTGTACTTCCTCACTGCGTTTCTGTTCGCAAAGACCCATCCGTTGGTGGCCATCGCAACGTACATCCCGAGCTCGTTGGCCCTCCTGACGTAGTCCACCATGTGAGGCAGAAGCGTGGGCTCCCCGCCTGAGAAGGCTATTGATGTGACCCCGGCCCTCGCCAGCTTTTCTATGCCCTGGAGCACCATTTCAGGGGTTGCCTCGTCGTCGGCCCTCCTGCCGGCGCTCTCATAACAGTGAAGACACGCAAAGTTGCACGCCTTCGTTATGTTCCACACAACCTGATAGGGCGCGCCAGGAACGAAGGGCCTTCTGACGCCGAACAGGGCCAGACCCTTTATCGTGCTCGCGACGCCCCTTCTCCAGTACGCGTTGCTCAGGGCCTTCTTTGCCTGCTCATCCGAGAAGCCAAAGGAGGCAGATGCCCTTTTGAACACGTAGGAGATGACCTTCTCTGTCAGCCTGCACTGAAGGCATGCGTCCTTCCTCTTGCCCACGTAGAGCTCGAGCGCAACCTCGAGCCTGCTGGCCCCATCCTTTTCACAGTACTCCGTTGAATGTCTGAGCGCCCTCCTGACCACGGGGTTGTTTATTATCCTCTCAAAGGACGCTATCATTCCGACGAGGGACGAGTCCTCCTTCTTCTCCAGCGTGGCCGGGTTCTCCATAAGCCCCCTTACGTCCCTTATTCCCTCGTCAAAATTCTTATTCTCCATAAGTGGTATTCTTCTCTAATTTTATTTATGTTTTACTATATCTAAATTATATTCATAAAAATGACAGTTTTTCGAAAAAAAGTTATAAATTGAAGTTCGTAAATTTGTAAAAAATTTAACTAATTTTTTGGTTGATCGCCTTCTCCAGTGGAATCTGACCGAAAAGCGTTTATGAATGCCCCTTGTAATATTTTACCGGTAATGGAAAAGCAGCAGGAGAAGACCATATATCTTAAGGCGTATCCGATAAGAAGCTATGATGACGTGAAGAGGATCAAGGACGACGTGAGCTCGGGAAACATAGTGATAATCAGGTTCACCCCTCTCGTCAAGAAATCTCTCGATGAGCTCTCGAAGAGCGTGGACGAGCTGTACAAGTTCGTCATGGCCCTCGGGGGAGACATAGCTAGGCTTGGAGAGGACAGGATAGTTATCACCCCACCAGGCATAAAGATATACAGGGAGAGCGGCCTCAAGTACTGATCTCTGAAAAGTTTTTTAAATGATCCGTGGTGTTAGAGTGGTATGTCCGAGACAGACAGCGAGCTCAGGGGCCTCGTGTTCCTTATCCAGGAGTACAAGGAGACCCTGAGGGCCGCCCTTCCAATGGCAAGGGAGATCGTGGAGGAGGAGATAGGAAGCCTGATGAACCAGTGTACAACTGCGATAAGGCTACTCGAGAGCCCAAGCGCGGAGAACGTGCAGGCAGCAAAGAGAATAATAACGTCCATCATAGTTCAGTTCAGAAGGATTTATGAAGAAATGGAAAACGATGTCGAGGAGGGAATAAATTCTGAAGAAGAGGAGGACTTAACCTTTCTGAGTGATTTCCTTAACTATTCCAGCAGCAATGGTTCTTCCTGAGTCCCTGAGCGCGAACCTTCCTAGCTCCGGGAAGTCCTTGTAGGCCTCTATGCATATCGGCTGCAGAGGCTTCAGCCTGACGAGGGCCGCGTCTCCAGTCTTTATCGTCTTGGGATGATCCTCGACCACCTGGCCTGTCCTTGGATCTATCCTCTGGATGATCTCAACTATCTGGGTAGCCTGCTGAACCGTGTGAGCGTGAAGAACTGGGGTGTATCCTGGAGCTATGGCCGTGGGATGATATATCACGAAGATCTGGGCTATGAACTCCTTGGCAACAGTCGGCGGAGAGTCAGGATGCCCTACGACCATTCCTCTCTTTACATCCTGCTTCGATATGCCCCTTACGTTGAAACCTATGTTGTCTCCGGGCTCTGCCTTCTCTATTGGCGTGTGGTGGGTCTCAATTGACTTTACCTCTCCCTTCAGGCCTGGCGGCATTATCACTATCGAGTCGCCTACCTTGAGAACTCCTGTGACGACCCTGCCAACGGGTACCGTTCCTACGCCCGTGATTGAGTAGACGTCCTGAATCGGTATCCTGAGAGGCTTGTCAATCGGCTTCGGAGGCACCTGCAGCATGTCAAGGGCCTCCAGAAGTGTTGGGCCCTTGTACCATGGCATCTTGTCTGACCTCTCAGTAAGGTTGTCTCCAGCCCACCCTGATACCGGTATGAACGGAATCGTCTCAACCTTGTATCCAACTAGCCTCAGAAGGTCCTGAACGGCCTTCTTGACCTGCTCGTACCTCTGCTGGCTGTACGGTGGCTGCGTTATGTCCATCTTGTTTATGAGAACTATCAGCTGGTTCACTCCGAGAGTCTTGAGAAGGAACGCGTGCTCCCTTGCCTGTCCTCCCTCAGCCAGAGCCGTCTCAGTCTCGCCCTCCTTCGCGGAAACCACCAGGATTGCCGCATCTGCCTGGCTGGCTCCGGTGATCATGTTCTTCACGAAGTCCCTGTGGCCGGGCGCATCTATGAGCGTGAAGAAGTACTTCTTAGTCTCGAACTTCTGGAACGCCAGATCGATGGTAACACCCCTTTCCCTTTCCTCCTTTAGCCTGTCGAGGACCCACGCGTACTTGAAGGAGTCTCCAACTCCGAGCTTCTCTGACTCCTTTGCGTATTCCTCGACCTCTCTTGGATCGATGACGCCAAGGTTGTACAGGAAGTGTCCCATAGTCGTCGACTTGCCGTTGTCCACGTGTCCTACCACTACTAAGTTTAAGTGTGGTTTCTGAGACATTTTATCCTAGCACCTTCCTTTATTGGTGAGGAAAAATAGTATATAATGTTTTTGGCATTTGCTCCTTAAAGTTGCCCTCCTGCACTCTGCCTCAGGATCTCGAGTACGTGGCGTATATCTCCCCCTGATCCAGGACCTTTCCCTGCATCATCCTTCTGAGCTCGGATGCTGTTACGCCCTTCTTTACTGGCAGGTCCTCCTTCAGCGCGTAGACCCTGAAGAAGTATCTGTGCGTTCCATGTCCTCTTGGGGGGCATGGACCCCCGTATCCGATCCTTCCAAAGTCGTTTCTTCCCTGAACTCCAGCCTGGGATGTGCTGCTGCCGTCTCCCTCCTTAAGCGAGGTCCCCCTTATGTTGTAGATCACCCAGTGAACGAAAGTCCCCATTGGGGCGTCTGGATCCTCTACTATAAGCGCATATGAGGCCGCCCCGCTCACGGGATCCCAGCTGATGGGCGGCGATACGTCTTCACCATCGCACGTGTACTTCTTGTCTATCCTCATGCCGTTCTCAAAAGCGGTGGAGTAGACCCTCATTCTGGATCTTATAAGATCTTCGAGGAAATAAACTTTGTCGAGCGAGTTCAGCTGAGGACCATTCTGACGTCGGCTGCGAACGCTCCGTCCCTGTTGACTATAAGTGGGTTTATGTCCATCTCCTTCACGTTCAGGTCGACGATCATCCTTGATACCCTCGTTAGGGTCCTGACCACCGCGCTCACGTTGTAGTTTCTCTTCCTCGCAGTGAGGAGAGCATAGACCTTGCTCTCCTCTAGCATCCTCATTGCCTCATCCTCAGATATGGGCGACAGGCCATAGCTTATGCTTCTCATGACCTCCACGTACACGCCTCCCATTCCTACCAGAACAGCCGGGCCAAAGACCGGATCCCTGACGCCTCCTATAAAGACCTCAACGCCGTCCAGCTGCTTCTGAAGGAGCACCCTTCCGGTTATTCCCTTGATCCTGTTGAAAGCGTTTTCCAGGTCCTCCCTTTCAACGTTTAGCACAACTCCTCCGAGCTCGGTCTTGTGGAGGGGCTGATCCGACGACACCTTGACGACCAGAGGAAAGCCTATCCTCTCGGCCTCCTTTTTGGCCTCCTCAAGCGTGGAAACCACAGCCCACGGAGGTACCCTTATGCCGTAGATCTCAAGGACCCTGAAAGCCTCATAGTCGCTTATTGAGCTCTTGCCCTCTATTATCTTCTGTGCATCCTCTATGGGCGCGGCGATCCTTATCTTCTGCAACGGCTCCCTCTTCTTAACGAAGTACCTGATGGCCCTAACGGCGTCCTCGGGGAAAGTGAAGGCAGGTATGTTGGAGGAGTCCAGGATCCTGGTGGCGGCCTCCTCTGCCATTCCCATCATAACCCCAACTACGCCCCTCCCCTTGAAGTTCTGCAGCGCCTTGGCAACCTCCAGACAGCTGACAGTGGCCAGCGACTGCACCATAACCAGCTTTGTGCAGTCCAGCCCCTGGACTATTTTGAGAGCGGTTATGTATCTCTCAACCGTGGCATCCCCACCTAGGTCAAGCGGGTTCTTTGGCGAAACGAACGAGGGAAGCACTATTGACAGCGCCTGAGTTATCTTAGGAGTCAGCTTTACGAGGCTCAGCCCCTGTCTGTCTATCTCATCAACAGTTAGGACAGCATGACCTCCCGAGTTCGTTATTACCAGTATTGAGTCCTTTATCGGCTCGTTGGAGGAAATGAGCTTTGCCAGGTTGAGCATATCGGTGAGGTTCTCCACGAATATGCCTCCAACGGTTTCAACTGCAGCCTTGAAGAGCTCGTAGGACCCCGCGAGGCTTCCAGTGTGCGTCTTTACCGCCTGTGCCCCTGCGGAGCTGGCTCCGCCCTTCAGAAACACCACCGGCTTCTTCCTGGTTATGCCCGGCATCAGGCTGAGGAACCTCTCCCCATCAGACACGCCCTCAATATATGTGAATATGGCCCTGGTCTCTGGATCGTCAGCCAGTAACTGAAACACGTCCATCTCCGTTATGTCGGCCTGATTCCCTAGGCCGATGAAGTAGCTCAGGCCGGTCTTGGTGGCCTGGGCCCAGTTGAGCATGTAAGCTCCCATTCCTCCCGACTGGGCCACGAGGGCCAGGTTCCCTGGCTTCACGTCAACGTAGGTGAACGTAGCGTTAAAGTTAGGCGTCACTATGCCCATCGTGTTCGGGCCTAGGAACCTAATGCCGTGCTTCCTTGCAACGCTCTTCACCTCCTCCTCAAGCTTTGCGCCTTCCTCCCCCGTCTCCCTGAATCCAGAGGTTATTATGATGGCGGCCCTTGTCCCAGCCTTTCCAATGTCCTCCATTACATCAATCACGAACTCCTTGGGAACGCTCACTACTGCTAAGCTTACCTTGTCTGGTATCTCGGAGACCTTCGAGTACGCCTTAACCCCCTCAACAGCCTCAGCCCTGTTGTTAACCGGGTAGACCTTGCCGCTGAACGTTGAAGCGATGTTCCTGAAAAGGATGTTGCCAATTTTGTCCTTGCTTCTCGAAGCACCCACGACCGCAATGCTCTGCGGATAAAACAGGTCCTCTAACAACTCTCTTCAGATATACTCTCACACAAAATCTAATTAAACGTTATTGTTCAAACAGATCATATAATGATGTTATTGCTGCTGCGCTTCCTTTTCCTCCTTCTCTGTCTTTTCCTCGGCCTTTGGCAGCTCTATCACGGCAACAGATGCCGCCCTATCGACGTTGACCTTCACGGAAATCCTCCTGATTCCGAGCTTGTCACCCCTGCTCCAGAGAGCCTCGTTCACCTCCGGCGAGATCTTAACCTCGTTCACCTTGAACTTTCTCATTATCTCCCTTCTGAGCCTCCTAACCGCCTTCCTGCTCCTCTTGTAGACAGGCAGCGAGTACACCTTCCTGAAGGACACGGTGACCAGCGACTCATCCGCCATGGGCTGTCACCTCAGCTTCCTGTGTCTCCAGTCCCTTCTCTTATAGTTGAACCTTACCTCCCTGTTTGTCCGCAGCATTACCCATGCTGGGACAGGAGAGTTGCTCCTGAGCTTGGCCATGTAGAACTTCTTTTCAAAGGATGACTTCCTGCTTCCCATTCTTCACCACCTTATCCTTATCTCCTTTCTTGTGCTCTGGAGCTTTATAAGCAGCTCCTTAAGCTCTTCATCGGTTATCTGATGATCCAGCTTGCCCTGCAGGGCAAGCTGAAATATCTGATCCTCCACAAGATAGGCCGTTGGATTGTTGGCCAGCTTGAGGGTGTTAAGCCTGTATCTTGCCTCCGGAGTGAGATATATCCTGAGATACTTTTCCTTAAGCGCCTCCAGCTCCTTTTTCTTTGCCTCGTCGGACGCATCTGGCTGGTACTGGGCCATCTAAATCACCCAATGCCTAGCTTCTCTACTATCGGGTTCTCCTTCTTGAACTCCTCGAAAACCTCTGTTGCAAGCTTATCTATAAGGGACCTGCCGCTGGGGGTAAGAACCCTTCCCTTACTCTCCTTCTTAACAAGCCCCATGGCTTCAAGATCCTTCAGTATGCTCCTGATGTGGCTTGAGCCGCTTGGTCTTGAGTGAGCTAGGCTGTAACCTCTCCTCTTTCTCCCACCGTATATCTTAGTCATATCCTTAATGCTGAGCGGGCCGTAGAAGTACAGCTTTCTCAGAATGCTCGCGGCCCGATAATAGAACCAATCAGAGCTCTGAGGGGGCCTGTCTGCCTGCGATCCCGTCTTGGCGTAATAAAAATAAGGACGAGGGTTGATCTTACCCTCCTTCTTAAGATAATCCTTAATCTTAGCAATTAGCTGATCTGCTGGCACATCGTAAGCTGTTGGCATGCCATTAGATACAACAGTTGAACCTGATATAAACTTATCGCTATACTTGTTGGCGCTTGCTTTCTTCGTTTTCCTCAGAACCACTCGCCCGTGGATCTCTCAAGCTCCTCGATCTCGCGCTTAGCGCGTATGTCGTTGTAAAGTATACCCCGATAAAGCGGATAACAGTCGCTGTCAACCGGTATAAAAACAGGCGCCATCGACGAGAAGCCCGGGTATATGTTTTTCGAGGTCGCCCTTCTGGTGAGCTTCTTTATGAACCTCCTGAACGCAAAATCAGTCAAACGGATCCGCTTCAGTCCAGCCAGGCTTGGGGAGAGGATTGGCGGCGCCTTTGTTCTGAGAGAAACTACAGGGGTGCCATCCTCCTCAAGCAGCGTGCCTTTTAAAAAGGAGGTACCCAGGTCGACGCCTGCAAAATTTAATATGAAAAATCCTGATATCTGATGTGAGGGTCGAGATAAAAATCCTTTCTAACCTGAGCTGAACGTCGAATTTATAATTTTAAAAAAATAGGATTAAAATAATGAGGATCTGAGGCCTTACAGATACTTCTGAAGCCTCTTCTCCGCGTCGTCCCAGTTGACCAGGTTCCACCATGCATCCAGATACGCGTTCCTGTTGTTCTTGTACTGCAGGTAGTACGCGTGCTCGAACTCGTCGACTATCAGTATTATAGGCAGCTCGGCATAGTGGTTCATGAAGTGATTCTCTATCGTTATGAATAGAAGGTTCTTTGCCTCCGTGTCATAGTACAGGGCCGTCCATCCTGTTCCTGGAAGAGACTTCTGCGCCTCGCTGAACAGCGCCTTGAACTTATCGAAGCCGCCGAACTGGCTGTCTATGAGGTCGCCCAGCTTTCCTCCCGGCTTTCCTCCGCCCTTTCCCGCCGGAGCCATGTTGTACCAGTAGATAGTGTGAAGCTTGTGTCCGTTTGCGTTGAAGGTGAGGCTTCTTATGATCCCCTGGATGTCGTATCCTGTAACCTCGCCCTTGAGGACCTTCTCCAGCTTGTCAAGCGTTGAGTTGAAACCGTTCACGTAGCCCTTATGGTGGCCGTTATAGTGGACGTCAACTATCGAGGAGCTTATGTATGGCTCAAGGGCATCAAGCTTGTAGGGAAGCGGTGGCAGCTCATATCTCTTGAAGCCTATTGACGTCATTAGCTGTATATTTTATCTCAAATAATTAAAGTTTGACTTAAAATTGTGAAGTTTTCAGCAAAAAACTTTCTAAATTTTGAATAAAGATGACAATCAGTTTCGATTAGAGAGAACGACAGGCCTGAGCACATCGATCACAGCCCTGAGGGCTGTCGTTTCAAGAGGTTTCAAGGCGTTCCTTATATCCTCAGGTTTATTATCGGTATAACGATGACCAATCTGAAAGCGCTCGTCCTGATGCCCCTGTTCCTTGGCTTCCTAATTTATCCAGCGATTCCGGCAAACGCGGCAAGCGCCACGGTCATAGCATACCCAACTCAGAACATGGCCGAGCTTATAATAAATGACTCCGTCTATGCGGTTTTCACCTATCCCAACGGCAGCTTTATCTCAAGAGCCCTGAACGGCACGTCTTTCAGCTATGCCTTCAGCGTGATGAACATACCTAAGGGGAGCGACTTCTTCCAGAGCCTTCAGGAGGCGATTCAGGCGCAGGGAGGGAACTCGCAGGGCGAGAACGATCCCAGCACCAACATATCGCTCATAAACGCAAGCGTGATTCTGAGCAAGAGCTTTCAGGCCAACGAGACCACAGCCATCTACATAAAGAAGTCAACGCTGATCCTCTGGCTGAGCGGAGTGTTTACCAGGAACGGATCTCAGATAGTAGGGAACTTCTCCTGGAAGGACTTCAAGATTGAGAAGCACCTGTTCGTGGAGGAAAATGGACAGCTCGAGGACATTAACTTCTTTGGCGAGGACCTGATGGACGTGCTGGACCTGGGAGAATGGGGGTTTGAAGTTCCTCAGCTTTCAACCATAAACTTCTCTGAGTTCAATCAGCCTCTGAGCCAGTGGAACAGAACGTACAACCCCGCAACCAACTCAACAATCTTTACCAAGACCCTATCCTCTCAGACGCTCTACTTCGAGAGCCTCACGATCAACGGCAGAACATACTCCTTCAGGATAGTTTCGGACCCAACTTACACGATTAGCGTTCAGGGCTATGCTGTTGCGCAGGGCAATCAGCTTATAGTCTCCAGAGCACCCTCACCGTATCCGTCCTACGTCATAGTTTATGTTGCTGTAGTTTTCATAATAGTTGCTGCTGGAGCCTCTGCGTTCCTCATCAAAAGAAGGCGCTAAGTCAGCCTGATCGCTTTTATTTTTTGCCTTAAGCTACTTTAATTTTAATATTAATTAGGTAGATTATTATGCACATGGAGCTCGTCTTTCTGACGGGAAACGCTAACAAAATAACCGAGGCAAACGAGGCCCTGAAAGATACCGGGATCTCGCTCGTTCCACCCAGGAAGAGGGTTGAAAAGCTAGAAATACAGGACAGCAGGGTTGAGAACATCTCCCTCTATGCAGCAAAGCACGCAAGCAGAAGGCTCAGGGAGCCGTTCGTGGTGGAGGACGATGGCCTTTTTGTCAGACCGCTCAACGGCTTTCCGGGTCCATACACAGCGTATGCCCTCAAAACCATAGGGATAGGCGGGCTCCTGAAGCTTCTTGAGGGCTCTAAGGAGAGGGACGCGTACTTCCTCTCGGCGGTAACCCTGCACATAGGTGGAAGGCTATACCTTTTCACGCACAGGGTCGACGGCACAATCTCGCTTCAGCCTCGCGGTAGCTCTGGCTTCGGGTTTGATCCCGTGTTCATCCCAAATGGCTACACCAGCACTTACGCTGAGATGGATCTAGGCCTCAAGAGCAAAATCTCTCACAGGGCTGGGGCCTTCAGGCAGATGGCCGCCTTTCTGAAGAACTACTACGAAAAATTTAGAGAAGGATGAGCGGCAGAAGTATTCCTCCAAGGATCAGTATCGCAGATGATGCAATTATCGTTGTCCTGAGTCCCTGGAAGGACGCTGATGACTGGCTTGTTGAGTAGAGGCTCTGCAGCACTCTAACGTAGTAGAAAGCTGAGATCACGCTGTTTATAATGCCAACTAGGGTGTACCAGGGCACCTGCCCCAGGAAGAATGGCGTTATTTTCGGGTTTGCCGCAGCCATGAACACGAAAAGCTTCGCCCAGAACCCAAGCAGGGGCGGCAGGCCCAACAGGTTCAGCAGGGAGACCGAGAACATCCCTGATACGTCGCCATAAGCTCTGCCAGCCCCTTTTATCGCATCGTACGTTCTTATGCTGAAGGCCTTCATGTAGCTGAAGGCTCCGGCCTTGGATATTGAGTAGGAGAAGAGGTACACGAAGAGGGCAAGGTAGGCAAGGTACGGGGATACCGAGTAGATGTATGAAGCGATGATGGTTGTTATGGCCATGAGCATGAACCCTACGTGCGATATGCTGCTGTACGCAAGCATCCTCTGGACGTCCTTCTGGACGGCTGCGGTCACGTTCCCCCACGTCATCGTTATCAGCGAAAGGATGATCAGGAACGCCAGCATCGCGTTCCTCTGTGCGGGCTCCAGCAGCTCAGCCCCCGCCATGAACAGGTTCACGAGAAGCACTATTGGTCCCAGCTTCATCATCGATGACAGGACTGAAACCGCCACAGGATCTGAGGTCCCGTACACATCCGGCAGCCACATGTGGAATGGCACTATCCCTATCTTGAACCCAACGGCGGCTACAAGCAGCACTACGCCTATGACCATGGGGAGCCCTGGAGTTATTCCAAGGAAAGAGTAGTACAAGACGAAGCCCAGTAGAAGCAGCTGGAATGAAAGGCCTCCCATGAACGCGTACTTGAGCGAGTTCCCGAGGGAGACCCTGTCCTTCGGTATAGCTGCCATGCCGTAGCTGGAAACCGAAAGAAGGCCCCACGCTGAGATTATGTAGAATTGATTGAGCGTAGAGCTCAGAACGAAGTTCGCAAGAGTGCCAGAGCTTATCAGTGAAACTGCTATTCCTGACCCCCTGCCGAGCCTGTTGATGCTGAAGGATGTGAGGGCGCCTGCGAGCAGGCTTACCAAAAGCACCACGTACGATAGATCGTTCGGAGCCATCTCCTTTATCCTGCCAAGGCCGTGCATGGCTATCAGCGCGTACAATGCGTATGCAAGTATGAGCGCAAACGCCGCCGGGGCGCAGTAAGCAGAGGTCCTTCTGCCAAGGAACGGCGCTCCTAGTGAAACGACAACAAGGGCACCTATTATGATTAAAATTGGCTCAACCATACATCAACACCACCATAACAAAACCTATAACAAGAAGGACAAGGGCGCCTGCGAGCAGAACGAACAGATACTTTCCAATGTCCCCCTGCTGAAACCTTCTCAGCCTTTCACCTGCTCCGAGCACGAACCTGGGGATTATCACGTGGTAGAACCTGTCAAATGAGCCAAACTCGACGTGCTTCATCAGTGAGGAGGCGAAGCTGTTCAGCGAATATATGAAAGCCCTGTAGTATATTGAGTTTATGTACCACCTGTCATAGAGGAAGTCCCTCAGCTTCCTCAGCGCTGAGCTTCTGAGATCCACTTCCCTCCTGCTCCTGTAGATGTAGACTGCAGACAGCAGGCCAAGCGCTGAGATTGTGATCGAGATTGCAACGTCAGACGGGCTGAAGGTTATTGGGGCAGTCGAAAGTTTCACCGTCGACCCTGTGTAAATGAAGCTGTAGATCACCCACGACAGTCCCCCGCTGGGGTAGTACCAGAAGACGCCGAACAGGAGCGAGAGCAGCCCGAGAGTAAAGTAGGGCCAGAGCATTACGGGATGTGCCTCCTTGACCTCCTTCTCCCTCAGCTTTTCATCGCCCCTGTTTATGAAAACTATTGTAAATGCCCTGAAGATGTAGAAAGCTGTGAGGAATGCGCCTGCGGCGCCGAGAACGTAAGCGATAAAGTTGCCTGACATCAGGGCGCTTTCAAGTATGAGGTCCTTGTCCCAGAACCCGGAAAATGGGGGTATCCCGGCGAGGGAGAGCGATGCAAGCAGAAACGCGATTGCGGTCAGCTTCATCCTTGAGTAGGCGTTTGCCATGTCCTTTATGTACCTTGACGAGAACTCCTCTATCAGGGCCCCTGCAGCCATGAACATGGCCGCCTTGAACAGGGCCTGACTTATGAAGTGTGATAGCGAGGCAAACAGCGCCACGCTGGGCGTTGCAAGGAAGTACGCTGCGCCTATCCCCATGAACATGTATCCTATCTGGGATGCAGTTGAGTAGGCAAGTATGAGCTTAAGCTCATTCGACGCGACGGCCATGCTCGCGAGCATGAATGCCGTTATCGCGCCTATAATCAGCGTATAGGTGAAGAAGGCGCTCAGCGTATAGTAGAGCCCCACGGATGATGCGCCCTCCAGCAGCATGGGCGCGAAGCGCAGAAGGAAGTAAACCCCAGCATTAACCATCGTTGCGGCGTGTATCAGGGCGCTTATGCTGGATGGACCAGTCATCGCCGTGACGAGCCATTCGTGGAACGGGAACTGAGCTGACTTGGCAAAGGCGCCCATTGTGAAAGCTATCAGGAATGGGAGCAGCAGCCCATCCCTGTTAAGCGCTATGATGATCTCGGATATTCTGCTCTCTATTCCAAGTATGCTTAGTGTTCCTGATACCTTGTACAGCATTCCTATCGCAGTTATGAATCCTATGTCGCCAAAGCTCGTAACGACCATGGCCCTTACCCCTGACTGGCTAGGGGTGAACCACATAGGAACCCCAAGGGCGTACCTTCCCTTATCTCCCACCCATCTCTCTTCATCCTCGTCCGTGTACCAGTGGCCTATCAGAGCGTATGAAGCCAGCGTTGTTCCCTCCCACCCTACAAGCAGCACTACAAGGTTGCTGGCGTAGACCAGCAGGAGCATCGATCCCACGAAGAAAGAGAAGAAGTACCAGTACCTGGTATGTCCCCAGTCACCGTACATGTATCTGTAGCTGTATATGGCTATCAGCAGAGATACAAACGCCACCACCGATCCCATCACGACCGACAGACCGTCTATCAGCATTCCAAACCTCACTGTCCTTCCAAGCAGAGTGAACCACGGGTACGATACCACGTAAGGCACGTGAACCAGGAACGGGGCGGATGCGGAGATTAAGAACGATATCGCAATAGTGGCTATGGATATAAATGGAGCCTCCCTTTTGAGCAGAAGGCCAAGGCCTGCCGCGAGCATTGGAAGGCCCCAGATCAAAAACAGAATATATCCGATCATCTTAGACCACCTCACCAATAAGCGTCATAGCGTGAAGAAACCCGGAAACCGGGTTTATTATTAATGCGGGAAATGCAAAGGTGAGTATCCCGACCGCCGCGATAAGCACCATTGGCAGGAGCATTACGAGGTCCCCCTCTATGGCCTTCATCCTTGGCGGGCCAAAGAAAATCCTCTTCATTGCCAGGAACGCATACGCCGGCGTAAGGCCGAACCCGAGAAGCACCAATGCAAGAAGGATCAGCCCCGGAAGGCCAAGCCTTACCAGCTCCACTCCAACAGCTATAAGTATCAGCAGCTTGCTGAAGAATCCTATGGTTGGAGGCAGGCCAGATATGTCCATGAAGCCTAGCAGAGCAAGAGATGAAGTATATGGCATGCTTCTGGCGAGCCCGCCCATTTTGTTTATGTCCCTCAGGTTCCCGTTCTTAGCTATAAGAACTCCCGCGGAGGTGAAGAGTATAGACTTCCCCACGGCATGGGCAAAGAACTGCAGGAGCGCCCCAAGTATTCCTATTGGTGAAAGCGTTGCTATGCCCATCAGCATGTATCCCATCTGCGCTATGCTCGAGTAGGCAAGGAGCCTCTTGAAGTCGCTCTCCTTTAGAGCCATGAGGCCCCCGTATATTATGGTTACTATGCTAAGGGCCAGAAGGACAAGCTGGGCCCTTAACATCAGGGGCCTGAAGAGCAGATACGTGATCCTTATTATCGCGTAGCCTCCAATCCCGATCATCACCGGAGAGAGCAGCGCCGAGATCGGCGTGGGAGCCTCAGCGTGTGCGTACGGGAGCCACATGTGAACCCCGAAGACCGCCATCTTTACGAACATTCCCAGCATTACCAGCGCTGCAACTATTGCCGCAAGGGAGCCAAGCCTGGCCAGCAGGAACGTCTCAGACATTGGCTGAGGATAGAAGTTGAAGGTGCCAAGGGTCAGGCCGTAGATAAACGCCCCAACCAGGAAGAGGAAACCTCCAAGGTGAGTCCAAATGAGGTAGATTATGGAGATCCTCTGCCTGTTGCCGTAGCCGTAGAGCGCTATCAAAAGGAAGGACGTTATAAGGGATACCTCGAGGAACAGGTAGAACAGTATGAAGTTGTTGGACAGAACTATTCCGAGCAGAGAGGCTGAAAAGTAGACGTACAGGAAGTAATAAATTCCCCAGTCCTCAGTCCCCAGCTCATGGAACCTCTCCTTCATGTACGGATACGAGTAGACAGCTATCAGCACCGTAACCAGCGCTATTCCTGCGACCACAGGCCAGTTAAGCCCGTCGACGAAGATCATAAAGTATCCCAGCGCGTAAACCGGAAGCTTATAAGATGAGTATGGGCCATAGGCCGCGAAAGCGGCCACGGATGCAAGCGCTGGCACAAGAAGGGAAAGCGAGCTCAGGATGGCGTGGACCCTTCCAGAGGCCCTTCTGTTGAGCAGCAGCTGTATAAAACCAGCTATATATGGAACGGCCAGCGAATACGTCAGAACAGGTCCGCTCATCATTCCTCCGTCCTCACCTCCTCCTGAGAGATCTCCTCAAGCATTCTCTCCTTAAACATGTAAAGTATCACGCTCACTATGATAGAGATCTCCCCAATAGCCAGAGCTATCCCGAGGAAGACTATATAGGCCCCAAGTCTTACCACCGGGATCAGGCCAACCGTGGAGGCCAGATAAAGCACAAGCAGCGTTATCCCGTTGAACGAGACCTCCAGGGACAGGAGCATCTTCACCAGGTTCCTGTTGTAGATCAGCCCCCATATTCCGATCCCTATTAGAATAACCGCGGCCAATGCAATGAACATTACCCCTACGATCATTCCTCCTCACCCCTTGATACGGCTATGGAAACAACGAGGGCTACGGAGAGGGCAAGGACCAGCAGCAGCAACGAGAACCAGTACTCGATTATATAATGGATCGCCGGGATCACCCCAAGATACGTCATGTAGGCTGGCCCAGGTCCAACGCTCAGAATGACCCCTGCCAGCAGGACCGCCACGAACAGCGCTATCAGCCAGGAGTAAAGCGTTGGCCTGAAGGTCAGCTTTGGCTCCTTGAGCATGCTGATAGAGATTATGATGAACAGGACTCCTGATCCCACATAGATGATCAGCTGGATGAAGGCAAGAAGCGGGTATCCGAGTATCATGAAGAACGCCGTGTTCGTCAGCCCTACGAAGGCCAGGAATATGGATGAATAAACAAGAGATCTGTGGGTTACGGTTAGGTAGGCAAATGCCACGGACGCGGCTGCCAGAATAAGCAGCGAGAGATCCAGGAGAGGACTTCCCACCGTAATTAAAACGAAGTCAAGGAGCGGGCTCATAGCTGACACCTCTCTTCTTATCAGCCTTGGAAACCACCTTCTTCGAGTTCTTGTAAGGATCTTCCGGAGGATTGAGGTACTCCTCGTACGTTGGCCTGTACTCCCTGTCGGTGTAGAACGCGACGTCGTGAACCCCAGTTGGCCTGAACGCGTCAACCGGACAGACGTCCACGCAGAAGTAGCAGAATATGCACTTCCCCCAGTTAACCACGGGCCTCTTGGTCCTCTTCGCTGCCTTCTGATCCTGCGGAGCGGATTCAGCAGGAAGAGTCCTTCCTCCCGGCCCTACTATCCTCGGGACCATGGTTATGGCCTCAGGCGGGCAGACCATCTCACACATGCTGCACCCTATGCACTTAGCATCGTCCACGGTAAAGAATCCCCTGTAGTTAGGTGGCAGCTTCATCGTCTCCGCCGGATAGTCGAGCGTCATCCTGTTGGGCTCAACAAGGTACTTGAATCCCTTCGCAAGGGCCTTTATGTGGCCCGTGACAGGATCCCTTGGCTTTCTTACCTCGCTCATCTTAACAGCATCACCTCACCAAAGGAAAGAAGAACGGAGAGCACCGAAAGCAGCAGAACGTAGCTCCAGCCGCTTCTTATCGCCTGATCCAGCCTGTACCTGGGATAAACTGCTCTCAGGAACACAAGAAGCGCCATGACTATGAATGCCTTCACAACCACGATGATTCCGGGAATTATCAGCCCAACGATTGGGCCGTGGGCATACAGAGGGGCCGGCCACCATCCTCCAAGGAAGAGGAGGGAGAATATTAGGCTGAACACATATAGCTCGACGTAGGGAGTGGCCATTCCTACTCCGAAGAAGAGCGCGGAGTACTCAGTAAAGAGCCCCATGACCAGCTCGCTGTCAGCTTCGGTTATATCAAACGGGAACCTTCCGGTGGTCCTGATCATCACTATAAGCAGCGTAAGCGCGGCCAGAGGGTTCAGAACCAGGCCCGGAAGCTCCCTGAACTGGTAGGCAACCGCATCTACATAGTTAAAGGTCCTGTAAAGAACTATCATAGAGGCTACTGAAAGGAGGAATGGGATCTCATACGAAATCAGGAGGAAGGCCTCTCTCAGCGCCCCTATGAATGAGAATTTGTTGTCGCTGGACCAGCCAACCAGTATGGCGAAGATGGGAGTAATTATTATCATGCCCACAGAGAAGAGTATCGTGTAGTAGCTCGGGAACAGGTACGAGTAGTAGGGGCCAACTGGGATGAATATCAGGGATATCATGGAAAAGGCGAACATAAGGCCTGGCGCAAGTATGAACGCCCATCTGTCGCTCTTCTCGGGCACTATGAATTCCTGAAAGCTGAACCTGAGAAGGTCTGCTACGCTCTGCAGGGCGCCGCCTATCCTCTTGGAAACCCAGAGAGGCCCGAACCTCATCTGAACCTTTGCTGCTATCTTTCTTTCGAGCCATATGATAACTATCGCCAGGACCAGAATCGTAACCAGCCCCGGGAACACAACTATGTAAAGGAGGTCCTGAATCAGCCATATTATAAGAGGTATGAGCTCCATCATCTATCAGCCTCCGGTGGGAAGTAGTCTATGCTTCCATAGATCGCTGGGAGATCCGCAAGCCTGTGCCCAACTGCCACGTGGGTAAAGAAAGGAAGGTTCCTGAAGGAAGGAGTGACCCACCTGAACCTGTACGGATACTTGTCCCCCGTGCTTTTGAGATAGAAGAATATTTCGCCTCTTCCTGCCTCAACCATAGAGGTTGCCTCGCCCGGTGGGGGCCTCAGATGTATCATGTAGGCAGGAAACATGACCCTCTTCTTTTCCTCGTAGACCTTCTTCATCACAGGGTTCAGCTGATTGTAAATATTATCTGCTATGATCTTCCCCTCCGGTATGTCCTTCAGTATCTGCCTGATAATTCTTATGCTCTGCTTGATCTCCTCAACCCTTATCAGAAGCCTGTCGTAGGCATCACCGTTCTTCATGACAGGCACCTCAAAGTCCAGGTCCTTGTAGGCAGCGTAGGGCTTGTGCTTTCTCGTGTCGTAATAAACGCCAGATGCCCTCAGGTTAGGCCCTACGACCCCAAGCGATATGGCGTCCTCCCTCTTCATGACTCCCACGTTTATCGTCCTTGCCTGAACCACTGGGTTCTTAACCCATATGTCCTCGTAGTCCTTCAGCCTTCTCTCCATATACTGCAGGACGGTCTCCGCCCTCTCCTTGAACCCGTTAGGCATATCCCACCTTACCCCTCCGGGAATTATGTAGGAGTAGGTTATTCTCGCACCAGTAAGCATCTCCATGAGGTCAATGAACGGCTCCCTGTCCCCAAAGGCCCACATGTACACCGTTGAGGATCCAAGGAAGATCCCGAATATTCCTATTCCGTACAGGTGGCTCGTTATCCTGTTTATTTCAGCTGCAAGGCTTCTAAGGTACTGGGCTCTAGGAGGCGGCTCTATGCCGAGGAGCTTCTCGACAGCAAGGACGTAGGATAGGTTGGCGTGAATCGTGTCGGGCAGCATTATCCTCTCAACAATAGGAACGGCCTTTATCCACTCCCTCCTCTCGCTCAGCCACTCGCTTGTCCTGTGAACAAATCCTATGTCGGGGTCCACCTTTACTATTATATCCCCATCAAGCCAGACCACAAGCCTCATGTGGCCCGATCCAGGGTGGGACGGGCCTATCTGAAGAACTATGTACTTTTCCCCATTCGGGCTGAGCGTGGCCGCTTCCTCAAGATTGTAAACCTTCTCGCTCATTCCAGGAACACCTTCGTCTTCTCGTGCTGAAAGTCCTTTCTAAGAGGCCACGCCTCGTGGAAGTCCTCGGGCAACATGAGATATCTGAGATCCGGGTGGCCCTCAAATATTATCCCGAACATCTCAAAGGCCTCCCTTTCATTAAATGCGCCGCTGGGCCAGACCGAAACAAGGGATGGAACCCTGACTGGGGGCCTCTTAAGCACGAGCGCGTGTTTGTTCGGGTCGTACTCCTTCCTTGGCTCCGGCTTCTTCACGCTCACTGAAAGGGCTAGGTTTATGCTCTTCAGCTCCTCTACGCTGTAGCTGGAAACGTGCCATATCACCTCGATTTTATCGGGATAATCAACGCCAGTAACTGAAACCACGTGGTCGAACCCTAGAGATTTGAGGTCCTCAGCAGCCTTGATGAGCTTGCTGGGGTCGTCTATGGAAACCTTATAATGGCTCCTCTTCTCGTCTATCTCCAATGCCTGGGATATCCTGGATAGCTCCTCCTTCAGGTTCATTCCTTAACACCAAGAAGCGCGTCCTTCTCCTTCTTTATCTTCTCCTGCAGCATTAGAACGGCCCTTGCCAGTGCCTCAGGTCTGGGCGGACATCCTGGCACGTAGACGTCGACCGGCAGGTACTCCCTTGCAACTATAGTGTTGTAGCTGTTGAAGAATATCCCGCCGTCCATCGCGCATGCCCCCATTGCTATCACCCACTTGGGGCTCGGCATCTGATCATAAACCCTTCTGACGACCCTGGCCATCTTTATGGTGGTTGTTCCTTCAACCACTATCAGGTTTGTCTGCCTGGGCCCTCCGAACGGGAGAAATCCGAGCCTCTCCAGGTCAAACCGAGGAGATGCAGCGGCAGCGAACTCAGCGCCACAGCACGAGGTCATAAGGTGGACGGGCCAGAGCGAGAAGTCAACACCCCAGCTTACCATGTCCTTTACAAAGTTCTTTCTGTTAAGGAACTCAAGTGCCTTCTTCGCCACCTCTTCGATGTTTCCCAAGAAGATCAGTCCCTCTGAATCAGCCATTTTCTGAGCACCCTCGCCTCCCTGAGCGCAAACAGCAGGCTGGGCGTGAACACCACTAACCCTATCAAAAAAACAACGTATGAAATAAACCTAAGGTAAAGGAGAACTGTGAAGAGAACAACGAAGATCGGCTCACCTATCATAAAGACGAGAAGATATGGATAGTACTGCATTACGTAAAGCCCCCTTGCCCTGCCCATCTCCTCGTTGCCGCTCTCGAACCTCTTCGCTTTATCCTTGCCGCCCTCTCTGGCCAGGGCCGACCCTATTATAAAAGAAGCAAACGATATCAGAACTCCGATGAGGAGGACAGCGGCAACATCCAGATAGACCCCGGCCCAGCCAGTGATCATCGATATCTGCTTACCTTTTACGCTTTATTAATCTTTTCTGTAAATAATTTTAAAAAATTTAAATAATATGAACTTTATTTTGAGAAAATTTTAATCTAATGCAAAATAGCCAATCTTTTTGGTCCTTAAGGCCCTGTTTATCCAATAAATTGTTACGCATTCAGCTTCCTGAGGATCCCCTGCAGAACGCTGTAGTCATCGGCGTATTCGTGGTAGTCGTTAACTGGGGTTTCCAGAATCATAGGCCTCCCCTCAATCAGCTCCCTGGCCGTGAGGAAGTTCTCGAAGCCCTTTCTGCCTATGAAGCCCTTTCCTATCCTTTCGTGCCGGTCAAGCCCAGAAGCCAGGCCCCCCTTCGAGTCGTTAAGGTGAATCAGCATGACCCTCCTGAGGCCCACGTGCCTATCGAGCTCGTCCATCGCCTTTTTGAGGCCTGTCCTGGTTGCTATGTCGTAGCCTGCTGCGAATGCATGGCACGTGTCAAAACACACGCCAACCCTGTCGTCGTTTATACCCCTTATGATGTCCCCCAGGTCCTCAAACCTTGAGCCCACGCTGTTCTTCTGTCCGGCCATGTTCTCGAGGAGCACATAGCAGTCGCACGAGACGGACTCGAGCGCCCTGGAGACGGCCTTTCTAACCCTCTCCTTTCCAGCCTCTATTCCTGCCCCAAGGTGGCTTCCTACGTGGGCTACAACGTACTTTATCTTCAGCTTCTTGGCCCTTTTCATCTCCTCGATAAGGGATTCAACCGACTTCTCGAAGGTCTCATCGTTGGGTGATGCAAGGTTTGGAAGGTACGGCATGTGCGAGTTCACTGAGATGAAACCCTCAGTGGCTGATACGAACTCCTCTGCCTCTTCCTCGCTCAGCTCTGGATAGCTCCATCCCCTGGGGTTCCTGGTGAAAATCTGGAAAGCCCTGAAGCCGAGCTCCTTTGCCCTCTCCGCAGACCTCTTGAGGCCGCCGGTTATCGGCATGTGAGCTCCTATAATGTACTCCATACTGCAATAATCACGAGCTTCGGATAAAAACTTTAAAAAGATTATTAGAATGCTTCTACAGATTTGCGTACGTGGGCCTTAAGGTTGCTCTGTACTCTGGCGGCAAGGACTCGGTTTACGCCGCTCTAATCTCCTGGCCGGTTGACATGTTTGTGATGTTTGACTATGATTTTCTATCTCCTCTTTCCCCTCATCTGGTCAACATCAGAAGCGCGGTGAAGCTCGCAGGATCGCTTTCAGTCCCTTTTGCGGTGTTAAAGGTTCACAGAAACAACGCAATTAACGAGCAGGCCGATTTCTTCAGAAGGATAAACGCGGACCAGATAGTGGCTGGAGATCAGGCGGTTGAGGATCACGTTAAGTACTTTGAGGAGGTTGCCAGAATGGCAGGGGCATCACTCAGGGAGCCGCTGTGGGGAAATGATCCGGCTGAGCTGCTGCTGAAGGAGGCGCAGGCGCTCTCCTTCGTGATAGTGGGAGTTGAGGAGAAGTACAGGGATCTTCTCTGCATGAGGGTTTCACGTAAAAACGTCCATGAGCTTCTCAGACTATCAGAGAAGCTTGGCTTTGATCCAATAGGGGAGGCGGGTGAGTACCACACCCTTGTCTACAGGGTTGAAGGGAGAGGCGCATACATCGATGTAAGGTGCAGAAGAAGGCTCAGAAGCGATGGGGAGCTGATAGCGCTAGCGGATTAGCTTTTTATAGTGCAGCGTTAAGAACAAGCTTAAGAAGGGAAGGCTTTGAAAGAGGAGATAAAGCTGTACGTGATACCGTTTGAGCAGGACGACCCAAGAAGATGCACCGCGGAGAAGCTGAAGCGTTTTGGCATGGTGAAGTTCGTAAAGAGGCCAATAGGAATAGTGCTTACGCCATTTGCCTCGGCGATCCTCCGACAGGGCCCGGAGGACGAGGCTATATTTCTTCTCAAGGGAGTAACAGCCATCGACGCCAGCTGGAAGAGAAGGACTGAGTGGGGGCCAATGTACCTTAACCAGTACGCGAGGCGGCTGCCTCTTCTCATCGCTGCAAATCCAATCAACTACGCAAGGCCTCACCTTCTTTCAACGGCAGAGGCCCTGGCGGCCGCCGTATACATAATGGGAAGACCCAGGATTGCGGAGGCCCTGCTGTCTAAGTTTAAATGGGGGCCAAACTTTCTGAAGCTGAACAGAAGGGCCCTTGAAATATACAGAAGAACGGACGACATAGTTGAAGCGGAAAGGCGCGTAATGAGCAACTATGCTGAGATATTCAGAATCTAGTTCCTGTATGAAAAGCTTGGAGGAGGGATCCTTCCTCCCCTCCTTATGAACGATGTATCGTAGAGCTCAGGGATCCTCATCACGTACACCTTGCCGTAGAGCCCTCCAAGATCCAGCATATCTCCCGGACGTGCCCCGGGGATGGGTAATAGCCTTACACCGACGGTCTTGTTCGTGAAAACGCCTATGGCTATTTCGTCCAGCATTATGGAGGCTATTGTCTCCCATCTGGTTTTACCTGGAATCCCGACCATGTCGAGTCCCGTAGAGCACACAGAGGACATAGCCTGAAGCGTATGAATGTTTACGTGCCCACGCATTACGGCCCTTGTCATCTCGAGATCCTCGCTAACCGGTATGAAGGCCCCGCTGTAGCCACCAGCGAACGTTACCCCCATGAGCCCGCCCTTCTTTATCGCGTCCACGAGCAGAGCCAGGGCAGCAACTGACCCAGGATAGCCCACGTCGTCGAGCCCCATTTCCCTGAGTACCTGAGCTACGCTTTCGCCCTCCTTTGGCGCAGGAGCCAGAGAGAGGTCCACGCTGCCCATTCTGCTGCCTATCCTCTGCGCTATTTCGCTTCCTACAAGCTGTGCGGCCCTGGATACCTTGAAGGATGCCTTCTTTATCTCCTCGGCCAGCGCATGCATGCTCTTGCCTCTGCTGTTTTTGACCACCGCCTCAAAGACGCCTGGGGCGCTTATAGCTACGTTTACGGCGGAGTCCCCCTCACCTAGACCGTGGAACCCTCCAGACATGAACGGCACATCGGTGGGGGCGTTTGCTAACACGACGAATCTGGCGCCAGCCCTTCCGTTAGTTTCATAGGATGCCCTCTTGAGCGCTTTGGCAGACATGACTATCGCGTCCACGTTTATGCCAGCGCTTGTTCTTCCGACTTCAACGGATGAGCACAGATGCTCCGTGCTCCTGAGCGCTGCAGGAAGGGAGCGGAGCAGCGCTCTGGCCCCAGCGCTCAGGTCCTTTGAGGCAAGGGCGCTGAAGCCCCCAACAAGGTCTATGCCGGCATCCGCGGCCGCCGAGTCTATGCTCTTCGCAATCGTCACGGCCGGCTCATCGCCCCTTTCTGAAAAGCGCTCCAGCAGCAGGTAAACGGGAGATATGGTGACCCTCTTGTTTGTTATGGGAACGCCGTACTTGCTCTCAACGTACGATGCGGCTTCAACAAAGGCCCTTGCGGCCTTCGTTATCCTTTTGTACAGGCAGTCGGCCACATCCTCAAACCTCTCGGAGGCGCACCCAAGCGTATTGATTCCCAGAGTAACCGCCCTGATGTTGAGCTTCTGCTCCGAAATTATCTCAATGGTCTCCAGAACCTCATCAATGCTGAACTTGCTCATAGAGAAAGCGCATATGTGCCTAGCTTATTTAACTTTTGACAAAAAGGCACAAAAAATACTACGCCTTTCGTTTTTCTTAAAATTCCTCTTCTTCTCCTTCCTCGTCGTAGTCCTCTTCTTCCCAGTCCTCTTCCCAGTCCTCGTCTTCCCAGTCTTCCTCCCAGTCCTCTTCTGCGCTAAACATTTTTCCTCGCGTTGTACTAAGGCAAAAGAACAGGATATAAACCTTTCTCCTCAATTGGTTTGAATTTCATGTTAATTTCTGCGCCTCGATAACTTAGACTAGCTCGTTTATGGCATCGGGCAGATCTCTTATGAGGCCTTTTGGCGCCACGTTCAACCTCACCGGGTTCTCGAAGCCTCTGAACGGCTTTATAATTCTGGTGATGTACCCCCTCTTAAGAAGGGCCCTGAACACCTCTTCTGAGCTCCTTTCCGTGGAGATCGTAAGAAAATAGGTGAAGCTTCTCGTCCTTCTGACCTTAGAGCTGAGCCTGCCCTCAAACCACGTTCTGGTTTCGATGGCTTTCCTCCATATTCCTTTGAAATACGCCTCCCTCTTGAGAGCGAGGTACGCAACTTTTGCTGAAAGGGAAGCCACTGGAAACGGCGACTGGATCCTCGAGAGCGCTTCCATTATCGTCCTGTCGGCCATCGCATAGCCTATCCTGAAGCTGGCCATGGCGAACGCCTTTGAAAATGTCCTCAGAACGATCACGTTATCGTGGGATTTAATGAGATCCCTGTACGTGATCCCGGCTATCTGGGCGTATGTTTCGTCGATCACCACCAGCCCTCTGTAGAAGCTCAGGAGCTCCTTAAGATCCTCCTCGGGAACCAATCCGCCGGTTGGGTTGTTAGGGGAGCATATGAAAACCAGGTCTGGGTTCTCCCTTTCGATGGCCCTGAGGTTCAGCCTTTCGTTATCTTCAAACTCGACCTCTATGACCTTTCTCAGGATTCCTATCCCGGCCGCCTGGTAATAGGAGTAGGTCGGGCTGTGGATCAGAAGGGACCTGTCCTTTCCGAATGCCCTGAGAATGAGCTCTATAAGCTGGTCCGCTCCGTGGCCCAGCAGCACGTTATCCGCGGACAATCCTTCCTTTTCAGCTATCAGGTTCCTGAGGTCCTCAATAACCTCCTTTGGATAGAGCCTGAGATCGAGATCCTTTAGGGCCCTTCTGACAAGGCCCTCCATGATCCTGCTCGGAACGAAGAGGTTCTCGTTGGACTGAAGGTTTACAAATCTCCTCCTCCCCGCTATCCTGCTGGCCTCCCTTGCAGAGATTCCGCTTACGTATCCGCTGGCCTGCCGCAGCCTCTCAGCCTCAGCCCTCCAGCTCATCTAGCCCCACCTTTTCTCTGAGACCTTCATCGCCATATAGTGCGAGGGGAAGCCCTCATACGAGGCAAGAGTAAGCACCGTGTCCTTAATCCTCTCCCAGCCAGCCCTGCTCAGCTTTTCGGTTGTTGTCGACACCAGGAAGTTGTAAACCGTCAGCCCCGAGTATGATCTGGCAAAGCCAAAGGTCGGAAGGGTCGAGTTGGGCCCTATACCGTAGTTCCCTGCAGAGAAAGGCGTATAGAACGTTATGGTGCCAGCCCTGAGGACATCCTTGAACCTGTTGAATATCTCCTCGGCGTTTCTGCTCTCTATCGCAAGGTGCTCTGGCGCGTACTCCCCAACGAACTCGGCCGCCTTCTCGAGCGAATCGAAGACTATTATGGCGCTGTACTTTTTCGTGTTCTCCCTCATGAACGACCTTCTTGGCTCGGGAAGCTCGTCTATCAGCCTGTCAGCGATCTCAGCTACTCTCCTGGCGAACTCGAGGTTATCTGTCACCATAATCCCTGCGGAATCGGGCCCATGCTCTGCTTCGTTAAGAAGGTTCCACGCTACCACTTCGGGATCCGCGTTCCCATCCGAGAGTATCATTCCCTCAGAGGGGCCAGCAGGAAGGTCTGTCCTGACGTATAGCGAAACTATAGCCTTTGCTAGAAAGGTGTATGGTCCCCCTGGCCCCGCAATTACATCAACGCGCGGTATAGTCTCGGTTCCAAACGCAAAGGCAGCCACAGCATGGGCCCCTCCAACCGCGTAGACCTCGCTAAGCTCAAGCATGTACGCAACGGCTGCCGTAGCTCTGTCTATGTTCATTGACGGATCTACTGGGGGAGAGGCCATTGCTATCTCCTTGACTCCAGCCACTATCGCTGGCACTGCCACCATAACCGCGACTGAGGGAAAGCTGCCCTTTCCCGACGGAACATAGAGGCCCGCCCTTTTAACAGGTGAGAAGAACATCCCCGCGGTCACCCCATCCTCGACATCCATCTGAAATGCCTTTGGCATCTGAGCTTCATGGAACTTCCTGACGTTTTTTATCATGTGCTCTAACGAGTCCCTGAGCTCGTCGGAAATGGAATCATAACTTTCCTTTAGCCTGCTCCTCTCGACTCGCAGCTCAGCCGGGCTGATCCTTCTCTTCCACTGGGATTCAAGGTATTCGAGTATGGCCCTATCCCCATTGTTTCTGACGTCTTCCACTATCCGCTCAACATCCGGCTTTATCTTAACTATTTCATCAAAGGATCTTCTCATAAGAGTTCCTTTCATTTGTTCGCCCATTTCGTTGTACTTGAGCACGCGAAAATACCCCATCGAGAGGGAATAATACGGTTGGCTAATTAAGATTTCTTGGATCGCTGCGTAGTTCATATTTGAGACGTCTAATCGCGCCTAACGCTCAGCCCTTTGACCATAAGCTGAAAGCAGGATCCATCAACTGTAGCGTTCAGTGCCTTGTAGCTTTAGATTATTATTAGGAGAATGCATCCTGTTCTGCGCTCGTACTTAGAGGCTATATGCTGTTGCCGCGTGCACTACAAACGTATAAATTTTCTGAGCTTATATATCAAATGATGTCACAGGATCTTCGAACCTTCTTAGAGAAGGTCCAGGATGAAACAGTTTACGTAGACAGGGAAGTGGATCCTGCATATGAAATAAATGCATACGTGGACGCCTACGAGAGAGCAAGGAAGTACCCAGTTCTCTTCTTCAGAAACGCAAAGGGATGGAAGGTGGTAACAAACATTTTTGCATCCATCTACAGAATGGGCAGGGCGCTTGACTGTGATGGATGTGATCCTCCTAGGATAGCTAGCAGGTTCTTTGAGCTATCACAGAAAAGCATCCTTCCACGGGAGATCTCAAGCGGAGAACAGACAGTTGTGAAGGACGACCTGTCCTCGCTCCCTCACATAATCCATAACGAGCTGGACGGAGGACCCTACATTGACAGCGGCCTTGCTATTCTAAAGGATCCCGAAACTGGCGCCCTAAACGTAGGCATTTACAGGCACCAGATATTCGACGACAAGCACATAGGAATACTGACGGATCCAGGGCACGACGCTCACTTTATAATTGAAACCTACAGAAGGCTCGGGAAGCCAGTCCCGATCACCATTTCTATAGGCCACCATCCAGCGGTTTACTTTGCAGCAGTGTCCAGACCTCGCGGGGTTGGAGGGGAGCTGGAGATGGCGGGGGGATTTTTGCAGGAGCCCGTTGAGATGGTTCACAGCACGGAAGTCGACGTTCCTTATCTCGCGAAGAGCGAAATAGTAATAGAGGGCATAATCGAGGATCCTTCGCATCTTGTGGAGGAGGGGCCCTTCGGAGAATGGCCAAAGTACTATTCCGGAAAGCAGATGGTGCCGGTGATAACCGTTAAGCGCGTGAGAATGAAAGAGGATCCAATATACCTCGATATAGCGGCAGCCTACAGGGATCATCTGAATCTAGGCGTAAACCTGCCTCACTTGGCGGCCGTCTACAATTTTGTCAGGAGCGTCGTCCCCTCCGTTAAAGCAGTCAGATTTGGATACGACTTTGCGCCGATTCTGTACATCCAGCTAAAGAAGATAAACGAGGGTGATCCTAAGAGGGCCGCCATGGCGGCTCTTGCAAATGAAATAGCTATACGAATGGTCATAGTCGTAGATGAGGACGTGGACATTTACAACGACGAGGAAGTCATGTGGGCTGTTCTTACGAGGGCCGGAAGAAAGGAAAACTTTGATCTTATACCCAACGTGATAGGCAACATCCTGAACCCTGCAAACTATGCCCTTGAAAAGGACATGCCAAGAACTCTTGACACGAAAATTATAATAGACGCGACTAAGCCGTTATCTGGCTATCCCCCTGTGGCTAAGGCTAAAAGAGATCTAGCAGAAAAAATCTACAGGGAGCTCGCTAAGTAGAATCATTTTTATGCGCAGCCTTTTTACTGATATATTTTGTACAGTACAGATGTTACGTTTCTGTAGTAATAACCTGTAGGGCCACTGCTGCTCCATATGTACGTTGATTTTACAAGCAGACCTTCTCTGTTGTAATAGAAGTAGATTGTCAGGGTATAGTTTGATTGCCCCAGCGGGCCGTTAACCCGCGCTACTAGCACCTCTGCATCAACTTTTCCAAGCGCTGGCACTGTTATGCTTCTGTATCCGACTTTGGTGAAGCTGTATCCTATTATTGTAAAGGTGGTATTTTTAGCGTTAAAAATGTATGGAAGATAGATGTCCTCTATCTCGCCCCGGTTAGCGTTTAAGCTGATGTTAGTGCCTTGATATTTTACTGAGAGGATCGAATAGTTTTGCAATGAAATTATGACCAGGTATGTCTGCTGAGGCTCAGTGACCGTTATGTTAAGCTTTCCATCCCTGGGCTCGCCGAAGCTGTATCTAAGAAACTCCGTGTAGTTAACGAATCTTCCGTTAAACCCAAAGCTCCTTGTAACCTGATACACCAGAATCTCGCCAAATGGCGCTGATCTGGCTTCAAGATAGGCCAAATAGCCGTAGTAAAAATACGATGCGGTGATTATGCATAATATAAGAGCGACCAGAACTGCCCTCTTTCCGTCCCTCATTCCCTCTTATATGGCTTGCCGTGCGCTGATGGCATCCTCATCTGCTTGGAGATCAGCATGACGACCACAAGCAGCGCTATAAAGGGGGTCATGTCGAGGAACTCGTATGGAACTCTGTAGCCTATGATCATGAGCGACGGCCCAAGAGCGCTTACTACGCCAAACAGGAGCGATGCTAAAAGCCCGTAGGCTGGATTTAGGCCGCTGAACGCAGCAATTCCGATAGATATCCACCCCCTTCCAGCTATCATGCCAACCTGATACAGGCCAACAGTCATAGAAATGACGCTTCCAGAAATTCCTGCCATAACGCTTCCAAAGATGACCGTTGTGTAACGTACCTTTATCACATCGATGCCCATGGAATCCGCTGCCTTTGGATTCTCCCCAACGCTGATGATCTTCAGGCCAGCCCTAGTTTTGAACATTATGTACCATAGGACAGGAACAATCAGATACGCCAAGTAGTCAACCAGCGTATGATCAAACAGGACCGGTCCTATGACTGGCAAGTTCGATAGAATTGGGACCGGCACCGTGGGAAGCTTTGGAGCGACCTGCAGCACTGCGGTCTTTCCGTAAGTTATGATGTAGAAGAAGTCCGCAAGTCCCATTCCCACAAGCCACACGCTAAGCCCAGCAAGAACCTGATTCACTCCAAGGGTTATAGCCACAAAAGCAAAAAGAAGGCCCAGCGCCAGCCCCGCTATCAGCCCCCCAAGAAGTCCAGCGTATGGGTTGTTCGAGGCCAAAGCAAAAACGTATCCCAGGAATGCCCCCATCGCCATTATGCCTTCAAGAGATAGGTTCAGCACGCCTGATTTTTCAGCATAAATCTCACCAAGGCTGGCCAGCAGATAGACCGTGGTGTATGATATTCCTATCTTTATTATTTCGAGCAGGAACTCTCCAAGAGGTATTACGCTACTCAAGCCCCATCATCCTCTTCAGCCTGCCCTTCATCGTTTCAAAGATGATGATACTGATAAAGACTATGCCCTCAAAGTAGTAAACGAAAAGCATTGAAACCCCAGATAAGGCTTCCATGAAGTATCCTCCGCTAACCAACGTTGACATTAGCAAGGATGATAGCACAACAAAAAGAGGGTTAAGAGAAGCAAGCCACGTAGTAAAAATGCTTAGATACCCCATGTAAAGGCTGTCGAACGTCGAGGAAAGTATGTGTGAGACTGCCAGAAGGTCTATGGCTCCCGCAATGCCAGAGAGGCCTCCTGAAATTATGCCAAGATAGACGTAAACGGTAGCCTTTCTAACCCCCGCGTACTCGGCCGCGTTAAGGCTAGAGCCCATGATTTTTATCTTAAAGCCGAACGATGTTTTCCCGGCTAGCAGGTATATTATGATTATAGCCGCGGCCATTATCGCAATTAACACGAAGGGGTTTTCCAGATAGTATGAATAAGGTATCGGATAGCTCTCGAGCTCCGCGGCATAGGGATCCTTCCAAGGTCCAGTAACGTCAACAAGCCATGTCATGAAATATATAGCTATAAAGTTGAGCATAAGAGAAGAGAGCACTTCGTTTACGTTAAGAACAACCTTTAGTAGAGCCGGGATCAGTCCATAGAGCATGCCTCCTAAAAGGCCCATCAGCAGTATTGCTGGAACTGCGAGAAACGGCGAATGAACGTGAATATGTTCAAGCGCAAATACGGTCTGCATTCCTAATATGGCTCCAAATATGTACTGTCCGTCCGCTCCTATGTTCCAGAACCTGGCTCTATACGAGAGGGCCAACCCCAGCGATATCAGCGTTAGCTCAACTAATATATAGAAGGTGGTTCGCTGGCCAACGCTCATGAAGAGCGCTGAAGTAACTATAATTGATAGCGCATAAAAGGGATTTACGTGAAGGATAAAATAGATCAGAACCGCTCCCAGGCCTATGGCCAGCATGAACGAAACAAAATAGGCAATAAAGCTAACCACTAGATCCCCTTTTGTTACCTTCATAATTACGACACCTCTGCTAATACGATTCCGCTCATCGCCTTTCCGATCTTATACGCGTCAAACTCGCTCCTCCTGAACATTGCTACTATGTCACCATTGTAGATAACATATATTCTGTCAGAGATGTTCTGAAGCTCATCAAGGTCCTCGGAAAACACCAGCACGCTCCCACCGCTTTTTGCGTACTCTATCAGCTTGTTCCTGATAAAGTACGTGGCGGCTATGTCAAGACCCTTAGTGGGCTCATACGCTAATAGAAGATCGGGCTTCATGGAGATCTCCCTAGCAAGGATAACCCTCTGCAGGTTGCCCCCAGAGAGCGTTTTAACTGGCGTATCAGGGCTAGGCGTTTTTATATCGAATTCCCTGATAAGCTCTTCGGCGTATTCGTTTATTCTCCCTTCATCGAGAAAGATGCCCATGCTCTTAATACGTGGACTATCTATAAGCTTCATTATTAGGTTCTCCTTTACGCTGAGATCGGGCGCAAGGCCGGTCAGTATCCTGTCCTCTGGAATATATCCCATGCCAAGCGCGATCCTTTTGTATACTGGCAGATGAGTTACATCAATTCCCTTAAAAAGCACCTTTCCGCCCTCGGCCTTTCTCAGACCAAATATGGCATCAAAGAGCTCCAGCTGCCCGTTTCCCGCTATTCCCGCAATTCCCACGACCTCGCCTTTATATACCTCTACTCTGTTTCTTTTCATATTAACGGCCAGATGGCCCTTTTCGCTTCTAACCTTTAGATCGCTTACTGTTAACACCTGCTCCCGTCCTGCCTGATAATCCTTCGTTTCTATCGCCGGAAGCCTTTCAACCATGTGCTTTATCAGATCCTCCATGGTGGTTTCTGAGGCTCTTCCAGTCCAGGTAACCCTTCCCTTTCTTAGCACGGTTATCCTGTCGCTGACGGCCATTACTTCATTAAGCTTGTGAGAAATGAAGAAAATGGTTCTTCCTTCCTCTGCCATCTTCCTGATCTCCTTCAGAAGGTTGTCGGTCTCCAGGGGCGTCAACACGCTTGTAGGCTCATCGAAAATCATTATTCTAAAGTTAAAATAAAGAAGCCTTAGAACCTCGAGCCTCTGTCTTTCGCCAGCTGAAAGGGAACTAACCTTAGCGTTAGGATTAACGGACAGGTTGAGCCTTTTTGAGAGCTCCATTATTTCCTTTTCATCTACCTTTTTGTTTGTCAGAAGCTGGAAGTTCTCCTTGACCGTTAACGTTGGGATCAGGCTAAAGTGCTGATGCACCATCCCTATGCCTAGGCTTAGAGCATCCTTAGGGCTTCTTAATGAAACCCTTTTCCCATCGATTTCAATGCGTCCTGCATCGGGTTTAAGAAGACCGTAAAGTATGTTCATGAGAGTGGTCTTGCCCGCGCCGTTCTCTCCGAGAATCGCATGCACCTCACCTCTGTAAGCTTCAACCGTTACGTTATCAAGAGCTCTAACGCCCGGAAAGCTTTTGCTAATATTATATAATCCAACGGACACCCTATTCATTATTATGTTCCGTTTTTCACCCAATCCTATTTAAACGTTAAGTGCTCATAAAAGCAAACAAAGCATGAAAATAAAAAATAAGACGTCTAAAGCTTTATACGGCTCCAGAGGGTGGCAGCGTAGCGTTGTAGGGCACTACGATGGTTCCGTTCTTTATTCCCTCTATTACCTGTTCCACGTAATTGAGCTGCTGTGGAGTGAGCAGCTTGTATGCTGCTGGGCCCAGAAGCAGATAGTTAGAGCCAGGTATCACCACGTTCTGATCGGCCCATTCCGACAGGGTTCCATTGTAATACCTTTCTAGCACTTCCTGCAGCACCAGCGTGTCATTGAAATAGTTGCTGGCAACTATTACGTTTGGATTTAGCGGGGACTGGTCCACCATGTCCCCAATCGCATACACTCCTGCAGCTGCGCATGCCTGCTCTCCGCCCAGAGTCTGTCCATCTCCCCTGAAGAGGATTACGTCTGCTCCTGCTGCTATAAGCGACTTTGCTCCTATGTATCCTTTCTCAACGTCTGCCCAAGTTCCGGGGAAGTCGTAGACCAGCTTTATGTTCTTGTTGACGCTGAGGGCTCCCTGAAGGAACGCGTTGCCTATAGCAACTTCTATCGGATATGAGAATCCAGCCTGGTAGCCTATTATTCCTGTTTTAGTCAGGAAGGCCGCCAGAACGCCAGCAGCATAGGCCCCATCAATAAGGTCTATTGCTATGCTGACCACGTTCTTCTCTGGCTGACCGGTTGTTGGGTTCGTAAAATTGGTGAGATCGGCTCCTATGAACCAAACGTTTGGATATTTGGGCGCAACGGTAAGCACCTCCTGTTGCCATCCGACTGTCCAGGCCACTATAATGTTGTATCCGTTTGAAGCATAGTACTCAAGAGCGCTTTCTACCGCAGAAGGTGAGTATCCAAGGTTCTGATCTACGGTATAGTTGATGTGGTATACGCTGGCTATCTGCGCTATAGCCTGATACATGTTCTGGTTCCAGCCATAGTCGTTAACCACGTATGGGAGCAGCACCGCAATTTTTACCACCTGCGGCTTGCTCTTCTTGGCCTGCATGTTCATGTAGTAATAGTACCCAGCTACTCCGGCAACCACTATTATAACTATGACCATGATCGCGATCGCCGCTGAAGAAATGGACCTTCTCTTCATATCAGATAATTTTCAAAAAAGCCTGTATTTAAACCGTTGCTTGAGAAAGCGCAAACGCGTCAGTTTAAAAACGGAGCTCAAACATATAATCTACGCAAACAGGACGCTACTTAGGCTCAGCAGTGCGGGGGGTGGGATTTGAACCCACGTAGGCCTTTGCCAGCAGGTCTTGAGCTTAGGCAACCTCTGCCCCCATTGACCTGGCTAGGGGACCCCCGCATTATGAGGTTTTTGATCTTTGCTTATATCCATTTTTAAAACTTTTAGCTGATCCACGATGAGCTCAGAGCTCCAGGCTGTAGCTATGTGCTAAATATCATAATATATATAATGTAAAGATACGAAATGTCCATCGGAGTTCCTATGAAGTATAAAAAATTTGGGAACACGGGCATCAGCGCCTCAGTTATAGGCATGGGAACCTACTACGACCCCCTCTGGATCATCACTGCTAAGCTGGGATGGCTGAGGGACAGAAAGAGAAAGGTTGAGGCGCTGGTTTCGGGATTAAAGGCTGGAATAAACCTGATCGATACGGCAGAGCTCTACGGCTCCGAGCCATTGGTTGGGGAGGCCATAAGGGGCTTTCAGAGAAAGGATATCCTGATCTCAACGAAGGTCTGGCCGACACACCTGAGGCGAGAAAAGCTGCTCAGAAGCCTTGAGGGATCCCTCAGAAGGCTTGGCACCGATTACGTTGATTTTTATCTGATACACTTTCCTGGCTCCAGAGACGCGAACAGGGAGGCGCTTGCAGCTATGGAAGAGGCCGTGGCCAGCGGGATGATCCGGTACATCGGCCTGAGCAACTTTGATCTGAATGGAGTCATCGAAGCAAGAAAGATGCTCAAAAAGAACGACATAGCAGTTCTTCAGAACGAGTACAACCTCAACCACCGAAACCCGGAAAAGGATCTCATACCTTACTGCGAAAAGGAAGGCATTGCGTTTATGGCCTACTATCCGCTTGCACATGGAGCACTTGTAAATAACGGCAAGCTTCTTGAGCTGTCAAGGAGGTATGGAGCTACGCCGGCTCAGCTGGCCCTTCTGTGGCTCCTGAGATGGAGCTCGGTGTTCCCAATACCCCGTGCCTCAAGAGAGGAACACGTGCTTGAGAACGCGAGGGCTGCGGACATTGATGTTCCCGAGGAGGCTCTGAAACTTCTTTAGAATCTGAACTGCCCTATTTTTCAAAACATCCCCTGAGCCTTTTGTAGCTATCGGTCAGCGATTCGGGTATGACCTTGGTTTCGGCCAGCACCGGCATAAAGTTGGTGTCGCCGCGCCATCTTGGAACCAAGTGAAAGTGAATGTGCTCGTACCCTGCTCCCGCGTCTATGCCAAGGTTGACGCCAAAGTTAAACCCATGCGGGGACATGGTGCGGGAGTAGCACTCCTCGAGCCTTCTCAGGAGCTCGAAGACCTCCAGAACCTCCTGGTCATCAAGCTGAGAGAACTTTACCAGATGCCTGTATGGAACGATCATGACGTGGCCGTTGTTATATGGATACTTGTTCATAACTATGAAGACCTTTCTGCCCCTGTAAACTATCAGGTTCTCCTCGTCCTTTGTGCTGTCCTTTGAAGCCATGTCGCAGAATATGCAGGTGGGAGATCTTTCCACCACGCCCTTCAGCCTCCACGGAGACCAGAGTATCTTCAACCTAAAGATACTAGATCCTGTCAATTTTTAAGCGTATATAGCCCCGAGGTTTAGGTTGAACCTGGACTCAAGCCTCTTCGACATCTCCTCGTAGAACTTGAGCAGCTGGGGGCTGAGCGATGGCTTTACTGCTGCAAGGGCTTTCTCGAAGTCGTCCCTCGTTATCACCGAAGATCCTCTGCTTATGGCACTTATCCCAGCCTCCCTGACTATCGACTTTAGATCCGCCCCTGAATACCCATCTGTCCTGGCGGCTATCTCCGAGAGGCTCACGTCCTCGTCAAGCTTTGTGTTCCTGGTTAGTATCTTCAGTATTTCCTCCCTTTCCTCCCTGTTTGGAGGCCTGACGTATATGATCAGATCGAACCTGCCGGGCCTGAGAAAGGATGGGTCTATCAGATCCGGCCTGTTTGTAGTGCCTATCAGGAAGACCATGTCCTCCGGCTGAAGGGAGTCTATCGAGGTTATCAGCTGGCTGACGAGGGACTCCAGCACCTCGTACTCGCCGCCCCTTATCTTTGTTATCGAGTCCACTTCGTCGAGAAGTATTATGGACGGCGCTGACGACTTGGCCTTCCTGAAGATCTCCCTGATTGCCTTCTCAGATTCCCCTACCCACTTGCTGAGGATTTCCGGGCCCTTGATCGTTATCAGGTTCGCCTTGCTCTCGTTTGCGAGGGCCTTTGCCATCAGGGTCTTCCCACATCCTGGAGG
>JBMFIC010000010.1:0-45387 GCA_049976505.1 Nitrososphaeria archaeon | reverse complement strand
CGGAGTAGCTCCCGCTAAAGGGGAGTAACCCCCGAGACCTCGGGAACCCTCGCCCTTCAGGGCGGGGAGGAGGTCAGGTTCAGGGGCTCAACAAATTCAAACTATATCGTCTAACGGGTCAACTTTCTTCAGAACATGATGCGTTAAAATTGCATAAAAAATAAAAAGCTGACGAATAAAACAAATGTGTGGTGGCCGCCATGGTGTAGTGGTAGCACAGGAGCCTGTGGAGCTCCTGGCCCGGGTTCGATAGCCAGTTTAGGCCGAAAATCCCGGTGGCGGCCCCACTTGTATGCTGAATTCAGGCATCTGATTAAGCCCCATAGTTATGTTTATCAATATTTAAAATATAGATTATAGAGATATGGGTAAGATAAGGGTGGCTATTGCTGGGGTTGGCAACTGTGCTTCTGCAATAGTTCAAGGGGCATATTATTATCGTGACAAGGATCCCATTGGCTTGATAAGCGAAAAGATCGGACCATACACCCTGTCCGATATAGAATTTGTTGCCGCGTTTGACGTCTCAAGGAACAAGGTTGGAAAGGATCTGTCGGAGGCGATATTCGCGCCCCCAAACCTGACTAGGAAGTTCTACGAAGTTCCAAAGCTGGGCGTTGAAGTCTATCCAGGACCAATACTGGACGGCGTTGCGCCGCACATGGTTGATTCATTCAAACCTGTCGAGAAAGGCACGGATGTTGACTATGTTGCTGACAAGCTGAGGGAAAGCGGAGCTGATATGCTGATAAACCTCCTGCCGGTAGGGAGCGAGCTTGCAACGCGAGCGTATGCCGATGCTGCGCTTCGTGCCAGAAAGGGCTTCATAAACGGCATACCCGTCTTCATTGCCAGCAGCAGCGAATGGGCCAGAAAGTTCGATGAGGCCGGCATTCCTGTTATGGGGGACGATGTGAAGGGTCAGGTAGGAGCTACGATTCTGCACAGAACCCTTGTCTCCCTCTTTCATATGAGAGGCGTTGTCATCGAGGAAACGTATCAGGTCAACATAGGCGGAAATACAGACTTTCTGAACATGACCGTTGAGGAGAGGCTGAAGAGCAAGAGGATCAGCAAGACGTCCGCAGTGACGAGCGTACTCCCGTATGGAAAAGAGCTGGAGGAGAAAGGCAAGATCAGGATAGGCCCAAGCGACTACGTTCCTTTCCTAGGAAACACGAAAGTATGCTACATCTACATAAAAGGTAGAAGCTTCGCCGACTTTCCTGTAGAGCTTAAAGTAAAGCTGGCAGTCGACGATAAGTCCATGTTTGCGGCGGTGATGCTTGATGCGATCAGGCTGATGAAGATAGGGCTTGATAAAGGGCTACGGGGACCGCTGATAGAGCCTTCGTCATTTCTCTTCAAGCACCCGCCGGTGCAGGCCAAGAGCGATGAGGAGGCCTTCGAATGGCTTAAGGGCTGGTTGAGAAACCTTGGCTATTGAGATTACTGAGGGAGTAATAAGATCCATCTACCCTCCAAGAAAAAGTGATTCCCACAAGGGCCAGAACGGCAGGGTCCTCGTCGTAGGAGGAAGCTGGATGTATCATGGAGCTCCTTACATTGCTTCGTTGGCTGCGCTGATAAGCGGCGTGGACCTAGTTTATACAGCGGTCCCAAAGCCCCTAGTGAATCCGATCAGGTCCATGAATCCAAACCTGATCGTTATACCTCTTCCTGACTTCAGGCTTACCCAAGGAAGCGCCAGGAGGCTTGTCAGGCTGATGCCTGAGGTCGATGTGCTCCTTATTGGCAACGGCCTGGGAAAGGGAAATGAGGAAGGCATAATAGAGCTCATAAAGGAGAGCCCTGTTAAAAGGCTGGTCCTTGATGCTGATGCCTTAACAGCGGAAGTTGTAAAGGCTGCAGGGGAAAGGTCCACGATAGTAACTCCGCATGAGGGCGAGTTCAAGAGGATAAGCAACATAGATCTTTCAGGCAAAGGTCTTGATTATAAAGTGGAATCCGCTGAAAAGTACTCAAAGGAAAACGGAGTCACCGTGCTGTTAAAGGGCGTGGTTGACATAATAACCGATGGCGAAACTACGTATCTTAATTACACGGGCAACGCAGGAATGACCATTGGAGGAACAGGCGACGCCCTTGCTGGATTAACGTCGGGGCTCTTCTCAAAGGGGTTGAAGGGCGTTGATGCTGGGGCGATAGCTGCCTACGTAAACGGGGCTGCAGGAGATCTGGCCCTGAAGGAAAGGGGCCTTCATTTTACAGCAACGGATGTTATAAGCTATTATCCTGTCATTATGAAAAAATTCGACGTAATAATATAGAACGCTACCTTATTACCTTCTTTCCTAGCTGCGCGGGCTCCAGGTTGAAGACAATGGTCTTAAGCACGGTCATCTCGTCTATGCTGTAGCCCACTCCCTCCCTGCCCGTTCCAGAGTTCTTGTTTCCTCCGAACGGGAAGTAACCTAGGCCGTGCTTTGGCATATCGTTTATAGTGACCTCCCCTACCTGTAGACCCTTTGCTACCTTCCAGAGCTCGTAGAAGTTGCTTCCAAATACGCACGAGTCAAGGCCGTACTCGCTTCTCCTTGCTATGGCCAGAGCTTCATCAACGCTGTTCACCTTGTGAATAGGTATCACGGGACCAAAGATCTCCTCCCACAGTATCCTAGCGCTTTCGGGCACGTCATAGAGAACCGTGGGCTCGACGTATGTGCCGTTAACCCTGCCACCAATAAGGGCCTTGGCACCCTTCTCAATGGCGTCATCTATAAGCGACTTTATCCTCTCAGCGGCTCCGCGTGAGATGACAGGCCCTACCTTTACAGTTGGATCAACCAGCGGATTTCCAAGCTTCCAGTTCCTGACCTCCTCTACGATAAGCTCAACGAGCTTGTCTGCAACCTCTTTAACTGGCAGCACTGCGCTTATCGCATCGCACCTCTGCCCAGCATTGGAAAGCGCCCCTGTGGCTATCTTCTTGGCCGCCATCTTCAGGTCCGCATCAGCAAGAACAATGCAGTACGCCTTACCACCGAGCTCAAGATGAAGCTTCTTTATTCCTGCCACGGAGCTTATGGCCCTGCCAGTTGCGGTGCTGCCAGTGAAGCTTATCATTCCAACGTCCTTGTGGGACGCCAGCGCGTTGCCGATTATGGATCCAGGACCAGTTACCAGATTGATCGTGCCCTTCGGGAAGCCAGCTAGGTTAAGAATCTGAACGAACATCATCGTTGAAAGCGGGGTCTCTGATGTTGGCTTAACCACAACGCTGTTTGCTGCAAGAAGCGCCGGTATAATCTTGGATGCCGGTATGTAAAGCGGATAGTTGAAAGGCCCTATAGCGGCAACAACACCCACGGGCTCCCTTATAACAAGCGCTATCTTCTGCGCCGTGTCCTTCGACCAGTCACCGGGAAGGTACTCCCCGAAGATCTTTCTGGCATCCTCCATGGTCAGCTTCATTCTCAGGTAGAGGGATTCAACTTCACCCTTAGCTCCCTCTCTAGTCTTTCCGCCCTCAAGCATCAGGACCTTAATGAAGTCCTCCTCATGCTCCATGAGAAGGTGTCGTGCCTCCTCCATGAGCTCAATCCTTTCGATCCCAGCGATCTCTCTGATCTTGTACTGGTTCTCCTTCGCTGCCTTTACAGCCCTGTCCACATCCTCAACGCTCGATCTGTAAACGTAGCCTATGAGGCTGTCATCAACGGGGGACCTAAGCGGATCCTTCTGCTGACTGCGCTCCCATACGCCATTTATAAAGAACTTGAATGACTTAATGCCATTCTCCTGATCAAATATTTCTCTGAATTCCTTAGAAAGCTCAAGCTCTGCTATCTTTTCCGAAGCTATATTGCTCATAATTAGCTTTTGTATGAGGATGCTTATTTACGTTTACTTAACATTTTTCACCGACCAACTTAAGCTCCGAAAAGGTTAATATTTCGCATATCGCTCATAGGTATTGTGAAGAAGAGCGGTCTGGGGCCCCTGGAGCTCAGGGTGCTTTCAGCTCTTTCCGAGCTTAAGGAGGCCTCCGTAAAGCAGGTTTACGACAAGCTCAATGGAGAAGTCGCCATAACAACGGTGGCGACAGTTCTTGATAGGCTGTTCAAAAAGGGAATGTTAGAGAGGAAGCTTGTTGATGAAGGACGACCTTATTACATTTACAGGATTTCGAACGAAATAGTCAACAACAAGAAGGCAATGGGCCTTATCAGGGATTTCCTAACCGCGTTCAGAGAGCCGCTGAAGTTCTACTTCGCCTCCAATCTGAACCTGAGCCAGGAGGATATTGAGAGGATCTTCAGGGCTCTGGATGAATCGAGTTGAAGCTGATAAGCGTGCTAACTATATTTGGCTATTTGATAATTCTCAGGCCGTTTATTATAAGGCTGAGCCTGCTGATTTCAGCTTCCGGAATAATTATCTACGTGTTTCTCAGAAACAGGAGTGTTTTCGCAAACAGGATCCTTCTCGTGTCATCCCTTCTTTCCCTCATCCCATATCTGCTGGTGGGCGTCAGGTTCATGATTTACGAAGTAGTGCCAATAGTTAGGTCCGTTCTCAATGAGAGGCTGGATTTTATAGAGGACGTTCTGGCAAGGCTCTGGATAATAAAACATGACCCTATTTTCTGGGGGATCTCAGTCAGCGGCTTCGCTCTCGGTCTTTACCTGGTCTGGTCGAGAAGGGGTCCAAAGCTCATGCCTCTGAACGATGAACTGCTTAGCAATATGATTGCAAGGGTCTCAAAAGAGCTGAGGATCAGCGTTCCGGAGATCTACGTTGAGCGCTCAGAAAGGGTTCAGCTTTACACAAATGCCAGCAAGACCAAACCATACGTAGTGATTACTACTGCAGCCCTTAAAATGCTAACCATGGAGGAGATATCCGCCGCCATAGCTCACGAGCTGGCGCACATACGCAACGAGGACAGGGACAGCTACTTTCTCTCCCTGGTCTCAACCATTGGCACGGTGTTCAACTTTCTTAACCTGTTAAACCCATTGCTTCTGAAGCGCGACTCCGAATATGCAGCAGATGAGATTGCCGCAAGAACTGTGGGTGTAGAGCCTCTGATAAAGGCGCTGTTGAAGGTCTCAGATATAGCCCAGAAGCCCATTCTTCAGAGCGGCTTTGTGCCCTCAAGGTTTGAGATCTTCAGCCTCACGCCATCAATTAAGAGCAGGATAATGAGGCTGATCAGGCTCTATAATGAGGGCAAGCTTCCCAGGTTTAAAGCCATCTGATAGCTTAGGTCGTGCTTTAGGAAATTCGAACTTCCTGTTCTGCATGGTAAACGTGAAATAAAAATTTAAATAGTCTTCTTTCATATCCTCCTCTTCAAGAGGCGGGGTTTGATGTCCAGCCAATGGTAGAATTCGTTCCAAAGAGATGGTTCAACATAATACCTAAGCTTCCAAAGCCTCTTCCTCCCCCAAGGGACCCTGAAATAGACAGATCAAGCATAGAGCTCCTTAACAGAATTTTACCCGAGGAAGTTCTTAAGCATCAGTTTACGGCAGAGGAGTACGTTGACATACCTAGCGAGGTTGTTGATGCCTACAGGGCCTTTGGCAGACCCACCCCCCTGCTAAGGGCCACAAAGCTCGAGGAGCGCCTGGCCACTCCAGCAAGGATATACTTTAAATTCGAGGGGGCTCTGCCAACGGGATCCCATAAGCTCAACGCCGCAATACCTCAGACCTATTATGCGCTAAAGGAGGGAAACAGCGAGGTTGTTACGGAGACCGGTGCAGGCCAGTGGGGCGCAGCTGTGGCTCTTTCATCATCTTACTTCGGCTTAAGATCCGTCGTGTTTATGGTCAGATCTTCATACGAGCAGAAGCCTCAGAGAAGGCAGCTCATGGAGCTTTATGGCTCAACGGTAAATCCAAGCCCTAGCGATCTCACAAGGGTGGGCATGAGGGAGCTCAAGGAGGGCAACGTCAATGGATCTCTAGCAACCGCGATGGGCGAGGCCATAGAGTACGCCCTTGATAGAGGAGCAAAATACATGGTCGGAAGCGTCCTAGATGTGGTGTTAATGTATCAGAGCATAATAGGACAGGAGACGCTCAAGCAGCTTGAGGCTCTTGACGTGGAGCCTGACGTTCTGGTGGGATGCGTTGGAGGCGGAAGCAACTTCGCAGGCTTCACATATCCGATCATAAATTCATTTCCTGAAAAGGAGTACGTTGCCGTGGGCGCCTCCGAGATACCTAAGTTCAGCAGAGGCGAGTACAGATATGATTATCCGGATTCCGCGCGCATTCTCCCTCTTCTTAAGATGATAACTCTGGGCGTCGACTACAGGCCTCCCCCAATTTACTCTGGGGGTCTTAGATATCATGGCGTGGCTCCTTCTTTAAGCGTACTCATTAAGGAGGGCATTGTTAAAGCTGCGGAGGTGGACGAAAAGGAGGCCGTAGAGGCTGGCAGGATTTTTGCAAGGCTTCAGGGCATCGTGCCAGCTCTTGAAAGCGCCCACGCAGTGGCGTACGTTATAAAGAGAGCTCTTGCAGCGAAAGAAAGGAACGAGCGCATTAACATAGTTTTCAACCTGAGCGGCCATGGGCTTTTGGAGCTGAACAACTATGCTGAGGTGAAATGATGTTGGGTGAGCTCATAGTTTATCTAACTGCTGGGCATCCTAACAAAGAGGAGTTTCTGAAGTTTGCTGACGAGATATCGGGAACCGTGGACGCTATCGAGATAGGCATAAGGCCGCGAATAGCCAAGTACGACGGGCCAGTCATAAGAAGAAGCTACCTTGCAGCAACTGGATACGCCAGGAAGGACCTGATTGCAATGGTCTCGGGCCTCAGCTCATATCTGGTGGCATTAACGTACTTGGACGATCTGATTGACGATGAGCTCAGGCTCATGAAGAGCTCAGGCTACAGCGCAGTGCTGATTCCAGATCTGATAATAGATTACCCGGAGAGGCTTGCAGATACAGCACAGCTAGTCAACAGAAATGGTCTAAAGAACGCGCTGTTTGTAACCCCATTTACGCCGGATTCCTATATCGATGCCGCATCGAGGCTGGCCGACGCGTTTCTTTACCTTGGCATAAGGCCTTCAACCGGCGTCCCAACGCCCGTGGATGTTGGCAAAATTGTAAAGAGGATCAGAGAAAGGCACAGGGGTAAGCTTGTGGTGGGTTTTGGGCTCAGCGAGAGCGAAATAAAGGTGGCACTAAGTTCAGGAGCTGACGGGATAGCCGTGGGGAGCAGCATTGTAAGCGCTCTAGAGAAGGATCGGGAAAAAGCGCTTGAGCTGGTTAAGAGGCTGAGGGAGGTGGTTGACAGTGTATAGGGAACTCGTTGAAAAGCTTCTTCAGGGCAGACACCTTAGCTTTTCGGAGTCCTATGAAGCGCTGAGGGAAATTCTGGACGGCAACATAACACCTGTTCAGGTGTCGGCTCTTTTGACGGCCCTGAGAATAAACGGAGAAACTCCCGAGGAGATAGCGGGGTTTGCGCTTGCAATGAAGGAGAGAGCCGTGAAGCTTGACGTGGAGGCCGACATAGACACGGCAGGGACTGGGGGAGATGGGATGAAGACGTTCAACGTCAGCACCGCAGCGGCCCTGCTGCTGTCCGGAAGACTGAGGGTGCTTAAGCACGGGAACAGGGCGGTCAGCAGCTCCTCGGGAAGCGCCGACTTTCTGGAGAAGCTCGGATACAACATCGCTCTGAGCCCGCTTCAGGTGAAGAGGGCCCTGGAGAGATCGGGATTCGCGTTCGTGTTTGCTCAGCTGTACCATCCATCGATGAAGGCGGTGGCACCGATCAGGAAGGAGCTTGGTTTCAGGACCATCTTTAACGTTCTTGGGCCTCTGACTAACCCTGGGAAGGTCAAGAGCCAGGTCATTGGGGTGTATTCAAGGGACAAAATTGAGGTGCTTGGTGAGGCAGCAGAGCTTGCAGGCCTGAAGAGGTTAGCAATAGTGCACGGAGAGCCCAGCATGGACGAGGTCTCACCGGTTGGCTATACGGACGTTCTCCTTATCGTAAATGGAAGGTCAGAGAGGTTCAGGATCTCACCGGAGGACTTTGGGGCCAGAAAGGTCAACCTGAACGAGCTCCTTGTCAGCAGCTCCGAGGATTCGGTCCAGAAGTTCATCGATGCTTTAAGCGGGAGGAACGAGGCAATAGCGGAGTTCATAGCTATAAACGCTGCCTTTGGCCTATTCATAGCTGGGGCCGCTGAGAGCCCAAAGGATGGTTATGAGCAGGCAAGATCGCTAATTGATGGTTTTAACGAGAGGTTGAGGATCATCGTGGAGGTGAGCAAATCTGAAGGTTAAGATATGCGGGAACACCTCCCTAGAGGAGGCACTTTTCACTGCTTCGCTTGGGGCCGACATGATAGGCATAGTTGGAGTTAGGAGCAGTCCCAGATACGTTCACATAGACGAGGCGTTCAGGATATCCAACTATGTCAGAAATGCGGTTTACGTTACCGACTCCGAAGACCTGAATTTTATAGAGCAGATAGCCAGGAGGTTCATGTACGTACAGGTACACAGGATCATGAGCAGCCATGAGCTCAGGCGGCTGAAGGGAAAGAACGTCATAGCCTATGTGCCGGCAACATATGAAGGGATTAACTATATAGAAAGAGTGCTGGAAAACGGGCTGATACCTCTCATTCATTCAACAAAAGGCCGGATAACGACGGACGACCTGTCTCATTTCAAGAAATTCATATCTCGCTCAGGCGTAGCAGGCGGTATAGATGTAAACAACGCGCACGAGCTGATCGGTCTCAACCCTCTATTCTTTGACGTGTCACGGGGATCGGAGGAGGACATAGGAAGGAAGAGCGGCTGGAGGATAAGGTATCTTCTGGGGGTGCTTAAGCTATGAAGATGGCTCCAATTAACAGATCGAACGGGCCGGTTAACGTTTTCAAGGCAGTCAGGGACAACGAATTCGCCGCAATTCTCGAAAGCCTTTCCGGCCCTGAGCACAAGTCGAGATTCAGCATAGTGGCATGGGGTAAGAGGAACAGGGTCGCCTTGTCCTCAAGGAACAGGGATGGCATAGAGGCGCTAAGAAGGGCCATATTAAGGGCTAATCGCTACGAAGTGCCGCTCTTTTCAGGGGGCCTTATCGGGTACGTCAGCTTTGAAGCGGTCTCAATATTCGAGGACAGCCTTGATCTAAGAGAGCCCGGCAACGGCTGGAATTACCTTGATTTTGTGGAGCCTGAGAACGTGGCGGTGTACGATCACGTCAGCGGAACCGTGTATTACAATGAAATGCCGAATCCACGGGATTCAGAGGTCTCTCTGTCGCTGAGCCTAATGAGGGAGAGCCCGGACGACTCAGGCTACATGAGAGGAGTCGAAAAGATAAAGGATCTCATATACAGAGGATACACGTTTCAGACAGTTCTATCAAAGATGTACGAGTACAGAATTGAAGGCGATGCGCTAAGGTTCTACGAGAGGCTCAGGTCGTTGAATCCATCTCCCTACATGTTCTACATAAAGATGGGGGATCATGAAATCATAGGATCAAGTCCTGAGATGCTGTTTAAGACCACAGCGGGGCACGTTGAGACCTATCCAATAGCTGGGACAAGGTCAAGAGGGTCCAACGACTACGAGGACGTCAAGCTTGAGATGGAGCTCATGTCATCTGAAAAGGATCGAGCCGAGCATCTGATGCTTGTGGATCTTGCAAGGAACGATCTTGGGAAGGTATGCGTTCCAGGGACTGTTAGAGTCCCTGAGCTCATGTTTATTGAAAAGTACAGCCACGTTCAGCATCTCGTCAGCAGGGTCGTTGGTATACTGGACGTCAGGAGGGACGCGCTGGACGTTCTTGAGGCCATGTTTCCGGCAGGAACTGTATCGGGTGCCCCCAAGCCGATTTCAATAAGGATACTTTCAGAGCTGGAGGAGGAGCCCAGAGGACCTTACGCTGGAGCTGTAGGATTCTTCTCAGCTAACGGCGATTCGGAGCTTGCGATTACGATCAGGAGCGGCTTCAGCGATGGAAGCACTTTCAGAATACAGGCAGGTGCGGGCGTAGTTTACGATTCGACACCTCTTGGAGAGCTAAACGAGGTTAAGCAGAAGCTGATGGCTCTAAGGGTTGCTATGGGTGTTGGGACATGAGGGCAAAGCTCGCTCTTATCATAGACAACTACGACAGCTTTGTCTACAACATAGCCCAGATGGTTGGCCAGCTCGGCGCAGTGCCCCTGGTTATTAGGAACGATGAAATCAGGATCTCTGGGATAAGGCGGCTCTGGCCCGATAGGATAATAATTTCACCGGGCCCAGGGAATCCTGAGGTTAAGGAGGATGTAGGAATATCCCCTGAAGTGGTTCAGGAGTTCGCCGGGAAAATACCCATACTGGGGATCTGTCTAGGCCATCAGGTAATAGGACATGTCTATGGTGCCAGAATAAGAAACGCAAGAAGGATAATGCACGGAAAGATAAGCAGAATAAAGATAATTAAGAAGCATGGGGTGTTCAAGGGCCTTCCGGATGAAATAGAGGGCACGAGATACCACAGCTTAGTAATAGACGACGTTAAACCTCCTCTTGAGGTGACCGCCGTGTCTGATGACGGCGAGGTCATGGCAGTGGCATCATCCGACCTTGCTGTATATGGCGTTCAGTTCCATCCGGAGAGCATTGGAACTCAGTTCGGGCTGCGAATATTTGAAAACTTCATGGAGCTGGAAGAGCGATGATGCCAGGCTGGCTTATGGAAATCATCGCCAGCTCAAAGCAAAGGGAGGCTCCACGAGAGGAGAGAAGAAAGAGGCTTCTGTCCCTTGCGGATAGCATTGAAAGATCCAAATCCACTGTGAACGCGATTATCGCAGAAGTGAAGAGGTCATCGCCATCTGGCTTTAAAGCTGAGGCTCTGGACGTCGACGAATACGTCAGATACGTTTCTGAAGGCGGAGCCTCCGGGCTGAGCGTTCTTACTGAGCCAAAGTACTTCGGCGGCTCCTACGAGCTGCTTAGACACGTTTCATCCTTGTCTGGCCTGCCAGTACTGATGAAGGACTTCATAGTGAGCAGAAAGCAGATAGATGCAGGTTTTGCTCTTGGTGCGGATGTCGTTCTGCTAATAGTCAGGATCTTAAACGATCAGGAGCTTCAAGACCTCTACAGGTATGCTGAGTCATTGGGCCTGGAAGCTCTCGTGGAGGTTCATGATGAGAAGGACGTTGAAAGAGCGCTGCGCCTAGAGCCAAGGCTCATAGGGGTTAACGCAAGGGATCTCTTCACCCTAACGGTAAGCAGAGAGCACCAGAAGAGGATTCTAGAGCTTGTGCCAAGCAGATACATAAAGGTTGCTGAAAGCGGCATAGACTCGCCTGCAGCGATTAAGGAGCTTAAGCAGGTTGGAGCCGATGCCTTTCTTATAGGAACCGCGCTTGTAAGGAACCGGGAACTTCTGAGGGAATTGATCAGGGCGTGATCAGGTGTATTTTAACTTTAACGCAAGCATTATAGATACAAGAAGCGCAGTGATCGCGTTTGCTATAACTACTGGGTACGAACCTATGTAGACACCATACAATAGCCACAGGACAACCCCAACCAGCAGCGCGACAAGCCACGTAAGCGATATCCCCCTTGTGTCCTTAGTTCTGACAACCCTGATGACCTCTGGAACATAAGATGCCGTGGTAAGAAAGCCCGCTATGAAACCTATGGCCTCGATCTCCAACATGTTTAACCACAGCTTTTGCCTCTTAAAAAACATTGGGGTTCCTGTATGAAATGAGTGCTGGGCGTTATAATGCAGTTGATGTCGAAAACTTATTAATGGAGGATCTTTTTAATTAAAGCCGTGGATTATGTCGTCTTTGATCTAACAGTGACATCTGTGCTGATAGTCTGGGTCATGCTCGTTGTACTTTATATTTCAAGGCTCATATTCTCATACATCATATCTAGTAAAAAGGACCCAGTTTCTGCCAGGTACATAAGCAGGAAGTCAATTCACATACTTGGAGGGGGTGTGGTGGCCCTTCTTGTGCCGTTCATCTACAGGGAGCCGTACACGCCATTCATCCTCAGCCTTCTGCTGACCTCTATGCTAGTATTTAGGAGGAAAAACGGAATGTTTATGGAGTGGTTTCAGGAGACCGACAACCAGTATGAGGTTAACTTTACACTAATGTGGGGGATCTCGATCCTTATGGGCTGGCTGCTGAGTGGCTCGCCATGGTTTGGCGTGCTTCCAGCTTCTTTTATGTCCTTTGGCGACGGGGTAACAGGCATAGCTCGGGCTCTGGTTTCTGGAAGAAGACACAAGGGTATTGAAGGAACAGTGGCGATGATTCTGGCCGTTCTCCCAATAGGCGCCGTTCTGGGCTATGGGGGCATAATATCAGGGATCATGGGGGCCCTCGCTGAGAAGCAAAGGCTTGTGGATGACAACATAATGATACCACTCACGTCCCTTCTTGTCCTCTTTCTCTTCAAGGCATTTCTGCCGCAATTCCTTAAAAGCCTGTACTGAGCAGTATTCGCTATGAGCCTGAGCATTTCGCTGGTTCAGATGGAAAGCTCTGAGGATAAGCAGGAGAATCTAAAGAAGGTGACACGTGTAATCGACAGCAGTCCATCCGAAATGATAGTGTTCCCTGAGTTCACTAACTTCAACCCTTCGGGCATGAGCCCTTATGAGGCGTATGAAAACGCAGAGCTAGAGAGCTCCGAGTTTCTGACAGCTCTGTCTGAAAAGGCACGTGATAAAGGAAAGTGGGTAGTCATCGGCGTGTACGAAAGGAGCGAAAGCCCGCCAAAGATGTACAGCACAGCTTTCGTTATAGGCCCTGATGGTAAACAGGTTGTCAGGTACAGAAAAACCCATCTTTTCAGGGCGCTTGGGTTTGATGAATCAACCCTGCTCAGGCAATCCGACAACCCATTAGTGACCTTCGAGGTGAAAGGTTTCAGGGTTGGTGTAATGATATGTTATGAAATCAGGTTTCCTGAAATAGCAAGAACTCTCTCGCTCAAGGGGGCTGATGTAATAGTGGTACCCGCTGCTTGGCTCAAGGGATACAATAAGGAGGAGCAGTGGATTACGCTTGCAAGCGCGAGAGCAATGGAAAACACAGTTTACGTCCTGACTGCGAATCAGATAGGCAGAGCGTACACTGGGATCGCCCTTGCCGCAGACCCCGCTGGAGTTATAAAGGCGAGGGCATCAGAAGGAGAAGAGGTTCTGAACGTCTTGGTTAGCGCCAGCAGAATAGCGGAAGTCAGGGAATCTCTGCCTCTGCTCAGGCAGAGAAGGCCCGAGCTCTACAGGGTCTGATCTAACGGCCAGAAATAAATCACAGGAAAAAAATAATAGAGGCCTGCGCTATGATTTATTAATGAATAAAGAGAAGGTCCTTGACCAGATCTGGGAGAACCTCTCATACGTCATTGATCCAGAGGTCGGCGTTTCAATACTGGACCTCAATCTGGTTCAGAAGCTCGAGCTGAGCGATGATGGCACCGTGGACATCGAGGTCAGGATGACCACTCCGGCTTGCCCAGCCATGCTTGCATATCAGCTTGCGAACGACGTAGTTGAAGCTATAAAGAAGGTGCCAGAAGTTAAGAGGATAAAGTTCAAGCTCCTGGATCATTATATGGCTGATCAGATCAACGAAGCTATTAGGGAAGCTTTAGAGGGAAAATCTGGTTAAATTGACCAGCAGGAAGGTTATAAGCTCGGCTACAGGGGTTGCCGTATTTCTGATCGCTCTTATATTCTACAGGCAGGGCAGCTTTGGCTACGGACCGCTTTACGAGCTGATAGCTATAATACCAAAGTGGACGGCCAGGATGGTGGTCGATGGAGGTCCGCTTCTCGTTTTTGTCCTGATGACGCTTGAGAGCTCATCGCTGCCGATACCTTCAGAGGTTATTCTTCCTCTTTCCGGGTTTCTCGTAGCTTCGGGAAAAATGAGCCTTGTTGCCGTCCTAGTCGCGGCAAACGCTGGATCACTTCTAGGTGCACTCGTTGATTACTACATAGGAATGCTGATAGGCATTGAGGGTCTGGAAAAGAGGAACCTTCTAAGCCAGGCAAACATAAGGAGGGCTACTGGGTGGTTCAGGAAATACGGAGCCTTGGCGGTCTTCTTAACGAGAATGCTTCCAGGCATGAGAACTCTTATTTCCTTTCCAGCTGGGGCCTTCAGAATGAGCTTAACTAGCTTTCTCTTCTACACTTTTCTCGGCTCGTTTCTGTGGAGCCTTGTTCTTGTTTACATAGGTATAGCCCTTGGGCAGAACTGGGAATCAGCAGTACAGCTGCTTAACAGGTTTCTTGTGCCGGCAGCGCTGGGCGCGGTGGTCGCTTTCATCATGTACGCAGCTCTGTCGCTCAGGGCCTCCAAGCCTGCTTAGCCTTCATGCCAACGCCAATTCCCAGTACAGCTCCTATCACCGAAAAAACAACGTCCACAAGGGCTGAAAGCAGCTGCACCTGCGGCGGCTGATAAACTCCAAAGTTAAAAAGCATGAACTGAGATGCGAAGGCCGCATCTGCAAGGCTGAAGGCTGAGGATGAAAGGATCGCGCTTAGCTTTCCGTCTCTTCCAACGATTAGAAACACTTCGGCCATGGAGGCCATCGCAAAGTAGAAGGGAGTCCAGATGGGATTAAAGAAGGCAATCATCGAAATAACATAAAATGGGACTATCATCAGAAAGATCGAGCCTGGCGTAAAATCCGTCAGCACGATTAGTGCGCTGACTATCAGACCCTGTGGCAGATAGACAAGAAGGGCCGTTGCGAAATAGCTTATAGGCGGAGTGTACCAGACGAAGGCCGGAACATAAGCGATGGCCCACTGGGCCGCATAGAGCAGAACTCCGAAAGTTACCGATAGTGTTATAATTTTTGGCCTGAACGCTCCCCTGAGCTGCTTTCTGACGACAAAAGCTCCAAGTCCAACCACCAGCAACGATTCCGCAAGCGTGATTTCTTCGCTTAGAAGCTTATTTGTACCGTAGAGGTAAAAGTCAAGATAGAGCAGGGATAGGAGAACTGCTAACGTTAGGAAAAATAAAACGATCGTCAATAATTGATTTTTGTTCATGTTGGATGGATGATCCATCCAAATATTTATATCTTTCTTTCTACAAAACTTCATCGATGCTCATTATACGTGATTTTGGCTTTAGTTATGATGGCAGAAGGGTTTTAGATAATGTAAGCTGGGAGCTCGGTGAGGGCGAGGTCGGCATCATATCAGGCCCCACGGGCTCAGGCAAGACCTCCCTGCTTTATTCTATAACCGGGTTCGTCGATGAGTACGTTAATGCGAAGATCCATGGGGATATTAAGGTGTTCGGGATGGATCCCCATGAAGCTCTTAAAAGGGGCCTGGTGTACTACGTCCCTCAGGATCCCTCGGTTTTCTTCCTCGGGTTTGACGTTTTAACGGAGCTTACCTGGAGGGCCCCCGATGAGGACAGACTCGAGGAGGTGATCGAGCTGTTTAATCTGAAGAGCGTTCTTGACAAAAGCGTGCTGAACCTGAGCGGCGGCGAGGCCCAGAAGGTGGCAATAGCCTCAGCTCTGCTTGGTGGCTACAAGCTTATCGCCTTTGATGAGCCTCTTGCCAACCTCGACAGCAAGTCAAGAAGATCCTTCCTGAGCGAGCTGAGGATACTGAAGGAAAAAGGCATAACGTGCGTAATAGCTGAGCACAGAACCGAGCTTCTGGAAAGCTATGCCGATTCAAAGCTTCTGCTGAATGAGACACCATATCAGCTAAATCTTCAGAGCTTTAACTTTGCAAGGAAGAAAGCCGATGGACCGCTGTTTAAGGGCATTGGCATGGGCTTCTCGTACGAGGGCGGTCCCCCTGTCCTAAACGATGTAAAAATTGAGGTGCAGCCTGGTCAGGTCATATCCTTCGTGGGCCCCAACGGATCCGGAAAGTCAACTCTGGCCAAGATAATAGCAGGCATACTCAGACCACGTGGCAGATACCAAAGAAGAGGCTCAACATCTTTCATGCTTCAGTCGCCAGAGCTTCAGTTTCTTGAGGAGACCGTGTACAAGGAAGTCTCCTATGAGACCAGGAGGGACGATCTAATAAGCCAGAGCCTTGAGCACTTCGGGCTGAGGGAAAGGGCGCATAGGCTTCCTCATTCGCTTTCCCGTGGAGAGAGGGTAAGGCTGGCCCTGGCCTCATCGGCCGCAAAGGATCCAGACCTATACGTGCTTGACGAGCCAACCGAGGGCCAGGACCGGGCTGGCATAATTGCGATATCCGACTTCATAAGGCAGGCCAGAGAATCCGGCTCCTCCGTCATCGTTGTTACTCAGGAGGAGTGGTTCGCAAGACAGGTATCAGACCAGGCGTTCGTATTCGAGGGTGGCATAGTACATGAAGCTGCCCCATGATATCAAGATCACGCTGTCCTTTATAGTGCTGCTTCTTGGATCGCTGGTAGCGCTGCTGTCATATAATATTACGCTTCTTACTATAGGGGCTCTTCTAGCCACAGCCTACTCGATCTCAGTTTCCGGGAGAAGGGTGATTCCGCTCTTCAAGGCCAGCCTCTGGGTCTTTACCGGATTCGTGCTCTCCCAGGCAGTCTTCTACTGGGGATTTTACGCGGGATCGGGCGCAACTGTTATTCTCTGGCTTGCAAAGCCAGGATCAAACGCGCTGATTGACGCGCTCACTGGCGCAAAGGGCGTTGCCATAACTTATCAGGGAGCCCTGTGGGGCGTCATATCCTCTCTTAAGTTCGTGCTCACGCTGTTTCTAGCCTACACGTTCTCGAGGACGGTGACCCCTCGCGACGTAGTAGGTTTTGTGAAGAGACTAGGCCTGTCAGATGAGGTAGCATCGGGAGCTGCAATAACCTTCAGGCTACTTCCAGAACTAACCGAGCTGTCCAGGACCATATACATGGTGAGCAGGGCACGGAGGCCCCATGGAATAAAGAGAGTCACAAAGCCGTTCAGCATGCTGAAGGCCATTATATATGCCTCAGTTAAGAGGGCCTACACAACCTCGATGGCCCTTGAGATGAAGGGACCTATAGCGCTAAGGAGCTATGCAGAGGGGGAGAAGGATGAGGCAACATACGAGCTCGCAGCTTTACTGGCCTTTGCGCTGTTAGCCTTTCTTGTGGTGTGGTAGCTTTAACTTCTTTCCGCTGATAGTCAGCATTGCTGCGTAAATGATGATTGAGGTCTCAATGACGCTCACCAGCACGCCCATGCCCCAGTACGGCTGCAGAGCTCTGGTTATGAAGGCCCGTGTTACGTCTATAGCGTATGTAGGAGGGAGCGCAAGCAGGACGTACTTGAGAGGGCCGCTCACATAGCTCAGGGATCCTCCTGCGATGAAGAACAGCGTTGGAATGAGTATTGGGACGGTTATGATTCCTAAATAGATGTTTGCGACTCTCAGATCCTTGCTTATCAGGCCAACGAGCAGTCCAAGTGAGCTTGCAAAAATCGTTGACATAATGAGAAGCAGGAGGAATACGATGAGCACGCTGGTCTCAAACTCAGGCGCCAGATACCCCTGTAGGCCAAAGAACGCCATATACTCAGTGGAGAACACGAAGAGGCCGATTATGTAGAACAGCGAGCTTAGCACCGAGATAATAAGAGCGGATATCATCTTCGACGTAAGGATCTCCCACCTCCTTACTGGCATGCTCAGTAGGACCTCAAGCGTCTTCTCCTCCTGCTCAACCGTTATGAGCGTTGCGGACATCTCAGCCACCTCAATTGACAGGGCGAAGAGGATGGTGGGCGCAACGAGCTCCTCCACCTGGCTCATTTCAAAGATATAAAGCGGGTTGAACGGGTAAACGACGCTGTTAAGAACTGTGGTAAACGACAGGTTGGCCGGATTTTCTATAATCATGTAGTTCTGAAGGCCGCTTCTGTTCAGCAGGTAGTCCCTGTAGTAAGGTATCAGCCTGTCCATTACGTAGTTGAGCTCCTCGGCCTTTGCATAGTAGAGCTGGTTGACGTCTTTCATCAAAAACGTCACGTTAAGCTCCATGAAATCGCTCACGTTTCTGAAGGAGATTAGGGCATCTGCGCTCTGTGGCGCGCTCGTGATGTTTATGCCGTAGCTCCTCAGGTAGCTCGTGAGAAGGCTCCAATTGCCCTCCACGTACACCCTCAATGGGGCGTATGATGGGGGCGCCGTTGCCTGAGAAATAGCGCCGAACGCGGCGAATATTATTAAAGGAAGCAGAAATCCAAGGTACGCCTTTGGATCTCTCAGAACGTCAAGCACATCCTTTTTTATGAGGGCTCTAATTTTCCCCTTCATCTTTCGCCAGCCTCAGAAATACCTCCTCCAGATCCTTGCTGCTGCCCTTCACCTCCTGTAGCCCTCCACTCAGGAGTATCCTCCCAGAATGTATGATAGCTATCCTGTCGCACATCTTTTCAACCTCAAACATGTTGTGAGATGATATTATTACGACAGCACCCTTTCTCTTCGCGAACTCCTTTATCATCTCTCTGATCCTGATGGCATGAAAGACATCAACTCCTGATGTTGGCTCATCAAGCACAGCTATCTTGGGGCTAACCTCAAGCGCCCTTGCAATCTGAAGCCTTCTCTTCATCCCCTTACTGTAAGTTTTGGTTTTATCGTAAAGCCTATCCCCGAGATCGGCTAGCCTTATTCCGTCTTCAATGAACTCCCTCATCTCCCTTTCGTCCTTTGCGTAGATTTTCGCAGTAAGCTCGAGATGCTCGTACCCTGTAAGGTTCCTGTAGGTTCCCGCGTCCTCCGGCAGGTACGACATCAGCTCCCGGGCTCTGTTGGGGTTCAGAAGGAGGTTCTCCCCGTCGTAGATCACCTCACCAGAATCAGGCGGCAGAACCGATGAAATTATCCTGAGCGTTGTCGTCTTACCGGCCCCATTGGGTCCCAGCAGCCCAAATACTTCCCCTTCAAAAGCTTCAAAGCTTACTCCCTTCAGGGCCTCAGTCTTCCCAAACCTCTTTCTGAGGTCCCTGACCATCAGAGGCATACCTGATATTGGTTGTGCATGTTAAAAAACGGTTTCAGCCCTTCTCCCTTCTGTAAAGTATGATGTCCTTCATGAAGCCCGTTTCATCGATTTCAACCCTGCTCCTCCAGTCCTTAAAAAGAACCCCGTTCTCCTCCTTTATATAGCCCAGCCTCTCAAGCTTGGAGATTATCTGGTTTACTCTCCACCTTGGCAGCTTCTCGGTGAGCATTCTTACAACCACTTCGAGAGGCGCTGAGCCGCCCCTCAGGTTTATCTCGGTCAGGATGAGGCCAAGTGAGGCAATCTCTTCAATTCGGAGCCACCTGGAGTAGTCGGATTCAGTGAGTGGCTCCTTCGTCATGAGCACGAAGCGTGCCCTGTCAAAGTCTTTGGGCGCCTCATCATCGGGGATGATGGCTATTTTCATCCCCAATCTGTCCGCCTCAACGGATGCTACTTTTATCACGTTCAGATAATCTTTTCCGAGGTGTTTCTTTAGCTCCCAGCCCTTGAGCCCGGGAAGTGCAGAGGTCTCTATGAGAAGCAGCCTAAGAGCCTTCAGCGCCTTCCTCCTTAGCTCCTCCTCTTCCTCACTCAAAGGGTATCGCCACGCTTTCGAATTCTCCTCCCAGAGGCCTGCTAATTAACGTTTCTCCAGTCAGCGGATTTCTAACTACCGATATCATGCCTATAGTTGCAAGATAAGCTATGTAGAAGGCTACCTTCAGACGCTCGCTGAACCTGTTGATGAACTCCCTGTACGGTATCCTTTCAGCGCCTTCCAGCTCTTTTCTGAGGCTGTTTTCATAGAACTCCATGGCCTCCTCCTCGAACTTCTTATCAAACGTTATGCTCTGAAGGTACTCCTCTTGGGCCTTGTTCACCATGCCCAGCGTTGGCTTCTTGCCCCATGGCTCTATCAAGGAGAGATACTCCATGGCCATCCTAAGCCTCTCCGCTGAAAGCCTCCTTATCCCAAGCACCGGGGTAACATGACTGACAAGCAACATTGCAAGATCCCTGAATGGCATTTCACGTATCTTTTCTCTTACCAGCTCCGGGTCTATTTTTAGCCCCCTCAGCGCGTCAAGGACCCACTGCTCCTGCTTCTCTATAACCAGCGAAACCGCGTTCAGCGCCTCCGACTCGTACTTAAGAGATCTAACCTTATCCCTCAGCCTGTTTTCGTTTATCCTTCGGAGAAGGTCCTCGACGTCAACTGCGAACGGATCACCACCTAACCTTTTCAGCGCCTCAGGAAGCTCAATGATCTTCCTGAGCTCTTCCTCCTTTTTATCGGTCAATGCGCTATCACCTTAGGTGCGCTTCCGCTCTGGCTCTTCTGCACAACTATGTAGTTTATGTCCGGGGCGTAGAAGCTTGGGAAGTTTGGAGTGATTATTAAGTACTGAACGTCGGTACCCTTCGTGATCTCATATATAGCCTTGATGAACTTCTCTCTTACTATTGGATCCATGTGCACGTCGAACTCGTCGAGGGCCCTGAACGGCGAGACCACGTACATCTGAACCGCCAGCAGAAACGCAGTAACCGCAGCGCTAAGCTCTCCGCCGCTCTGGGAGAAGCTGTCCAGCGGTATCAGGTCAGTTCCTATAAAGCTCGCGTATATCCTAAGCCCGGCGTTGACCGGATCCTCCTCGTTGACGATGACGACCTTTCCGCTCGCGTTTATGCGCGACATGATCTCATTATACTTATCGTTTATATCGGATATGGTCTTCTTTATCACGCCTCTCCACTCCTCAGACCGCTTCTCTATCTCCTTTAGAGTCTTCTCCTTGTTCTCCTTTACCACGTTCAGCTTCTCCTTGTACTCCTCGATCTTCTGCTTGAGATCCATGTAGATCTTCTCAGCTTCCTGGTTGACTTCTCCCAGCACCTTAAGCTGAGCGTTAACGGTTCTTATTTCATCCTCTATCTCCGTTATCGTTCTGACCGAGGCCGGTCTCGAACCCTTCGTCTGTTTCAGTAGCTGTTCAAGCTCGCCCTTAAGGTCCTCCAGCTGTCTTCTTAGCTCCTTCAGCTCTGAGCTGAGGAGCTCTATTCTGTATTCACTTACCTTGATTCTTGAATGCTCGTCAAGCGTCCTGCTGAAGATCTCTGGCAGTCCGTCAAGGGAGCTGTAGACCCTGCTCAGGGCGCTTTCATCTCCTTTAAACGCCCTCGCGGCGCTCTCCTTCGCTGCTTCGAGCAGCTCGTTGAACTTTTTTATGTCAGCCGAAAGCTGACTCTGGAGCTCCTCGTTTCTTCTCTGAACCTTTGAGATCTCCTCCTCGATCTTCTCTATCTTTTCGTTGACGCTTGCGACTGACCTCTCGGTCTTAACAACCTGAGCCCATATGAGCTCGGCGCTCAGCTCCTCCAGCCTTTTTCTCAGCTCCCTGTTCATGACAAGCCTGTCGTATTCATCCTTCCACTTATCTAGGGAGTCCATGGCTTTCTGAATTAGATCCTGATACTGGTTCTCCTCAGCTATTATACGCTGAAGCCTTCCTTTAGCCTCTAGTAGCTTCTCCCTTATACCTGCTATGCCAAGTGCCTCTTCAACCATTTTGAGCTTTTCCTCGGGCTTTATCAGTATGAACTCGTCCACCATTCCCTGGGGCATTATTATGAGTAGGTTATCGGGGTTTATCCCCACCCTGTTCAGCATGTTTATAACCTCCTGCCTTGAGGCCTCCCTGTAGTCTATTTCAAACCAGTAGGAGCCATCCTTTCTCAGGTAACGGGATATCATGATCTCGTCCTTGTTGTATGAAGGAAAGGGCCTCTTTCCATCGACCTTTGAGTTGTCCAGGAGCAGCGAAACTCTTCCTATATCCTCGCCCTTTCTCACTAGGTCGGAAAGCTTTCTGCTTCTTTCAGTTGTAATCTGTCCCATCGCAAGCGATATTCCGAGCAGGATTGCGCTCTTGCCCGCCCCATTGGGCCCGGTTATGAAGTTAAATCCCGGCTTAAGCGTAATCCTTCCGTATTTGTAACTCATAAAGTTCTCAAGAATGACCTCCTTAATTACTCCCCTGCTCAACTCAATGATGATGTTCATATTTTAATTTAGCTTTATCGCAACTTATTTCATTGCTTTCGAACTTACCGTTCCTGAAATTTTTCGCAGCATGCAGCAGTTTATAAAAGCTTAATAAACCAACGCGAATATCCTCCTATGTGTCCGATAGCTGCATCTTCTGCATGATAGCTTCGGGCTCTGAGCAGGCTTACAAGGTCTACGAGAATGACAGGGTGCTGGTAATACTCGATAGGTTCCCCATAGCACCGGGACACACGCTAGTGATAACTAAGAACCATTACCAGGATTACCTGTCCGTGCCCGACGAGGATCTATACGAGCTGGCGAGGGTCTCTAAGATAGTCGGAACAGCGGTTAAGGAGGGCATGGGGGCAGACGGCGTCAGGCTCTTCACTAACGTCGGAAGGGCGGCTAGCCAGGTGATCTTCCACGTTCACATACATATCGTTCCGATGTGGGAAAGGGAGCCCAACTTTACATGGTTCAGGAGGAGAGCAGAAATAACTCCATCTGTGGCAAACTACGTTCTGAACAGAATAAAACCTCATCTCTATGAAAGGCTAATCTGAGGTGATGAAGAAGTGAGCACAGCTGTCCTATGTGGAGGAACGTCTGGGGCCAAGGTCGTGGGCGGGCTCTACAGGAAGGGAGTGAAGGTAGGCGCAATAGTGAACACGGCTGACGACGACTACTTTATGGGTCTTTACGTTTCGCCTGACTTTGACTCAGTGCTGTACTCCCTAGCAGGAATCTTTGACTTTCAGAGGAACTGGGGCATAGCTGGCGATACCTTCAGAGCATACGAAATGTGGAAAAGAATGGGCGTTGAGCCCTACATCATGCTTGGCGACATGGACCTGGCGGTGCACATCTACAGGACCTACCTGCTCAGATCGGGAGTATCCCTCAGTGAGGTTTTCGAAAAGCTTGTAAGGTCTTTCGGCATAAGCGTGCCCATAGCTCCGCCTACCGATTCAAGGTTGACCACCATCGTGGGCACGGAAAAGGGGGAGGTATCCTTCGAGGAGTACTATGTTAGAAGGCTTGAGGATAAAATAATATATATTAGGATAATTGGCTCGGACGTAGCGAAGGCCTCTGAAAGGGCTCTAGAAATATTAGATAGCTCTAAGATCCTGATCATAGCTCCCAGCAACCCTCTTGCCTCGGTTCTTCCAATCCTCTCGGTAAAAGAAGTAAGAAAGGCGATTGAGGGCTTCAGGGGCAAAAGGATTGCCGTAAGCCCGTTCAAGGGAGGTAAGACGTACAAAGGGCCTGCAGCGCGTATGATGACCGACATTGGGCTTGAGCCGGGTCCAGAGGGGCTTGTGCGAATATACGGCGGGCTCATTGATTATCTGATAGTTGACGAGAGTGACTTTACCAGATCCGAAATTAACGGCATAAAAATAGTTCCCCACAGGATCGACATTCAGAGCGACGAGGACATCCAGGGGCTGTACAGGTTCATACTTTCTCTTTAGGCGTTCTTAGAAGTTCAGCATTATGACAAAAAGAACTGCAAGCTCGCCTCTCTAGGAGCTGGCAAAGCATTTATCATTTAAATTTGAAAAACGCGTCCTCGTAGCGGATGCCCGATGAGGGCTCTGCATATTCCTGAGTCCCTGGGACCCGGGAGCAAAGGGCAGCTCCCAGCGAGGGATAAGGGTAATGGGCTGAAGGCCCAGCCCATGGTGTGCGCTGGACGAGTGGAGCTGGGCGGGCAACTCCCACCAGCTGTGAAGTGATGAAGATTAATGTGACAGACCACTAACCAATGATCTGCCCTGAAGTAGCCCTCGCCATTTATTTCGGGGAAGGAGGTCAGTATTTGCCCTAAAAGAACCGAAAAGAGTTTTAAGCACGCGCATAGAACACTTATATACAGCCGGGGTGCCCGAGCGGCCTAAGGGGCTGGCCTCGAGATCATGTGACAAGAAAGCCAGTGGGCTTCCAGCCCGCGCAGGTTCGAATCCTGCCCCCGGCGTGGCTATTTGCAAATTATACACGTTTTGTAACCTGAAATTACAGAAGCTGAAAGCTTCGCCGTTAACGGCGGAGATGAAAAACTTAAAACGTTCCTGGCGTTTGATGCCTCAGCAGCTACCACTGAAAGGGAGTAACCCCGAGACCTCGGGAACCCTCGCCCTTCAGGGCGGGGAGGAGGTCAGTCACTGAAGTTAAGCTATAATTATTTGATAACCGTCTGCAACCAGGTCTTCAAAGGCGTAATGATGTTCTTCGTCGCTATGAATTTGATCCCTTTTAGCCTATCCCTGAGATTCAGATGCGAGGGCAATGCGCAATAGCCACAAGCTCCCAGCAGAAGATTGCTATTAAGAACGTTTTCGAATGCAGGCCGAAGCCCTTTATATGGGGACTCCGAAACTGGAATTTTAACTCCTGGACCATCAAGGTACACCCTAACCTCATGGCCCGCCTTTGACAGGTTTACGGCATAATGAAATGCATGAGCAGCCCTTATCGACCCTTCAAGTCCAGAAGGATCATCAATCATCACGAAAAGTATCTTCATGCTGTGTTATCGCTTGTTCTTACTTTTCGGGCCAAGCTTAAATGTGCTAATATGAAAAAAATTTGTAAACGGTATTTGCAGATAAATTATTTAAGTGAACTTTTAGCTTGTATTTTACGGTGCTTTACGGCTGCTATTCCATAACCGCGTTAAAAATTTTAAACGCACTGAAATTAACCTAGGCTTTAATGAAGTACCGAGCGACCCGAGGCACGCTAGCTCAGCAGTTCATCATTAGCTCCGACTTAATTTCTAAAAAGCGAAGCTATGCGCTCAGAGCTCGTATAAACCCTTCTCATTTTTCGCGATAGATACGCTCAGCCGCCTCTCAGGAGGTATCTGAGGACTTCCTTTTCAAGAATCGTCCCTACGAGCCTTCCATCCTCATCAACTACTGCGATGACCTGAGCATCACTCATCTTGAAGAGATCAAGGACCTCTGATCCGGAAGCGAACCTGCTTACCTTTGGAACTGGCATCAGAAAGACATCCTTCATCAAAACGTCTCCCTGTCCGAAGGAGACCATTTTAAAAAGATCGTGAACGGTGGAATAGCCAATTGGCTTTCCCTCCCTGTTTATAACAACTAGTACCCTTGTGTTAAGCTCGTCTGCCTTCTTTACTGCTTCCTGGACTGTCTGATCCTCGCTCACGGAGACCGTTGGGAGAACCCTGGACAGCTCTTCAGCGTTGCTTCTCGATAGCTCGTAAGTTACGAACTTTATCGAGGGCTCTGGCCTTGGCCTCGACAGTGGAGTTTTTCCCTTAAATCCAATGGGCGCTATCACGCTCATTATCATGACGGCCAGAAGCGCCACTGAATACGTCTTTGCATCAATGAGGCTGAGCTGCAGGGCCGTGAGCAGTATGGCGCCATCGACGCCGCCCTTGTGCGTTATAGCGAAGAAGTTCTTCAGCAGGCTCGAGCCCACTAGCCTGCTGGTAAAAACGCTCGAGAGCATCTTGGCTGCAAGCGCTACAGCAAGCACAGTTAGACCAAGAAGGACTAGCGAGCCGCTCAGGCTTGCAAAGTAGAGCCCGAGACCTGCAAAGAACATGGGCTCGAAGAAGCCATAGGTGAGCGCTCTGAGCTTTTCAAGCAGGTAAGCGTTGTTGAGTATGTACTCGGATGCAAAAACTCCCAGAAAGAAGGCAGCTATAGCTGAATTAAACCCGACCAGCTCTGCAATAAATCCAAAAAGCAGGATTATCGCTATAACCACGGCAAACAGAGCTTCCCTGGTTCTGAATTTTTCCTCGACGAACAGAAGGATTCTCCTAAGCATGAACCTGCCAAAGAGCAGTATGAGCGCTACTACTGCTAACAGCTTAATAGTTCCAGTAAACAGAGTTTTCATACCCATGAACGCGTTTACAGCGAAAAAGGAAAAAAGGACCACAGCTGAAATCTCGTTGAACAGCACCTCTATGAACAGTTTTCTGTTCTGTGCAACGCTTGCTTCGCTGGAGACCTCCTGAAGCGTTCGGGAGAACGGTCCAGCGCTGACCATGCCCAGGCTTATTGCTAACACGGAAGCCGCAACTTCATTAAGTCCCAGAAAGAATAAAATAGCATAAATAGTCAGGAACTCCACCACAAAGTTAAGCACACCTGCAATAGCCGGCCTCTTTATCTCCGTTCCTGCCCTTGTCTCCTCTACGCCAGCCATGAAAAGGATGAAGACAATGCCTAAATTTATGAAGTCTGAAATGTAGGGTGAAGGGTAAAAGGCTTTCAATATCCCAGGTCCTGTAAGAACTCCTATAAGTATAGCTCCAACAAAAGGCGTCAGGTCCAAGAACGAGAATCCTTCCTCTCCCAGCTTTCCAAGTAGCAGAAGAAGCGATAACTCCAGTATAGCAACCAAAGGTGCCGGAAGCACAGTTCAAAATTATAGAGTTGATTTTATTTAAAACGTTATTATGATGTTGCAAGCAAATAACTTATAGAGGTACGGACTATCTTCTGTGTTCATGATAGATCACGCTTATCTCAGCAACGGCTTTGGTTCCTCTCTTATCTCCAGAAATCTGAAAGTTGAGTGGTTTGAGGCGCCTCGCTTTGTTCAAGTCTGATCGATAATTGAATGAATTTATCACGCATCTGAAGCTGTAGAAGCTAAATAAAATCTCCTATTATAGATGATCTTTGACGCTGGTTCAGCTCATGCCTGATGCCCTTTTAACTTTGTATTCCATCGTTTCCTCTTTGTCTCTCCTGTCGTCTATTCTTACGGTGGTTACTATTCTTTTGACCCCGGCCTTATACAGCTCATCGTGAATCGTGCTTAAGACGCTTCCAAGCTTGCTGAGGCTGTCAAGCTCAAAGCTCGTTCCCATGGGCCCTACCTGATATTTAAGGCCTAACCCTGAAATGGTCTTAACAGCAAGCGATATAAGATCTCCGACGCTGGAGGAGCATGTTCCAATCGGATCTATAGCTATTTCAACTATTATGCTCATGTGCATGAGTTACCCTTTCAGGCATATATCCATTTGGCCGTCTAAACGGGTTAAAGATATAAAATGACCGGAAGAAGAACAGGGACGGCCACGCTTAACAGCAGTCCATTTATAAGCGCAGCTACGCCTAGGTCGCTTCCGTAGACTTCAGTAAACAGAGCCAACGTGGTGTCCATCGTGGTTGCTCCTCCAACCGCTATGGCCCCCTCGGGATTTCTGGAAGTCTTAGCAAGGAAAGGAACCAGCAGGAAAGTAAGCTGTTCCCTGAAGAAGTTCACAAGAAATACGAACACTCCAGCTGCGGGTCCGTCATATTTTGCCGCGAGAGGCCCTGCAAGGGAATACCATCCAAAGCCAAAGGCCCCGGCAGCGGCAACTGAAGGAGAGCGCGTAAATGCGACATAAATTAAAATGAACGATAAAGCCGAGCCCAAAAAGGCAGTGGCGGTTGACTTCAAGGCTTTTATTCCTGCTGAACTTATGAGAGCCGGCCTGAGCTCTCCCCCAACCTTCATTCCTACCAGCATGATGAGAATAAGCAGCTCGTACTGCACAGCTAAATCAAAGGGAATCCCGATCCTGACTATAAGGCCAGCCAGATATCCTGTAGCGAGTGCAACAGCATACCTGAGATCGCTGGGTTTCCAACTTCTGCCCTGCCCTTGGGCTCCTCCCTTCCAGATAAAGCCTAAGACATAGGTTACGACAGTGACTATCAGGGCAGACGCGGCTGAGCTGACCAGTATTCCCACAAGCCTGCCCAGCACGATCTCTGTTGATGCCCAGTAGGAGATAGTCAGTATAAGCGCTATCACTACGGGCTCGATGATCTTCCAGGAGGGCCTTACTCCTGCCCTTCCGGCCGCAAGCGAGGCCAAATAAACTATAACCAGCTCGGCTGTGAACATCACGAATTAGTTGCTCAATTATGTTAATTTAGATTTTTTCTGAACTTTATGAAGAGAGGATATATTTTAGGTCAGCAAACGAACCGTCATGAGCGAGGAGGGTCCAAGGTGCCCTCGCTGTGGAAGACATTTGAGCTACCTGAAGAGAATATGCACGGAAACAGTGGTTTATGAGCTAAGCGCAGATGGCTGCTACGATTCTGCAGAGAGCCGGGAAGTCGACTGCAAGGCCTTTGTCTGTCCCTACTGTGGATACGAAATAGCCCGCGATGAAACCGAGGCAATAGAATTTCTGAGAAAACGGGAATAGAATAAGTGTTTAGAAGCCCGTGTACGGAATTGGCCTTCCGAAGCCGAGCAGTATTGCCACTATGATGAGCACGAGGCCAAGGGCCATTACTCCAAAGGTAACATAGTCTATAGTGCTGAAGGTCATGGGGTAAAGATAAGTCCTGTACTTGTATGCCCTGAAGGCTCTAGTATCCGCTGATATCGCTGTGTTTTTTGCCCCCTTCAGAAGATAAACGAATATAGGAACCGTTTCTACAATGGCTGCATATATTAGATAGAACGGCCTAAGAGCTTTATTAGATCTGCTTCCAAGGCCTCTAAGGAACTGCGAGTTCACCGTAACCTCCATAGCGTCAAAAATTCTAGGCACGGTTCTCATGGCAACCACAAGCGCGAAGATTATCTCCTCGGGTATTCCGACCTTTCTCAGAGCTCTCAGTATGCCAGAGGGAGTTGTTGTCATTATAAGTATAAGAGCCGCGAGTATGGTTGCCGTGAACCTCATCGATATCTGTATTCCGTAGATTACTGCCTGAAGCGTCAGGTCAGGCAAATAGCCCATTACAGAGAAGTAGGATGGCCAGACCCAGATAACCGTAAAGTGATGGAAGCCAGCAGTCTCGAGGTAAGTTATGGGAGTGTATGGTGCGTAAGTTCATGTTACACCCACCACGGTCATGATTGTTATGTAAAGCCCCAACATGAACTTTCTCTTTCCATCCTTAAGGGTGAGATAAGACAGAAGCAGAAAGATTTGCCGTTCACAGCGAAGGAAATAAGCTTAATCAATAATTGCAGTTAGATGAGCCATTTCGTTCTTTATCGTTTATTGCGATGGCTGGTCAGCTTAAAATCGGTGGGGCGCCTGAGCCGACCCCTCAGGCCATACCGGCCGTCGCCGAAAAACAGGTTGTTGAGGTAAAGCCCAGCAATAAAAGGACCAACAGAGTGCGCCTGCTGCCTAGAGGAAGCTCTGAAAGGAAGCTCAGAAGGTTCGGGGGCGTTTTTCACGAAGGTCTTCAACTAGCTTAACTGCATCAGGAGGCAGCAGCTCTTCTTGGGGCGAGGAAGGACTCAGAGAGCCTTTTGTTCATTGTTTGGTTTTGGGATTGTATGCCATAGCCATTGCCCCTCCTATGATGCCCAGAATGGCTCCAATTATGAAGCCTCCCATTCCAAAGAAGCTCATCAACGAAAAAACCAGTATGAGCACTCCCCAGGTCGTGCTCTCGGCCGGCCTTGATTTAAGCATCAGTGCCGAGATAAGAACCACGATCGCGGAGGCTAACCCGAGGAACATTATGGCTCCAAAGGCAAGGAATGGTAATCCGAACATCATCATGAACATGAGTCTTGGTCTTACTGGATACACAGCTAAGAAGGGCATGATGACTATGAAAAGAACGCTGTTTATCAGCATTAGAACGCCCGCTATCAGCGATAGCGTGTATGCGGCCTTTGGATAATCTTCATCACTCAACTCACATCTTCGCCATTAATTTGGAAATGGCAGCTCTATATAGGAGTTGCCGGATTTTTATTCATCCACTCACACCGAATCCCAGAGGCCTCTGTTTCGCGGTAAAACGCGGGCATCGAAAGGCTTAATTAAAGTGAAGGCGCAGTTAAAATGAATGAGGAAACCAGACTTGTCTGACCTGTGATGACGGGTTTTTTCTGAGCATTACAATGAGCGGCAGATACGTTTATCTAAAGCCGCGTCGTTATTCTTTTTAAATGATGGAGGAGGATCTAGCTCATTATGCCGTTTCAGAGGCAACGAGGCTCGGGTTTCAGTACGCTGAGGCAAGGCTTCAGATGGACAGGGCTATTATGGTGGGCATGAGCAATGGCCTTCATGACGTGCCAGTAAGCGCAGAGAGCGCGGGCCTGGGTATTAGGGGCATTTATAGAGGAGTTATGGGCTTCATCTCCATAAATTCGCTTAGCAGGGATTCAGTCGTGGATGCACTTCAGAGGCTGAGGAAGACCCTCGAAGTCGTCAGTTCCACCGGCAAAGGTGAAAGGATAAAGCTCTCCGATGAGGAGGTTTTGACTGCCAACTGGTCTGCAGACGAGAGGACTAAGTTCGAGGATCTGGATTTTGATCAGCTGAGCAAATTGCTCAAGGATTTTGACAGTATAGCTTCAGCAAGCCAGAAGATAAAACAAAGGGTCATAAGGCTCAGGGCCTCCCTGCAGCTGAAGTACCTAGTTACTTCAGAGGGAACGATAGTAAGGTCCAGAGTGCCGAGGTTTTTGCTCATGGGATTTCTGACAGCGTACGATTCATCAGATATAGCGCAGAGGTTCGTGGAGCTTGGCGGCAGCGGCGGACTTGAAGTTCTTGAAAGGATCCACGTGGCCGAGCGGTTTAAGGAGGAGGTGCAGACAGTTGATAAAATCGTTGGAAGGAGGTCATCGATGAAGGAGGGAAAATATGACGTTGTGGTGGGACCGGAGGTCGCAGGAATAATGGCTCACGAATCCATAGGGCATCCGTTCGAGGCAGACAGAATAAGGGGAAGAGAGGGAGCTCAGGGAGGCGAATCATACGTGAGGGACCTGGAGTCACCGGTTATAGGCAGCAAGGAGGCATTCATCTCAGACGATCCGACAATACCGTTTTCATATGGATTCTTCCTTTTTGATGAAGAGGGCGTAAAGGCAAGAAAGAAGGAGCTCGTTAAAGAGGGGAAGATAAACGAGCTGCTTCACAACAGGGAGACCGCAGGCGAAATGGGGATAAAGAGCAACGCATCCGCAAGGGCATCTAGCTATGCTGTTGAGCCCATAATAAGGATGTCCAACACGTTTGTGGAGCCTGGAAGCTGGAGCCTAGATGAGATGCTTAAAGAGGTGAACGAGGGCATCTTCATAAAATCGTTCATGGAGTGGAACATTGACGACAGAAGGCTGAACCAGAGGTATGTGGGTTTTGAGGCATACAGAATAGAAAAACATGAGCTTAAGGAGCCGGTAAAGGGCATGATCATCGAAACAACGACCCCAAATCTTTGGGGAAGGCTTTATGCTAGGAGCAGAGATCTTGAATTTGTAGCAGCAACGTGCGGCAAGGGGGATCCCGAGCAGGGCGTCCCCGTGTGGACCGGCGGTCCATACCTGTTATTTAAGGATCTTCCAATAAAGGTGAGGTAAAATGCTGGCCGAGAGAATAAGGTCAATGATTGAAAAGTCTGTTGATCAGTACTCAATTGTGGAAATTGCTGGCGAGGAGAACATAGTGAGGTTCTACAACGGGCGGTTCTCAATCGCTGCCGGTGGCATCGGACGTTTCGTTCAGGTTCTCGCGACAAAGGGAAGGAAGAAGGCGTTCAAGCTCATAACTAATATAGCGCATCTAGAGGAGGAGGCTGAAGATCTGCTTAGGACGCTTGACAGGGTAGAGGAGGGCGACGTTCCTGAAATATATCCGAGAACCTCATACAGATCGCTGGAAATCTCCGATAAGGGGCTGGATCTAGAGGGATCAATCGAGAAGGCATCATATTCAATAGATGAGGCATATGAAGCTGGGGCCGACAGGGTTGCTGGCATTTTAAAGCTCTACAGAACTAATTATCACCTGATAACTTCCACTGGAAACGAAAAAGATGAAGAGAGGACCGATTACATTTATTATATCAGGGCGTTCAAGGGAAACGGCAGCGGCTTTGGCAACTCGGTTTCAACTTCGATAAGTAGGTTTGATCCTTCGCAGGTCGCAAGACAGGCAGCAAGCGACGCAAAGAGCTCAGAAAGCCCAAGAGACATGCCCGAGGGCAAGTACACCGTTATACTGGCCCCCCCGATATCAGCTGCGATCTTTGAGCTCATCTCGTCGATGTGCTCCGCCTACTCGATAGACTCTGGATTTTCTTTTATGAAGGACAGGCTAGGGCAGAGCGTTGCTCCAGAGTTCCTCAGCATAACCGATCATGGACAGATAGAGGACGGCGTTAACAGCAGATCCTTCGATGATGAAGGAGCTCCCACTACTACGAACACTCTAATTGAGAAGGGCGTATTCAGAGGCGTCATTCATAATTCAATAACCGCCAAAAGATGGGGCTCTAAAACTACTGGAAACGCAGGAGTCATAGAGCCCTCACCTTGGAACGTAGTAGTGTCCGGAGGTGATTCGGGCCTCGATGAGATGATTAAGGAGGTCAAGGAGGGCGTGCTGATAACCAACAACTGGTACACCAGGTTCAACAACTACAGGACCGGCGAGTTCTCCACTATAGTGAGAGACGCGGCATTTTACATAAAGAACGGGGAGATCGCATATCCGGTGGCAAACATAAGGCTCTCGGATTCCCTGCCAAGGCTTCTCAGCTCGATCAGGCTGATGTCTCGGGATACGAGATGGGTGAAGTGGTGGGGAGAAGTGGTAACCCCCGTCAAATCGCCCTACGTTTTGGTTGACGGCTCAACGCTGACGGTGCCATAATGGTATCAATTATATTTACTGACAGGGACAGGTTATCGCGCATAAATGGCAGCGTTATAGATCTTGATGGCCTTTACCATAGGAGCTTTAAAGACGGCATCGTTCTGAATTCTTTTGACCTCCTGAGCCTCGTCGAGGATCTTCTAAGGCTGGCGGCTGGAAGAAGCGTCCACGTTTTCTCATACGATACCATAATGTTCATGTTCATGAAAAGATACGGCAGAAGGCGCTACAAGCTTTACTTCAGCAACTTCATAAGATCACTCAGAGTTCTTGAGTGCGTAACCGGCGCAAACGTAGTACTCTACAGGTACATGCAAAAGCTCAGGAACGATCCCGGATCTCTTGAGGATTATAGCCGGCCGTGCTATTAAACGGCTTTAACCTGTCTTACGAGGGGCGGCCTGTCCTTTCTCAGGACCCTGTATCCGCATATGCACTTGATTTCCGGGAGCTGCTCAAGCTCCTTTAGCGATGACTTCCTACCACACCTCATGCACACGAAAACTATGTCGCCTTCTTCGCTCATGCAAAATTACACTTCCTAAGGTTCAATTTAAGCTTTCTTTTAAAACCTTTGCAGCTGTTTCTATAATGTCCTCCTTGACCATCGGATTTGCTGGCAGCGAGATCACAGTGTTGGCTATCATCTCAGTTTTTGGAAGCGGTGCGCTGAAGCTGTAAACCGGGGTTTTATGTACTGGCGGATCATAGTACACTCTCGCATCTATTCCAGCCTTTTTCAGAGCTTCAAGAGCCTTCTGCCTCTTCGGATGCAAAATCGTGAACAGGTACCAGTTGTACTTGGCGCCCTCCCTGATAGGCGGGAGGGTGATGACCCCTGACACGTCCATGAGGGCCTTCATGTAGCTGTAGGCGTTCTTCTCCCTTACCTCCAGAAATCCTGGCAACCTCTTCAGCTGCACAACGCCTATTGCAGCGTTAATCTGCTGCATTCTCATGTTAAGCCCAAAGGTGCTTATGCTTCCGTCCCTTGAAAAGCCGTGATTTCTGACCTTCCTGAGGGCGTCCGCAAGCTCATCGTCATCTGTTGCTACGGCGCCACCTTCACCGGTGGTCATCACTTTCCCAGGATAAAAGCTGAAGCAGCCCATCCTGCCCAGGGTTCCGGTCATTTTGCCCTTGTACGTGCTGCCCAGGGACTGTGCTGCATCCTCTATCACTGTTATGCCGTATTCGGAAGCTATCTCATTTATTTCATCCATGTTTGCAACGTGCCCATAGAGGTGCACCGGAATTATAGCCTTAACCCGTCTGTTGATCTTCTTCCTCAACTCCTTCGGATCCATGGTATAATACTCGTCAACGTCAACGAACACGGGCTTTGCGCCAACTGCTCTGACCGCGTTTGCCGTTGCGACAAAAGTCAGAGAGGGAACTAGCACCTCATCTCCAGCTCCCACCTTTGCCGCCAGAAGAGCTGCTATCAGGGCCGACGTTCCTGAGTTCACTGCCACCACATGTTTTATCCCGAGATATGATTCGAGCGCTTTTTCGAACTCTCTTACGTATTTTCCTCCATCATACGCCTGATCCGTGAAATAACCATCCTCGACGACCTTCCTTACAGCCTCAAGCTCCTCCTTTCCTATGATGGGCCTGTTGATTGGCACTTTCAACGTATTTAAATTGATTGGGTTTTCTCTTAAACCTTTCCGGGCTCGTGTAGCTCGAACTTCATTACCGCCCTTGCTACCAGCTTGGCAGCTCTTATGGGTTCTGGGACCCTTCCGCTCACAGTGAAGCTCTTTATGAGGTGTTTTGCCTCGAACTCCTCAAGCCCTGCGTACCTGATCCAGTATTCATACCCTGAGACCTCCACCCTTTTCTGCTCACCTAGCGAGAGATAAGCTCTGAGCTTGTCAAGCTGGCCCCTTGTTTCGAAAGAGCTGCTGAGGTCCTTGCCCTTCTTGAAGGATATGCAGAGCACAGGGACGCCAAGTTTCCTGTATATCATGTTGTAATCTACTATATTGTACATGCTGAGTATGCATCCATCGAGCATTATGGAGGATATGTCGTTCCTCTTCAGCTCACTGAAGCCCTCAATTATCCTGCTCGTAGCGTCCGAGCCTCCCAGCGTTGTAATTTTTATAAAGACGTCGTCGAGCACAAGGTCCTTCCTCATAACCGCTCCTGCCATATAGCTGATCCCAGCGTCAACGCTAAAGGATTCGGATATGCCAAGAACCCGAGCCTTTTCCTTAAATAAGTTAGGCATCTCAGTAGTTTCCTATGAACTTATATATTATAAGGAATTTTATGCCGCCTATAACCCTTACAGCGTCAGAGCTTCCAAAGCCCATGTCAAGGGCTACCTGAACAGCCCTGTTTCCAACCAGGTTAACTATGCTGTTGCTTCTTATAAGATCGCGCAACCCCTGCTCGTCAACCCTTTCTCCATCAAAGTAGCGGGGGTCAATGAACATAGAGTAGGCGCCTTCGCTTATGTGCCTGCCAAGAAGCTCCTCGTCAACAGCGTTGAGGACAGCGTACTCCCCTGAGCTCTTAATGTTGACCACGAACAGCTTTCCGTCATGCAACTGGGGATTTCGCACCACACGCTTCGCACAGTATAAAGGTGATCTTCTTCTCCTTGACGAGCTTTGTGTCAGGGCTTCCACATACAGGGCATGTAACGTATAGCTTGATGTAGTAGTTCAGAGCGTTCTTGACTGAGGTTGAATCCTTTCTTCCGAATATGACTACCTTGCCCTCATCATCTATCGTCATCGCTGTTCCCAGCTCCTTTGCGATCACCATTATCATGTGCTTAGGATCTCTTCTAAGGGCGTCAGCTACTGCGTTGAAGTTCCTCCAGAAGGTCCTGTTGCCAATTATGATGACATCCGGCGGGGGAACGTTTAGCCTCTGAGTTACGACTGACGAATCCTTCCTCAGATGATCTCTAATCCTGTTCAACAGCTCAAAGTAGCTCTGCAATTTGGGAATTCTTCACGTTGATCCTATAAAAACGTTGCTAAAATGTGCTGTGCTGTTTGCGATAGATATAAATAGTGGAAAGGGGAAGCTGTGAAAGTAGATTGGCAAGGTTACATGCTAGGAGAAAGGGGAAATCTCAGAGTCACAGGCCTCCTGCTAGCAGACAGCCTACATGGGTTCAGATGTCACCAGAGGAGGTTGAGGCGCTTGTAGTAAAGCTCAAGAAGGAGGGTGTGCCTAACAGCCAGATAGGAGAAATTCTGAGAGACGAATACGGAATTCCTGGCGTTAGATACGTAACTGGAAAGAGCCTGAACCAGATTTTAAAGGAGCACGGGGTTCAGGATCAGATTCCAGAGGACCTTCTAAACCTGCTTACCAAGGCGCAGAGGCTCATTAGGCATCTGCAGATACACAAAACGGACCGGAAGAACAAGCACGCTCTGGAGCTCGTGGAGGCTAAGATACACAGGCTCGCCAAGTATTATAAGAGGAAAGGCTTATTACCTCAGGACTGGAAGTACAAGGCTGTAGTGGCACAGCTTGAATGAGCATCGGCACTAGATCTCTTGAATCGGAGATAGACAAAGCGGCTGGTAAATTAGCCGAAAAGGCGACGAGTAGAAGGTTTTTTATAGAGTCGATAAAAACCCTTGACGGGATCGCTGCCTCATCAATTCTATATAAGACGTTCGTAGAGCTGGGCGGCAAGGTCATAGTCAGGTTTACGCACGGTGATTCTGTGTCAGGAAGCGTTCCTGAATGCGACTACAGGATAGCCATAGGCAGGTCCGGCCAGAACGCCGACCTAATCATAGGCTACGAAGGTGGTATAACCCCATCAAACTTTGGCTACGATGACCTCTTTGATGGATCACTCTCATCCATGGCGCAGCTAATAAGGGACAAAGTCTCAAAAGCCCCTGAGGAGACCTATTTCGTTGCAATAGCAGGATCCCTTTCCGCAATGCAGGACGTGCAGGAGGACAGAAAACTGAAGGGCATCAACCAGATGATTATTGAGAGGGCCCTGAAGAGCAGGAGGATACAGGAGGAAACGAGGCTTGAGCTTCCTTTTGGGGACATAGTTCCTCTTAGAGATTCGATATCGATGAGCTACGATCCTTACTTCAAGGGGATCGCGGGAAGCCCTGCCGTTGCTTCATCAGTAGTAGCATCTACCGGCATACAGCAGATAAAGGAGGGTCGTTTCGTCACCCTTAAAGATCTGAAGGAGGATGAGCTGGACGCGCTCGAAAAGGTTCTCCTCAGGTATTCAACCAGCAAGCTCCTGAGAAGAACTTCATATAAGCGTTCTGATGTTGATGATTCATCATATGACTATAATTTAAGGGATATCCTGTTCATGCTCGAGCCCCTTGTAGTCAAAAATGAGTCCATGAGGATATTTAAAATACTGTCAGATCCGGCTAAAGGCTTTGGCTCCGAGCTCTTCTATGAAAGTCTTGAGGAAACCGAGAAGCTGATTACGCTCTTTAACAGTCTGCTGAACGTGAGGGACAGGTTCACCGACGAGGGCATAATAAGAAGGATCGTGGGTACAGGGATTTCGGATCTTCAGCAGCTGCTCTTCTTTTACAAGCTGGTATACAGGTGGGATGACACTAAGGGGAAGGTCCTTATAGCAGAAACGAATGAGGGGCCTGAGGAGGCATTCGTGCTTCTTGATCGGTCAGAGCTGAGGGAAAGCATAATCAGCTCAGCCAAGAAACACGGTGGAAGGGTAATAAGGCTCAGACCGTTCATTATAATTTATGTAAACGTTATTAAGGCGGGTCTTTTATACGAAGAAATAAGGAAGATGATTGCCGGGGTCCCCTAACCTGGTATGGGGCAGGCCTGGAGAGCCTGTGGCCGATAAGGCCTTGTGGGTTCAAATCCCACCCCCGGCGTCCTAGTTTAGGGTTCTATGCCTGAGGCAAAATCTCCGTTTATATATAATATGAGGGACAGTGAGGACATACACGACTATGGAAAGAGGCTTGCATGGGCGCTCGAGAAAATAAAGTCCGAGCAGAGAATTCCAGAGGAGGACAGGACTCTGATGCTCGAGTACCTGGGCAAGCTGGAGAGCAAGGACCTGAACCCCGGCCGCATAGCGAAGTACGCGACAACGCTCCTCAGCATCAGGCTGCACATGGGCGTGAAGTTTAAAGAGGCGAAGAGGGAGGACATAGAGAGCGTCGTGGAGTGGATCAACTAGTCCGACTTCGAGCCCTGGACGAAGTACGACTACAAGGGGATCCTGAAGCGCTTTTACAGGTGGCTAAGGACCGGGGCGCTCGACGCCAGCCAGCCATTCCCGCCGGAAGTAGCGTGGATAAAGACGAGCCTGAAACGCAACGAGATGAAGGTGCCCGAGGTGCTGACCGAAGACGAGGTGCAGGCCATGATCGACAAAGCCCCGAAGCTCAGGGACAAGGCATTCATTGCTGTCCTGTACGAGGGGGGCTTCCGCATCGGCGAAATACTGCCGGCAACGCTGGGAGACCTGCAGTTCGACGAGAACGGCGCCAGGCTCAGGGTTCACGGCAAAACCGGAGGCAGGACTGTTAGGCTGATCACGAGCGCGCCTTTGCTTGCGCGGTGGGTCGACGAGCACCCGTACAAGGACAACCCTGAGGCGCCAATATGGATCTCGCTCACGAAGAACTTCCAGAAGAAGCTCCAGCCGATGAAGTACCACTACGTCACACAGATGCTCAAGGAAACCGCAAAGAAGGCCGGCATCAAAAAGCGCATCTACCCGCACATATTCCGCCATTCGGCCGCAACGAGGGACGCGCGCTACCTGACTGAGAGCGAGCTCAAGCTAAAGTACGGCTGGGCCGGCGGCTCGAACATGGCTGAAGTCTACGTGCACCTTTCGGGGGCCGACCTGGACAACAAGCTGCTGGCGATCTACGCAGGCAGGCCGGTTGAAACGATCAGGCCGAAGTTCGCGCCGATAATATGCCCGAAGTGCGGGCAGGAGAACACCCCGGGGCAACGGTACTGCGGGCGGTGCGGCACGCCACTGAGCGCGCAGGAGCTGGTCAGGGGCACGGTCGAAATCGAGGAGCTGAAAAAGGAAATCAGCGAATTAAAGGAGCTCCTCAGAGGAGCGCTTCAAGCTTCTCAAGCGCGGAAATGAACTTTTCAAGGTCTTTCTTTTTTATTTTAACCGTTACATATTCGTCTTTTTTCTTTTCGCTCATGACATAATAAACCGGAATTTCTAAAGCCGCCTGCCGGCCACCTGCTGAAAGGCACGCTCCAGTTTTTTCCGCCGCAAAAAGCGCATCAGTGCATCATTTGCTAAAATTTATAATAAAATGGTGCGCACCTTTCTGCCCTTTTTCAGGTACGTCATGCCGGCGACAGTTTTCATCTGGTACAACTATGACGTCTATGGCCTCTCGGCATCTCTCGGATACGCAGCAGGCCTTCTCACGATCTCCTTATTAATTTCTCTTGGCGTCTACCTCCTGAGCAGGAGAAATGCATAAGCTGGAGCTGAGCGACCTTATCATAAAGAGGGAGAGGTTTGCAGCAGGCCCCTTTAACGTCGTTCTAAATGAGGGAGATAAAGCCCTGGTTTATGGACCAAACGGCTATGGCAAAACCACGCTGCTGATGTCCATTGCAGGGATCTTAAACTATGAGGGGAGGGTGCTGCTTGACGGAAGAGAAATCAGGAGCATGCCCCTGGAAAGGAGAGGCATAACATACGCCCCAGCCAGGCCCTCCCTAATAAACAGCGCCTCGGTGCTGGATAACTTGAAAATGTCAGGAAACGAGGCCCTCGAAATAGCTGAGAGATTAAACCTGAGGAGCGTACTTCCAGTTAAGGCCGGAGGCCTGAACGAAGGCGCCAGAAAGTTGGTTCAGATAGCGATGGCCCTGGGCTCGGGCTCTCTCGTGGTGCTCATAGATGAGCCATTCGCCTTTTTATCTCTCCAGAACTCAAAGCTTGTGCTTGATGAGATAGCCATGGCGCGCGAAAAGATAATAGTTATAACATCTCATGAGAGGCTTGAGGGCTTTACCAGTTACATCGACATGGAAAAATACAAGATAAAGGGCTAAACCGAAATAAGCGCCTCAACGGGTGCCTCCTTAGTAACCTCAAGTATTTGGAACGACTCGTACCTTTCAATCCCTTCAACCGACGTTATCTCCTTGATCTGCTTAATTATATCCTGTGCATCCTTTGCCACGTTTACCACTATGAGGTCGAAGGATCCTGTTGTTATAAAGATGTGCGATATGTACGATATTGACTTAAGCAAATCTGCGACGTCCTTGGGCGAAACGCCAGGCTTCACCTTAATCCCTATCACGTACATTATAAGGTTGAGTGCGTTCACGTCTATCAGCGGGATGAACGAGTTTATGATCTTGGTCTCCTGAAGCTTCTTTATCCTCTTGCTCACCGTTGAAGTTGAAAGATTGAGCCTCTGCGCTATCTGCCTGTAGGATAGCCTGCAATCGCCAGCCAAGCACTTCAGTATCTGAATATCTATCCTGTCAAGCTGTTTTTTCAACTTTTAGAAAATATAACCCTTCTACAGTATTAAACTTTTTATATTTTTGTTAAAAACACGAACAAACGCCTGGTGGAGATTAAATTTGCTGCTGCTTTCTGCAGCCCTTTCCTAGCTCTTTGATTATAGCAATGAAGAGCCAAGCCCGTACTGCACATCTGGATCGCTCAGAGCGCCAAGAAGGCCTGTCAGGCCTATCTTCTTGACCTTCTTCGTGTCTACGCTTCCCACGGCCTCTACCAGACATTTAGTAGTTGACGCAAGGCTGTTCTGTGCCTCCGCGAACTTTTCAGCATCGGCCTTTGAGAGGCCCTGAAGCAGAGCGGCAAGCAGTGCAACGCCTCTCATTAGGCTCGGATCCGATGCTACAGCCAGAAACGCCTCGTTGCTCTTCTCGCTGAGGCTCTTTAGGATTCCCAGCATGCCGCTTTCCTTAAGGTCAGAGACAACCTTAAGGAACTCCATCAGGTTCTGGACGTCCTTTTCAGACAGCTCGAAGCTCATCTTCTCGCTCCCGCTCATTCTTCAACACCTCCAAACCCATCTATCCATCCATGATAAAACGCCTGCTTAAGATACTTTGCGGGAGCGTACTTTCCAAGTAGCACTTCATGCTGTACGTTCCCTTCTTTTCATCAAAGGGCGTTTCGCAGGTCCCGGCCCAGCCGGCATTTCCAGCATAACCCACGCATGTCACCGGAGACATCATGTAGGCTGGGCTCAGCCCTCCCACCATGTCGGCCACGAGGTTCGAGGCGGCAACTATGGCAAGGTTCTCCACGAACACGCCAGCCAGTCCTATGCCAAGCGGCGGAAGGCTGTGCTCGCCAGCGAAGAAGACCTCGCTGTACGATGGATGGTTGCCCTTTGGCGTTACGGGCGTCCATCTTATGTCCTGTTTCCAGACTAGATCCTCGCTGGACTCAAGAACCTTTGGAAGCCTTGGGGGTGGAACCTTTATCAGCAGGTCGTACTTTATCTCGGATCCCCGTATGACCACAGTCCTTGAATCTGGCCTGATCTCCTGGAATACAGCGTTCGGTATGTAGTTGACGTTCCTTGAGGTCAGCTCATCCAGCAGAAAAGAGCTTATTGAGGATCCGAGAGGTTAAGCTGGCGATAGCATGGGATTGACCAGCGTTATGCTGACCTTCTTTCCCTGAGCCCTGAAGAAGTCATAAAGAACCGTAGCGGCCTCGTACGGGTATATCCCGCACCTGAAGGACAGCTCGGGTATAAGTATGGTTATGTTCGAGCCATCCTTTACTGCCTTTAGGACCCTATTAAGGGCCACGGCTCCATCGAGGTCATAGTTGTGATATCCATCCTTGTCAAGACCTGGATAGGCGTTACAACCGTTGTCGGTGCCCAGGCTGACAACCAGGTAGTCATAATCAATGCTCTGGTTTGTTGTCTTCACCTTTCTGTTCTTGAGATCGATCGAAATCGCTTCCTCCTGTATGACCTTAATCTCCCGGCTCTCCAGGCCTTTAATTGGAGCCCTAGTCTTCTCCGGGGTTGTGTATCCTCGGGCCACGTCAAAGAATAGGGGTGGCATGAAGTGATAGGGCGTTTTCTCAACGACGGTGATCTCGTAGTCAGTGAAGCCCATGTCCTGTGTAAGCGTTTTTATCTGCTTTACAGAAACGTACCCGCTAACGCCCCTCCAAGCACCACGACTTTCCTCATTGTTTCCTCATTATTGTTTCAACCGCTTTATTAAATAAATCTTTTTATATTTAAACGCCGGTTTCTTTAAAAATATTAAAAAATCCACGGAATTCTATAAAAATCTTAATATTTAAACGGGCAATTTGATATTAAATGATTTCTATCGGGGTTTATTTTAATAAAATATTAATTAACTGACTCTGGCAAGCTGTTCAGTTGTTTCAGAGTATTAATAGGTCTGTTTAATGGCTGGCGTTTCACATCTGAACAGATGCAAACCATGAACTAAGTCCGGGATCTGGGAAGCCAATTCTGAAGGGGAGCTGAGCCTGGGGATGAAGCTACTCGCGAATTCCCAGCTTCTCCTTGACCTTCTCTACAATTGAGGGAAGGGCAATTTCGACCCTTTCCCTTATTATGTAATCACCCAGATCATCTTCCTCCGTTGCTCCTTCGTTTATGATAACCAGCTTTGCGCCTCTCATCTTTGCCAAGACAGGAAGCTGGTTTGCCGGAGAGACCGCAAGAGAGGTTCCTATGGTAAGGAACACGTCCGACATTCGTGAGATCTCAGCGGCCTTTTCGAGAACTTCACTTTTAAGCGGTTCGCCAAAGAATATAATGTCAGGCTTTAAAATACCCCCGCATCTCTTGCATCTAGGAGCCCCTCCAGAGTACTCGCTGAGGACTTGGCGCAGGCTGTACGTCCTTCTGCAGCTGAGACAGACCGCGCTTTCAAGGTTGCCGTGCAGCTCTATGACATTTTTGGAGCCGGCCTTCTGGTGAAGCCCATCTATGTTCTGCGTGATAACGGCGCAGAGCTTTCCGATCCTTTCCAGCTCTGCCAAAGAGATGTGAGCCGGATTTGGTGACACTTCGGAGCCGAGGTTGAAATACCTGACGAAAAGCTCCCACACCTCATCTGGATGATCCAGAAAGTAGCTTATCTCAAACTTTTCAGGATCTATGATCCTCCATATTCCCTGAGGGCCTCTGAAATCTCTTATGCCGCTTGCCGTGCTGATCCCGGCCCCAGTAAGCGCTACCGTGCACCTGCTTTGGGCTATTAACTCCGCAATTTCCTCCAGGCTCACATGTTACTTATTCATAAATTTAGATTATAAACGTCTCTGAAGACAGCGTTACTTGAGCTATGCGGGGACAGCCCATTCAATCAACGTTCTGATGTATTTTTCCTGAAATTTAAAAAGCTCTGTGCTAAAGATCGCTGCCTGGAAGCGTGTTCATATCGAGGTAAAATATAAAAGGGGCGCGGTTTTAAAATTGAATGTAATGGCGTTCGAGCACGGAATTTCGCTTAGCATCAAGGTTAGAGAGGTCATGAGCTCACCCGTTGTAACTGTGAGCCCGAGCGACACTGTACTCGATGCCGCAAGAAAGATGAGCGAGGCGAAGGTAGGAAGTGCCGTGGTCATGGACAGAGGCCAGCCAATAGGTATACTTACGGAAGGCGATTTAATAAAGAAGGTGGTGAGCAAGGATCTTATTCCGAGCTCCGTAAAGGTTTCAGAGGTGATGTCATCTCCCCTTATAACCGTTAAGGCGGAGAGCTCCCTTATGGACGCTGCAAGGCTTATGAACAAATACGGAGTCAAGAGGCTTGGCGTCGTTTATAAGGATGAGCTGGTTGGTATAATCTCCATGACCGACATAATCAGCGTGTTCCCGGAGCTCATGGACATAGCCTCAGAAAAGGTTCAGCTTAAGAGCTACAGAGGAGGAGGAACCAAGAGGTTCATATCAGGATACTGCGACAACTGCGGGCAGTGGTCCGACTTCCTTCTTGAGATCGATGGAAGATTTCTCTGTGAGGAGTGCCGGGAAGAGCTGTACGGAAAGGTGTAGAAGGACTTCTTGCCAGAGAGGCCCAGGATTTCCTTTATCACCGACTCAATGCTTGGCAACCTTGCCAGGAAGCTGAGGCTCTTCGGCTTCGATACGCTGTACTACAGGACAGGCGACGATGAGGGCCTTCTCCACAATTTTCAGGAAAGGATACTACTGACCTGCGACAGGGAGCTCTTCAGGAAGTCGGCCCTTCGCAACAGAAGGGTTATATTCATAGAAAGGGCGGATGATGAGATTGAAGCCCTTAGGAAGATCTTCTCCGAGCTGGGCATAAGGCCTGAGGTTATTGCCGTGCGATGCACAGTCTGCAATGGCCCTCTTCGGAGGATGAGCAGAGGTGAGGTTGCCTCGAGCGATCTCATTCCATCCAGCACTAAAAGGAGATACCGGGAGTTCTACGTCTGCGCATCATGCGGAAAGATTTACTGGTACGGCTCTCACTGGAAGAGCATAAACGCAACGGTTGACAGGCTGAGGGAAGCCCTTGAAACTAAACTTTAAATAAAAACATCACATAAATTTAGGAGTGATAAAGAGCCCGGAGGACCTCAAAAGGTACATCAGGGACATACCTGATTATCCTGTTAAGGGGGTTATATTCAGGGATCTAACTCCGCTCTTTGCGAGCTCTGAGGCTTTTCAGTACGCGCTTGATTCGCTCTATTCCATGGTAAAGGGGCTTAGAATAGACAAGGTTGCGGCCATAGAAGCTAGAGGGTTTATAGTTGGCGCGCCCCTTGCTAAGATGCTGGGCGTTGGCTTTGTGCCAATCAGAAAGGCTGGAAAGCTTCCATGGAGGAAGAAAAGCGTAACGTACGAGCTTGAGTACGGAAGGGAGACAATAGAGGCCCATGAGGATGCGATAAAGCAGGGGGAGAGCGTGCTCATAGTTGATGACTTGCTGGCAACTGGAGGCACCACGCTTGCCGCAATAGCTCTGATCGATCAGCTTGGAGGAAAGGTTGCGGGTCTTGCATACATAGTGGTGCTGAACTATCTTAGCGGAAGAGAGAGGCTGAAGGGCCACAGGATCTTCAACCTGGTGGATTATTACTAATTCGTGAACATATTCGAGTTTTACAATCAGTGAAAGCCTCGCCCTTCAGGGCGGGGATGATCGACGCGTAAAACATTTATGAACGTTTTTCAAGCTTTATTTTTATGGCGATGGCCGGTCAACCTGAATCTGGTGGGGCGCCTGAGCCGACTCCTCAGGCCATACCGGCCGTCGCCGAAAACACGGTTGAGATAAAACCGAGCAATAAAAGGACCAACAAAGTGCGCCTGCTGTCGAGAGGAAGCACGGAAAGAAAGCTCGAAAGGCTTGGAGACTTGTTCGCGAAAGCATTTAACGAGCTGAACTACATCAGAAGGCAGCAGTTCTTTTCAGGGCGGAGGATAGACTTTGAGGGCACAGCCAGGGCCGTTTATGAGAAGTACAAGAGCGTGTTAGGATCGGCGAACGTCCAGCAGCTGATAAACAGGAGCAATGAAGCGTGGTCCTCATTCTTCAGTTTGCTCAAGGCGAAAAAAGAAGGAAGGCTTCCTAGCTGGCTCAGGGTTAAGCCTCCCGGCTACATGAAAGGGAACAAGAAGAGAAAGCTTCTGCTGTTAATAAGGAACGACGGCTACGTTGTTGACGAACAGAACAG
>JBMFIC010000009.1:0-49980 GCA_049976505.1 Nitrososphaeria archaeon | reverse complement strand
CCACCGAATTCAAGTTGACCGGCCATCGCCATAAAGATAAAGCTTGAAAAACGTTAATAAACGTTTTACGCTTCGATCATCCCGCCCTGAAGGGCGAGGCTTTAGCTAATTGTAAACAGGTACATGCTGTTGGGGCCGATTGCGGCGATGCTCTGGAATACAAGCCCTAAAAACCCCAGCGGCTCCCTCTTCAGCTCGGTCAATCCAGTATCGCCTCCCTGAGATTTATCCAAAAATGGTTGTACGAACGCTATTACTCCGTTCCCTTAAAAGTTCATACGCCGAGAACCTGATTTTTGCTATGAACATAACAAAAGCCGTCCAGATGGAGATGGAAACCTGTCAAAGCATGGCCCAGAATGAAACTACAGCCGCTCAGGAGCAGCTTAATGATTATCAGCTGGCTAGGGGCGTCAGCGGTTTGACAGGGAAAAGGCGCGCTCAGACGATGATCGGATTCCAGCGCAGGATAAACCACAGCTTGAGCAGGCCTTGGCCTGATTCTGCACCTCTAAGTTTTTATAAAAGATGGTAGAATTTCTTATTGATGAAATACATAAGGCTGGGAAACACTGGCGTTCTCGTTTCCGTCATGGGACTTGGTACCATGACCTTTGGTGAGGGGGATTCAAGGACGGTAAGCAGCGTCCCGAAGGACATAGCGAAGAAGATGATCAACATGGCTTATGATTACGGGGTTAACCTCTTCGACACAGCCGACGTTTATGGGGGAGGAAAGGCCGAGGAGATATTGGGGGAGGCGGTGAAGCCCTTCAGAAGCGAGGTTCTCATAGCCACAAAGGTCCGCGGGAGGACGGGGACAGGCGTGAACGACGTGGGCCTGTCCAAGTTTCACGTGTTTCAGGCGATAAAGAGGAGCCTCAGCAGGCTGGGCACTGACTGGATAGACATATATCAGTTCCACGGATGGGACGCCGTCACGCCTCTAGAGGAGTCACTGGAGGCCATGGAGCACCTGATCAGGGAGGGGCTGGTCCTTTATCCGGGGGTCTCCAACTTCGCCGCATGGCAGATGGCGTACCTGCAGGGTATGGTGAAGGCAAGGGGATACACCCCGTACGTCTCAGCCCAGATGAACTACTCCCTGCTCAACAGGGACGTTGAGTACGAGGTCATTCCGTTCCTCAGGTACTCCAACATGACGCTGATGGTCTGGAGCCCGCTTCATGGAGGCGTCCTATCTGGAAAGTACACGGACCTCGAGAAGCCTCCGCCTGACAGCAGGTTTGCAAGGACGGGAAGGCAGTTCCCCTACTTTGAGAGGGAGCAGGTTCCCCCTCTGATAAACGTGCTGGGCGAGATAGGAAAGGAGGTAGATGCTACCCCGGCACAGGTGGCGCTTGCCTGGCTTCTCAGCAAGAAGTGCGTGGTCCTTATAGGGGCCAGGACGCCCGAGCAGCTGGAGGAGAACCTCAGGGCAACCGAGGTCAGGCTAAAACCGGATCACATAAGCTACCTCGACAGAATCACTGAGCAGAGGCAGATGTACCCGAACTGGATGATAGAGCACCAGGCAAGGGACAGGACCCCAAAGGATTACATAGAATAAGCGGTTCTATTTTTTTGACCCTATGCCAGAAAGAAAGGTTAAATAAAATGGATTTTATCTATGATATAATTGAATTTAGTTCTGGGCAGGCTTGGGCCTGAGGACGTCGAGGAAGCGGTAAGGATGATCGTTGAGGCGCTTCACGAGAGCTACATAACCGACGCTGAGATCCAGATGGGAGTTGCCCTCGATGAGCGCACGGTCTCCGATAGTGCCCCGGTGATATACAGGAAGGAGTTCATGGAGCTTCTGGAGGATGACGACGCGTTCCTTCCCGCGGCCCGCGTTGAAAACGAGCTGGCTGGCTTTGCGGTGGCGGTGGTTGAGGACGACGTTGTCGACCTCTGGGACCTCGTGGTCAAGAGAAAGTTCAGAAGAATGGGCATCGCGACCGCCCTTATAGGGGAGGTTGAGAGGTTTGCCAGGGATCGCGGGTGTTACGGGATAAAGCTTGACGTCAACCTGAACAACTATGAAGCGATAAGGCTTTATGAGAGGCTTGGCTTCAGAAGGATCTCATACATAATGCAGAAGGGCGACAGGCTCAGGGGGCTGGGCTAGCGCATGGGCAGTAAGGATCTTGAGGGTCTCGCAATTGTTCTTGTTACGAGGGTTCGGAGCGCTGATGAGCTGAAGGAGATCCACAGAACTAAGGATACCAGTAACAAGGGGTACTTCGATAAGAAGGAGTGCGACGCCTCCGAAGAGCTTCTCAGCTACCTATATGCCCAGCAGACGGAGTACGGGGATAAGTACACGAGGGGGTTCGGCCCCATTTTTCACGAGGAGCTTGTCTCGGGAGTTATAAATGGCAAAATCAGGGCAAAGAAGGCCGACCTTTTCATCAAGATCTACAATGGGTGGATAGCGGTGCTTGACTACGTGCTGACCTTCAGCGGAGAGCCCGTGGACACCAGGGAGCTGATAAGCGCCCTATATGAAATGAGGGTGCAGGTTGAGGACAGGATAGGCGGTACAGTGGTATCAAGAAACTTAACGGAACACGCGAGGGAGGTCCTCGGGGGGCAGGCTGAGCCCGGCCAGGACTTTGATAAGTACTTCGTCGTCTTCCTCAGGTGGCCGGATCCAGACGAGAAGGAGATCTACGGGATCCTTGAGCTTGATCCCAACTACGAGTACATCTCGGATAGCCTTGTCAGGGACGTCCTGTCCAGGGAGGGCTCTATGATAAGGAACATAAGGCTTTACTACTCGTCGGAGGTCTCGCTCGTGGTCTTCGAGGACGAGCCGTGCAGGTACATCAGGGCGATAACCAACTCCGAGTACGAAAGCTATCTCGATGACGCCATAAGGGCGTTCGAGAAGTGCGCTCCGAAAAGCAGAAGAGGCTGCTGCATGCTATACGCCATGATGAACTACGTCGTCGAGGTCGAGCCCCTAAGGATAGAGCGTTTCCTGCTCAACAACATAATTGAGAGGATCACCATTGAGGGGAAGGGAAAGAAGGAGATGGCCCTTCTCAAGAAGGAGCTGGCCAACGGCATAGACTTCTACTACTCGCTGCTATCAGCCACCTACGCCGGGGTCAGCCGCGCCATAGTGAAGGCAAGGGAGGCGATGGGGATAGACGAGCTCAGGGGGTTCCTCAACATAAAGATGGGGTTCCTGAGCGATGCTGTTGAGACCGATCACCAGCTACAGCTGGAGAAGTGGAACAAGTACCTTACCTATACAATAGCCTCCCTGGGATTCGCGCCGCTCGCCTTCTCGTTCGTCCGCTCCTACTTCTACCTTAACCCGCTTCAGGGAGTTGCCCTGCTGCTCGCGTTCACCATCGTCTTCCTCTTCCTTATAAGCAAGCTGTTCGAGCGGTTCCTGAGGAGCCCATGAGCGCTGAGCGCAGGATATACGCGTACTCGCTCATAAGCGCCATTTTATACAGCATCTGGGGCATGCTCGTGCTCATGGCGATAAGGGCTGGCCTTAGCCCGGGCCTCTCGGGGCTTCTGGTCTACTCCTTTGCCTCTGCGCTCGTGCTTGCATCAGGGGGATCGGTTGAAGGGCCGAGGGCAGAGTGGGTAGCCTCTGGTGTAATATACGCGTCAGCAAACCTGATCCTCTTCTACATAATGACCCTGACTTACCTTTCATCGGCATACATATTCATGCCATCGTCGATACTTGTGTTCTACTTCCTCAGCCTGAGGGGGTCCAGCATGAAGAGGGGCGAGGCGCTAAGGAGCTCCCTGGGCATAATAACCATTGCTGCGGGGCTCTGTCTGTCCCAGATGGAGGGCCTGGAGGGAATAGACCTGAGGAGCCTGGCACTAGGGCTCATCGCGGCCATGCTCTACGGCATGGCCTCATACCTCACCATGGCCTCAGTGTCCCCGGGAAGGGAGGCCTCCGAGAGCTTCTGGATCCTGCTCTCCGAGCTCATTGTGTTCCTTCCGGCCTCGCTTGCTGAGGGCCTCAGGCTGAGCATAGGCCCCGTGATATACACGGCTGCTGCTGGGGCATCGGTTGGACTGGGGCTTGTGCTTGAGCTGTACTCCTTCAGGCTCTCGGAGGGCTCCTCAAGCAGGTTCAAGCTCATAAACATGGTGAACGTTCTGACCAACATGGACGCCGTGCTCATAGCCATAGACTCGGTGATTATCGGGAGCTACACCGTCTTTGGGGTGATCGGGCTGTTGCTCGTGTTCGCAGGAGCGTCCGTGTTCTACGGGTAGTGGATCAGCGAGCCCCTTCAGATCCTAAAAGGGCCTCCGCAAGCTCTTTGAGCCTCCTTGCCTCCTCGTTTTCAGGGTACTTCCCGGAGCCTACAACGCCTCTGATAAGGGACGCGTAGCGGGAGGCCCGTATCTGGTCGTTTTTCCTGTAGTAAAGGTAGAGGGCTATGAGCTTCTTGAGAAGCTCGGGCATTTTATCCGGGCTCTCCATGGACTCGGCGCTCTCCCTTTCAACCTCCATCTCCATTCTCGATATCGCCTCCCTGCTTTCGCCTGAGATGAACACCTCAAAAGTCCTCATGTCCCTGACCGCTCTTCTCAGGATTATCCGGAATATGAAGTACGCCGTGAAGAGAACCACGAAGGTGGGGATCGCAGCGAGGATCAGGTAATCTTCGAAGCTGAAGTAGAAGTACGCTCCCACGTCGTACATGAAAAGGGCGACAAGCGCCACGATCAGCGCCCTGGTTGCTCTGCTGTACATGCACATGATTGGCGCCTGCGCTCTTTAATAATTTATCATATAGCCTTCAGAGGCTGGGCAGGCTCAGAAGCAGAGGCTCTGTTCAGACCTGGCCCTTGTTTTCGTATTTTATGTATCTTCCGAAAACCTTGAGGAACGCCAGCAAAGAGCCCAGCCCCTGCTGCACCTCGGGATCTCTCAGGGCCTTGATGAGTCCAATCAACCCCTTCACCCTCTCGGCGTTTACCATGCTCTGGCTGAGCTCAACGCTGTGATCGGTTATAACTGAAAGGACCCTCTGAACCTCAGGAGATCCTATCTTGGCGAGAAGCTCTATCGCCGTGCTTATCAGGGATGCTGCTCCTGAGACAATCTCGTCAGAGAGCATGTTCTTTGTGTTTGCAGCTGCGCAGGCCAGCGAAAATAGCGTGTCGAGTGCCCCGATCCTGTCGAGCTCCTGCAGAAGCGTTACGGCGTGCTCAATAGTCGGGAGAGCCTCTATCAGCTTTTCTATCCTTTCGGCGTTCTCGGGGGATGACAGCTTTTCAACTATGTTCCTCTTCTCCTCCACTGAGGTCACACCCCAAAGCCGGGCAGAAGGCCCTTGGCGGTAACGGTCCAGTACATCCTGTGGTACGCAAGCTTGTACCAGTAGCACGCAAAGTTGGGAGGTGGGGGCACGGGAGGATGATCGTAGTCGAAGATCAGCATGGTTGCCTCGCCAATCCCGGTGATCATGAAACACATCACCCGTCCGTTGTACCTCATGCCCGGGGCAAGCCCGTTGATCTGGGCCCATATGTTTGCAGCCACAACCGCCGCCTCGAAGTCGGCTGCTGAGCCTGCCTTGGACACCGGCAGGTCCGTCGCGTCCCCGATCGCGTAAGCGTCGTCGTACCCCTTAACGTTTAACGTGTGCCTGTCGGTGGGCACCCATCCTCCCGCATCTCCTATGCCTGAGCTGCGTATTACTTCGGCCCCAGTGTGTGGAGGCACGAACACGGCGAGGTCGTACTTTACGGTCTCCCCCTCAAGCGACCTTATTTCCTTCTTCTCAGGATCCACCGACTCGACGTTGAAGAGGAGGTTCATGTTTATCCTTCTCCTCTCCATGATGTGGCTCACGCTGTCCGCCACGCTCTGAATGGTGAAGGGCCTTGGAAGGGGGTAGACATAGCTGAGATCCACCTTGTCCCTCACCCCCAGCCTCGTAAAGTAGGAGTCGGCAAGAAGCACGAACTCCAGAGGGGCTGGGGGGCACTTGAATGGAATTCCTGCAACGGCAACAACCAGCTTTCCCCTGAGAACCTGCCGAGCGCCTCCCTCAGCCTTATGGAGCTATCAAGGGTGTAGAAGTCGTAGCCGGCCCTCTCGAGCCCGGGAATCTGGGAGTAGTCCGGCTGCGCTCCTGTGGCTATAACCAGAAAGTCGTACTGAAGCCTTGCGGAGTCCGTTATGACAGTCCTGTCGTTCAGGTCTATCCGGCTGGCCCTCTCCTGCCTGAACTTTATCGTCTCAGCGAGAAGGCTCCTTTCGGGCCTTATGGCCTCGCTCTCCTGCATTATGTGAAACGGCATAAGAAGGAACGCCGGCTGATAAACGTGGTAGGGAGATGGATCAACCAGCGTTATTTCGACCTTTCCATCAACTATTTCGCGGTGAAGCCGGTGGGCAAGGTTGTTGGCAACTATGGTCCCGCCTGTTCCCCCGCCTACCACAATTATCCTCTTCGGCAGCGGGCCTCACCTTTTCTTCCTGACCCTTATTCTGTCGTATCCCTGCTCGTGGATCACTCCCAGAAATTCGTGGCCAGCCTTCTGCGCCCACAGCGGTATATCCCTCTGAGATCCCGGATCTGAGGACCAGACCTCTATTATCTCACCGACCTCGCTCTCCTTTATAGCGCGTATGAGCTCCATCAGCGGGCCCGGACAGAAGCTCCCCCTTGCATCTATCACCTTTACCTTTTCCTTCTTCTCCTCGCTCATTTTCACCACTTAGATGAACAGGGTTATCTTGGCCTCCCTGGCTATGCTGATGAACTCGCCAACCCCTATGACGTCGTCGACTATATCTGCAAGGTCCTCCTTCTTCATGCCCATCAGGTCGTAGGTCATGGCGCAGGCGTGAACCTTCACGTTTCCGAGCTCCTTAGCCCTCTTCAGCATCTCATACCATGATGGCACGTTCTTCTCCTTCATAAGCTGCATCATCAGTGAGGCCATGTCCTCGTAGTCCCTGCTGAACCTCGTGTTCGTGTTTACGGAGTCCTTCCTCATCGCGTTGAGGCCCCAGAAGGTCAGGAAGAGCTCAACGTCCATGCCCATGGCAACTCCGCCGGAGGCTATTATTGCGGCTGGGAGAAGCCTGTCTACGGTGCCCGAGAAAACAACTATGGCCAGCTTGTCGCTCATAGTTTATCATTTTGCTGCTATTAAGATAAACATTTTTAGCTACAATATTTAATGCAAATATAAAATTGTGGAAAAAACGTTTCAGTTTTAAAACATTTTTATACGACTTTGTTCGCTCCGTACTGACTTCTGTGGGCATCTGACCGCGGTTATCATTTAGAAGTTCTCATACGTGTATATCGCTTAGGGGCTGGCTTCAAGCGCAGCAGATCGCCTGCGCATCGTCCATGCATATATGCATAGGCCCCCGAAGATCCCTGCGATTTCTTTAGCAGCAGGGCGCCCCCGCGCTCTTACCCTGGAGCGCGGTGGATAATCTCTGACGCAGGCTATAGCTATGCCTGAAGCTGGATTCAGCTGAAAGCAGGCGCCCAAAAAACAGATGTGCCGCGGGCAGGATTTGAACCTGCGACCCTCCGGTCTTCAGCCGGATGCTCTCCTTAGCCCTTTCGTCAGGCTGAGCTACCGCGGCTTTCAATAGATGTTTGCAGATACGTTATTTAAGCTTTATTTACGTTTAGCTCAGGGCTCCAGGTACATGAACTTCCCCCTTCCCTTCTTCACGAACTGGTAGTCATCCACCGCCAGCTCCCCTCCCGCTATTACGAACCTGGGGAAGCCCCTGAGGATCATCCCATCGTAGGGGGACCAGCCAACCTTGTAGATCTTCGATCCATCGAACCTGACCTCCCTGTTCGGATCTATAACCACCAGGTCCGCGTCGTAGCCCGGGCTTAGCCTGCCCTTGTTCTTCATTCCAAATCTCTTCGCCGGGTTCTCTGACAGAACCCTAACCATGCTTTCGAGCGAAATCATCCCCCTCATGAACCCGTAGGTGAACACGATCGGAAGCATGGTGGCAACTCCTGGAACCCCTCCCCACGCCTTCCATGGATCCGAGTATCCCACGTTCTTCTCCTCCTTGGTTCCCGGGGCGTGATCAGTTGAAACCATCTCAACGTATTCCTTCTCCAGCGCCTCCCAGAGCGCCAGCCTGTCGGCCTCGTCCTTGAGCGATGGCGCCATCTTCAGGTAAGGCCCCAGCTTCTCAACGTCCTTCCTCGTGAATACCAGGTACTGGGGACAGGTCTCGCTGGTTATGTCGACGCCCATCCTCTTTGCCTGAAGTATGGCCCTCACCCCCAGCCTGCTGCTCAGGTGAACTATGTGTATCTTTGCGCCGGTAAGCTTCGCGTAGATGGAGACCTTGTCTATCGCCAGCTCCTCTGCCTCGGGCGGCCTGGCCTCATGAACGCAGAGAGGATCCTTCCTGTCCCTGAGCCTCTCAAAGTAGTAGTCGAGGATGCCCTCGTCCTCCGCGTGAAAGAGGAGCATCGACGCAGACCTCTTCGCGCTCTCCATCATCCTTATTATGTGCTCGTCAAGCGCCCTGAACGGCCTGCAGGTGAACACCTTGAACGTCCTTAGGCCCATAGCGGCTAGCTCCTCTATGCGGGTGTAGTTCTTCTCCCTCAAGAACCCGGCGTGTATCCCGAAGTCTATGTATGATGACCTCTCCCCCATCTCCCTTCTCTCCTTAAAGCTCGCCTCGTCGTCTATGTCCTTCACGAGGGGCATCTCCACGAAGGCCGTCATTCCGCCAATCAGCGCGGCCCTGCTGGCATCCTCGAAGTCCTCCCTGTAGAGGTAATCCGGGTCGTTTACGTGAGCGTGGACGTCTATGGCCCCAGGAAGGACAATCCCGCCCTGCGCGTCTATCCTCTGGTCGGCCTTCACATCGCCCCTGGTTATTGATGCTATCTTTCCATCGCTTATCAGGACGCTGGCCTCAACGAGCCCGCCTCCTACGTAAACCTTGCCGTTGACAACCGCTATCTCCTTCATAAGTTAACCATGAACTGGAAGCTATTTAAAAATTTTTAGCATAAGACACTTATATTATTAGGTTAATCCTAATTTTACATGAACAGAGCGGCCCTCTCCAAGAGGGAAAGGGACTACCTGGTCACGATATTCAGGCTTTCAGAGGAGTTCCCCGTCAGGGTCAAGGACGTCGCTGACGCCTTTGGGGTTAAGGAGCCAACTGCCTACGAGTATGCCATGAGGCTGAAGAGGAAGAACCTGCTGGTCCTCAGGAGGGGCGTAATCAAGCTTACTGAGAAGGGGGAGATCATGGTGGGAAGGATACTCAAGGCCCACAGGGTTCTTGAAATAATGTTCGTCATGCACGGGCTTGACGCAAGGAAGTCATGCGAGGAGTGCAGCAAGATCGACTACCTGATGGACGACGAAAGCGTCGACAGGCTGTACGAGGAGCTTGGAAGGCCTGAAAGATGCCCCCATGGTGAGCCGGTCCTGGTGAGGAGCGGTTGAGCTTCATATAGTTCCTGCTGTCCCCTCCATCTGGCCTTACCCTTGCCGAGATACTGATCATATCGTATGTCCTGGGCCTTCTGCATGGGGCGACCCCGGATGAGCACACCTGGCCCATAACGTTCAGCTATTCGATAGGCTCGTACAGCACGAGGAAGGGGATGAAGGCAGGGTTCCTGTTCTCCCTGGGATTCACCGCCCAGAGGGCATTCCTTACTACGCTTGGATACCTCGGCCTGGCCTACTTCTACATGAAGTACAACCTCGATGGGCCGGTTTACGTGATAGTCGGGATAGTGATGGCCTTGGCTGGATCCTACATACTTAGGGGGAGATACATACACCTGCCCATTGACGTGGCGCTGGGAAGCAGGATGCACCACACAGACAGCGCATCGAGGATTCCCCTGCACGAGGCTCACGAAAAGGAGGTGCCTCTGAAGATGACCGTTGTGCATGGCGTCATAGCCGGCTTTGGCTTTGGAGCCTACGCAACCGTCATAACTTTCATCCTGGCCCCTCAGGTTCCCTCGATCTACTATGCGCCTCTTCCAGGGCTCATGTTCGGTCTGGGAACGATGACGATGCAGGTCCTCTTTGGAGCGGCCTTCGCCTCAATACTCAGGCTGAAGAAGCTTACCGAGGACAAGATAAAGGTGGTGGCAAGGAGGAGCGCAGGGAGGACGCTTTACTATGGAGGGCTTGCGTTCATCATAATAGGGCTTCTTGTGATGGCAATCCCGTCCATAGACAGCTTTGCGATTTCCACAGGGATACCGATACCTAACCTGAACGCCCTTGACGTTGGCCTCTTCCTGGTCCTCATAGTTGTGGGAATCATAGGAATCTGGGGGCTCTTCAAATCCTACAGGGAAGTTCTGACCGAGAGCAGCTCCGGTCCCTACATCAGCTCCGATCGCTCCTCCAGCTGAAAACCTTGTCCCCCCTGTGGTAAACTGCCCCTTCCCTGCGCGTTATCCTGACGGCCGCGAGGGCGTCCTTTCTCACTGTGGCATTGCCCTTTGGGGTGGTGTGCCTTTCGCTTACGACCATCATTATGTCGTCCTTTCTCAGCACGTCGGAGAGGGCGATGAGGATCCTCTCTGCAACCTCCTGGTTTCCATCTCCAACCTTAACCGTTATTTTATCGAAGACGGACATGACCTTGCTCACGAACGCTATGAGTTCAGAGAGCTCGCTGTAGGTCCTGGCTATCACCGCGCTGCCTCCAAGGACAACCGCAACGCCTATCCTCTTCCCGGGATCTATACCAACCTCAACGCTTCTTGTCTTCATCAGAGCGGATGCTATCCTTAGAATGTCCTTCGTCTCGTCCAGGCTAAGGTCCTCAAAGTTTATCCTGTCCCCCAGCCTTTCCCTGTTCTCTTCCCTCGTCGTAAGGTAGAGACCGCTCCTGGTGAGGTCCGAGCCCGGCAGCAGGTATCTGTATGGCAGCCTGTAGGACTTCATCAACTTGGTAAAATAGTAGAGGGCCCTCCCGTTAAGGGTTGAAATGTACACCTGCCTGAGCTTCATTCTATCCTTTTAATCTCAACGGTGAACGCGTTTGACTCGTTCTGGTACCTGAGGAGTATCTCGCCCAGAAGGTTTCCGAGGAATATGTCGTCTACCCAGCTCTCCTTCGGCTTGAATATCACCAGGAACTTGTACTCCTTCTTACTCACGACATAAATTTTTAAAACCTCAAATAAAAGTTTTTTCACAATGTGCTGGCATGCAGGGAGCCCGTTCCCATATCCTCTCAGCGGGCTGCGGCCCAGCTTTTTCATGATAGCCCAATCTCGCTGATCCATCTAAAAAAGATAAAAAATAAAATGAGAGATAATGCCTTTGGGCTCAGTCCTGCATCTCGCTGATTTCATATGTTGAGTTTGTGGGCGGAGCGCTTATCAGATTCACCGAGTAGTCCTCTCCAGGAAATGGCAGCAGGTACACCTCGCCGCCTGCTACTTGGCCGTCCTCGAAGCGCAGGGTTAAGTGTGAGATTATGATCGTGCCTGAGAAGTTCAGTGTAACCGTCTGGTTCGGCTCAATGGTCAGCCCTGTTCCGTTTAGCGCTGAGAAGTTGATCGCCGGGCTGAAGTCCTCGCTCGCGTTTGAGAAGCTTATGGCTTTCTGGTATGCCGAGGGACCCGAGTAGATCGGCACGAGCGTTCCGTTGGGATAGACGAAGAAGAACACGGGTGCCTCCAGCTCCTCGCTCTCAATCTCTGGATCGCCCTCGTGATGGGTGAAGTTCCCTGACACTGCAACTATCTGCCAGTCGCCCGAGACCCCTATGGCGTAGACGGTTGCCGGCTCGTTCCCTAAGTTCTTTACAGTTACGCTTAGGATCGTCTGGTTTCCGTTTGCCTTTATGTAAGCCGAGACCACCGTTAGGGCTGAAGTGGCGTTGTTCAGCTCCTCCTCCACCTCGTGGCTGAGCGGAACGATCTCCCCAACTGAAGCGGAAGCGTTGAATGGAACTGCCGTAGCAGCCGGGGTAAGAATGTACTCCGTGGATTTCCCTGCATGGGCCGTCACAACGTGAGGCCTCAGGTCGACCAGAACTCCAGTCCTGGCGCTGTTAACAGGGATCTTCAGCACTCCGCTTGGAAGGAACACCTGGTACGACGTTCCGTTTATCGTGATGCTGGCATAGGACAGGATGAGCCTCACCTGATTAACGGTTGTGTTGCTGGGCAGAGAGAACTCCGCTATTATCTTTGAAGCATTTACCAGCTCAAGCAGGTTCACCGAGCCGGTTATGTTTTTGTAGAACTGTCCGTTGTCAGTTATCAGCACAACGCCGCTGTAGTTGACCCAGAGGGCAGTCGTACCTGGAGGCACGGAGGGAGGATCCGTGAGCGCTACCGGGAACAATACCGTTGCCTGCTGGGTGCTCGATGAGGTGGATGCCTTCTGGGTTCCCGTTGGCTGGGGTGACGATATGATGTAGTGCAGCGCATAAGCCAGTCCCGCGACAACTACTATTGCTATTATTATAGCTGAAGCTACCTTCCCGTTCATTTGAGGATAGTGTTTCAGTCCGGCCTTATAAGGAACGCTCTGGAATTTTCTGAAACGACGGTTTCATATCGGTTCTCAGAGACATGGGATCAGTGAAGATCAGCCCGGTCATCGCGGTGGTCCTGCCCTGCGCCCTCATCGGCACGAGAGCACCAGCGCCGTTGCCAGAATCCTCTCAGAGGATCTTAGGGTTTGAGCTCTGAACCTCGAGCTGCCTCACGGCAGAAGCACGGCCCTGCCGATGACCCTGCTGCTCAGAAGGTCCCTGTACGCCTCGTTCACTTCATCGAGTCTGTAGGTTTTGTAATGCGGCGTGATCTCTCCCGTATGAATCAGCTCAACCGCCCTGAGGTACTCCCTTCTCGTGAACGCCGCTGAGCCGATTATGCGATGCTCCTTCATTATGCTCAGGGCCGGCCTGATCAGCTCCAGGCTCCTCCCCTCAACGTTGCCTATGAGGACTAGCCTTCCCTCCTTAGACAGGCTCCTCAGGCTCTCGTTAATGGTGCTGGCTCCGACCATTTCAAACACGACGTCGACGTCCTTTACGTGATCGGAAAAGCGGGCATCCGTTATGACTTCATCTGAGTACCTTGAGACCACGTCCTTCTTTCCTTCTGAGGTTACCGAAACAACCTTCAGCCCCAGCTTCCTGAAGTACTGTATTGAGTGTATTCCGACGCCTCCCCCTGCCCCCGTGACGAGGGCCGTCTCGCCCCTCTTAGCGCCCGCGACCGTCGCAGCATGAATTGCTGTGGCCAGAGGGCACGTGGCCGCCGCGTACTTGACGTAGTCAGAGTCAGGAAGGCTGAAGACGTTCTCTGGAGGCACCGAGACCCTTTCAGCGTAGCCACCGGGTCTTCCCTCTCCCAGAAAGATCAGGCTCTCGCAGAGGTTCTCCTTTCCGCTGGCACAGTACCTGCATCTTCCGCATGGTATGGCGCCGAAGACCCCCACGCTTCTTCCGTCAAGCTCCCCAAATATTTCGTGACCGAGGATCAGCGGGGGCCTGAGGCCTCTGAAGCCCCCTCTCCAGATGACCAGATCCCTTCCGCATATCCCGCTCGCCTTTATATTCACCACGACCTCCCCCTGTCCTGGCCTTTCCTCCACATCCTTTATGACGAACGGAGCGCCAAAGCTCTCGAGAACAGCGGCCCTCAACGGCTGTATTAAACCGCACGGAGAGTTAAGCTTTTTGAATCGCTAAAGGCCCTTCCTTATAGATAGAAGGTAGAACTTAGTGTTTATCATGGAGCTGATTATGTCCCTGAGCCTCATCGTGGGCTCCCACCCGAGAGCCTCCTGCGCCTTGCTGTAGTCGGCCATGTAGTTCTCCGACTCTATGGGCCTCAGGAGCGACGGATCCACGTAGACCTCGGATACCTTCCTCCCGTCATAAAATACAGCGCCCCTTTCGTCGCTGCCCGAGCCTGACCACGTTATGCTTGCCCCTGCAGCCCTTGCCGCCATCTCCACCAGCTCCCTTACCGTGTGCTGCTCCCCAGTTCCTATGACGTAGTCGTCAGGCCTGTCCTGCTGAAGCATGAGCCACATGGCCCTCACAAAATCCCTCGCGTGCCCCCAGTCCCTCCTAGCGTTCAGGTTCCCCACGGCCAGGTCCTCGAACACGCCCAGCTTCATCTTTGCAGCCCAGGTGGTAACCCTTTGGGTCAGGCTGTCCTGGCTCCCGACCTCGCTCGTGTGATCAAAAAGTATTCCAATTGATACGTAAAGCCCGTAGGCCCTCCTGTAGATCGAGCAGAGCTGCATAGCGGCCAGCTTTGAAACGGCAAAGGGGATAGCGGATCGAATGGGTTCTGAGCTACGTAGTTCTTGATTGACATACGTAGCCCTTGGGATTCACCAGCCTAGGGCTCCTCTTGAGTTCATCGGAGCCCTCATCAGCATCATCCCCTGTCAGGGTGAACCCACTCCAAGCCTTCATCAGCTCCTCAAAGAGCCTTGGGCTTGGAGAAAGCCCCTCCATCTGAAGGTATAGGTTTATGGCAGCGTTGAGTTGCCTGTCTATCCTCAACCCGCAGGATTTGCACTCATATAGTGCTCCTTTCGGGGCATTAACCATCCCACATCTGGAGCACCTCTTTGAGGAGTTATACGGGTTGAGGATTACAGTCCTGGCTTTATAACTCATAAACCTGTATATTGTCCTCCAATCGCTCTTTGCAACATTCCTGTTATGCCTCCTCGATTTTTTCAGCATTCTCTTCTTCTCCAGCTTCTCAAAGCCGTGGATGTATCCCTTGAAGGTTCTAGCTAATTGTGTAGTGAGTTCGTGGATGAAGCCCCTGGCCCTGTTCCTTTCACGTCTAGAATACTTCTCTAAAACTTCCTTCAACCTCGGGTTCTTCGATGCCCTGCTCTGCAGCCTCTTCCTCTTCAGCTCGTAAACTCTGTGGATGTGGAAAAGCTTTGTCAGGTCTATCCTTACCCATCCTGCTCTGGGATTGAATCCATCCAGGCTTTTCTCATTAGAGTCCCAGGCTATCTTATCTCTTTCTTCTTTTTGCTTCCCCCTGGATCTGAAAGTTATCGTTAAGTATTTTTCGCCCAATATCAGCTCTCCCAGCTGTCCTTTAGCTCTGCTTAGAAACCAGGCTTTTGAAATATTGAACTCAAGGTATTCCTCGTATGGCCTGATACTGACTTTTATCACTCCCTCACGATAAGAGTATAGCGTCTCCTTAATCCTGACAAATCTCTTTTCAACTGTGGGCTTCTTCCTCTTCCTTTCGCCTTTAATGTAGCTTCTCCTCCAGGACTTTATGATCGAGTATGCCTGCTTTATAGCGGAGTCAACATAGTGCTTTGAGTAGTTCCAATCTTCCATCAAGAGATTTCTCAAGTAATGATGTTTGAAGCTGTTCTCCTTTGGAATTATTGGAATCATCCTCTTCCTCCCATTCCTGTATCGTTCAACCCACGTTATCCTGTTCCATATCTCATCTATCGCCTTCTGAAGCATCAGCCTATATGCTTCTAGGAAATCCTTCACATCGTAATTGTGTTTTATATTATATGCCCTAACCTGATACAAACTTCCTGACGCCTTCAACAACCTCCCTATACTTATGCGACCTCTTACCGTAGAGTTTTCCCGCAAAATGAGACACGATAGTTATTAAATCCTCAACGAGTTCTTCCTGTGGAGCCTTTTCCTCATGGTTTATTACTTCAATAGAGGTGCCGAAGGCTTGGAATAGCCTTCTGAGCGTTCCAAAGCCGAACCTCGTAAGCCTATCTTCATATGCTATTATTACTTTTGAAACCTTTCTCTCTGCAACCATATCGAGAAGTTTAAGAAAGCCCTTTCTATTCTCGTTAAGCCCTGAGCCAACATCAGCTAAAACCTGGATTTCTCCATAACCCATCTTTACGGCATAATCCTTTATGGACTGTTTCTGTCTTTCCAAATCATCCCTCTGAGCTGTAGAAGACACCCTAGCATAACCTACTACAACCCTTTCTTCCCTCAGTCCAAGTATGCGTTTTATCTCACTCTCAGGAATCCTCCTTCTACCGCCAACAGTTCTAACAACCCTTATCTTCCCCTCCTTATCCCAGCGCTGAATGGTTCTCGTAGTAACTCCAAGCAGCTTTTTAGCTTCTTTAAGCGTGTAGAGTCTTTCCATTAGTAGAAATTACTACTTATGTCTATTTAAGTCTATCTGTTTTGAAACTGCTGTCAACGGCGTTTTCTCGTTCTGTGGTGCCCTCTTCGGATTTCCGTAGATCTCGGCCGATGAGGCAAAGAAGATCCTGCTTTTCAGCCCAAGCGCTCTAACAGCCCTGAGCACGTTCTCCGTCCCTATGACGTTGACCTGAAGAGTCTGACCTCCTCCCCGCCATGAAGGGCGAGGGTTCCCGAGGTCTCAGGGGTTACTCCCCTTTAGCGGGAGCTACTGAGCTAATAAACGCCAGGCACATAATTTAAGGTTTTTACCGTTTTCATCTCCGCCGTTAACGGCGAAGCTTTCAGCTTCTGTAAGCGGGGTTGCGGAAGCTCTCAAGCACGTGCGTCTGCGCTGCAAGGTGGTATATTTCATCGGGCCTGAACTCGTCGAGGGCCGCCTCCACGTCCTCGTAGCTCAGCACGTCCCCCTCGAAGAAGGAGCTGAAGCTCTCCATGCGGGATCCAGCCATTGCGTAGCTCTCGGGGCTCCTTCTTATGAACCCAACTGCCTTGTACCTCCTGCTTTTGAGGAGCTCGGCCAGAAGAACGCCTTCTTGGCCAAGGGCCCCCGTAATGAGCGCTACCTTCATCGTTTTTTAATAGATATCAGTTAGTGATAAAGGTTTGGACGCGCCCTCAGGCATCCCTCTGATCAAGTCCAGCTTGGAGGGCTTGACCAGAACATCGATGCCCAAGGAGCTGTCTGCATGAGCCCAGATTTACAGGTGAAAGATGCTCGAATTAAGTTTATAAGCACCTCCAATAATCATAATATTTTATCAATGTCGTACCAGTTTTCCGATCAGCTGAAGCAGACCTTTGAGGACATAAGGACCATGAGAGTTAGGGGTGCCGGAAGGATAGCCAGGGCTGCTGTTGCTGCCCTTAAGAACGAAATCTACTACGTCAACGATCAGTCGGTCGAGGAGTTCTACAGGAGAATGGAGGCCGCTGGCAACTTTCTTAGGAGCTCCAGACCCACCGCCGTCTCGCTCCCCAACAGCATCAACACGGTGATAAAGAGCATACAGAAGGGAATAGCCCAGGGCCTGGACCTCCAGAGCCTAAAGGAGTACGTGGCAAAGGCTGCTGATGAGTTCATACAGAAGAGCATAGAGGCGCAGAAGAAGATAGGCGAGATAGGGGCTAAGAGGATAGTGAGCGGAGATACGCTACTTACCCACTGCAACAGCCAGTCAGCAATAAGCGTCATAGAGACGGCGTACAAGGAGGGAAAACAGATAAAGGTGTTCGTAACCGAGACGAGGCCGAGGTTCCAGGGAAGGCTCACCGCAGCATACCTGGCAGATCACGACATAGACGTTACCCTGATACCGGACACGGCAGCAAGGCTCTACATGAGAAAGATAGACAAGGTCGTCGTTGGGGCTGATGCAATCGCCGTGAACGGCGCAGTTGTAAACAAGATCGGAACATCGCAGATAGCGGCCCTTGCCTTCGAGTCCAGGACGAGGGTCATGGTCGCCGCTGAGACCTACAAGATAAGCCCCCAGACGTACTGGGGTGAGCTCATCGAAATAGAGATGAGGAGCCCCTACGAGGTGGCCCCGAAGTCATGGCTGGACAAACATCCGAGGATAAAGATCATGAACCCTGCATTCGATGTAACCCCGCCCCAGTACATAGACTTTATAATAACCGAGAAGGGGATCTATCCGCCACAGGGCATAATACTCCTGTTCAAGGAGCTCTACGAGCTAGCCTAAAATCAGCGTAAGCGCGAGCATGTATATTACTAGCCAGGTTATTATGTAGGACCCTATTCCATGATATCCGGCCTTTGCCCTTCCTATGATGCTCACGCTGTCCCTGAACGCGTAGACCGAAAGGGATGCCAGATACAGGACGAGGGGGACAAGAAGACCCAGCGTCTGCATCTCGTGCGTGTATAGCACGGCGCTTGAAAGCCCCGCGAGGCCGGCCAGAAGCACCCTTATCCAGTATAGCTTATTAAGAATGCTCTCCCTTTTCTTCTCCATGGATTTTTTGTCAGACCTTGAGCTGGAGGCGCTCATCCGAAGGATCAACCAAACTATACATGATAGGTACATTAATAACGTTTACTCGCTCGATGAGCTGAGATACTCCTTCACGCTTAAGGACTCCGAGTTCGCGATAAACCTGCACCTCAAGATAGGGCTCTGGCTATCCGAGGTCTACGTAAAGGAAAGGGCTCAGAGCGACTTCCTAAGGGCCCTGAGGGACTTCCTGGAGGGATCCAGGATAGACCACGCAGAGGTTCCGCGGGGCCAGAGGATAGTCGCCATAGCTCTAAGCTCGGGATCCCTTATAGCGGAGCTCTTCGGCAGCTCAAACCTGATATGCACGGACAGGTCTGGAACCATAATGTGCGCGCTCAGGGAGGAGGAGTTCAGGGACAGAAGGATAAAGGCTGGGGAGGTCTATTCATACCCAAAGCTCAGGGGCCTGCCCCTGGCGGACATTCCAACGCCTCCTTTTAATGAAAGGGTTCCAGTGACCAAACACCTTGGCTTCTACCTGGCCGCTCCACGTAAGTTCATAGAGGAGATCGTAATAAGGGCAGGCATAAGCCAGGACAAGATTGCCAGCGAGCTCACAGAAGACGAGAGAGAAAGGATCGTCGAAGCGATGAAGGAGATCGTCAACGAATGCCTTTCCTCTGAAAGCCTTTACCTCTACGGCGATGGAACTTACTCGCTTGTGAAGCTAAGCGGAAAGAAGGAGCCTGTCATGGTCTTCCGCTTCCCGCAGGAGGTCAACAGGGCATTCGACGGGTTCATGTTCAAAGTTGAGGAGGAAAGCGAGGAGGAGAGGAAAAGGGCCCTCGCTGACTCGTACATTTCAAAGGCCAGCGCCCTCAGATCCATAGCCGAGGCGCTGATGAGCGGGGACGTCCAGAGGGCTGAGGAGATCGTGAGGGCTTCCGGCGGAGAGCTTAAGGAAGGGCTCCTGAGCATCTTCGGGGAAATTGTGAAGGCTGAATCCATGCCGGCTCTTGCATCAAAGCTGTACGAGCTCGCCAAGAACTACGAGGCGGGTGCCAGGAGGATACTCAGGTCCAAACCCAGGAAGGCTGAGAAAAAGGTTAAGGTCGTCGAGGTCAGGAAAAGGCTCTGGTTTGAGAAGTACAGGTGGTTCAGGACCTCGGAGGGCATCCTTGCCATAGGTGGGAGGGACGCGAGCTCCAACGAGGCTATCCTGCGTAAGTACATGAAGCCCGACGATCTGGTCTTTCACGCTGAGCTTCCGGGCTCTCCCTTCTTCATCATCAGCGGGAATGCAGGCGATCTCTCCATTAAGGAGGTGGCCACGGCGACGGCAGCCTTCAGCAGGGCCTGGAAGCTCGGGCTTTCGACCGCAGACGTTTACTACGTTAAGGGGGAGCAGATAAGCTTCTCGGCCCCCTCCGGGGAGTACATGGGGAGAGGCTCTGCCATGGTCCTAGGAAGGAGAAACTACGTTCATGGCGTAAGGCTGAGGCTGGGGGTTGGTCTAACCGAAATAGAAGGGGAGCTGAAGGTCATGTCCGCCCCTCTGAGCGCAGCTTCAAGATGGTGTGACTGGTTCGTCGAGATCGAGCCGGGCAGGCTGAGCCAGGCAGAGGCGGCGAAGAGGGTTTACAGGAAGCTCCTTGAGGTTTATGAAAAAGTGCCCCCTCTCGAGGACTTTCAGAGGGCCCTGCCTGCGGGCGAGACCGACATAGTGGGGATAAGGAAGAGAGGCGATGTGCCCTACATCTGACCCCCTCCCCACCCGTTCTTAAAAAATTTAGTAGACAGCTTCGCCAGTTAACTAATTGTTGAGAGACGTCCTTAAGATACTCACCACTCCCGGCTACGTATCCGTTATAGAGGGCCCGCCTGTGATCGGCAAGACCTTTCTCTCGTTGAAGGCATGCTCTCTGAGGAAGAAATGCACATACATTTCCTACGCAGAGCCCGAGGGCTCCCTGAGGGATAAGATGAAGTTTGTTGCTCCTGAGCACGCAGGCGAGCTGAGGGTCATCAGCGCGATGAGCGGATCCGTTGAAGGCGTTTACTCTGAGGTAGCAGAGTCTCTTTCAGAAGAACATCTGGTGGTCATCGATACAGTCGATGCGATGTTCTTCGGCCTGAAGGACGAAAGCCAGCTTAGGCCCTTCCTTCAGCTTCTTTATGCTTCAGTTAAGGGAAAGAGCTCCTCCATGATCCTGATAACGGAGGGCCTGAACCCGGTGGCCGGGCACATAAGGTTTGTTGCCGATGCCTTGGTGAGCCTGAGCTTTGTCAACGTCCTTGGGCAGGAGGCAAGAGCGGTGCGCACAATAAAGGACAGGGATCACCCAGTTGAGCACCCGCTGCACTACATTACCCTACACGAACAGTTCAGAATTTTTAATCCGTTTTACATAACAGGCAGTCTCCCTTTGGGCAGGTTCAGCCGCTTCGTCAGGCCGCCGGGAACAAGTCCTTCCTCAGAGATGGCTCTTGGAAACAGGATCGTCTACGAGCTTGACATGAGCGTCGAAGATGTAAGAGTCTCCCTGCTCAAGAAGATGCTGATAGCGGACTTCATAAAGATGGGATACAAGGTGAACTACCTGATAGGGCCTAACGAGGAAATGCACGCGTTCCTCAAGGACATTGAGACGTTGCTGGGAAGCACGGAGGGGGTGAACATCGTTCAAATGAACCCAAGGGACTACGGCTATAAGGCAGACCGCATGCCCTACATGCAGAGCATATACAGGGAGAACGTCGTCAACATTGTAAACCTGCTTGCCATGGAGGACTTCGCCCTAAAAGAGCCGGTTGAATACGAAATATACGTAAGGGGTGGAGTAAAGCTTGATACAGAGCTCAACAGGATAACCATAGTAATAGGATACGCTGGGCAGGAGGCACTGAAGGCCCAGCTGAAGTATGCCAACGTCGTCAGGAAGCTGACTGTTACGGACGGCTTCACCTTCTGGAGGAGCATCAGGCCGCTAGGCCCGCTGTACATCATAGATCTGATGCCCGAGAAGGGGGCAGCTGAGTTCATAAGGGTGATGTGAGCTGCCGAGAAAGAGCTCAAAGGAGATCATAAAAAGGATAATCGAGGAAACCCTTGCAGAGTACGGCGGGGAGCCCGTTAAGAACGCCGTGCTCTTTCACTTGAAGAACACTCACGGCATAAGGCTGGAGGATGTGCTTCAGAAGCCAGACCGCTTTGTGAAGGCGCTCAGGGAAATTTATGGTCCATTTGAAAATCTGCTCGAGAAGGAAATGTGTGAAAAGATCGCCGAATTCTACGGACTGAAGTGCAATGAGAGGGGGCTCGTTGAGCTCTTAAAGTAGCTTAAGGGCCATTGATCGTGGGTCGCGTTTTATGCGATTGGCACTGCTCTGCTCGTAGCTCAGCAAAGGGCTGCCCTGCACAGCTGTCAGCCTGGCCGAAAGTCATCCACGCATCACGCGAAAATTCTACGGATGAGGCAGCTCCTTTCCTGGTCTTATACAGGATCTAACATAATGCGGCGGGCGGGATTTGAACCCGCGATTTTCAGCGTGGCAGGCTGACGTCCTGGACCAGGCTAGACGACCGCCGCTTCATTCTCACTAATATAACTACGGCTTAAAAGCTTTGCGATGATCTATGCTATCTTTGAGTCCCAGAGGCCCCTGTTGACCTCCTCTATGACCTCCTTGGGGTTCTTTCCCTCGACCTTTATGCCCATTGAGACGCATGTTCCGAGTACCGTCTTGACGGCCCCCTTGAGGTCCTTGGCGCTCATAGAGTCAAACTTGAGCTTTGCTATCTTCACTATGCTCTCGAACTTGAGGTCCGCCACCCACTCTGTGCCGGCCTTTGACGACCCCTTCTCGATCTTCGCCTCCTTGATTAGGAGAGCTGAGGTTGGCGGAAGCTTCACTATGACGTTAAAGGTCTTGTCGGGGTTTACCTCCACGGTAACCGGAACCTTCATGCCCTTGTACTCATGGGTAAGCTCGTTTATCCTTTTGACTATCATGGGAACGTTGAGCCCCAGCGGACCAAGAGCGGGACCTATGGGTGGCCCAGCGTTTGCTTCTCCGCCAACGACCACAAAGTTGAAGGTCTTCTTCTCTGGCATCTAGCTTCCTTTCTCATGCCTTTTTAAAAGATTTTCTAAACAAGCTTCCTCTTCTTCGAGCACGTCGGCTGGGGGCCTTTTTGGATGGCGCGAAGCGTTTAATAGGTTCCTTCAGCTAGTGAGCCTTGGGACCAGGCATGCTTTCTGCTGAATCGCGCGGGCTGGAGGTAATGCTCGGAGTTGGACGTTGAAATCAGCAGCGACTACCCATGGCGCAGGTACTCGCTCAGATTGAACCCGAGGGGAAGGCTCAGGCCATCCGGGCCGCTTCTAGGCGCAGCGGTTTTTCTCGTGGTCCTCTTTCTGATAAGCATGAACAGCCTGCTCTTCGCCCCGAGGAGGCTGTCGGCTGTGTCTTACATAACGTACCCCTTCCTAATGGAGTTCGTCTCCGACTGGGGATTCTGGGGCCTTCTTGGCTCGATCCTGGGCCTCTTTGCTGGCATATACTCCTACTCCAGCCTTACAGCCCCCCAGTCATTCCTTCTGAGCACAATCTACGTTCTTCCCTCAGTCCTCTCGTTTCTGATATACAGGGGCCTACTGGCAGGAGCCGGCATCGATCCGCTGAAGAGGGACCTGATAAAGTCCGAGATAGAGGGGTTCAGGGTCAGGAGGCGTGCTGCTTGGGCCGCTTACATAGCCCTCATAGTGATCGCCTTCAACCTGCTGGACGTGTGGCTCGGAACCCTGTTCCTCGAGCAGGCGGGGGTCATGTCAGAGTCCGATGCCGTGTTCTGGCTCCTGGTGTGGTCTATATCGAACGCGCTCTCCTCGATCGTCTTCGAGCCTATACTGATCAAGGCGATAACTGACTCCCTTGAGCCTTTTGGTCTGATAAACGAGGGCTGGCTCAGCTGAAGAATCTTCTTGTTGCCTGGAAGTAATCGTCGAGCGTTCTCCTGCTGAGGCACTCGTCGCAGATGCAGTACCCGTTTGTTGTCTCAACCGGGCATACCGAGCTGTATATGCAGGTTGAGCAGTCCATCTCCTTTCCGCAGATGACGCAGTTGAAAACGTAGAAGACCTTCTTCTTAGTGGCCTTCTCTATGGCCTTCCTGACGACCTCAAGGTCAGCTCCTGGCCTTATGCTGAACCCCTGTCCGCTGGAATATGAAAGCCCGGCCCTCATGAGATCAGAGAATGTCTTCTTGCCAAGCGCGGGCAGCCTGAAGTAGCCCTTAGGCCTTATCCTCAGTACCTCCTCATTCACGGACAGAATATGGCGCCTTATAATTAAAAGCTTTATTTATGCGCTCTCAGCTAATCCCTGAGGATTCGGGACATGAATGCTCTTGAGGTACGTGGCCTTACGTTCACGTACGCCGGCTCACATAGGCCCGCGGTCAGCGAAGTTGAGCTCTCGCTTGATGAGGGAAAGCTCATGCTTCTGGCTGGGCCAAGCGGGTGCGGTAAGACCACCCTCCTCAGGGCAATATCCGGCCTCATACCGCGCATATATCCTGGTGAGTACAGAGGGGAGGTTCTGATAGGCGGAAGGAGGGTCCTCGAGATGTCTCACACAGAAATAGCGAGAAGCGTGGGGTACGTCTTCCAGAACCCCGAGAACCAGCTTGTCTCATATACCGTAGAGAAGGACGTGGCCTTCGGGCTTGAGAACCTCGGATATGACAGGGAGACCATGAGAAGGAAGGTCGATGAAACGCTTGCTGAGCTAGGGATCGAGGAGCTGAGAAGGATGCCCATCAGAAACCTGAGCGATGGGCAGAAGCAGCTAGTCGCCATCGCTGGGATGCTCGTGATGGAGCCGAAGCTCCTGATCCTGGACGAGCCAACCTCGACCCTTGATCCTCTCTCCGCAAGAAGGGTTGCTTGGATGCTCAGAAGCATAGTTGACAAAAGGGGGATCTCGGCCATTGTCGTTGAGCACAGGCTTGAAGTCTTCCTTGAGCTCTCGGACTACATGGGCATAATGAGCGACGGCAGGCTCATCAGGTTCGGAGAGGTGAGGGAGGTCCTTGAGAGCCCCGAGAGCCAGATCCTCAGGCTCCCAGCACACGTGGAGGTTCAGATGGGGCTCTGGGGCTCGGTCCGCTACGCGCGCTTCTCGGAGTTCCTGAGGGCCCTTGAGGAAAGGGTGAGGTAGGAGACGATAGAGCTTAAGAACGTTCACTATTACTATGGAGACAGGGCGGCCGTAAAAGGGGTCTCGCTGAAGGCCGAGAGGGGAAGGCTATATGCGCTTGTAGGCCCCAACGGCTCCGGCAAGACAACAATAGCCAAGCTCATGTCGGGAATAATAAGGCCCATAAGCGGAGACGTCCTGATAGACGGGGAGAGCACGAGAAACCTGAGGCCCCACCAGATCGTCAGGAAGGTTGGGATGATATTTCAGAATCCGGACTATCAGCTCTTCGAGAGCACCGTCCTGGATGAGGTCATGTTCGCCCTGAGGGGCATGGGAATGAGAAGGGACGAGGCAAGGGATGCGGCCCTGAGGGCCCTTGAGGCGTTCGGCCTCTCAGACTACGCTGACAGGCCACCGCTATCGCTCAGTGGAGGCGAGAAGAAGAGGCTCACCTTCGCGATCACCTACGCGATTGATCCCGAATACATAATATTTGACGAGCCCACCGTCGGGCAGGACAGGAAGAACCTCGAGAACCTGAGGGATCTCATAGTAAGGAGCGTCAGGACCAACAAGGGAGTTATACTCACCTCCCATGATGTTGAGTTCCTTTGGCCTCTCAACCCATGGACCTTCCTGATAAAGGATGGAAGGCTTGCTTGGGAGGGGGAGCTCAGGTCCCTGTTCCTCAGCGTAAGGGCCGATGAGATGCACCTCGTGGAGCCACAGCTTTCATCCATCTCCCGCTCCCTTCGGATCAGCCCTCCGGTCCTGCTCGTTAGCGAGGCCCTCGAGGTGGTAAGGAACGTCGTCGATCTATAGGGCATTTGTCTTCGAGGAGAAGGGATGGCTCAGCGGCGCCAACCCCTACGCAAAGCTGGCCGCAGGCATAGCTCTCATAGCAGCATCCATAGCCTTTTACTCGCTCCTCAGGGCGCTCCTGCTCCTTATCTTCATGATCTCGCTGAGCGCCTCGTCAGGAAGGCTCAGATCAAACTCGGGATCCCTAGTGATGTCGGCGCCCTTTGCCCTGATGATCCTTCTGGCTGAGCTTCTCCTTACCAGGAGCGCTGCGGTTAGCCTCGCTTATGCGATTAGGTTCGTCAACATCGTCTTCTCGGCCTCGGTCGTTTTCACGTCGATTTCGCCTGACGAAATGGATTTTATTATAAGAAGTATTGGAGGATCCTACGACCTGGCCTTTCTGGTTTCGACTACCTACAAGTTCATACCGGTGCTGGCCTCGGACTTCCTTCAGATAATCGAGGTCCAGAAGGCAAGGGGCGTTGACTTCGAGACCAGGAACCCGTTTAAGCTTTTAAGGAACTACTACAGCATACTCGTGCCTCTCTTCGTGGTATCCATAGTGAGGAGCCAGCAGCTTGCGGAGGCCCTTGAGCTCAGGGGCTATGGCGCCTCCAGGAGGCCAACCTTCCTGTACAGATACGATTTCAGGGCCTCTGACGGGCTCTTTCTCGCGCTGCTTTTTGCGTTCATAGCTCTCGTGGCATTTCTCTGAGCTAAAATATTAATACGCCCAGTTTCAAGACAGCATGATGAGCATCCTCATTAAGAACGCGTATATAGCTACGGCCGATGAAAGCTCCCCGATAATAAAGGAAGGCTCAATATACGTTGAGGACGGAATAATTGCTGAGATAGGAAAGGAGGTTCAGACAAGGAGCGCCGAGTTCGTCATAGATGGCAGGGATAAGATAGTGACGCCCGGCCTCATCAACACCCACGTGCACCTAGCCCAGGGGATACTCAGGGGCCTCGTGCCAGACAACGTGGCCCTCATAGAGTGGCTGAGGGACTGGGTCTGGCCCCTTCAGGGCAACATGGACGAGGAGATTATGGATGTCAGCACAAAGCTCACGCTTCTTGAGATGATAAACGGGTGCACCTCGTCCTTTGTCGCAACCTCGATAAACGCCAGGTATGGAGTGGAGAGGGTCATTGAGAACGTGTACAGGAGCGGCATGAGGGCCGCTATAGGGAAGCAGATAATGGACATACCAGGGTATGCGGATCATCCTCAGATGCTGCATCAGGGACTGATCGAAGATCCGGAGCTCTCGTTCAAGATATTCAACGATGCCTACTCCAGATGGCATGGAAGGGACGGAAGGATCTGGATCTGGTTCTCGCCCAGGACTCCAAGTGCTGTCAGCGATGAGCTCTTCAGGAGGATCGCGGAGATCGTCAGGGAGAAAAACTCAGGGGTCACCATGCACCTGGCTGAGGTAAGGGACGACATAAGGTACTTTGCTGGAAGGGGCACGACGCCCGGAAGGTTCCTGAAGGAGCTGGGAATGGTTGGAAGGAGGTTCCTCTACGTCCACGGCGTCTGGCTTAACGAGGACGACATGAAGATTTTCGCGTCTACAGGGACTTCAGTATCGCACAATCCATCCTCCAACTGCAAGCTTGGCTCTGGAATAGCTCCGGTAGTGAAGATGCTGAAGTCAGGCGTAAACGTGGCGCTTGGCACAGACGGAGGACCAAGCAACGACGACTACGACATGATAAGGGAGATGAAACTCGCGCTTCTGCTTCAGAAGGTCAGCAACCTGGACCCCCAGAGCATAGACGTCTTTACTGTTCTGAGGATGGCCACCGTTAACGGAGCATATGCGATGGGCATAGAGAACGAAGTTGGGAAGCTTAAGAAGGGCATGAAGGCTGACATAGCGGTATTCAACACGAAGGCTCCTCACCTGGTGCCCAGAATCCAGCCACTTTCAAACCTCGTGTACTCTGGAACTGGGAACGACTGCACAGATCTGATAGTGGATGGGAAGTTCCTGAAGAGGAACGGAAAGGTTCTCACGATAGACGAGAATGAAGTCTACGAAAAGGTTGATAAATACGCAGCTGAACTTTTAAGTAGGACAAAGCTACATAGCTGGATGTAGCCGGGGTCCCCTAACCTGGTATGGGGCAGGCCTTGAGAGCCTGTGGCCGTTGTCGGCCTTGTGGGTTCGAATCCCACCCCCGGCGCTCTTTATCTACCAGGCTCTGAGCGGGCGCCTGCTCCTGCACTCTTTATATATGCCTGAAACCTACTCAGTGCTATGAAGAGGATCGATGTGTCAGATCTCCCAAAGGCAGGGCCCTACTCCCATGCTGTCGTCAGCGGCGGCCTTGTCTTCGTGTCCGGTCAGATAGGGACTTTAAAGGACAGAAGGACCAGCTTCCAGGAGCAGTTCGAGAACGCCGTCAGCAAGATAAAGAGGATTCTGGAGGCCTCTGGCAGCTCCATCGACAGGGTCGTTAAGGTTACGGTATACCTGGCTGATGCAAGGTACTTCGGGGAGATGAACGCGCTTTTTGAGAAGCACTTCAGAAATGCCCCTGCAAGGACCACGGTCATCTGCAACCTTATAGATCCCGAAATGCTCGTGGAGCTGGACGTGGTTGCTGAGGTTTGAGGCTTACGCATATAAAATAAGAAGCTGGTAGTTTATCCGTTGAACAGGATCGATCTGAACAGCTTCGAGGTGCTCTTCCATCTGATGCTGCTGGGTGCCAGAAAGAGCTACGTGAAGATAAAGACGAGGGAGCTGGCTCAGCTCATAGGAAAATCACAGCAGAGCGCAAGCCTCTACCTGAGCAGGCTTGAGAAGGAGGGGCTTATAGAAAGAATCGTCGAGAAGGACGGCACTCAGGTAAAGCTCACGCAGAAGGGCGTTGACGTCCTGGTCACCGTCTATCTGCTGCTGAGAAACGAGCTCGAGGAGGCCCCAACCACCATAACTCTCGAGGGCAGCGTCTTCAGCGGGCTGGGAGAGGGCGCCTATTACATGTCGCTCAAGGGGTACAGGGATCAGTTCATAAAGAAGCTCGGGTTCGATCCGTATCCGGGAACCCTGAACGTCAAGCTGGACAACAGGTACCTCATGGAGAGGGAGAAGCTGAACGAGTACAGAAAGTTCGCAATCAAGATCGACAGCTTCAGCGACGGAGTAAGGACCTACGGCGCCCTCTGGGCCTTTCACGCTCTGATCGAAGGAATAAGGGGGGCTGTGGTGATAATAGAGAGAACACACTACGATATAGACGTCGTTGAAATAATTTCACAGTTCAACCTCAGAAAGGAGCTCGGACTTAAGGACGGAGACAGGGTCAGGATAAACGTATTTATATGACAAATGTTCTATATAGGTACTGTTTATACTTCTTTCGAACAGCAAATTTATTAATGCGTTTCAGAAAACGTACAGAGTAATTAACTGTCATTAATCCGTTCAATTTATCATAATATAAAATTTAAATAATAATCAACATCAAGTTAGTGCAAACATTATTCATAAATTTTTACGAAATTTATCGAAATAGGTTCAGAAAGCGTAACTGTCGACACTTTTTAAATCATTTCGATAATCTTTCTTCGAGTATCTGAAAGGAAAAGAATTTATATAGTTTTTATCAAATATTGTGATAACATGAATTTCTCCGATGAGCAAAAAAAGGAACCCGCTAAGAACATAAGGGCTTCCGGCGAGGCATCAGCTGGCGTTCAGACAAAGTTAAGGATACCCTAGCTTGCGGTTTTCGCACTGGCCATGGGCATGCTGGTCTACGGTGTAGCTGAAAGCTACGGGCCAGTCTTCGCGATAACAAGCATCATTCCAAGCCAGTACTACTATCTCAGCCTCAGCGCAGGCTTCATAGCTGGCGGTGTTGGAGCGCTTCTTGCTGGGTTCATGACGGACTACCTGGGCAGGAGGAACGCTTTCCTCATAACCGCTGCGATGATCGTCATAGGCATCGCAATCTACCTGGCGGCGCCCTCAAACCCCTACGCGATAATAGTCTCTTTCATCTTAGTTGGGATGGCCGCGATAGGCGCTGAAACGCCCATCCTTGCAGCTCTTTCCGAGGCCGTTCCGGCCAAGTACAGGGGCAACCTGCTTGTGGTCGTTCAGAACTTCGGAAACATAGGCGTTGCCCTGGTCTTCATACCTGCCCTCATCGGGCTATCAGCAATACAGGACGAGGTCGCTTACGCCATGCTCGTCCTGGCTCCGCTGATAGCTCTGGTTGTGGGGTACTTTGCCGTGAGCGAGTCGATGCCGTGGGAGGCGCTCGCAAAGAAGAAGGCCGAGGACGTTCATGAGATGTGGCAGAGGGTTGACCAGGAAGCGGTGGAAAAGGTCAAGCCCACGATGAGCATGCCAATGAGGTGGCTGATAATAACGATTATAGGAATCGTGCAGGACGTCGCCTTCGTCTGGATTACCTACGACATAGGATACCTGTACTTCAACACATACTCATCTCTGGTCCCACTCATAGGAGGCTTCGGCATGGCCATAATGGGAATACTGTTCGGCGTCTTCTTCGCCCACAGGATCTCGAGAAAGAGCGTAACTATTCTGGCATACGGGCTTGAGTTCATCCTGTGGCTGATCCTCTGGGCCTACGTAGCAGCAACCGGAGATACCAGCAGCGCCACGCTTCTGGCCCTTATCGCTATCCAGTTCATAGCGGTTGAGCTCACCTGGGGAGTAAGGGCGATGCTCGAGCCAGAGGTCTTCCCGACGATAACAAGGGGGAGGCTTGTATCGCTTGCAAGGACCGCCGTTTGGATATTTGCAGGATTCATAACCATGGCCCTTTCGCTCTACTACTATCCCACCAGCATGGCGCAGTTCATGTCTATGTTCAACACATCATCGGCGATCATAGCTCTCGTGTTCCTGATAGGGCTGCTGGCTGCTGTCTACTGGTACTATAAGGGATTCGAGACCGGAGGAAAGAGCCTGGCTGGACACGACGTGGCCGTTTAAGGGCAAAAACGGGCTCCAATTTTTTGTCCTATTTTTTATAAAGTTATATTAAGCGTTTCTATTTAGATAGCATTATGCACGCTGGGCACGGATGGCACAGAAGGTTTGGGCTGAGGATATACGTTCTTCTGAGCCTGCTGGGCTCCCCAAAGTACGGAACCGAGGTTGCCTATGAGCTTTTTAAGATCATGGGATGGAGGCCATCTCCGGGATCCCTTTACCCCCTCATAATGGAGCTGGAGAACGAGGGCATGGTCGAGAGAGCCGAGGACGGCAGGCTCAGGCTTACTCCCTACGCTGTGAGCTACATAAAGTCGCTCCCCCTAGCGGTTAACGTTAAGAGCGCGATACTGCTGCTGGAGTCCCTAGCTGAAAAGCTCAACGAGAGGCTCAGCTACGAGCAGCTGAGCGATGATGACAGGGCAAAGCTCAGGGAGATAGCTGAAAGGCTTCTGAGGATCGCATCAAGGAGCTGATCCCATGTTTCCTTCTTCAGAGAGAGCCCGCTTCCCTTCCCTGGTGAGCTCGTAGTACGTGTGATGCTTCGTTACTTCCGGCGATCTCTTGGCCTTAGCCCTCGTCCTCTTAAGCCCCCTTCCGAAGACCCTTCTGATCAGGCCCATCCTCTCCATCTTCTCGAGCTCCTCAATCACGTTCTGCATGTCGGCCCCAAGGCTCCTGGCTATGCTGAACGCGTAGTCGGTCCTCGTTGACCTGAGGTGCCTGAGTATTCTCATGTCCAGCTCGCTGAGCCCCTGCACCACATGATAGCGTTATGCTGAAAAGACATATAAGCAGATCCTCTCATGTAATTCTCATTGAAACCAGTCATACACAGATCCCACAGCATCTACGTCTATGTCCTGTTTGCGTTAATATTCTTCATCGCTTTCATCTTCATACTGACCTATTCGCTGCGGACGCTCGGCTTTGCGCCCCTTCAGATAGTCCTTTTCACATTCGTATCCCTCCTCGGAGCAAGCGTTAACATACCCGTTGCAACGCTGAGAAGCAGGGAGCCTATCCTCATGCTTCAGAGATACAGGATATTCGGAATGGAGCTGTACGTACCCTTCATATCTTACGAGCAGGTCACCGTGGCCGTCAACGTGGGGGGCGCGCTTGTTCCTGTTGCCGCATCTGCCTACCTGATACTGGCTCATCTGAGCTACTGGCCATCGTTTCTGGTTGCCACGCTTTTCTCTTCGCTTCTGATACATGCCATCGCAAGGCCTGTAAAGGGCGTTGGCATAGTGACCCCGTTCTTCATACCCCCCATAATAGCTGCCTTCTTCGGGATGCTGTTCGGCGGGAGGATGGCTCCAGTGGTGGCTTACGTGGCAGGCTCGATGGGCTCCTTGATTGGGGCAGACCTCATGAACATCAACAAGCTCGACAGGCTTGGAGCTTCTTTCGTGAGCATAGGTGGGGCGGGGGTCTTCGACGGGGTCTTCCTCACAGGGCTTGTTGCCGCTCTGCTCACGCTCTGAGCTCAGGGCCTTCCGTCCAGGCCCCTTAAGCTCCTTCCAGCGGTCTCAAAGCCCCTGAGAAGCCACATGGTGGCCCCTACAACGCCGAGCAGCCAGAGCCCCACATTATAAATTATGTACTGAAAGACGGTAAAGCTGAAGGTCAGGAATATGGAGCCTATGTACGTGCCGTAGGCGAGGACCCTTATGGTGGCTATCATGCTTGCCCTCATGCCTGTGGGGAAGAGCTCGGGCTCCAGAACAGTCCTGGCGATCCACGCGAACTCGCTGAAGGCCATGTTGAGAAAGAGCAGCACGTAGAAGATGGCAAGAGAGGAGGTGCTGGCGAACGGAAGGATGAGAAACATTGTAACGAGGCCCCCGAGGTACGAGAAGAGGGTGTACGCCTTTCTTGAAACAGTGTTCACTATGTATGCCCCGACGAACCCCGCGACGGAGGCCCCTACGTTTGCCACGAAGAGTATCTGCGCTGTAAGCGAGGGGAACTCAGCTGGGCCCAGTATGTATGCCATGAGACCAAAGCTGAGGAACTGCGAAATCCCTATCACCGCCAGGAAGGCAAAGCGGAACCATATCCCAGTCGATGGAACTACGGGCTCAAACCTCTCGTTCGTAACGCTGAGTCCAGATACGTAGGACCTCGCTGCCTCAGCTCTCCCCTTTATCTCCATCCACCTTATGGACTCAGGCATCAGCAGCCTTGAAACGATCAGCACGGCTATCGCTATAAGTGCCGTGATCCCTATTGCAACCTTCGTCGGATAAAAGGCTCCAGCCGTTAGTATGGCTATGCCTGATGCCACTGCCGCCCCAATGTTCGCGAAGTTTGGCATGAGGGCCAGCACGGCGCCCCTGTATCTAACCGGGAAGTTCTCGCTTAGAAGCGCGAGGAGCGCCGGCTCCTCTCCCCCAACCCCGAACTGGGTGAGAAAAAGGGAGGCCATGAGAACGGGGAGGCTCTGGGACGCCATGAACAGGACTACGCCTATCCCGTAGCTCAGCATCGTTATCATGAAAGCCAGCTTTCTTCCCAGCCTGTCGGCAAAGACCCCCATTATGAAGTTCCCGAGCAGAGCGAAGATGAGCGGCAGGGTCAGAACCAGCACGTACATGGACTTCGGGATGAAGCTGCTTATGAGCGTGCTTATGGGGGCAAACGTAGAAAGCATACCCCATATAAAGAACCCCATGGCAACCGCTACGAAGGTGTAGGCGTGCATCCTGGAGATCCTTGCTATCTCTATTATTTCGCTCATCGCCAGCGACCTTGAAAAGATCTATAAATTTTTTTACTTATAGATAAATACAATCTGTAAATGCCGCGGACGCTGAAGGAGCTTCTCGCACCGGTTCTGGGGGAGAAGGCCTCGAGGGCTGTAGGAGCCTTCGACGTAATCGGGGATATAGCCATAATCAGGATCCCGGATGAGCTCATGGATAGCGCAGGGGCTATAGGGGAGGCCCTGATGAAGCTTAACAGGAACGTGAGGTCGGTCTGGGCACAGGTGGGACCTGTTGAGGGCGACTACCGAACCCGTGACCTGGTCCACGTGGCTGGAGAGCGGAAGAGCGAAACGATCTACAAGGAAAACGGATGCCTCTTCAAGCTTGACGTGACGAAGGTCTTCTTCACGCCCAGGCTGAGCCAGGAAAGGAAGAGGATAGCCGAGCTCGTGCAGGACGGCGAGGTGATCTTCAACATGTTCGCGGGGGTCGGAACATACTCCATAGTAATAGCGAGAAAAAAGGACGCGACCGTGCACAGCTCCGAGATAAACCCCTACGCGTATCAGTACATGCTCGAGAACATAGCGCTCAACAGGCTCAGGGGGAGGGTTGTGCCGTATCTCGGCGATGCCGCTGATGTGGCCAGGAGGCTTGAGGGATCAGTGGACAGGGTCCTGATGCCGCTTCCCGAGAAGGCTCTACAGTTCTTTGAGCACGCTCTCAGAACCATCAGGGGAAGAGGAACTGTGCACGTTTACCTTCACGTCAGGTACGAGAAGGGAGAGAGCGCCAGGGATGCCATAGAGAGGGCTAAGGCCCTTATACCCCAGGGCGAGGTCGTTTTCTACAGAGCGGTCAGGGAGGTAGGACCGAGGCTGGTACAGGCGGTCTACGACGTAGTAATAACAAGATAGGCCTACGCGCAGGGCAAAGGTTATAGCGTTAGAAGGGCAAGCTGCTCACATGAAGTACCTTGTTGCAGGCACGCTCAACTACGATATAACGCTGTTCGTATCCTCAATTCCTAAGCCGGGAGGGGAAACTAAGGTCATCAGGATAAAGAGGGCCCTTGGAGGAAAGGGAGGAAACGTCGCAACGGCCTTTGCAAGGATAGCCGGAGGGACCTCCTTCCTGGGGGCCGTCGGAAACGATGAGATAGCCAGGATGCACGTGGAGTTCTTTAAGGGCATAAACGTGGACACTAGGTTCCTGAAGGTCATAGATGGCGCAGAGAGCGGCACATCGTATGTAGTCGTGGACGCCCGAACCGGCGAGAACGTCATAATGTCATATCCTGGGGCCAACTCGTACCTCTCGGCAAACCTTGTGGATGAGGAGCTGAAAAGGGAGCTGAGGGAGGCGAAGCTGGTCGTTGCGGCCAACTGCCCGCCCGACCTGGCCGAGGAGCTCTTCAGGAGCTGCAGCTGCCTCAGGATCTACATACCGGCCTCCCATGCCCCCGACGCCTGCGGCCGGGGGGCAGACTATGTAATAGTGAACGAAAGTGAGGGAAGGATGCTGAGGGGATGCGTGCGCGAGTCCGTGGTCAGGACCCTTGGAGAAAGGGGCGCCGAGCTGATCGGCGGAGGCTCAAGCATAAGGGTGCAGGCGGTGGACCTTGCTAAACACGGGCTCAGGCCAGCCAGCACGGCGGGGGCAGGCGACGCCTTCGCTGGCGCCTTTGCGGCAGCCCTTGCCCTCGGATACGCAGAGGAGGATGCCCTGAAGCTAGCAAACTACGCCGCCGCGCTTAAGGTTACCAGGGAGGATCCGCGCGGCAGCCCAAGCAGGGAAGAACTGATAAAGTTTTTAAGGGCAGCAGACCCAAACTTTAATCTGAAGGGGCTGTCGGCTAGCCTGGTCTAGGCTGCCAGCCTCGGGCGCTGGTGATCGCCGGTTCAAATCCGGCCAGCCCCACCTCTTCTCTTAACTAATTCCAAAACGGTTAAAGGCACGATACTTTGAACTTTTCATGATTGAGCACGATAAGGGAGCTTTACGAGAAGGGAGACTACGAGGGCGTTGTAAAGAGCTTAAAGCGCCTTTCTCAGAGCGATCTGAGGGATCCCCAGACCCTCTACATGGTTGGAAGGTCCTTTTATGAGATCGGGGACTACAAAAGGTCCCTCAAGTTCTTCCAGATGTACGTTGAGACCTCGGAGGACAAGAAAGAGGGATACCTGTACATCGGGAGGAGCTACCTGAGGCTCAAGAAGCTTGATGATGCGGAGAGGGCGTTCGAGCAGGTCATGAAAATAGACGAAAGGAACGAGGACGCGGTGCTCGACCTGGGGGTTGTGAAGGCTCTCAGGAACGACTACCAGGGAGCCGCTGAGCTCTTCAGAAAGGTGACCGAGCTTAACCCGAGAAACAAGAAGGCCTGGTTCAATCTGGGCCTCACTTACTTTAACCTGAACGATCTCAAGGGCGCGGAGGACAGCTACAGGAGGGCTCTTGAGCTCGACCCAAACTTTGTAGAGGCGCTATACAACCTCACAGGAGTCCTCTGCCTGAGCAACAGCCCCGAGTATAACGAGTACCTGAAAAGGCTTGAGGAATCAGACGAAAGGCTGGCAGAAATGATAAAAAAGGAGTGCGAGAGGATAAGAAACAGAAAGAGGTTTAGGCTGTGGTAGTGGCCTTGTACTTCTTCTTCAGCTCAGCCTGAGCAGCAGCGAGCCTGGCTATTGGTATCCTGTAAGGCGATGCGCTGACGTAATCAACGTCCATCGAGTTGAACTTCTCTATTGAGTCCGGATCTCCTCCGTGCTCTCCGCAGACCCCAACCTCAAGGTGCGGGTTGGCCTCCTTGCCCTCCTTCGACCCTATTGCGACCAGCCTTCCTACGCCGTCTCCGTCAAGAGTAGCGAATGGATCTGCAGGCAGGATCTTGTTCTCCAGGTAGAAAGGTATGAACTTGGCCTCCACGTCGTCCCTGCTGAATGCGAACGTAGCCTGGGTCAGGTCGTTGGTTCCGAACGAGAAGAAGTCGGCGTACTTTGCTATCTTGGAGGCTGTCAGCGCTGCCCTCGGAGTCTCTATCATCGTTCCGACCTTGTACTTTATGTTCACCCCGTACCTCTTCATGACCTCAGAGGCAACCCTCTCTATGATCTCCCTGGCCCTCCTGAGCTCCTCGGCCTCAGCCACCTGGGAGACCATAACCTCGACTATAGGTGCCTGTCCCTCCTCCCTGTAGACCTCAGCTGCCGCCTCGAATATCGCTGAAACCTGCATCTCGTAGATCTCCGGGTACATGAGCGCAAGCCTCACGCCCCTCTGTCCCATCATCGGGTTGTACTCCTTGAGCTCCATGACCCTCCTGAGCACCCTCTCCTTCTCCTTCAGCAGCTCTGGATTCCTGCCTGTAACCCTGAGCTCAACTACCTCTGGCAGTATCTCCTCCAGCTTGGGAAGGAACTCGTGAAGCGGCAGGTCCAGCAGCCTTATGGTGACCGGGAGTCCCTTCATTATCCTGAAGAGCTCCTTGAAGTCGTTCTTCTGCAGCGGCTTTATCATGTCGAGGTACTTCTTCCTCTCCTCCGGCGTCTCAGCAAGTATCATCTTCTGAACAAGCTCGAGCCTGTCGGGAGCGTTGAACATCCTCTCCGTCCTTGCCAGCCCTATGCCCTCCGCCCCGTTCTCCCTGGCCTTGGCTGCCATCTCGGGAGTGTCAGCGTTTGCCCTGATTCCGAGCCTCCTGAACTGGTCGGCCCAGCTCAGTATCGTTGCCACCTCCTTGCTTATCTGAGGCTCTACCAGCTGGAGCTCCCCGACGTAGACGCTCCCGGTCGTTCCATCTATGGTTATTACGTCTCCCTCCTTAACGACCTTGTCGTCCACGTAGAATACCCTCTTCTCAAGGTCTATCTTTATGGACTCGGCTCCAACTATGCACGGCTTGCCCATGCCCCTGGTCACCACTGCCGCGTGGCTCGTCATTCCTCCCCTGCTGGTCAGGACTCCGTCCGATGCTGCTATTCCAGCTATGTCCTCAGGGGTGGTCTCCGGCCTAACCAGTATGACCCTTTCACCTCTTTTCTTCCACTCCTGAGCGTCCTCCTTGGTGAACACGACCCTGCCAACTGCCGCTCCTGGGGATGCCGGGAGCCCCTTGGCTATGGGCTTAGCTGAGGTCCTTGGATCTATCTGCTTGTAGAAGAGCGTGAGGAACTGCGAGGGCTCTATCCTGAGAAGGGCCTCCTCCTTTGATATGAGCCCCTCGTTGACCATGTCGATTGCGATCCTTACCGCTGCGATGGCCGTCCTCTTTGCGTTCCTCGTCTGCAGCATGTACAGCTTTCCGCTCTCTATCGTGAACTCTATGTCCTGGACGTCCTTGAAGTAGGCCTCGAGCTTCTGGGCAACCTCAACGAGCTGCTGGTAGACCTCCGGCATAACCTCCTTGAGCTTTTCAACAGGCATCGGCGTTCTTATTCCAGCCACGACGTCCTCTCCCTGGGCCCTCAGTAGAACCTCCCCGTAGAGCTTCTTCTCTCCGGTGCTCGGGTCCCTGGTGAAGGCAACTCCCGTGCCGGACCTGTCGTCCATGTTTCCGAAGACCATCATCACTATGTTGACAGCTGTTCCGAGGTCGTCAGGTATCTTGTAGATCTTCCTGTACTCTATGGCCCTCTGGTTCCACCACGAATCGAACACTGCTCCAACCGCCATGAAGAGCTGCTCCCATGGGTCCTGCGGCAGATCCCTGCCCGTGTTTTCCCTCACTATCCTCTTGTACCTCTCGACCAGCTTCTTCCATCCCTCGGCTGTTACCTCTATGTCCTGCTTGACCCCAAGCTCCTCCTTAAGCCTGTCAAGCTCCTTGTCGAAGAGCTCCCCGGGAACCTTCATGACTATCCTTCCGAACATCTGTATGAACCTTCTGTAGGTGTCGTACGCGAACCTCTCATCTCCGGTCTTCCTTGCCAGAACCTGGGCCACCTTGTCGTTTATTCCCAGGTTGAGGACGGTGTCCATCATGCCTGGCATCGAGTACGGAGCTCCTGATCTTACAGATACGAGAAGCGGGTTCTGATCGTCGTTGAACCTCTTTCCGGTCTTCTCCTCAAGCTTGTGGACCTTCTCAACTATGGCCTCCTTGAGCTCGGGCCAGAGCTGCCTGCCCCTCCTGAAGTACTCGTTGCACATCCTCGTGGTTATAACGATGCCTGGAGGCACCGGCAGCCCTATCTTCGTCATCTCAACGAGCCCGTATCCCTTTCCTCCAAGCTCGAACTTCGTTAGGTTGAGCTTGGCAGCCTCCTCGAACAGATACACTTCAGGCTTGCTGCTCATTTTTAATCTACTTAGCTATAAGATTGAGTTTATATAAGCTTTAACCCATTTGCTGCCGGGTTCTGGCCCTCTTAGCGTTTGCTGGCCGCTTCACAAAAAAATCTTAAATACTTCAGGGGGCGAAAATCAGCTACAGATGAAAAGTTCGACCCAGAGCGCCCTCACCTTCCTGGAAAAGTGGACGCTCCTTGGGATCGTCATAGGCGCCGTCGCGGGGCTCAGCTCCGTCGTTCTTTACTTTCTCATAAGGGCCATAGAGTACTTCCTGCTTGTCAGGGCAGCCGGCATTTACGTACCCATTCCGCCAGGAGAGGGAGGAACCCTGGGCTGTCCCCCAGGGGCGCGCTTCAGCCCGCTTCTCCCGGCAATAGCTGGCATCGGAGGCCTGCTCTCCGCCCTGATAATCAGGTTCTCCCCCGAGGCCTCAGGCAACGGGACCGACAGGGCCATTGAGTCATACCACTTCAGGAACGGGACCTTTTCAAGGTGGTCCTGGGCTGCGAAGATGCTCTCCTCGGCAGTAACGATTGGCTCGGGGGGAAGCGCTGGAAGGGAGGGCCCGGAGGCCTTCATCTCTGCCGGGATTTCATCAGGGATCTTCTCGCTCCTCAGGCTAAGCCCAGAGGACAGAAGGCTTGCCGTGGCGGTTGCCATGGGGGCCGGCATAGGAACGATATTCAAGGCCCCCATTGCCGGGGCCATCCTTTCAGCTGAGCTGCTCTACCGAAGGGACTTCGAGTACGAGGCCATATTTCCCTCTCTGATAGCATCATCGGTAGGGTTTCTGATCTTCGGGGCCTTCGTCGGGTACGGGCCCATATTCGGCCTGTACCAGTACAGCTTTTTCCTATCCTCCGTGTGGCTCTTTCTCCTTCTAGGAGTCCTTACGGGCGCGATGGCATACCTCTACGTCAGATCGCTCAGGTTCTTTGAGGGGCTCTTTCTTAGGATTAGCGCTCCAAGGGAGCTGAGGGCCCTCGTTGGAGGGGTGCTTGTAGGAGCCCTAGGCCTCCTCTTTCCTGAGGTCCTTTCGGTTGGATACGGCTGGATGGGATACGCGATCCAGGGAAGGCTCTTCTGCCTCCGCTCGCCTCTTCCGCTCTACCTCTTCCTGGTGCTCCTTCCTTTCCTCAAGATACTGGCGACATCTCTCACGCTCGGCAGCGGGGCCTCAGGCGGTGAGTTCGCGCCAGGAATATTCATAGGAGGGGCCACGGGCCTAATGCTTTACTCCCTTCTTCAGCTTGCAGGCATAAGGGCCCCGTATTTTCCGCTGATAGTGGTTGGCATGGCGTCTCTCTTCGGAGCCGCCGCCAACGCTCCCCTTTCAGTCATGATAATGGCGATAGAGATGACCGGGAGCGTAGAGCTCTTTCCCCCAGCCATGATAGCCTCCAGCATCTCATACATAATAGCGAGCGGCGTCACGCCGTATCCCGCGCAGGTTCCAACCAGAAAGGACTCTCCGGTTCACTCCGGCGAGTACTCGGCCCTCCTTCTTTCCAGGATAAGGGTCGAGGAGGCAAGGCTCATGAACTTCTTCATAAGGGCCGAGGAGGACGCGCGCTCAGCGGAGAGGAGGATCAGGGAATCCGGACTCCTTTCCCTCCCGGTGGTGGACGAGCAGGGGAACTTCCTCGGAACGGTAAGCCTTCTGGACCTTGCAGGGCACAGCGGAAGGGCAGGGGAAATGGTCGTTAAGGGCGTTCCGTACGTCAGGCCCGATTCAACGCTGCTGGAGGCCTGGGAGATAATGAGCAGGACGAGGAGCAACTACGTGCCGGTGGTTAAACGGGGAAAGCTCATCGGCATCCTGACAATGGACGGCTTGGTGGAGGTCTACAAGGGGTTCCTTAGGATCTAGCGGCCCGTGACGAAAGGTATGGCGACAGGCCTCGCCATTCAGGGCGGGGAGGAGGTCAGAGGCATCGTAAGCTGCCCTACAAATATTTTAATATCAGGAAGACAGAGCACATCCTGATGAGCTACACCGAGCATTCGAAAAACGTTTTCCTGAGCACAGGAACGAGGTTTCCGCAGCCTGTTATCTGGGCAGTTGCTGTGGTGAAGCTGGCCGCGGCAAGGGCCAACGAGGAGCTCGGCGTGCTTGACAAGGAGATGAGCTCCGCGATCCAGAGGGCCGCAACCGAGCTCATGGAGGGCATACACATGGAGGACGTGGTCGTTGACGTGTTCCAGACGGGCTCGGGGACAGGCATAAACATGAACGTGAACGAGGTTATAGCCAGAAGGGCATCGGAGATCCTTGGAAGGAAGGTCCATCCGAACGATCACGTGAACATGTCCCAGTCATCGAACGACGTGGTCCCAACCGCTATAAGGATAGCGGCCGTCAGGGAGAGCGTCCTGAAGCTCCTCCCGGCGCTTCAGATGCTGATAAGCTCGCTCAACTCCCTAGCTTCCAGGACGCAGGACATAGTAAAGGCCGGAAGGACTCACCTGAGGGACGCGCTTCCGGTGACCTTCGGACAGGAAATGGATGCCTACGCGAGGGCCTTTGAGAGGGACATGAAGGTCGTGACCCAGATGCTCGAGGACGTCAGGAGCCTCCCGATAGGAGGCACTGCCGTCGGAACAGGAATAAACGCGCCTCCTGGATTTCAGGAGACGGTCGTCAGAAAGATAAACGAGATAACTGGCCTGGACTTCAGGCCAGCCGAGAGCAACTTCATGAGGATGAGGCTTCTTACGGACATGGTGAACCTCAGCGCCGCCATGAGGGGGACCGCCGTTGACCTCTACAGGCTCTCCCAGGACCTCAGGCTCATGTTCTCGGGCCCGTTCACCGGGCTCAACGAGATAGACATCCCGAGCCAAGAGGAGGTAGCGGGCAGCAGCATAATGCCGGGAAAGACCAACCCGATAACCGTTGAGTCCTGTCTTCAGGCTTCCGTCCAGATAATGGGTCTGGATCACGCGGTGCAGCTTGCCGGCATGCTGGGGGAGTTCGAGCTGAGCATGGGCGTTCCCCTCACAGGATACGACGTGGTTACCGAGATTGAGATACTCAGCGAGGCGCTCAGGAAGATGGCCAGCGTTGTCATAGATCAAATAGTTCCCAACGAGGAGAGGATGAAGAAGTACGCCGAGAGCAGCCCATCCCTGATTACCGTGATATCCCCAAGGATAGGCTACGACAGGGCCTCATCCATCGGAAAGCAGCTGGCAAAGGGGCTTTCGATAAGGGAGGCTCTGAAGGAGCTCGGGTACAGCGATAAGGAGATAGATGAAATACTCGACCTGAAGAGGCTTGTCAAAGGAGGATATGCGCTGACCTCCTCCAAGTCCTGAAGGGCGAGGGCTCCCGAAGGTCTCGGGGGTTACTGCCCTTTAGCTGAAGCTGCTCAGTCATGAAGCACCAGATATGTAAACGACCTCACCGGCAGGGGCTTCATGGTCTGTAACTCTTAACGGCACGACGAAATAATCCAACAGCTCAACCATAGTGTTTCAGGAACCAATTGGTATGTATGTTTATGCAGTTGGTTCCGTTTTATGCTACACTATGTCTCCTAGCTCGGGAACGATAAACGTTACAGGAAATGAGCGGATAATAATGAGCTTTAAACCAGTACTCTTTGCAATTACTTTTACTCAACGCGGGTTGGTGGCGGTACTCCCTTTTACAGTAAAGCTAATATTATTAACAAAAAACAGCAAAACAATGGGTATGCGGACAGTAAAATACGCTCTCGTGGGCGCGCCAAACGTGGGAAAGTCGACCATTTTTTATCGTCTGGTGGGCAGGCGGGTCAAGATAGCCAACTATCCAGGTAAAACGTTAGAGAAGGAGGTAGGTTCGTTCGTAGAAGGAGATACCCTCGTTGAAATATCAGATCTCCCGGGAATATTTAACGCCGAAAATCCAAAGGATGAGGATGAACGCCTGGCTTTATCTGACGCGCTTAACGGGAACTATGACGGCGTTGTCGTCGTAGCCGCGCCACACGTAATAAAGGAATCTCTTGCACTGCTGAGGATCATAGCAAGGGCTAAGAAAACGATCTTTGTGATTAACATGACCGATCTGGCGCGCCCGGTTCAGAGTCAGGAAGAGATCTCATCAAAGCTGGGCGTTCCTGCGGTTTACGTCTCAGCCGCAAAAGGCGCGGGCATCAATTTGTTGAAGAAGATGCTTGCGAAAGGCGCGGGGGCCGTTGCAGATGTGCCCGAGCTGGACATAAAGTTCGAAGGAGGGATCTGGCGCGCAAAGATCTTCAGCAAACCGTCTGTGGCGGCTCCAACCCTCCTTGGTGTGCTGCTTTTGACGCTCATGGTGCTGCTGTTTTTTGTTGACGGGACGACGCCTTTTGGACAGAGCCCGGTAGCGCTGGAGCCAGCTATGGAACCCATTCTGGACAGGGCTGGCGATCTCCTGGTAGTGCCAGGGAACCCGATGCTGACGCTCTTTCTAAAAGATGGCATCTGGTCCGGAATTTCAACGGTTCTGACGTTCATACCTTATGTAGCCGCGGTAGCGTTTTTCATGGCACTCTATGAACAGACGGGGCTCATAGGCGCTCTTTCCTCCGGTGTAGAATGGCTGACTTCAAGGTTTGGATTATCGCCAAGAAGCGTTATAATAGCCTTTATGGGCACCTCGTGCAACGTTCCCTCGATCAGCGCCACCCGCATGCTGTGGGGCGAGAAGTCGAGGACCCTGACGGCCCTTATCATACCTTACATGCCCTGTGCCCCGAGAATGGCCTTGTTCATAATAATAGCTGCAGCCGTTCTTCCGGCGTACCTTGTCCCGTTTGCCGTGATTCTTCCGTACGTTGCAGCGGTGGTTGCGGCTTTTATAGCAGCTGTGTTTTACAGGATCTTTATAGGGCAGCCTAAAGCTGTAGAAAAGCTGCCCCCTACACCAGTTATGTTGCCGTACTGGCGCATCGTTGTCCTGAGGACCTGGGATTACGTGAAGGACTTCCTGCACAAGCTTTCGCTGCTCATACTAGGCACGACGGTGCTGCTGTGGCTTCCGACTGTTTTTGGGCCAAACGGGGTTACTTTAAACGTGGAAAATTCGTGGCTTGCCATGGCCGGAAAGGCACTTGAACCCGCGTTTGCCCCGATGGGCCTTTCCTGGCAGATATCTGTTGCACTGATGGGTGGATGGATATTTAAGGAAGTTGTGATAGGCATACTGGCCACTTTCGGCGGGCTGATGCTGCTAAAGTCTTTAAGCATCGCTTCAGCGCTAGCGCTGATGGTGTTTCTGGCCTTTTATTCATCGTGCATAGCAACGCTGTCCGCGCTCGCTAAGCTGGTTGGATTGCGCCTGACAGCCCTCAGCGCATTTATACAGCTGGCCATGGCCTTCACGTTCTCTTATCTTACGTACCTGTTTGTTTCGTTATTCAGCTGATGTGGCTTAATAAAATTTAGCGTGTATCATGCAAAATGTTTAGAATAATATAAATTTTATTAGTATTAACCTAATAATATGAAGGTGAGCAGGAAAGAATGGGTACTTGGAACCACCATAGCAGCGGCCATAGCTTTGGCCATACTCTCTATGCCTGAGTTTCTGGAACCATTAGCCAGGTCTGTAGTGAGCGCTGCCGGTCCCCTGTGGCTGCTTGCGGTTCTTTTCATCGGAATAGTGCACGGGATAAAGCCAGATGAGCATACGTGGCCGATAACAGTTTCTTACGCTATGATGCAGAAGAACCTAGGTGGTGTAATAAAGGCGGTTTCTGTGTTTGCAGGCGCACTTACCATCATCTGGACTTTGATGAGCGCTTTGATGGGAGAGCTGATGGGATTGGTGGATATTCAGGCCCTGCGCCCGTACGTGAATTTTATAGTGGGAGCCACGATGATAGGGGTTGCGGCATACCTGGTCTTTGGAGATAATAAAGAAGAAAATAACGTAAAAACAGCTGACTATCGCATGATATGGATACATGGGCTGGCCGCGGCTTTCGGGGGAGACTTCGTGATAGTGCTCGTGCTGACAGCCGCGCTGGTGCCCGCAATTTCATCAGGGTTGGGATTTCTCGTAGGCCTTGTTTTCGGGCTTGGTTCATGGATGGCCCAATCACTGATAGTCGTGTTAATCTACAAAGGGGTTATTCACGGAGTACGCAACTGGGAATCGATGGCAAAAGCAGGCAGGCTCGCGCTGGGGATTTTGGGCATATTCATGATTTTTCTGGGCATGGTTTCTCTTTTCATTCCATTCTGAAAAACCAGCATCCGTGGTTTATTTTATTCTTTCTCTGAAACTTTATCCTTGGATATTATTGCAACAAAGAAGAGCAGAAGTATCAGGAAATCAAATATTATGGACATCAGGTCCACAGGCACGCTCTGAAGGTCGGGAATGAACACGTCAACGTTCAGCAGCAAAACCTTTACAAAATAAAGGAAAAAAGCAGCTGAAACCATAAGCAGCCTTCTGCTGCCGCTTTTTTTAAACGCGGTTATGGATACTGCAAACAGTATAAGGGAAAAAGCCCCTACTACAAACTGCAGCAGCGTATATATGTCAATCTCGCTTATCATTTTTATCACTTTTCTTGAAATTAGAAAGATCCATCCACATATCCGTGAACCTGTCAACCAGCTTCTCAAAAAATCCTGCGCGATACTGCATCATAAACTGCTCAACCTTTTCTGGGCTGACAGAGAGTTTAAACTTTACGTTCCTGTCATCCTGAACGCGCTCTACAAGTCCCGCTTCAAGAAGCCTCTTAACGTGCCATGATACTGTGGGGGGCGAGAGCTTCAGCAACCTGGACATTTCATTGTTGGACAGGTTCCCCCCTTTGAGAAGCAAGAAGATGATCTCCCTTTCAGTTTCATGGGAAAAAGATTCCATAAGAGCCTGATCCTGCGCGTTCATTGACTCGTTAACAAAAAAATGCTTGAACAGTCTTTTCTTCTTGGAAACTATGTAGCCCAGCTTCTCAAGCCGGTTCAGGTTGTACTGAAGGTCGCCGTGCGCGATTTTCAGGTCCCTGGCTATTTCCCTGAAATAACAACCGGGATGCTTTCTGATGTATTCATATATCCTCTTTCTCGTTCCCACCAAAACGTCCTCGTCCAAGGGACCTGAATTCATCCTCAGCTCTAATACATTAAAACCAAAAAAATAAACGATTTGATTTTTATCATTCAGCAATGCTTTCTACCGCGCTAACCTCGCTGTCCATCCCCGTGTCTATAAAAAGCACGTGGCCGTTGCCAGCATCAACCTTAACGTCATAAACGGCAGTTCCTTTAGTTATCTGTACAGAATAAACAAGGTTGCCGTTCTCGTTATCGAGCGATATACCTGTAACATTGCCACCTGAAACGGTTGGATTGCTGAGCGCGACCGACTTTGCCTGATCGGACGTTATCTTTACCATGGTCGTAAGATTTTCATCGCTCGCGTTTTCGGGGACTTTGATGGAAGCGGAGTAATTAGGGTACTGAACGTTGTTCTGCGACTGCGTTAAGGCTGAAGGTTGAGCGGAGATCTGCGCGCTGGCGAACGGGGCAAAGTGCATGAACGTAAACACCAGCATCAGGCTTAGGGCTAATGCCGCCAGCATTTTGCTGTAGATTCTCGTCTTTGATGTTTGCAACTTTTTCACCTCATTATTTATTCCTGAGTTTCTTTATTATCGATTGTGGTACAGAAATCTATGTGATGATTCTCTTTATACTTAAAAAGCTGACATGCATGTGGGCCTGGAAATTCGGGTTTAAAGAAACCGTTCTTAGACTTGAACGGTTACAGGCTTAAAAATTATCACAAATCAAACTGGTCAGGAAAAAAGGCATCTTTGGGTATTTTTATGACCGCTGTTATTTTGTTTTTTCTGTCTTTCAGGAGCAAAACCTTTTCTGCACAGCCCCCAGCACGCAGCCTTTCTGTAAAAGTTAGAATAAAACTCTTTTCACCGGTCAGCGTTATGTATGTGTATCCATTTCGATCAGCATTATCGTCAACATTTCTGAGCATATAGATCGATCTCACAGTTAAACTTATGCGTGGCATCTAATATACATTATAGTACAGAAATCTAACGGACAAAAATATACAGGTTAAGGCAAGCTGGCCTGCACAGTATATGGTTTGCTTTAACGATTTTTTATATTAATCCCAGATCATCACAGTTTTAAGGCTCCATTTTATGCCCTCGTTTTTAATGTTCCTTTTTATCATTCCTTTTTTCTCCAAATAGTGCAGGTGTGCTATGGTTTCATCAATGATAAACCATTTCTGGAGCGTATGGATCTGCTCCCATTCTCTGTACTGTGAACTACCCTGACCTTGCCAGCGAGTGTGAAAATCTTTTAGCTAATAAAAACCATATAAGGATCGGCCCACTCATAAATCCGGGCGGCCAGCGATCTGCTTGTGCCTCGTGCACTCTAAACAGCGTGGCCGCCTCTCATCTGACGACTGACTCACATGTGCCCAGCGCACGATCGGGAGTTTGTCGTTCCCGGACTTATGGATTAGCCAGCGATGGAGGTGAAACAAAACAATAGTTGGAATAGATGCGCATAAAAGGAGCTGCACAGCAAGCGTGTTCGATGAGAGCTATAAGCTAATGAAAACCTTTGAATTTCAAACAACTAAAGAAGGGATAAACGAGCTGATGAAAAACGTCCCTGAAGGGTCAACAGTTGTAATAGAGGCAGGCACAACCGGCAAGACGCTGTCGAGGATGCTTTCTGAAAAGTATGTAGTGCACATGATAGCTCCATTCAGGAGGCCTGAAATAAAGACAGATGAAAGGGATTCTATAAACATCGTTAAGGAAGACGCTCTGGGCTATGTCAGCAGGTGCTACATACCATCGCCGTACGTAGAAGGGCTGAGGTTCCTTTCATCGAACATGATAGAAACAGGACGAAAGGCAGCAATGATAAAAGATTCGTGCTTTGATCGAAAAACACGCTGCAATCGGAGTTTGAAGACATCGCTGACATGTTCGGCTTTGAAGGGCTTGAAAGGCTTGCAAAACTTCCTCATGATCAGAAGGTAGAAGCATTGTGCAAAGCGGTGATATTGAACACGATATCTCTGATATGCTATATGGCATGAAAGAGATCTCTGAAGATCAGTCAGCCTGCATCATGCCGTAAAGTCAGAAAAACGCGCTCAGAAAAGCAAAAACATGCAAAATAACAGCTAATGCAGCACAGGCTAAGCAAAAAACTGGTATTACCTTATCCTGTGCTTAGATTTTATAATTTATGGACAAAACCGCTTCGTCTACGCCGTGAACCACGAAGCCTTCTGCTTTTGTAAAGGTCCGTGGAAAAGAAGAAAGCGGCTTCAGAAGCTCTATTAGAAGTTACAGGCCTGAAAGGGGTGTTGTATTTGCTAGCGCTGAAACTGAAGCTATAGAAACAAACGGAACGAAAATAGCATACGCTCCGCATCATTTTATATAAATGGCAGTTCAACTCCATGGGTTAAAAGGGGCTTAAAGGTCCATTTTTGCAAGTTATAGCCCCGTAAAGCCTTCATGATTTTTTAATCTAATGCCAAACCCCATAAAGAACGCGGCGGTCAGTGAAAATTATGCCCTGGATCTAGCCAGAACGCATGAGCTTAATTTTGACAAAGCAAGATATCAAAGGAAAAGCTCTGGCTAGAGCGTGGAGATTGACCAGAAAGCTTAAATCATAAGGTCATGGTAGCTCGCCTTCTAGCATACAATCATCTCAGAAAGGAGGGAGCTCGAATCAAATTGTTACAGGAACGAAGGAGCTTGAAAAGCCTTATACAACATAAGATTTTTCTTCCTCGCTCATTGAAACGAAGCTTACGTAAATTCCTGTTATGAGAAAGAAGTAGTGCCATGCTGCCCAGAACTCGTTAATTCCTATTGACCAGAGCTGTAATAAAGTTGCTCCCCTTATCAAGAAAATCCCCCTTGTCATGCTTGCCACAAGCAGCGTGAGTATTATCATGTGATAGATAAGAGGCCTGAGCGATTTTGCGCTCTTGCCCTTTGCCGTTACCTTGAACGGGACCTTCCTCCTTAATACCCAGGCAAAGAATGAAGCGGTAACCCCTATGAACTCAACGTACTCCAGGGCCTGATGTAGCAGGAACCCCTTAACGCCGTATTCTGTGCCCTTCATCAGGTAGTAAAAGTAATAAAGCGAAAAAACAAAGTAAGGCACGTAAGCTGAAACATATATAACGGGGTTTATCTTAAGAAAGTATATTCCGAACAGAAATATTATCGGTGCGGCTACCTGAACCAGCGTAAAAGGACCTACTTCCAGCCAGTAAAAGATGCCGCTTATATAATCCATGAAGGTCCTGAAGCTCAGATCGCTCTTAAGCAGAGTGCCTAAAAGCTGAAAGCCTCCAAGCGCCCACCTGGATTGCTGAGTTATGTAAGCTGATACCTCTGTTGGTGGCGTCCCGTACCACACAAGCGGTAGATCCACGTACTTCGAAACGTATCCTTTTTCGTGTATTTTCACCGAGGTGGCTATGTCCTCGGTGACCGTTTCTTCTTCTAGAAGGCCTACCTCCTTCAGCACGCTTATCCTGTAAACGGTTCCAGAACCAAGGGAAAAAGCGGACCTGGAATCCCTTCCTCTCATTACTCTCCTTAGAAAAGGCTCCTGCTGATACCTTGCCCCCTGGCCTATCAGGGATTTCGTCTTTTCGTAGTACTGGGGCACCTGAACGAAAGCTACCTTTGGGTCTTCAAAGAAGGGCAGAACTATGTCGAAGAAGCTCTTTGAAGGTCTCTGATCTGCATCGAATATCGCAACGAGATCGTAATTATCCCCTATTGCCTTTATTGCGTCGTTTATCGCGCCGGCTTTGAACCCCCTTCTGTTGGCCCTGTGGAAGTACATTATTCCGTTCTTCTTGCAGAATTCAGATAGCCTGGCAACTATTTCTGGCTTTGTAGAGTCGTCAAGAAGGATAACGTCGCCCCTGTTTCCCAGCGCCGCCTTGACTGAGAGAAGGGTCCTTTCGACTATTTCAGGGTCTTCGTTAAAGGCTGTAACAAAAGCTGCTACTTTAAGATCAAGCTTTTTTCCGGTATAAGGCAGGCTGTAGCTCATGGCTCTCCTGCTTTGAGATAGCGTTGTAAGGAACTGGAAGAATCCGAGCGTCACAGACGTCCAGAGAAGGAAATCAAACCAGGCCGTCCACAGAGACGTGTACGTAAAATAAGTTATTATAAGGGCTGTCACGAAAGGCATAGAAAAGTAAGCTACGTTAACTGCCCTCAAGGATAGACCTTCCTGACCTTGTACATGAGCGCGTTATTATCATAAACCGTGATAACGTGGTCGACAAGCGGATAGACCCTTATGCAGCTGCTGCCCTCCACTGTGGTAGCGCACACGAGGGCAATGTAAACGCCTTTAACATTTCTTTTTAGCGTCGATAAAAGGTTGTCCCAGAAATCGTACGCGAGATCTTCGCGCGCGGGGCAGAGCTCGTTAGCGTAGTAGAACACGACCATCGAATCGCTTTCCGCTCTCCTTGAAATTTCTACGGCGAGCCGGGTTGCAAGCGCCACCGCATCCCTTTTGCTCCTCGCGTTATCCCTGTCAATAAAATAAGATGGAATTATTAGAATTTCGTTATCAGATACAGATGGAAGATCCTCCCTTGTCTTTACCAGGATGATCTTTTTTCTTAGGTCTTTGCTGATTAGATCGAGGATTCTTAAGAAATTGCTTCCTGGATTTCCCTCAATCAGGCACGATGAGCCCTTTGAAAGCTCGAAAAGGGATTCTCTGGCTGCAAGAGCGTAGTTCAGGGTGTCGGAGTG
>JBMFIC010000008.1:0-52821 GCA_049976505.1 Nitrososphaeria archaeon | reverse complement strand
CGTGTCCTCGAAGTCTATTTTCTGTCCTGAGAAGAGCTGCCGCCTCCTCATGTAGTTCAGCTCGTTGAATGCTTTAGCGAATAAATCTCCGAGCCTTCTGAGCTTCCTTTCAGAGCTTCCTCTCGGCAGCAGGCGCACTTTATTGGTCCTTCTGTTGCTGAGCTTTACCTCAACTGTGTTTTCGGCGACGGCCGGTATGGCCTGAGGAGTCGGCCCAGGCACCCCACCAGCTTTAAGTTGACCGGCCATCGCCATAAAAATAAAGCTTGAAAAACGTTCATAAATGTTTTACGCTTCGATCATCCCCGCCCTGAAAAGGCGAGGCTTTAGCTAATTGTAAGGGCCGTGAACACTGAGTATATCAGTATCGAGTAGGTGAACGTCCTGACCCTCCCGAACCTGTCGGCGAGGATCCCGAAGAGGTATCCGCCAATGACCATCCCTCCTGCCTGAATGAACCCGAGGAGCCCCTCCTCTGCCTTCGTGAGCGCATAGGCCGTTGCAATGGCCGTGAGCGTAAGCGAAAGGACGTAGGTGTCAAGGCCATCAAGCATGTAGCCAATGAAGGAAGCAAACGTTGCTCTGCTCTCGTAGTTTTTTGGAAGCTGCGTGGTTTTAGCCTCCATGGTGTTAAGAACTCAGAACATTGCCCTATTAAACGTTTTGTTCGAAAGTTATAAAATAGGAAGAAAATTATCAGGAATTCGAAAGCTTTTTCGCGCTTATTTTCACAGATTTCGACGTGTTTCCTTCGTTACAACCGTTATATCGTTCTTTTTTTCAAAAGTGAACACAGCGTCGACCGTCGAGTTCTCGAATATCTCCCTGTCGTGGGTTATGATTATGAGCTGCCTTATGGGACCCGAGCCTCCGGAGAAGGATGACACTATGTTTATCAGAGAAGACCTCCTCTCCTCGTCCAGGAAAACCGTTGGCTCATCCAGTATCATGAAGTCCGCAAAACCGCCCGCAAGCCTTGCTATGGCCAGCCTCAGGGCTATCGCAACTGCCACCTTCTCGCCCCCGCTCAGGACCTCGCTCTCGACCGGGCCCGCGCCAGTGTACACCTCTATCTTGACCTCCCTTCCCTTCTCGTAGACCTTGATCTGATATATTCCCATCCCGAAGCTCCTGACGTACTCTGAGGCCCACCTTGAAATCGCCATCAGGGCCCAGCTCCTCAGGCTAATGGCAACAGGCCCATCTGGCTTGAAGACCTTCTCCTTTATCTGGCCGATTGTGCCTATGAACGCGGCCGCCCTCTCAACAAGGGCCTTTGCGCTCTTAAGCTTCTCTATCTCCTGGGCCTCCTGCTCCACCTGCTGTCTGAGCCTTTCTATCGACCCGCTGAGCTGTCCCATCTCGGATATGATCTGCTCCCTGAGCTCCTTCAGCCTTCTGTACTCATCCTCGCTGAAGCCCTTCAGCATCTCCCTGAGCTTCCTGATCTGCTCCGCAAGGGACCTTGAGAAGTCATCTATCTCGATAAGGGCGCCCCCCTCAGTGCCACCCTCTCTGAGCCTCTTCAGGATCTCCTCCTTTGAGCTCAGCTCCTCCTTGAGCCTCGTTAGGTCCTGCTCAGATGAGATCCCGCAGCCCTGCAGCAGCGCCCTTGTCCGCTCGAGCTCAAGGATCCTCTTCCTGAGCCTTTCAAGCTCTTCCCTCTTCTGTTTCTGAAGCTCGAGCAGGCTCGAGTACTCCTGAAATCTGCTCCGCTTAAGCCACGCGACCTCCTCCCTGCTCCTTTTCGTCTCGAGGAGCTGCTGCTCCATTCCCTCAAGAGCTTCCCTCTGGCCTCTGTAGCTTTCAAGACGCTCCTGTAGCATGAGGTGCCTGGACCTGATCTCGGTCTGCTTTCTTATCGTGCTTAGCGTTTCCTCGAGCTTCCTTCTCCTGTCCTCCAGCTCCTGCATGGTTCTGTGAAGCCGGTCGAGCGAGACCTCAACGCCAGAGATCTTCTCGTCGACCCCGATGTGCGCCGCTTCACATCCGCACGTCGGACATCTGCCGTCCTCCTTTATTCTCCTGTAATCCTGAAGCTTCTGCTCCAGCCTGCCCATCTCCTTCTGACGATCGCTCATCTCCTTCAGAACTTCGTTCAGCGCCCCTTCGTAATCGCTGCTCCTGGCCAGGAGATCCTCCGAGTATGAGCCCTTTATCGACTCGATCTCCTTCCTGACCGCGTCCTCCTTGCTTTTTATGTCCTCGATCCTCCTCTGCAGTTCGCTCAGCTGCCTGTCAATCCTCGAGATCTCGCTTTCTGCGCTCTCTGATTCCTTGTAAAGAGAGAGGGCCTGTTTAACCCGCTCGTCTAGCACGGCAAGATCCTCCTGGAGGGACTGCGCCCTTGAGCTGAGCTCATCGAGCTTCAGCACGTCCTGAAGGCTCCTTTCGCCCTCAGCTACGCAGTCCCTGAGCCTGGGCAGCTCCCTCTCCAGCTCCGCCCTTCTGCTGTTGAGGTACGATAGGAGCTGGGCCTCATGGCTCCTCAGCATCTCAAGCGCTGTGTGAAGCGGCTCGAGCTCCTTCAGCCTCCTCTCGATTTCGCTCAACGAAGATCTTCTCTCCTCCAGCCTCCGGCCGAGCTGATCCAGCTCCCTCTCATCGCTCTCCTTTCTTGAGGAGATGTCCTGAAGGTTTCGCTGCAGAGCTGATATGTTCTGGTCGTCGTAGAGGCCCAGAGCTTCGTCCCTGAGCCTCTTTCTGAAGAACTCGTTTATCAGCCTGTCGAACAAGGAGTAGGCGTCCTTCAGGGCGGATATCTTTATCAGCTCGTCCAGCTCCTCCCTGAACTCAGAGGGCTCAAGCTCAATTATCTCGTTCAGCTTTCCCTGCTGAATTATGTTTGCTATGAGCATAGCGTCGTACTTGAGCTTGAAGAGCTTCTCTATCTGGCCGCTTACGGATTCCCCCATGGCCTTCCTCTCCATATGGGCCAGAGGAGCGTTATCTGGCAGCGATCGCAGCCAGGCGTCCTTCAGGCGGCCCCTGCTGTCAAAGTATCTGACGGCCTTGTACCTGGATGAGCCTATCGAGAAGACAACCTCTGCTCCTCCCTCGCTTGCGCCCTTTCTGACAAGGTTCACGTTGTCCCCCCTGGTGTGCTTCCCGAACAGAGCGTAGGTGATCGCGTCAACAACGGAGGATTTGCCCGAGCCGTTGTTGCCTATGAAGACGTTCACGCCCTCCTCGAGGCTGAGAGTTGTGTCCTTATGTGAAAGAAAGTTGAACAGCCTGACCTCCTCAATCATTGATCTGCTTCACCCATGAAGATCCTCCAGAGATAGTCTGAGGCCTCCTGAAGCCTGTTCTCCTCGAGGTAGCCCCTGAGGCCGTCCGCTATCTCAACGAGCCTGTCGTCGTTCAGGATCCTCCTGGCTATTTCCCTGAACATCGCCTCAACGTCCTCTGCCCTTTCAACGCTGTAGTAGGAGCGGGTTTCGCCCTCATCCACGAGCTCGTACTCCATTCTGAGCACTATATTATATATAGGATTAATTATGCCCCTTATGTAGGACTCGTTCATCCCCCTGCCTCTTATGATTATCCTGGCCATGGGCTTCTTTTTGCTCAGCTCAAGCAGGCTCTTCAGCTCCGACGCTATCCTGTCGATCTCCTGCTGGAGCTGCTCGTACCTGATCTCATAAACCCTCCTGGGCCTCACCGACTGCAGCTTGATGAACTGAGGCTGGGCCTGATCCCCTGAAAGGTCCACCAGCCAGAAGCCCTTATCCGACTCGTTTATCCCCTCCGATGACGTGAACTCGGTTGAGCCGGCGTAGCAGACCGGCCCCTTGAGATCGCTGAACCTCTTCATTCCTGGATCGTGAAGATGGCCAAGGGCGTAGTAATCGAAGCCCGAGGGCAGCTCGCTGTGAAAGAGCTGGCCGGCGTACTGATGAAATTCATAAAGCCCCTGATGGAGCACCAGCACCTTCTTTCTGTCGTCTGCCTTTTTCAGGCCGTTTAGTATGGCCCTGAGGTCATCCAGCTCGCCCCTCCTGTGGTTGTAGGCCCCATAGAAAGCAACGCCGTTGTGCTCGTGCCTTTCGCCCTCCATAAGGAACTCGCCAAGGCCCAGATCCCTTGCGACGAGCGCTACCGCTGAGCCCCCTATCCTGCTTATGTCGTGCTCGCCAAGCGTGAAGAGGAACTTTATGTTCCTGTCGCTTAGCCTCCTGAGCTGGCTGATGTACATGGACAGGGACCTGTAGCTTGCCCGTGGGGCGTCGAAGACATCTCCCGAGTGAACAATGGCTTCAGCCCCTTCCCTTATTGCTGTCTCAATGGCTTCGCTAAATGCCTCGTAGAAGTCGTTCTCCCTCTCCCTAAGGTTGTACGGCATTGCCCCGAGATGCGTATCGCTTATGTGAGCTATCAGCATATGACATCGCTCAGAGGAAATCCCTCGTCCTGGGAGCTTCCTGCGAAAGCTCTTTCTGACGGCGCCACTGGCTGACAGCCTCTATGTCCTTTCCTATCAGCTTATCCCCTACAAGCTCGATCTTTGACATGACCGGGATCGTCACCCAGTCGCCAAGCAGCAGCGCCTCACCCGGGTTCAGCACTGACAGGTTTTCAACCATGTCCGGGGTCAGGTATTCGTTGACCTCCTTTATGTAGTTTTTATCAGCCGAGTTGGTGATCCTCATTATGGCGAACGAGCCCATCTGGCTCAGGACGTTAGAGTTGAGCCTGCTGGGCCTCTGGGAGACAATTATTAGACCAACGCCGAACTTCCTGCCCTCCCTGGCTATCCTCGTTACCGTGTCTACAAGGTCGCTTTTCTCTTCAGCTGGAAGGAAGACGTGCGCCTCCTCTATTGCAACTATCACGGGCGAAGTGAACCTGACTCTGGCCTCTTCGTTTCTCAGCACTGCTGCCTTTCTGTCAAAGAAGATCTCGTCCAGATAGAATTTTATGATTATTCTGGCCTGAAGCTCGTTAAGATCCCCAAGGTCAACCACGTTGATTTTGTTGGGCTCAAGCAGATCGAGCACGTTCTGAACGCCTGTATCAAAGAGCGCTTCGACGTATCTGCGGGAGTATTCGATTATGCTGATGAGCCTTTGGACCGCAATTCTTTGCTGATGATTCAAATCTTCGCTCTCCTGCATGCGCTCTAGCTCGCTTTTAAGGTTCGTGAAGAAATCGGTGGGAACTGCCATATTTTTCGCATCCCACTCAGAAGCTCTGTCTGAGTCCTTTCCGTTTAGCAAGTTCCTTATCGCTTTGCTCAGCAAGCTCCTCTGGACGTCCGCGTAGGATCTCACTCCAATTATGTCAGCAACCTCGTCCGGAAGCAGATAGTAAGGGTTCAGCTTGGGCTCAACCAGATTCTTGCCATCTATTTTCAGGTCCTTGTACTCGCTGTGATAGTCAAAGATTATCATCGTGCCGTTCAGCTCGCTGATCCTTCTTGCGAGGAGAGCTAGAAGGTTGGACTTCCCTCCGCCGGTCGCCGCAAGAACCGCAAGATGCCTTGACGCGACCTTGTCGATGTTGACCGAAACGGATATTTCCTGCTTTCTAAGGAGACTCCCTACCCTCACGTAGTTATCAGCGCTCCTGTTGAAGATCTCCTGAAGCTCCTCCCTGCTTACCAGCTCAACAGGGGTTCCTGGGACTGGCGGTATTGATGGAAACTCCACCTTTCCCTTTTTCAGCATCTCAAGCAGGCCGACGGTTCTCGCCTCTGAAATGTAGGACTTGTCCCTTGGGTTGTTAGCGGCTGCGCTCGCTGCCTCATTTGCATCGTAGAAGTTCTTTGATTCCTCTATCAGCGTGCTGCCTATCACGGTGTTCTCTATGAACGCCATAGCTTTTCCATCATCCGTGTCAAACTTGACGTACTCCCCAACTCTAAGGGGCTGTGATGTGAAGATCCTGAAGGCATCAGGCCTTGCTCCCGAGGCAACAATTCCTATTGGCTTGGCTTTTACTTCCTTCAGCTCCATGATTTACGCCTCCAGCACATCCCTGGCCAGGACCTCAACGTGCAGCCCAAGGTCCCTAACCAGCGCATCTATGTCCTTGTTCGTTATCGTGCATCTCTCGTGCGCAAGCCTGAGGGCGTAGGGATAGCCCTTAAACTGCCTAGAGTATAGGACGTCCATGAGATCCTGGATTTCTTTCTCATCAATATGGCCGCCAACGATCTCGATCCTGAGAACAGGTCCGTGGTCCACTAGCCTCGCATAGAAGTAAGAAACGTTAAGACTGGGAATACTCTCGGATTCGCTGAACCCCGGAGAGCTGTCGGCCTTCTGAAAATAGTATATGTCGCTCCAGATCCCTCTCACGAGCTCCCTGCTGACCGAGCTCTTCGACACGAACACTGTGCCCGATCTTTTAAGCACGTTCCTCAAGTATTCAGCGTACAGGATCTTTCGCCTGTTTGCCCTGTCGTAGAAGCGCCTTATGATTGAGCCATCAACAAGAACCCTTCCGAGGTCGGCTGAGCTTTCAACGAGCTTTGCTTCATACTCCATCCCCATGCTCTCGAGGTAGAGGTCTGGATCCGGGTACTGGCTTCCTCCCTCCTCAATTAATGGGAGGCCCGCCTCGACGCTGACCTCTTTGCCCACTACCTCTCCCTCGTCGCTTATAGCTATCCCAGCCACGGCCAGCAGATAAAAGCCCCTGAACTCCTTGTAGTTCCAGCTGCTGTCTATACCGATAGTTTTCTCATGGCTGCGAGGGCTTGGCTGATAGGGCCTCCAGAGCTCCTTCGCCCTCCTTATGTACTCCTCCTGCTCCTTCCCTCTAACCTTATTTATGATGCTGCTCCTTTTACTCTCATCATTTATGTACACGTAAAGGTCGGTGAGCAACTCGACAGCTTTATTTTTTGCAAAATCCTCCTTTTATCTCTTTGCTGCAGCTACATCTACCTTATGTGAAAGAGGTAGAAGATCACGCCGGCCATTATTATCCCAAGCAGGAAAGCGCCCACGAGCTGAACGTAGCCCCTTCTGGACCTCGCCCTCTCTATCTCCAGCTGATAGTACTCCTGCATTAGGGATGGAAGCGAAAGCTGCACATCTATGGCCCTGAGGACCCTCTTAAACGTCCTCCTGAGCCTTGATATGTAGTACTCACGGTAGAGGCCCTCCTCCCTGAAGAGCGACGGAAGGACGTTCAGGAAGTTGAAGTCCGGGTCAAGGGTTCTGCAGAGGCTGTCGAGAAGAAGTCCCATCCTCAGGTAGAGCACGAGCTCCTTTGGAAGCCTGAAGGGGAACCTGTAGATGACCCTGTTCGCAACGTACATGAGCATCCTTATGTCGGCCTCCGATATCCTTATGCCCTGCATCTCGTTCAGGGCCATCTCTATGGCCCTCTCGATTATGTACGTGTTCGCAAAGGGGTCCAGGACGCCCAGCTCTATAAGAGCCTCCCTTATCTCGCTCGGGTTCCTGTCAGCTAGGGCCATGTAGAGCCACATCAGGTTGTCCCTCATCTCCCTGCTCATTGACCCGACCATCCCGTAGTCATAGAGGACTATCCTGCCGTCAGTGGTAACTGCAAGGTTTCCCGGATGCGGATCAGCATGAAAGATCTCCATCCTGAGAACCATGCTGAGGTACAGCCTTGAGATCTTCCTTGCCAGAGCCCTGGTGTCTATGCCGAGGGACCTTATCCTTTCAACGTCAGTTATCTTGATTTCGTCGACCCTTTCCATTACTAGGACCCTCCTTGTTGACACCTCCTCGTAGAGGTTGGGAACAACCACGTACGCGTAATCTGAGAGGCTCTGCTTCAGGATCTTCATGTTCTGGGCCTCCTTTCTGTAGTCCATCTCCTGTCTCGCGGTCTCGTAGAACTGCTCGAGCGCTGCCTCGAAGGAGGTGATGAAGCCGGTGCCGAAGAGCAGCGACATGAAGGGGAGCAGCTGCCTTATGGACTCAACGTCCTCCTCGAGGATCCTCTCCACGTTGGGCCTGAGGACCTTCACAACCACCTTCCTCCCCCTGTATGTTGCCTCATGAACCTGCCCCAGGCTCGCCGCGTTTATTGCAACAGGCTCAAAGCTGTCGAAGACCTTTCGATAGTCGCCGTACTCCTCGTTCAGCTCCCTCTCGATCTGCTCGAACGGTGCCTGAGGGACCTGGTCCTGAAGCCTGGCGAACTCGTCCATGTAGGGCTGAGGCAGTATGTCTGATCTTACTGAAAGAAGCTGGCCGAGCTTGACGAAGGCAGGCCCGAGCTCAATGAACCTGTTCACCATCCTTCGGGCATGGGCCCTCATCCTCTCGTAGTCCTGTGGCGTAAGCTTGTCGGAGCCCAGGAACTTCCTCCTGTCAAAGTAGTAAACTACGAACGAGGGAAGAAGCGTTATGAATATCTTAAGGGTCCTGCCAAATCCCAATTCCGTTCACTTACAGTAGATTGTGCCCCTGAGCGTTTTACCTTTTTGTTCTGAGCCTTTCACGTGGTGCAGGAGAACGATTTGGCGTTGTCTCTCAGGACGCCAAGCGCTTTTATCCCTGTTATATCTAACATAGGATATGCAGCAGAGGCCCGAGGGTATAGTTCCGCAGCTGCAGAAGGAAATGATAAGGACTATGGTTGAGATGATACCGATCAAGGCCATAAGCCCCGAGCTCGGGGGTAACGGGGAGAAGGAGAGGGCAGACTATCTTGAGGGCGTTCTGAACGGCATAGGGTTTGATGAGATAAGGAGGCTCGACACGAAGGACGTCCAGGGGGTCGTCAGGTCGAACCTCGTGGCTGTCATAAAGGGGACGGAGGGAAAGAAGACACTCTGGCTTGCTGCCCACATCGATACAGTTCCGGAGGGCGATCCAGCCCTCTGGAAGTACGATCCGTTCAAGGCAACGCTCGAGGGGGACAGGATCTACGGAAGGGGAACATCGGACGACGGGCAGGCGGTGGTCTCCTCCATATACGCTTTCAAGGCGCTGGTCGAGTCGGGCATCAGGCCAAGGAACAACGTGGGGCTGCTGCTCTTGGCGGATGAGGAGGTTGGAAGCAGGTACGGAATGGAGCACGTGCTCAAGAACTATCCGTTCGGAAAGGATGACGAGTTCCTGGTCCCTGACGCGGGAAACCCCCAGGGGGATGAGATAGAAGTAGCTGAAAAGGGCATCCTCTGGTTCTGCATAAAGGTCACAGGAAAACAGGGGCACGGCTCGAGGCCCGACCTCAGCCTCAACGCCAACAGGATAGCCATGAAGCTGGCTCTTTCAATAGATGACAGGCTGCACAGGAAGTTCACGTCTAAGAACGAGATATTCGTCCCTCCGTACAGCACCTTCGAGCCAACGAGGAGGGAGCCAAACGTTCAGAACATAAACACGATACCGGGCACTGACGTGTTCTGCTTTGACTGCAGGATACTGCCTGAGGTAAGCATAGATGAAGTTCTTAAGGAGGTAGAGGAGGAAATGCAGAACCACGAGAAGCAGTACGGAGTCAGGACAGAGCTCAGGATCGTTCAGAGGGCTGATCCAGCTCCTCCTACGGATCCAAGCGCTGAAGTAGTTGTGAAGCTGAAGGACTCGATAAAGGCGCTCAGGGGCATTGAGCCAAAGCTGGTTGGCATTGGAGGAGGAACCGTAGCTGCCATTGTGAGAAGGCAGGGACACAGCGCAGCTGTATGGTTCACCGTTGACAACGTCGAGCACGCTCCCAACGAGTACAGCAAAGTGTCAAACATGGTGGAGGACGCACGCGTGTTCGCAAGGGTTCTTTCTCTCTACTGAGATTGCAAGGCTTCGGGCCCGTGTAGAAAATAAAGCAACGTTCTGGGCCTGGTAAGACGTTTTTAAAATTACAGGCGAACCAGCTTTTTGTTGCCTGCAGCTTAGGCTAACCTTCTCCTTCATGATTGACGGCGGCTAGTCCCTGACCTCTCCCCACCCTTACCAGTCGATCAAAACTTTTACCTTACTTTATGATAAAATTATCATTCTAGCTCCTTTTATGTGCAGTTTTCCTTAAAAATACTTTTTATAATGTTTGTGGGCTAGCCAAACATGCTGATTTTCCAAATTGCTTAATTTTTGTTAATAAAAACGATTTTTGACTTGGAATCGCATATGGTTTAACCTAAGCAAATCCTGCGTGAACCTGATCACAAAAATCATCCCTCAGCTGTCAATATTATGTCTGGAAGAATCATTTCTAATATCACGGTTAGCTTTACGTGCTCGACTATTACTCTCTTATGCTTATAGTTCAGGAGAACCCATATGTTGTAAAAGAGCACAGCCAGGTAGAAGTACAGCTTTCTCAAACTGTAATTCTTTGAAGTCGTCTTTGGAAGGAACTGGTTTATCATCCTGTAAGATGTCTCTATGGTCACCTTTTCCTGAACATCTTATCTTCTTCGCTTTTAAGTCAGCGCTACTTGCAAAACACAAAAAGCTCTGTCCTGCCAGCCCTGTTTCTTCCGTTAAACACTGCTACTCTAAAGGTTGCCTGCTCATTGGCCAAATGCTTATGGCTGTCTGTAGTATACATCAGATTGTCCCCATCTTAAACTTCCCTATGTCAGGCATCATCATTATTAACTTTATTCCTGAAGAACTCAGCAGTTTTATCACTTCTATGTGTTAGCCGACATCAAGAAGCAGGAGCTCTATCTTCATCCTGAGCTCAAAGATTTTAGAAAGCAAGCTCTTTACGTGTTCTACTACGCTTTCATGTGGCATTATCGGCGTAATAGCTAGGCGAGCTTATCATCGATGACAACAGATGTTGTAGCGAACTGGTATGCCTGGCGGGTCCCCTTCTTTCCCTTTGTCCCTTAACCCCTTCGGCTTTTGAATCGCCATAGCACATTATGTCGTGCCAGTTTATTGCAACAATGACAGGCTTTTTGAACGTGCCCATACCTTTCATAACTTTTATTCTGCTCTCATTATTTTCTAAGAAATCCTCAGTGTTCCTCTTCAGGTTTTTCCTTACAGTCTGACCGCGTATCTTTAAAAAGATGCCGTGCCCTCTGCGTATGAGTTCATAACAGAAGCCGGCGTTATAACTTTCTTTACAGATTCCCTATCCCATGAACGTATATCCATCGATTTGTCCAGCGATTAATTAACATATAATTAGGTACTGCTGCCAACATTACATCACAGGACTGTGTATAATAGTTTCCGTAAACGCTATGATGCCATCATGCGCTAAAAAGTTTTGATCGACTGTTATCGGCGAGGTACCAAAGTATAACACCCCAAAAAGTTCACCTATCAGGAATATAGGGGTAACAGATAGAGCTTCTATAGTCCTGAGGTGCAGCAGTTTCTCTATTGTTTCTAGCTGAGTACCAGCTATGCTTACTGTGAAATCTTCTAAAGAGTCCGCTTCCAAGTATGAAAAGAATGTAATAGCGCTAGCGAATTATATGAATCCTGTCAAGTCGTAGAGGGATGTCAGTTATTACCTTCCCTTCTTCTTGCTTTGACATAAAGATCTTTTTATCCACAGGTATAAACCTATCTTTTTCAGGTTTTATAAAAATAAATTTCGGCCTAATAATTTATCAGTTTCTCTGTTTTTTTATCGTAGAAAAGCATTTTATCTTCTACAAATCTAATCTTTACATCCATTCCTGCTTCAAGCTTTACCAGCCCTGTGTACTGAGCTGTAAGCTCTGTGTTGCCCACTTTTATTTTCAAATAAGTTACTGCTCCCATGGGTTCAACGTTCTTAATCTTGGCATTCAGTCCCTGATCGTTCGTGATCACTATGTGTTCTGGCCTTATCCCCAGTATTGTCTCAGTTTCGTTATCGAACTTTATTCCAGAAAGATTGAGCGAAAAGTCATCACTTATAAACTTCCAAAAAGATCCTTCTTTTACCAGCTTCCCGGGTATCATGTTCATTGCAGGAGATCCTATGAAGCCCGCCGTAAAGATATCCATTGGCTTCGTGTATAACTCATACGGGTCACCTACCTGCTTGATAACCCCTTTGTTAAGGACTGCTATCGTAGTTGCTAAAGCCATAGCTTCAGACTGATCGTGAGTTACGAAAATAGTTGTTATCCCTACTTCTTTCTGCAGATTCTTCAAAAATGACCTTGCTTCTACCCTTAGCTTAGCGTCTAGGTTGCTTAAAGGCTCGTCAAGCAGGAATACAGCAGGATCTCTAACAAGAGCCCTTGCAAGCGCAACCCTTTGCTGCTGTCCTCCGCTTATCTGGCTCGGCTTCTTCTGTAATATATCTTCAATGTGAAGCGTTTCAGCTATTGTCTTTATCTTTTCCTTAATCTTTTCCTCACTATAATTTCTTATCTTCAAAGGTAGCGCTATGTTGTCATAAACTGTCATGTGAGGGTAAAGCGCGTAATTCTGGAAAACCATGGCTATATTCCTTTCCTTTGGAGGCAGGTCGTTTACCTTCCTCCCACCTATATATATGGAACCTGAAGTTATTTCTTCAAGTCCAGCTATTAACCTCAGCAAAGTTGTTTTTCCAGATCCTGAAGGACCTAATAACACGAAGAAATCTCTAGCGTTTATCTTCAGGTTCACGCTGTCAAGTACAGTCAGCTTTCCAAATTTTTTTGTGACGTTTTCAAGAACTACTTCTGACATCTGCTTCTCACCCTTTAACTGCACCTAGTGTGAGGCCCCTCGCTAAATACTTTTGCACAATTATCCCCAGTATTATTGTTGGAAGCATAGTAAAGACACCAGCAGCCGCGAGACCTCCCCACGCGAAACTCTTTTCAACTATTATAAAGCTCGTAAGGAAAACGGGAACAGTCTGGGCACCTGATGGGAAGGGTGAATAAGTCAATATAAGCGCATAAAGCAGCTCATTCCAGCACGATATAAAGTTAAGAATGATTGCTGCAACAACCCCAGGCATTATCAGCGGCAGGCTTATCCTGTAGAATATCTGATATGGAGATAGTCCGTCTATTTGAGCAGCTTCTTCAACACTCTTGGGAATATCATTAAAGAAACCCATTAGAAGCCATGTCGCAAAAGGCGCTGTAAAGCTTATGTAGGTTATTATAAGCGCCCACCACGTGTTGAGTATGTTAAGCTTTATGACTATTAGAAAGAAAGGAACCATGAATACTGCTTCTGGGATCATTGTCATGAAAAGTATGAGCCTCGCAAGCCACACGCTCTTTATGTACCTTACTAACGCATAAGAAGCTGGCGCTGCTATCAGGAAAGTGCTTATCAGCGTTGCAAATATGGCCACAATCGTGCTGTTTATCATCCACGGCACGCTTCCTATAGCCGTTTGGCTTACTGCTCCAAAAACGTTTCCCGGTTGGTAAAAGTTGCCAAGGTCTATCTTCGTAGGGAAAAATATCGGAGGGTATGTGAATATTTCAAGGCTTGTCTTCAAAGCTGTTACGAGCGTCCAGTATATCGGGAATATATATACGAGCGAAGCTAATACAAGAAGAATCAGAACAACAACTGTAGTAAGTTTTATTTTCATTCTTTGATCCTCTCCACACCAAGGTACTTTTCAGCGTCTGTTAATTTAAGCATTGCAAAGACAAAAACCCCAACTATTACAAGATAAAGTATTGCCAGCGCTGCCGCATAATGGGTCTGAAAGTAGGTGAACCCTACAACGTACTCATAAAAGCTAAGTATGTAAGTAGCATAACCTGGTCCACCGTTCGTTAGCACGTATACAAGATCAAACCCTTTAAGAATGCCTATCGAATTAAGCAGGAATGCTATTATCATCGGGCCCCTTATGGAGGGCAGAGTTATATATCTGAACGTCTGAAAACGGTTTAAGCCATCTATGCTCGCAGCTTCATAAAGCTGCGGAGGAACCATCTGAAGCCCGGCATATATTATAAGAAATACAAAAGGAGAGTACTCCCATCCGTTAGCTATTATCAGAGCTGGCATAGCCCATCCTGGGTTTCCCAGCCAGTTAATTGCTGGAAGCCCCAAAAGCTTAAGAAAATAGTCAATGGGGCCGTAAGTCTGGTTAAAAAGAAGCAACCACATGAGACCTATAACAACGGGTGAAACCATCAAAGGAAGTATTATTATCGTTCTGAAAACTGTTGTCAGCTTTCCTGTATAGTTATTAAGTATTACAGCAACTATAAAACCTAGCGAGTATTCAATGAGCAGCGATCCTATGTAATAATAGGCTGTATTTGTAAGCGAGATCTGCAAAACCCTGTCCCTGAGCATGAACTGAAAGTTAGCCAGGGTAAAGGCCCCGGCGTTGTTCGTAAATGCGTTCTGAAATAACGATATTATTGGGTATATAAAGAAGATTAGGAAATAAACTAGTATCGGAAGGACGAAAACAAGCCCAACTTTAAGGGTTCTTTTCATGCTCTATTTACCCCCATCTTATCGCCGTTAAACTTCTTTAACCGGGTATTCTTATTTAACCTTTTCCTGTACCCGGGTTTTATCGATTTTTAGATAAATATTCGTCTCTCTTATCTGAAAACTATTACATGCCCTTAAAAAATAAAAAATAACTATGTTATTTAGCTAAGCTAATGAAAGAGATGAAGAATCTCCTGCAATAAATGTTTTCTGATAATCTGTTATCTTAAAAGTAAATGAATTCGGTGTAAAAGCTCCTAGAGAAAAGCCGTTCGCTACAAGCTGTGTAAAAGAAGGAACACGATATCCGCCTTCTGCATAAACCCCTATAAAGCTTGCTGACATAGGCGGTAAAGTTCCCGTGTATACTTTAGCACCCGCTTTTTGCGCTGCAAGCGTAATGGCATTTGCCGCCTGGTTTACGGTTACAGTCCCTTGAACAACATAAGCAACTTCACCTCTAAAAGCTGCTGAAATTTGAGGCCAGTAAGGCACGTTTGCAGGACCCTGAACGCTGTTTTGCAGATTCTTGAGGAACAGGTTAAGCGTGCTGGCCGATAACATGTTATGGGAAATGGCATAAGAGAAACCGGAATACCTGAATGGGAGAAGGCTGTCCAGCGTCATGTAATATATAGATTCGTTAGGGCTGGTTGCAAATGCCAAGAAAGACAAAGCTAATGAAAGGTCGTGTGTGCCCTTGTATATGCCCCATCCAACTCCTCCTGTTTCGCTAACTCCGCCTGGAACTGCTGGCGCTATTGCCCAGTCATTGTAGACTTTTGACTTGTTTGGGTTGCTGAGCGTTAATAGAGGAGGTGTCCAGTATATCATCATAGGAGCATCACCCCTTGCAAACATTCCTGGAACCATAGTAAACGTTGCGCTCAATGGGTCCTCGCTTGCTTTGATCAGGGAGACAAACTGAGAAAGCGTGGCCTTAAATATCGTCGTGTTTGAAAGTATCTCCCCAGTGCTTGTAAACATGTCCCCGTATGGTGCAGTTACAGGACCAAGTACGCTGTCATATTTTACTCTGACCCCGCCAAAAAGTGTTAAGAAAGATTGTATCATGTCATCGTCCCCAGGACCTGTCATCATTACTATTCCGTACTTGGACCCGTGCTGGCCGTTAAAGAACTGAGCTACATCAACCAGCTGCTGTAGCGTCAGAGTTGTGTTTGCAGGGTTAGGAAGCGGGTAGCCGTACTGCTGCTGGAACAGCTTCTGGTTAGTAACGTTGTTAAACAGGGATGGCCTATAATAAAATAGCATCGCGTCTCCTGAACACGGCAGAGCATAAAGGCTTCCGTTTATTTCAAAAGGCGCAAGCATGGAAGGCACAATGTCCGAAATGTTGTAGGAAGCTGGAAAAATACTTGGTGTTAGACAGATATGGTTTAAGGTTAACAAGGTAAGGAGCTATGTTCCCTAAATATCCCACGTTGGGAAGGAATACTACATCGTAAACGTCAGACCCTGAAGAAAAAGCCGTCACATAGCTCGATAGAGCAGTATCAAAAGAGAGCGTAACAACTTTTATAGTAGTTCCTGGGTGCGTTGCCATATAATCCTGAGCTATCTTCTTTATTGCCGCATCGTTATATCCAGCTTCTGCCGCAACAACTATTGTACCGGATATCTTTAACGATTGCAGGTAATTTTCATAATAATAAATCCCTATACCCGCAACTATTATTACAATCAAGGCAGCTACTTTTGTAGAAACGCTTGACCGTTTGTTCATCAGTGTTTATTTACAAAAATTATTATTTAAATATTGTCTTATTGAATTGGCAATCTTTTTTAAAAAACATTCGAAAATCGTGGCTAAAAAGTGTTATTTTAAATCATTTTTAAACATTTATGCATAACATTATATATAATTGATAATTATCTTTTGGTTAAAATCCAGCGCGTTTACTAGTTTAAAAGGGGTTAAGCTTAAAAGCGCTGAAGCTTTTATTATTCATTGATGACTGATAAAAAAGAAGTTAGCAAAGAAAGGCTCCAGTATCATCTTAAAATGAAATATGGAGATGTGGCTGAGTACGTTCTCCTTCCGGGCGACAGGGCTAGAGTTGATCTGATGGCAGTTTATCTAAAAGATGTCGTAATAAGCGGAAACAACAGGGAGTATTATGCAAAACTGGTTACTATAACAATATCAGGGTTACTATCATGAGCACGGGAATGGGTGCACCTGCTGCTGCAATAGCTATAGAAGAGCTAGCTAATATAGGGGCTAAAGTTTTCATAAGGACAGGTAGCACTGGCGCGCTTCAACCCGAGATAGATCTTGGTGATCTGATAATACCGAACGGCGCCGCAAAGAATGAAGGAACAACCCGAATGTATGAACCGGCTTCTGTTCCCGCTGTTCCCAGCTTTGACGTTTTGGTTGCGCTAGTTCAAGCTGCTGAAGAATTAAAGGACAGGCTCAATTTCAAATATCATGTTGGAATCATATCAACTGATGACGCATTTTACGCAGAAAGCCAGAAATTTATAAAGAAGCTTCAAGCTTAGGCATACTCAGCCTTGATATGGAGAGCTCTGCAATATTTACTGTTGCCCGTCTCAGAAAGCTCAGAGCCGGGAGCATCCTTGCAGCATCTGAAAACTTTTCAAGAAATATAATAATACCCGAGCAGACACCTGAACCTCTTGTAGAAGGATGAAAAAACTCAAGTAGCTCTGAGAGCAATTGAAATACTCGAAAATAAAAAACAATAAAAATATTATTTATTTATTTTAATTAAGCTGAATACTGGCTCATTGCCTGGTATGCGGCCTGTTCTATGTAAGTCATTCCCTGCGCTACAGTTATTTTGCCGTAATACATGCTAGGCAGCTCTCCTCTAAAGGCAGCTGATATCTGTCCCCAGTACGGAACGTTTGCCGTTCCAGGAACGCTTTCGCTCATTGTACTGGCTATTGCTGATAGAGCCTCGGCATAAGCTGGCTTGCTCTGGATCGTCTGTCTGAAAATGGAATACCTGAATGGCATAAGGCTGTCCAGCTGAACAAACTTTATAGCTTCCTGAGGACTTGTTGCAAACTCAATAAACGCAACAGCAAGTTTTACGTTCTTGCTGTACTTGTAAACGCCAAGTCCAGTCCCTCCAAGTATGCTGTGGCCTCCAGGGAAGTAAGGTGAAACCGCCCAGTCTCCGACTATTGCGCTCCTGTTGGGGTTGTTAAGGTACAGAGCGGGCGGGTTCCAGTATATCATCATCGCTGAATCTCCTTTAGCAAAGAATCCTGGTACAGTTTCGTAAGAAGATGATAGCGGATCTTCACTGGCTTTAACTAGATTCAAATAATCGCTCATAACGTTTTCTGCAACTGAAGTGTTAAAGATTGGCGTCCCGCTGCTAGTGAATAGAACCCCGTACTGTGCGGTAACTGGTCCCATTGTGTTGCTTGCGCTGACCCTAGCACTGGCCATAAGAGCCTCAAAAGTCTGTATAGCATCGTCATCTCCTGAACCTGACATAAGTACTATTCCGTACTTGGACCCGTGCTGGCCGTTAAAGAACTGGGCTACATCAACCAGCTGCTGTAGCGTCAGAGTTGTGTTTGCAGGGTTAGGAAGCGGGTAGCCGTACTGCTGCTGGAACAGCTTCTGGTTAGTAGCGTTGTTAAACAGGGATGGCCTATAATAAAATAGCATCGCGCCACCAGCTTCTGGAAGACCTACCTGAGCTCCTTTATAACTGTAAAGCGAAAGCAAGGCCGAGATAACATCAGATGAGTTCCAGGTAGACGGAAAATATTGAGATGATTTCATATAAGGCGTAAGGTTCAGAAGGTAAGGTCCTAATTGTCCCAAGAACCCAACGCTGCCCAGGCTTATAACATCATAGATTGACTGGTTAGCCTTAAATGCTGTTAGAGCATCAGATACAATGCTACCATATGGTATACCAACTACGTTTATCTGGACCCCTGGATGTTGTGCCATGAAATCAGCTGCTATTGCTTTGAGAGCTGCATCGTTATACCCTGCCATGGCAACAACGGTTATTGAACCCGAAAGCTTTGGTGCAGAAATTGACTCGTAGTAGTAATACCCTCCGACTCCTGCAACAATTATCACAATTATTATTATTGCTGCGATAACGGTCCTTGATACAGCAGAACTTTTTCTCATTGCGTGATATATTTAAATCCGTTTAGATATAAACTTTTTCTGTAAAGAACATTATATTTATAAATAATAAAAATTTTTTGGGCTTAAAATAAATTTAGTTAAGCGTTTAGCAAAGAATTTATAAAATCTATGTGATGCTCTTAAAAACATAAAAGTATTAGTAAGATGAACAATTTTAAATTAAATCGTTAAATACGCTTTTTAAATTAAATATTAGCATGGTAAAGTTTTACTTTATTGGAATAGATGGCGGAATAGGCGGGTTTATAGATAAATACGTGAAGGACGGCCTTTTGCCAAACATTTCTCAGCTGATAGAAGATGGCTCTATGCTTAGAACCATTCCTTCTGTACCGGTTGATACGCCCACAAACTGGGCAACATTGATGAGCGGAGCCTCTTCCTTTACTCATGGCGTTATCAGCTTTACTACACATCTTCCAGGCGAAACACCACAAGAAGGTCAGTACATTAGAAGAACGCAGTATTCCAGCTTTAGCAAAGCGGAATTCCTCTGGACAAGCATGGAAAGGGCCGGTCTAAAGCCTGCTGTAGTAAACTATCCGGTAGGATGGCCGCCTCAGGTTAGCAGAGGCATCGTTATAGGAGGGTTAACCCCTGGCGGAGACCTATGGAGAGTTTTTAAACCTGCTATATTTTCTACTGTGGATCCTAGGTTTATAGGAAACTGGATAAAAAATGTGTATCCAGGGTATGAAAAGCTACAGATAGATGATGGGCTGAACTTTTCTATTAATGTCAGCAAGATAAAGATAGTAGGAAAAATACTTCCTGATAACGCATCTGTGTCATTTAATATATTAAAAAAAGATAAAAAAGGTTTTATCCTTAAAGAAGGCGAGTGGAGCGACTGGATCTACGCCGATGCAGATGGTGAGTTGATCGTTTTCAGAATCAAACTTATAAGGTTAAAACTGTCAGAAAACCCAGAAGTTACTGTTTACGTATCCCAGGCATTTAAGGCCCGAGGATGGGCTTACCCAGCCGGTTTAGAAGATACGCTTTTAGAAACGTCAGGCCCATGGGTTGAAGGTTTTGACATGCCTTTTATTTCGGATACAAAAAGGCCTTATGGACCAACAAACCTAAGCCCTGAACTTCAGCTGGAGCACGCCAGCATTTATGCTCAATGGTTCGAAAAAGCGCTTAAAGTACTGAGTGATAAAATTAGTTATGATGGTTTGATAATGCATTATCATCTTATAGATTCTTTAAACCATACTTATCTTGCGCTTCTGGACAGAGAAAACCCTGCATATGATGAAAAGAAAGCCAAGCATGTTGATGACGTTTACAGAAAGGCTTACAGCATAATAGATAAAATGATAGGGAACATCATTAAAGAGAGGCCTCGCGATTCAACAGTAATAATAACTTCAGATCATGGTGCTCTGCCCTGTTGGAAGTATGTTTCGCTCGAAGCAGCTTTGAGCAGAGCCGGTTTAATGAAATATGAAATAAAGAACGGCGAATATTATTCTATAGACATGAATAGAACGTACGTATTTCCTTACCATGACCCTGTACAGATATGGGTTAACCTAAAGGATAGAGAAAAAGGCGGGATCGTTGATAAAAGGGATTATGATAGCGTTATAGAACATACAATCGATACGCTTTATTCTATAAAAGATCCTGACAACGGTTCTAGAGTTATAAAACTTGCATTAAGAAAAGAAATGTGGAGCAGGGGCAGGGCTGAAGAAAGGTTCGGGGATATTTTAGTATTTTTCAATAAAGGGTACTGCAACTGGGATGGTACAACAGAATCTTTAAAGTTTGACCTGATAAGCAAAGAAAGGCTACAACAGGAGGTTACAGAAAAGCATGACGTGGCCGGTCACCATACTACTTATCTTCCGGCCGACTCAGAAGGTTATTTTGAAAACAACGCATTTACGATCTTTTCTGGCAGCAGGATAAACCATAAAAAAGGCCTTAGAGCTGAACTGCGTGATGTTGCGCCGACGATTTCTTATTTACTCAACATACCCGCTCCTTCGCATTCTGATGGAAAAGTTATATACGAAATTTTAAAATAATTTCTTTTTATTTTAAGAATACTATAATAATTGATCATTTCTAGCTATACATTAAAATACATAAACCAATAGATGAACATGAAGAACTCAGAAATACAGCGCCTTGCAAAACGGTCAACGACAAACTGGTTAAAGGGAATTTATTTTTTTATACACAGCTTGCGGCTGGTTCTTTATTGATAATTCACACCATAGTGCTTCTCTTTACTATATGGGCGGCGTTTCAACTGAAGAATACATGTTCTTTATTGAATTCTTTGGCATGCTTACAGGTTCTGTATGGATTTCAGGAGCATCTGGGAGGGTAGGAAGAAAACCAGCTTTAGCCACATATATAGCGCTTTATTCTATAGGATCATTTATTCTATTCCGTTTATAGATCGTTCTTTTTATGCTCTTGTACTTTCCATGCCTATAATGGGTTCAGGCATAGGGCAACGTACCGGTTGCTAATGCGATGATGAATGAGTTTTCTGAACTGTCAGTCAGAGGCACAGTAATGTCAATTGGAAGCGCCATATTTAATCTGGATTTGTAGTTGCACCCCCTTTTTTATATTTTCTTTGATTTAAAATTTATCTTACTCTTGCCCCTATTCTCAGGATTCTAGAAACAAAAAGCCCTCTCAGAGTTTTGGTTTCAGAGATTTCTACATAGGTGAACGCCTTAAAAAACGCTAGCAATTTTATTAGCAACTATCTTTGTGCTCTTTCTAGCAACCTGCTGTGTATTGACCTTTAATACTTATATGTACTTCTCGCACACCTCCTTTTCAGTCTTAGCGAGGTCTACTCTCTTTCCTTTCTCGAATTGTTGCGTCCTTAACCAGTTCACTTCGTTCCAGCATTTGGCAGTTACTGCAGCCAGTTTTTAAGCTTCTCATGTGTGTTTTTGTTAATAACGAGTTTAACGATGTTAGTTCTCTTTATCCTCATCCTCTTTTCCCACTGCTCCTTAATATAAATATATTTTTCCTTATTGTCTCGCCGTCTTGCTTAATATGTTATCGGCTGTTGATACGAAGTAGCTTCTAGTCCAGAGTTTGCCGTTTGTTTTTAAACTTTGGAAATTTCTTTAAAACTAGTCTGGCTGATTTACCCTTAAAGTAGTTTGCTAGGTATGACGGAAAATATTTAGGTCTAGGAGGGCAGTTAACGAAGAGGTGGAACGGTCTGGCATCACTTCTAGGGCTAAAATATCGCGACCTAATTCTTCGGTATTGATTTTAGCACACCTTTGGTGTATTCACTAACTTCTCCGATCAGTACATTTCTACGATACGTGGGAATCCTTACGAAATGGTAGTTGCATAGATATTTCACATGCTTTGTTGATTTATATTCCACAGTACTTTAAAATATTCAAAAATTTAAAAGCTTTACCCCACCTCTAGAAGGGGCGAGGCTTGTCATTCTTTTTGTCATCTGACGCCCATCGGGCTCTTTCTCAGCCGCCTTGCCTCCTCGCTCTTGAACCTCTCCTCCAGCCAGACGTTTCCCCTTTCGTGATATCCGAGGCTCTCCCAGTAGCCGTCCTGGTACTCGTTCATGAAGGTAACGGACCTGACCCACTTGGCGGACTTCCAGGCATAGAGGTGCTCGAAGAATGGCCTCGCTGGGAACCCCATTTCGTAGGTGAGCGGGTTTCCGTCTATCTTCAGTAGAAGAATCCCCTTTATGAAGTCCTCATAGGGAACCACGGTGGTGTACCCATCGAGGGAAGTGAAGAAGGCGTAGCTTCCGCTTGGCTCCGACATATCCGCTATTTTCCTGAAGGTTACGCCCTCCATCTTAACCTTCCTGACGCTCCAGCCTGTGACGCAGTGAAAGTCCAGCTCTCCCCTGAAGTCGATCATGTCCAGGAGCTCCCTGTAGCTGAGCGAGAGCTCCCTCTTTACAAGCCCTTTAACTTCAAACCTGTACTTCTCTATGTCGACCTCGGGAGGAGGAAGCGCTGAGTAGTATATGAAGCTCCTTATGGCCCTCTGGCCCGGAGGAAGTTCCATGCATAGACTAGAAGGATCGCCCTTATTTTCCTTATTGAGCTTTTGAAATTAACAATTTATTCATGGGAGACCAAGTAGTGATGTGATCGAGATATTTAACCTGAGGAAGGTTTACGGGAACGGAATAGTGGCGCTCAAGGGTATTAGCACAAGGATCTCGAGAAGAAGGGTTTCGGTCATCGGGAAGAACGGGGCCGGCAAGACTACCCTGATCAGGATACTCTCGACGCAGCTTGAGCCAACATCGGGATACGCGCTGATAAACGGCCTGAACATACTGAGGGACGAGGATCGCATAAGGAAAAAGCTGTCCTGCATACCTCAGGAGGCTAGGCCCATAGGGATGCTGACGCCCTACGAGCACATGATGCTGTACCTGACGGCAAGGGGGATGTCATTCAGAAGCGCCTCCGAGGAGGCCAGGAAGGCCCTTAAGGAGGTTGGGCTCTGGGATTTCAGGGACACCCCAACAGATGAGCTGTCAGGGGGAATGAAGAGGAAGCTCTTCGTTGCGATGGCCCTCGCGTCGAACGCCGAGGTCGTCTTCCTTGACGAGCCAACGACGGGCTTGGATCCCCTGTCAAGGGTTGAGATATGGAGCGTTATAAAGGGGCTGAGCGCTGAGCTGCTCCTGACAACGCACTACATGGAGGAGGCGCAGAGCCTGACAGAGGAGATAGTCTTCATGAACGACGGCGAGATAATCAGGCAGGGGACGCCGGAAGAGGTTCTGTCGGAGTTCTCGGGAAAGGTCAGGGTTGAGAGCAGAAGGCCCGTGGACGGATGGATAAAGGTGGGAGGGGTTTACATCAGCTACGTGAGCAGGGAGGAGGCGCAGAGGTACGTTGAGCAGGGCTTTGACGTGAAGCAGATAACCCTGGACGACCTGTTCTTCAGGTATGGTGTTGAGATTGAACCTTAGGTTCATAGTTGCGATGGGCCTCTACTACGGGCTCTACACCATAACCCGGGGCTTCTCCTATGTAGTGGCATCCATGAGCCTGCCGCTTACCATGCTCTTCCTCGTTGGAATGATATCAAGGTGGCAGCTGATAAAGTATGCCGTAATAGGGGGGTTCATATCGATAGTTTCGACAAACGCCCTCTCGAGCGCGGGGGATGCGTCGTTCCTAAGGCTTGAGCTGAAGTTTCAGGACCTGATGGTCACCACCAGCATCTCCAAGACTGACTACATGCTGGGGCTGATGCTGAGCTACCTGTTCTTCTCGATACCTGGCATAGCCATCTATGCAGCAATCGGGACCATCATAGGCATGTTCACGGTGCTGAGAGCGGCCGGACTCTTCCTTATAATACTCAGCCTCCTCATCTCCGAGACCTCCCTGGCCTTCATCATAGCGGGCATGATGAAACACATAAGGAACGTATGGGGGATAGTCTCAATACTCTCGATAATACTCTCGGTTATACCACCGATATTCTATCCATACACGTACCTCCCGAGGATCTACCTTTACGCGCTCTCCGTTTCCCCGGCGACGCCGGGAGCCGTGCTGGCGCAGGCCCTCTTCGGTCTGCAGCCTTTTGAGATCTCCTCGCTCCTGATTCTTTTAGCTGAAACCGCCGTGTACTTTGTGCTGGGACTCATGTTCATAAGGTGGAAGGAGAGGTGAACGCCCGCGATCAAACTGTGTAGACCTTTCCCCTCCAGCTTATCCTCCTGTCAGCCTGGGCTCCTATCACCGCAAAAACCGAGCAGAGAAGGGCAGGAACGCTCATGACCGCGGGGATCAGGGCCCCGGGAAGGTACCTGCGCCCCCTTATTACGTTCTTCAGGATCCAGAGCACGTAGGGGGTGATGAGCACAGGGTTAAGGGTTAGGAGGTAGCCTGCAAGAAGGACGATCATCACTGAAACGACCACGATGAAGGCTGCCACACCTCTTCTTGAATACATCAGCAGCGCCTTCGCCTCCTTCTTAGACCAGCTCCACAGGTCTCTTTCATCGAAAACGTTGATGGGCAGGGAGCTTGCTGCGTACCCGATCCTCCCTCCTCTGCTCTTTACTATCCTGGTAAGGGCGCAGTCGTCGCACCACTCATCCTTAAGGTCCTCTATGACTTCGTCCGTGAAGAAGCCCTTAACAAAAGCCATGCTCCCGCCGTAGAGGAACCTTCCTCCAAGGGCCTGGCTCTCGAAGCCGAAGGTCCAGAAACCCGATCTGATCAGGTTGCTCAGGGATAGCCTCAGGGGCCTGGGCCATGTGAACGTGGTAACCGCGGGGTACCTGCCAAGGTCTGAGGTCATGTCCCTGAGCCACGTGCTTGGGTAGATCGTGTCGGAGTCTGCTATAACGATGGCCCTGTTCCTGAAGAGCTTTACGGCGTTTATTATGGCGTTCACCTTGCCCGAGCAGGAGCTGCACTCGTTTTCTGCAACTATGAAATCAACACCAAGCTCTCTGAGCCTCCTCTCGTGAAGCTCCCTCTCGTCCTCATCTATAACGTACAGGAGCCTGTAGTCTGGATGGTCCTGATGCTTCAGGCTCATGACGTGCTTCTCGAAGGCTGGCTCCTGACCCCTGAGGGGGACTATAACGGCGCAGGGCTTTGGCGATCCCCTGTGCTCTCTGAAGAGCTCCCTCTCCCTGATGATCTGAAAGATCAGTAACAGGTCTCCCACTACTGCTATGATCATCAGGGGGAGCAGAACCATGAACAACCTGACAGATAGATCGGTGGGCCCGTTATTAATCCGTTGCGAGAAAGCGCTGCGCTTGTGAATATAGAAAGATGCAAGAAACGGTTAAATAAACCGTCAAAAAACGTAAATGTGAGCTCCGGTGGTGTAGCCCGGTCAAGCATGACGGCCTTTCGAGCCGTTGATCGCGGGTTCAAATCCCGCCCGGAGCATACCAAAAAATGGTTATATGCTCCAACATTAATCTGACCTCCTCCCCTCCCTTGGATAATAAATCAAAAAACTGCTAGCATAACGGCATCAAACCAATTGTGCAGACAAACAACGTGCCTTCCCGCACTGATGACCTATTAGGTTTTACCAATTACTGGGCGGCTTCAACGGCACAAAAAAAGATTTATATACTAATTATGCTTTATTTTTAAATGACCATATATTGTCGGATGATGAAGAAGATAGACTTTTGTTCCCGGATAGTTATGGTGGATGGCATAGGAGTATTGATGAAGCTACGGCGGCGGACATAAAAAGAGGCTGGGAAATTGGGATGTACTCAAAAAGGGAAAGAGAAAACGAAGAAGCAAAAGAAGAATTGGCGTCTCGTTCTACGCAAAATGGCGAATTTTCCTTTGATGATTTTTGGTTCCCGTTTTTATTCTTTAGCGGGTTCTTTTCCGTAATTTTATTTCCATGGGGTTTTTTTACGAGCGTTCCAATTACAATAAGTATTATATTTACGGTTCTGGGTGTTATATCGATAATAGGCGGGTTTATATCGAAGTTGGCACATGCCCTAGGAACATTAACAGTATTTATAGAAATTATTTTGCTACTGACAGTTTTTAATGGGTTATTATATCTTCATTCGATTTATCTTGTAAATGCTGCGATCGTTTATATAATTCCATTAAGCGTGGAGTGGATCACGATTTCTGTAAAAAAAATTAGGCACAAATAGAGAACATTTAATAATTTTTTGCTTTGTTGCGCAACTAGGAGAATAACTCGCTCCCCCTGCTGGGGAGCAGGTGCCATTGCTAACAGTTCCAAGGTAAATAGATTTAAATAGAAACAGGGTCTAAAACATGTTGTAGTTGGACAGGCTCTACACCATCAAGGATGCTAGGAGACTTCCAGGGGGTCGCCACGCGGACTGATCAGAGAAGGGACAGGCGCGGCAAGATAAGGCGGCTGCTTGGGATCATGAACATTTTTGGTATAAGTAAGGTAAGAGATTTTCATAACCGTTCAGGATGATCAACCATCCCGACTATCAGCGTTATCTTCTCAGCCATCAAAACTTCTCAAATTCCGTAATGCCTTTTTTCCTTTCATCTGATTCAACTTTCTGTGCTACTTCCTTGGCTCGCTCATGGCAAACCCGGCCTCCTTGAGCGCTTCGTTGACCTTTTCATTCCTGATGTGTACGCCTTTAATGCAGAGTGTTCTGGCGATGTAGCTTGCGTTAACATTCTTAACGCTCTCAGGAAGAGGCTTTTTGCGCCTTCCAGCTTTTTTCTGAACGTGTATAACGTCTGTCCTTTTGTACTCTCTGTATAACTGCTGAATTCTGCTGACTTATATGCCCTGTACATCGGCTATCTGTTTATTGGTAGTCTGCCATTAACTTTTGCTTTTATTATCCATTCAAGTCTGCTCACCCTGTATCTCTTAACTAGGCTTATCCAAAAACCGCTCAAACAATGTTTACTTTTTAAGTATCTAAGGGCATGTAATATTTTCCAGATAAGAGAGTACTATGCCCAAAACCCAAAGAATCATTCAAGAATTTGTTTATTTAACTCATCGAAAATGCTTTCTAGAGCTTTAACGCGATCTACTTCGTTTGTAAATTCATCACTAGAAAGTACCTTAAGAATAGGGGCGATCACAATTTCCCATAACATGCTATACTTACTCTTATTCAGTATTTCTTTTTGATTTTCAATATACTTAATAGCTTCCGAAAGAAGTTCGGGCTGATTTGGATATATTGGATGCATGCGAATACTTAAAATCGCTACCGCTTTTATACCTATATTAAAAAGAGATACTAGAGCTGGATCTTTGGAACTTAAAAAGCCCTCAATTTCATCAATTATGTATTTTATATTTGTTAGCGAGTCGTTTTGAGTATTGCTTTTCATAATTACAGCTTTAATAAGATTAAAAATATTTTCCCCAGAAATTCCTAAAATATTGCAGTACGATATGAATTTTCCTTCTTCAAAGCCAAGGTTAGTAAAGCTTGTATTATAGCCCCCTAAGGCAGCAATAGCAATTTCCTTTCCTAGTAACAATGATGTTATTCCTTCTTTTTTTGTGCGCTCTTGACGTTCTTTAGCTTTGTCTATCTCTGGAACAAATAAAGCTATTTGCCCTATCAATGCGCCTCCTACTGCAGCAAGTAATTCGCGATATGGGAATAAGGGCCGCTCTAACGCTAAAAATACAAAAATCGCTCCAAAAAGAACCACAGCACCTAAGATGGATATTTTCCATTTTGGAATGTGCCTCCAAAAACTCATAATAAATTAAATTATATTACGTATATATAGTTTTGTACAGAGATATTGGACAAATAAACAAATTCGCGTAAAAATTAAGGCGCGGATCACTTTTATTATCACCTTAAATGGGGCGATCTTCATAGCACTGAGAAGGCATCCCCTTAATTTTTACCTGAAGTCCTCATTTTGAGCAATATATAACATTCCCAGTTTCTTGGCAACACAAGGCTTTTGTAAATTTTCTTCTAAACACTTTAACAAACCTCCTACAATCTGCTCATATTCTGAACCCTCGACTTCACACGGGCCAACTGTAATTTTTGTTTTTATTCCTCTGTTTAAGTTCGAGCTAACTTTAGTGAACACGCTGGCGTAGCCGGGAAGTGTTTGACCATTAACAGTCCAATAGATGCCCCTAATCTTTAGGCAGTCTAATATTTTAAGCAATGAACGAAGATCTATATGTTCCTTTTTCTTAATACACATACGGTCTGACAATATAGTTGTGTAAATTTCCTGCGCGTGAGCCAATACTGAAGGCATTACCCTTTCCCACACCTGTCTTGGCAGCATTCCTCGACTTTCATATATGCTTCCCAAGGAAAACTTTCTTGGATCGCCTAGCCTTTTTTCATACGTCTCTATTTTGTTTATCATGGCTTCTGCCTGCCTCTCAACGTATTCCTCAAAGTTACCGTCAGGTCTGTACCAAGATTCACATATCCAGTCTGATAAATGATGAATAAAAGCCAGTTCTAAAAGAACTTCTATACCCCTTGACATTCTTTAGGTAGCAGTTCTAACATAGATGTCCACGGGGGATAACCAATCTTTAAGCCATAACCAAAATACTCGGTAGGCGGCTTCCTGCCACCACGCCAGGTTGCCGATGACCTTCTCCAGCAGAGGCCTGCCCTTAGGGTTAAGCGTGGCAAGGGCTGAATCCTGCCTGTCCGCTTAGCCTTGCTTTGACGGCCTTCCTTCCTAGCCTGACGTCTTATAAAGCTCATAGATATAGGAGACGCTTCTCCCGAGCCTCTTAGCTATTTCACGGAAACTGGCCCCTGATCCCTGAGCTCCCTGACCCTTTCCTTAATTTCCTTAAGCTCATCCTTCTGACCTCTCATACCAGGTAAAAGCGAGAACGTGAGAAAGTTCGAGAACGTTCTCTAAAAGAACATAGAATGGGGCTTTTCTTACAGTTTTATCAAGCTGGAATTTTGTGAGAGCGTTCGCTGACGAACACCAGTGTGTAAGGCCATAATATCAGCAGGCTTTGGCCGCAATCTGCTGCATGTTGCTCGAATTTCTTATGCGGGTTGACCGTTCTTTAAGCGCGTTCTGGATCTTGTCGAAGGACGAATAGAAACATGGGTCCTGAGGCGTTGAGCTTTCGGTCAAATCCTTTACGTAGCCAAGCTTACGAATTCTCCCTATAACTTCGTGTAAAGTTTTAAATGGCTGTTTCAACTTTAAATTCGACCACGGATAAACGTTAACAGCAAAATAGCGGGAGCTAGAGCTTATTATTTAATAAACTAATTACTAATTGTTGGAAGAATATACTATCTATTGGAGCTTTGAGTGGATTAAACAAAAAGCCCGGTGAACGCGCCTTCATAATAATAGACCGTGAGAAACTCGATAATGTGCTAGAAGCTTATGAGAACAAAGTGTTAGATATCGTTTTGTATGGAAACTTGCCTAATCAATGCAGAGTAAATCTATAGCTTATTATAAATCATTAAAAAGCCTGTGAGAACCAGAGCGGGTTGAAGCTCCATATTTAAAGTAGATCTTTGTCAGCGTATCAAGGGCTTCTTCAAAGTTTTTGTCCTCATGAAAGGAGTAGGTCTACCCGCAAATTACTTCAGCTCCATTACACTATCTGGGATATTAACGTATCTTTCAGGAGTAAACTGCTGCCTGAAAACTGTAGGAATTTTACTGCTTATAAAGTCAGGATTTTTCAGGTCCTGAGGAGAAAGAGGCCGTTAGAAGGTCCTGTAATATAATTTGCCAACATCGGGGATGCATTGTGCTATTGCTAAAAATCAACTCTGAGATAGAAAACTCAATTTCTACATATTTTTTGTTGCATCAATGCGCTACATGTACATTTGTTTACAAACGCATAAGTGTTTTAAGAATGTTGGTCAACCGGATTAAGCTGAAGAAGGTCTTCCTGTATTCTTTCGAGTGATTTGTTTTTCGTTTCAATGCCTATCACAGCTAGAATCATGGCCATGATTATTACAAGCAATCCGGAGAAGCACATAAAATTCTTCAGCAATCCTGAAACAAGGAAAATTGGAATTAAACTTCCAAAAACAAAATTAGCTAACCTGTTTATGGAAAACGTCAGGCCATCGGCCAAGCCTTTTAATTCTGTTGGAAATACTTCAGTTTGAATTGTATAAGCGTTGCTTATATTTATAAAAGAGAAGAACATTGCAAGCGAAAGAAAAAGCCCAAGAACGTAAGCATTTGTCGATAATGAAATTCCAAGAAGCACGTAAAAAACTCCCAAGAGCGCAACAGAAACAACAACAAGCCTTTTTCTTCCTGCATAATCAAGTAGGAGCGCTGAAACAATGGCTCCAGAAAGAGCGAATAACCAAGCTACGAGCGTTAAATGTATCATCTGCACGTAGCTCTTTGTCGCAAATTTTTCAAGTATAAGCGGGGTAAATATAGTAAGCATAGATGTAGTGCCAGCGGTGAACCAGGCCAAAGACGAGTATGCAAGCCCCCGTTTATACTTACTAAAAATTTCAGAATAACTTTCTTTAGGGTTGCTCTGCACTTTTATGCTGAATATACTGAACTCTTTAGCGTGTTTTTTCGGGTCTCCAAACTTTGCAAGCCATCTGGGTGATTCAGCAAGCCAACTTCTGAGCAGTATCACAAGCAACGCTGGTACGGCTCCAAGAGCAAAGATCGCTCTCCATATCATAGAAGCAGAAACCCCAGAAACATAAAGGGCATAAGCTACCAGTACGCTTACAAGCCCACCGAGGGGCATCATAAGAAGGGATATGCCCAGCATTGTCCCTCTTCTACTCTTTGGAAGCATCTCAGATAGAAGAGCTGGTCCAGAAACTATATCTGCGCCTATTCCAAACCCAATTGCAAATCTAAGAGCTATCAACTGAAGAGGGGTGCGTATAAATGCTGATAAAATGGAGGCTATAAAAAAGAAAAACAGATCAACTATCAGAGCGCTTTTTCTTCCTCTGAGATCACTAAATACTCCAAAAAGAAGAGCACCAAAAACGCCACCTAAATATGTGGCCGTGCCGAGCATTCCCTGAGCAGAAGCCGTTATTTTCATGGTTTTTATCAAAAAAGGCAATGCTATGCTTACGTTCAAAAGGTCATATCCATCCAGAAAAGATCCTAGCCCTACAAGAAGCGTGATGAATATTAAGAAACGGTTCAGAGGCCTCTCATCGAGTTCTTTAAACCCCATGCTTTTTGTTTATAACCAATAGTTTTTAAATTTTATTTTTATTAAACATGTATGTTTAATAAAGCTAATAACGGCATGAAAATTCCATAATGCAAACTTGTAAATCAGTGTTAATAAGTCGGTTTAACCGAATATTAAAAAACTTAGTCTTACTCATAAATTGCCCGCAGGTGCGGTAAGCTGATAATTAATATTATAACGCAAAACGGCCTTCCTTTTAACATACGTACAGCCTTACCGGAGTGGGAATGGCAATATACTTCATTATTATCGCTGTTATGTTTGCGCATAATCAAAAGCACCTACTAGTTAATTTCAGAACAATAATCATTATGTTTACATGGGTCTTCTCGCGGCTATGTCTGTTGTGTGGAAACAACTGGGTTTACCTGCGAATAATTTTATAAATTGCATCTTACTGATATTTCACGTAATAAATTAAGTGAACCTCGTTTCCGCATTCGCAGACCTGTGCGCTCTTTAAACTTAATATGGGTCCCTGGCTAGTGCTCTCAAAGCCTTCGCCTTCAAAGATGCTTCTCCCTGCGCCAAAAATATAAGGGGAAACTGTTACGCGTATTTCATCCACCACCTTATAACGTATAAGCGACCAGTTCAGCCTGCCTCCTCCTTCGACCATTATTCTCCTGTATCCCAGATCCCAAAGCGTTTCAGCTGCTTTACTAAGATCCACATCAGGGCCTTCCCCGATCAGAAGCACCCTCACGCCCCTAGCTGCTAGAGTTCTAACGAGATCTTCGCTTGCGGCACGCGTCGTTATAAGAACTGTTTTTTCGGGCTTTTCGCTGAACACCCTTGAGCTTGTTGGAGATCTCAGCAGGCCGTCCACTATTATTCTGTCGGGATCCCTGCCCTTAACGTACTTAAGGCGAAGAGATGGATCATCAGCGATTACCGTGCCAGCTCCGACCATCACTGCATCGCTCTCGGCCCTGAGCTTATGTAGCCTTATAAGATCGTACTTGCAGCTCAAATTGGAATAGCCGGATTTACTTGCTATCCTGCCATCCAGCGTCATAGTTGAAAAGATGATTATATATGGCCTCATGTAGCCCACCTCACGACAGCTTCGGGACCACCTCTCTTCACGACCGCCCACGCAGGATCTTCCGCTCTGTCGATGGCCAGCAGCTCAGAGTCCAGAAGAATGAATGATGCTGGATTGCCTTTTCTTACGGACGTGTCATCAAGTTGAAATATCCTCAGAGGGTTCAGAGTGGCCATCTTTATTATCTCCGTTGGGTTATTAAATCTTGGATCCTGATGGCGCAGGATCAGGGCGGTAACCTCCATTTCTCTCCATACGTCGGGCTTCAGCCATCCCGCATTATCCGTTCCAAGCGCAAGAAGAACGTTGTTGCTTAACATCTCATAAATATTCGGAATTCCGGATGAGAACCACAGGTTTGACCTTGGACATAAAACAGCGCTCACCCTGCTTTCAGCCAAGGCTCTTATTTCATCATTTGTCAGATGTGTGCCATGAACTATGGCGGTGGGCTTCAGGTACTCCAGGGCCACTTCGAGATCGCCAATCTCATGAAGCCTCCTTGTCTCAGACACGTGCACGAGCACAGGTAATCCCCTGAACTTCTCTGCAAGGTATGCGAGCTCCTCCTTCGTGTAGGAAACTACATCGGGCAGACCCAGCCCATCCAGACCCTCAGGGATATGGCCGTTCCTGTCTGGCCTCCCCAGCACTATATGTTTTATCCCCCTTTTCTTCACCCTGGCTGATTTTGGGTTGTCCTCAACGAAATCCGCCAGGGCTGCTATCCCATATCTTCTGCTGAGCTCAGCCACTTCGTTCCTAGCCCTTTTTATCTTTTCAGGATCTGTAGCTCTTAAAAGCCTGTGCTTAAGGCCATTTGGAGGTGCCACCAGCTCCTCGAGCGCCAGCCAGTTGCCAGTTTCAGGGAACGCATAATCTGCCGTATGGATGTGTGAATTGATCAGAGGTGGCAACGCTATGTAGCTGCCTCCTCCGCTTCTCCTTTCGTATATGTCAACAATTATGCCATTTTCATCGACATCTATGTTCACGTTTTTAACGAACTCAAGGTCGCTTCCTATAAATGCGCCCGCAAGCCTGTACGTTTTCATTACTCCCTCATCACTTTTACATTTATACCTCGGTTTCTTCTTATGAAGCTCAGGCCCTCGGCTGCAAGCCTCAAGCTTTCCCTGGCTGTTCTTGCTACGCCTATGCCAACCTTAACCTGATCGTGTTTTATGTTCTCAAGAAGGCTCAGCGAGCTTTCATCTGTAAAAAGGGCCACGTTGTCTCCTCCAAGATAAGCTGAAACCCCCTGAACCGTTTTTGAGATCTCATTGACATGAGAGATAAGGGCATTTATCTGCTCAATAACCTGGTCGAGGGGTCCGTTCCTCAGCTTTTCCAGATATGAATTAAGGTCAAAGTGCGCGGCTACCACGTTGCTGCTGTCATTGTTGCTGGATAGGTCTGTTTCTCCAGCCGACATGCGTTTTAATTTGTGGTGAGCGTTTCTTGCAGCGGTCAGGATCGTGTTTCCAGTTCCATCTGCTGCTTTGAATGGTACAGGCGATGCGCTTCTTAAAATTTCAAATATCGCGCTGTTAGCCCTGCTGTCCATTCCGTTCGCTATAATTAGCATGTTATGAAAAGTTAAAGGAACAAGGAAGCCTCCGTGTTCCGAAACCGCCCTCTGAAGCTCCGAATAAAGCCTGTGCTGCATTACCTGAACCTTCCACTCCCTGTCGCTTCCGAGACTCAGTATCCACCCCTCATAATCGCAGAGCTCTAGCACGATCACCCTCATGCCTGATACTTCCACCTCTTTACCATATCCCAGTAGGTGCCGAACTTCGTCTCGTCGTGTCCTATTCTATCAAGAGGTAATGGGTTGTCAGCCTCCACGCTGTCGAACACCCTGATTACCCTGTAAAGCGTATCGCGCTGTGCCGGCCTTCTGCCAGCCTCTATTATAAGCCTTCTTATTTCAGCGGGCGAAAGGAACTGCCCATTGCCAGCTCCTGCCATAGACGATATGTTTTCGTTAATGAGGGTTCCACCAAAATCGTTGGCCCCAAAATCCAGAAGCATCTGAGCGAACCTCGGGCCCTCCTTTACCCAAGAAACCTGCAGGTTTCTGATGTATCTGTTCAGAACTAGCCTCGAAGTTGCGTAAAGTGCCATAACTTCTGCTGCGCTTGGAGGACCCTTTACAACATCCATAAGCCTGGTCCTGTAAGGAACAAAGCTTAGCGGTATGAACTCCGTAAAGCCGTGCGTCTCCTTCTGTATCTCCCTGATTATGGCAAGATGACGGGCCCTGTGGGCTTCGGTCTCAACGTGACCGTACATTATGGTCGCAGTTGAGGGTATTCCATGCCGGTGAACCTCTTTGATAATGGTTATCCATTCCTCAGAGCTTATCCTGCCTGGCGAGATCACCTTTCTTATATCGTCATCGAGTATTTCGGCCGAAGTTCCCGGAACGCTGTCCAGCCCCGCGTCCTTCAGTAGCCCGATAAAATCGCCAAAGCTCATCCCAGAGAGCTTGGAGCCATACCAGATTTCCTCAGGAGAAAACGCGTGCAGGTGAAGCTCAGGAATTTTAGATTTAATGGCCTTAAGCACCTTTGGGTAGAACTTCCAGTCCATCTTCGGAGGGAGACCTCCCTGTATGCAGACCTCAGTTGCTCCCAGCTCCCATGCCTCCTCGGCCAATCTTACTATATCATCGATGGGAATAAAATAGGCCTCGGAACTCCTGTAGCCCCTGCTGAAGGCGCAGAACTTACAGCTTAAAATGCATACATTGGTGTAGTTGATGTTCCTGTTGACAACATATGTTACAACGTCACCAACCGTGATCTTCCTTAAATGATCAGCAACGGCACCAAGGACAAGAAGATCCCGGCCTCTGGCCTTGAGCAGCAGCTCTATCTCATCAACGCTCAGATCGTGGCCATAAAGCGCCCTTTTCACAGCCTCTGCTCTTTCATCGTCAGAAAAGAACCCAAGAAGGTTTTCAATCTCACGCCTGCTCATAAACATTCAGCCTCCTTATGACTTCCCTAACACGTTCGGAGACAAATCCATCCCTGTTAATGAACTCGCTGTAGATGGGCAGTCTTCTTCTAAGTGAGTACCCCCTTCTCTCACACTCCTTCTTAAGCAGCTGTATGTCAGGCCATGGATAAGCTGGATTAACGAGATCGCTCGTGAGGGGCGATATTCCGCCCAGATCGTTTGCCCCAGCTTCAACTATCTTCCAGCACGGGACCAGATTGGGGGGAGCTTGAATGTTCATGCGAGCCCCCAGAACGATCCTTGCAACTGCTATCACCCTCTGGACAAACTCCAACGGTGGCTCCCTTGCATTTTCCATTGGTGTCCCTCTTTCGGGCCTGAACGGCTGTATTATGACCTCCTGGATGTGACCATATTTTTCATTTAACGACCTTATTGCCAGAAGAGAATCGGCTACGTCCTCCGGCCTCTCTCCTATGCCTATCAGGATGCCGGTGGTAAATGGTATTTTAAGCTTGCCTGCTGACTCGATCATTCTCAATCTGAGGTGGGGGTTTTTGCTGGGAGAGAAGCGATGAGGGCCATCCTTATCAAGAAGCCTCTCAGAAGTGGATTCCAGCATTAGTCCCATGCTGGCCGAAACTTCCTTCAACATCAGCATTTCCTCCTCGCTTAGAAGACCTATGTTGATGTGTGGAAGGAGCCCATGTTGAAGCGCTATTTCTGCGATCTGCCTCGCGTACTCTGCGGTTGATTTCACATTTCTTGCCTTCAGAAAGGATCTGGCTTCCTCGTACCTTCTCTCAGGCCTCTCCCCTGACATTATTAGCGCCTCGGTGCACCCAAGCGAGGCACCGGCTTTAAAAAGCGAAACTGCCTCCTCTATCTCGATGTATCCTCCCCCATTTTCGGGCTCCTTTCTGTAGGCACAGTACAAGCACCTATCGCTGCAGAGGTTTGATAGTGGGATGAATATTTTGGGAGAATACGTTATGGTGTTGCCCTTTGAGGAATCCCTTATCTCTGAAGCTACGAGAAGAAGCCTCCTGAGATCTTCCTCCATCAGGTTAAGAATGTCTGACCTAGAAATGGAGCGCTGTTCATCCTGCAAGATCAGCGCATTCTCGGATTCTTTGTTCGCGTTCATTCCACCGCATGATAGAAGTCTAAGCGCGAGTATTTATAAGTTTTTATCAACGGATAAAAATGAAATAGCTAAAACGTAAAAATATATTTACTTTTTTGTAAAATTATATAGAAAGCGATTGTTTTTATCTCCTGTGACGCCCCATGGAAGAGGTTCCTAAATAAAAAATAGGTAAAACCAGAGCTCAGGAATGCGCATGCTTTGCTTGTGCAAAAGCAGACAATGGCCGCTATGTTTATATCTGAAGCTCAACATCGAATTCTTATGAAGGCGCTCATACTGACCGAAGCTGAGGCCGAGGACATAGAGGTTCTCTACCCATACTACAGGCTCCAGGAGGAAGGAATTGAAGTGCACGTGGCAGCGTCAAAGAGGGGACAGGTGGTGTTCAAGCACGGCTACTGGCTCAACGCTGACCTTGCCTTTGATGAGGTGAACCCGGACGATTACGACATACTGATTCTCCCTGGTGGAAGGGGCCCTGAGAGGGTCAGGCTCAACAGGGCAGCACTCGAAGTAGTGAGAAGGTTCTTTGAGAAGGCCAAGCCCGTAGCAGCGATCTGTCACGGGCCCCAGATACTGATATCCGCAAACCTTGTCAAGGGAAGAAGGCTTACGTCCTGGCAGGGTATAAGGGACGACGTGATAGCAGCTGGAGGCACGTATGAGGACAAGCCCGTGGTCAAGGACGGAAACCTGATCACCTCAAGGCAGCCCTCCGATCTCCCGCACTGGATGAGGGAGCTGATCAGGACAATCAAGGAATGATTGATCCGCTCTCTGCTGCGGTCATTCTTATTTTTGCTGGCATAGTTCTGATGATAGTCGGGACCATCCTGAAGGCAGGAAGGATGGAGAAGGAAAGCGAGGAGGAGAAAGAGGAGGGAGAGGAGAAGGAGAAGAAGGTAAAGGCCGGAGGAATAATACTGATAGGCCCAATACCGATCGTGATAAGCAACGACAGGAAGCTGCTTGAAATACTTCTAGTCATCGTCATCGTGATCCTTGTCATCTACTTGCTTTTCCTCCTCCAGGTTCTCTGAGAACACGTAGAAGGAGCCATCGCTGAGCACGTAGACGTATATGTCCCTCTCGAGGACGTTACCCTTCACCGCGCCCAGAGCTCCGTACCTTATGTCGTCGAATATCTTGGTGAAGTTGCCCCTCAGCTTTATACCCGCCTCATCTGCTCTGCTGGTTATCATGGGAGGGACGTTGACGAGCTTCGTTCCGGCTGGTATCTTTATTTTGAGCACGATGTCCCCGGAGGTTGCTACCCTGATCGTGTCGAAGGCAAGCTTCAGGTTCCTCAGGGCCCTCTTCTCGATTATGTATATGTTCTCGGGAGTTGTGCCAAGCTCCTTAGCTATTTCATCGTAGCCCTTTCCGAGCCTCCTCAGCCTGAGTATGTGGAGCTGCCTGCTGGTGAGGAGCCCCAGCCTCTCCTTTCTTGCCAACCTGAGGTTATCTTTTCAGTTCATATATAAAAAGGTGATCCCGGGAGAGCCGCTCAGGCCCTCGCCCGCACGTGCCTCAGCGTCAAGCAGTGCCTCTCCTGCAGCTCCTGCGTGTTATGCCTATATACCCTTCCGGGATCGTTCCTTAGCGGCACGAATACGGCGTTATCTATCCAGACGTCCAGCCTCGCCCTCCTTCCCTCAAGAAGCCTGTCCCTTATGGTGCAGACCTCGCTTCCGTCCACGTAGAAGCTGGCCGTGGTCCCTCTCCACAAAACTTTGAAATCGTGAAACGCCTCAGGGTTTAAGCCTTTGAGGACCGGACGGGACCTGAGTATCCTTATGCCCACGAGCGAGGGCATGATCCTGGAAAGGATCGATATGAGAGCAAAGGACCTGTCGGGGCCTCTAAGGAGCAGGGGGCAGAAATTTTTGCCAGCCTGAACGAAGAAGCCCTTGAGAGGATATCTGCCCCTTGAGCTAAGGTATATGAACCATATGGGCATGGATTCGCCTATGACCATGCTGTAGTTCCAGAACCCGAAGCCTGCGCTTCCGTAGTGATCGAATCCCAGCCTTGCCCTGAACTCGGCCTCGCCGCCTGACCATCTGAGGCTTCCAAAGCCGCCATCAGATATCTCCGCGTCGGAGTAGTACAGCGCCTCGGTGGGGCCAACGCAGAGGTTGAGGCCGTCATCAGTGAGCTCTACTGAGGAGAAGTTCTCGGTCCTGTAGCTCCAGACGCCGCTCCTCGCCCTGAAATCGTCGAAGAGCTCCTGCATAGATGATCAGATCCGCGCTCCCTGCTTATATTCTTAAGCGCGCTCTGCCAGCTCTACAGAATCCCTGATCCCGTGAGGTTAAATAGCGGCCGTACCAACTGGTCCTGTGGCAAAGGTCTACGTGATCACAGGGCCCCCTGGAATCGGAAAGACCACAGCCGTGCTCAGGCTGGTCGAGAGGCTTAGGAAGCTGGGCATCTCGGTGGACGGCTTTTACTCCGTTGAAAGCAGGGAGATGGGGCAGAGGACCGGCTTCTACATCGTGGACGTGGGAACCGGAAGGAGGATAGAGCTGGCCAGCACCCACGGAGAAGGGATAAGGTTCGGAAGGTACAGGGTTAAGGTGAAGAACGTGGACGAGGCAGTGCCCTCGATCCTGAGCAGGGCCCTTCAGTACTCCGACGTGATCGTGGTAGATGAGATTGGGCCCATGGAGCTCTTCAGCGGAAGCTTCAGGAGGGCCGTGGAGGGCCTGCTGAGCAGCAGCAAGATAGTTGTAGCAGTTGTTCACAGGTCCTTCTCCCACGACCTGATGAAGAGCTACAGAAACAGCGCCGCGCAGATCATTGAGGTAAGCGAGAGCAACAGGGACGCGATCCCCGAGGTTCTTGCCAGAAGGATAGCAGAGGATCTGGGGCTAAAAGAGCTTAATAGTGGCTGAGCACAATATAGCAAGGGATTGCTTGAGAACAGGGTCAAGAGGCTTCAGGAGCTGATGAGCGGCAGGGCTGACTACGCGATAATCACGGTTGGCCCAAACTTCTTCTACCTCACGGGAAAATGGCCCCTGAGCTCCATGGAGAGGCCCTTCTTCCTTGTCGTTCCACGGAGCGGAGAGCCATTTGTTTTAGCCCCGGCTCTGTACGAGTCTGAGATTAAGGAGCTGAAGGCCGAGAAGATAATCTATAAGGACGGGGATGATCCATACGCCCTCCTGAGGAGCAGGATGAAGAGGGGGACCATCCTGATAGACGATGGAATGCCCGCGTCCCACGCGCTCAGGATACAGATGAGCTTCGAGAACTCTGTCTTCGACCTGCTTTCGCCGCTCATGCTCAGCATAAGGGCCGTCAAGGACAGGGAGGAGCTCGAAAGCATAAGAAAGGCCTGCGCAATAGTCGACAGGACCTTCGAGAGGGCCATCGACGAGATATACTCGGGGGTTACTGAGGCCGAGCTCGCGCAGATCATCAACGACTACATGATCTACTACGGGGCCAGCGGCCCGTCGTTCGAGACGATAGTGGCCTCAGGACCAAACTCGGCAGAGCCCCACCACTCGTCAGGCCCCAGAAGGATAAGAAAGGGGGACGCTGTCGTAATGGACTTCGGGGCCAGGTACCGTGGATACGTGTCTGACATAACGAGAACGGTTCTCTTTGGGAGCGCCACCTCCGAGTTCCTTGAGGTCTATGACACCGTGAGGAGGGCGCAGAGCTCCGCGATAAAGGGGACGAGGAGGGGCATGGAGGCGAGGGAGGTTGATTCAATAGCAAGGGGCTTCATAGCCTCAAGGGGCATGGAGGGTCTTTTCAAGCACAGGACCGGTCACGGGATAGGCATAGAGGTTCACGAGGAGCCGTTCCTTGACCCGTCTAACAGGATGAGGCTTGAGAACGGGATGACGTTCACCATAGAGCCGGGGGTGTATGTTGAGGGGAAGTTCGGAGTAAGGATAGAGGACGACGTCGTCCTTCTGGAAAGGCCGAGGAGGCTCACGAGGTCGACGCGAAGCCTGATAACGATCTAGAGCGGATTTCAGATCAACACATAATAATAATTATGATAGTTAACCGTCATGAGAAGATGCAGCGACTGCGTCCACTTCTACGTGCACCCCGTGTACACCAACATGGGGTTCTGTGAGATTCATCGAAAGCTTGTGGACGGGCAGGATTCGTGCGATAGGTTCTCCGAGGTTAGGCCGGAGGAAGTTGAAAGGGGCTTCAGGGAGAGGGGATGGATCTACTGCACCGACTGCAGGAAGCCGCTCTTCGAGCTAAGCGAGGTCAAGGAGCATCTCAGGCTGAACCACCACCTGACCATAAGGTTCCTGAGGGATCAGGTGGCCAAGGAGGAGTCCCCGGGAGCCTTCTAGATCATGCCACCCTGCCGGATCCGTAGACCCTGGGCTTGCCTGCCGGGGCGTTGAGGTTTATGAACGCAACGCCGTCGTCTATCCTGGGAAGAGGGCTGTTGAGCTCCACGGCGCTGCCATCGACCCTCCCGAAGGACTTCATGCCCCTGATGAACGCGTGAAGCGTTGAAGCCTCGGGGGAGAGCTTGAGCCTCACCACCTCGGCCCTAGTGCTAAGGGCAACTGAGCCATCCGCGAGAACAGCGTAGGAGCTCTTTATGTCCTTCTCCTCAACGCCCCTCAGAGCGAAACCGAACCTGACCCCGGGCCCTATCTCGCCGTAATCCTCCTGACCTCCTCCCCGCCCTGAAGGGCGAGGGCTCCCTCAGGGCTGATCATGGGTTTGTGGTTTACCGCATTCATTCTCATCGCTTCACAGCTGGCGGCTGATAGCCACCCCGCTCCGCTCGTCCAGCGGTAGACCACGGGCTGGGTCTTCAGCCCATTACCCCTATCCCTCACCGGGAGTTGCCCTCCGCTCCCAGATCCTAGGGACTCGGGGATATGTAGAATATTTATCGCACCATTCAAATCCGCATTTATAGCTTTCCCCATGCGGGGACACCTGAACAGACCACGTCTAACGCGCCCGCTTTCGTGGGCTTCCCCGCACAGGGAGCAGGTCTCAGAAGTGTATGCCTCGTTCACGCTAACAACCCTAATCCCTAATTCCTCTCCTATATCCTCAAGACGCTTAATAACATAACTATAGTTCCAGAAGTTCACTGTAAGCTTGTTGCCGTGATTTCTGTTAATCTCTTTAGGATAGCCTACAGCGACCTCGCCTACTCCCTTTTCTTGTAACTCCTCCATAACCTTCCTGACCATGCTGTTCAGCGCGTGTTTCAGGAACCTCCTCCTTTTATCGTAAAGGAGTTTGAGTTTTTTGCTCCTCCTCTGCTTATGTCTAGCTAAAACTTTCTGAACTTCACTTACCCTCTTACCATAATGCTCATATCGTGCAAGAACACTGCCACCCTTGAAAAGGTACCAAGTGCCGTCCTCGACGTAAACAGCAGCCATGTTAATGATTCCCAAATCCGCTGAAGCCCTCAAATTGCCCCTGTCTTCAGCGGTATTTTCGGCGTCAACCGGGATATGGACATACCAGCTCCTCCTGGCCTCATCGTAAACCATCTCCAGCCTTCCCTGCTTCCCATGCCACTTAAGTTTCCCCTTGAACTTTAAGGCTAGCTTGAAGTCCTTCAGGTAAATAACTCTCTCGTTCTCGTCTACCTCGTAACGGTCGTTCCTGATGATGACGAGCAGCTTATATTTGCCATTTTTGTCCTTCCAGTATCCTGGAGGTCTAGGCTTGAACCACTTTGGTAATTTCCCCTCCTTCTTCTCCTCGATCAATGAGAAGAAGCCCCTCCAGTCCTCGGCGTTCTTCCTGGCAACCTGCTGCGCGTTGACCTTTAGCACCTGTTTGTACTTCTTATACGCCTCCCTTTCTGTCTTAGCGAAGTCTACCCTCTCCCCCTTCTTGAACTGCTGCGTCCTCAGCCAGTTCACTTCGTTCCAGCATCTGGCAGTTGCTACGGCCAGTTCCCTGAGCTTCTCGTGGGTGTTCTTATCTACGATGAGCTTAACTACGTTGGTCCTCTTCATCCCCTTTCCCCCACTGCTCCTCGAGATATTTCCTTATGGTTTCGCTTGATACGTTGCCGGCCGTCGATACAAAGTAGCTTCTGGTCCAGAGCTTTCCTCCCGTGCGCTCTCTTAGCTCTGGGAACTTCTTCAAGACCAGCCTAGCCGATTTGCCCTTGAAGTAGTTTGCCAGGTATGAGGGCGAGTGTCTAGGAGGACAATTTACGAAGAGGTGTATGTGGTCTGGCATCACTTCCAGGGCCATTATTTCACAACCTAGCTGTTCTGCAACTGATTGTAAAATCTCTTTAGTGTATTCAGCAACTTCTCCGACTAACACTCCTTTACGGTACTCAGGAATCCATACGAAATGGTAATTGCACAGGTATTTTACATATCTTGTTGATTTGTATTCCACAAGACTTTAAAGTATTCATAAATTTAAAAGCTTTACCCCGCCCCTAGAAGGGAGAGGCTTGTCGTTCCTTTTGTTAAGGACCTGGATTGACTTTATCTCGGCCTCCTTAAGCGAGGGGACAAGCCTGATCTTCTGATGCACGCTGAAGGCTGAGAAGGAGAAGCCAACTATCACGGGCCCAACCCCCTTCACCACGAACGCCTCATCTATTACCCCGATCCCGAGGTTCCTGGCCCTCCTGAACTCGACTGCCTCTCCGCCGGATCCAACGATCCTGCCAGCGATGCTCATGCCCCTGAGGGCCTTAGAGAGCCCCTCAGGATCCGGGCTGGATACGCATCCAGGCCTCCCCGAGGCCTCCAGGAGCAGGAGGATCTCGGCCTCGGACCTGTTGAGCTCCTTGCTGATGAAGCAGAAGCCGTCGGAGACGCTCACGGCCGCCGCAAGGGCCACGAGATCTCCTGCATCGGGGACCAGGATAGCTCTCAGCTCCTCCCCTCCTTTCTGTAGTACTTTCCGGGCTCCTTCCTCTTGCCGTGCTTCTCCGCAAGACCTCCAGCCTCCTCCGGTGACAGGGAAATCAGGGCTAATACGCTTCCCTCGAGCATCCCATGAACCATGGGTCGCCTCAATAAAAGCCTTTTTGATGATTACTGGCTCGTTATGAACTCCCTGAGGATCCTGACCTTTGGGAGCTTTATCTCGCCTGCCTCGGGGTCAAGGGCAACCGCCTCGAGCTCGTCCACGTCCACAAGCTCCCTGAAGAAAGGAGAGAGAAGCTCCTCCCTGGGCGTCGCGTTCACCTCAACCCCAGATGCAAGAGGAGAGAACGCCGGAAGGCATATGAACCTCCTACCCTGCCTGTCGTGACCGTAGAGAACTACGTGCAGCTTCACCCTGTCGTACCCGCTCCTGAGAAGTACGGCCGGCTGCTCGTGGCCTATCGTAACGGTGTGCACGCCCTCCATGTTTTCCGGTATCCTGTGCCCGTGAACGAACAGGTATCCCCTCTCCCTGTGCTCCTCCCTTACGGTGAAGCCGAGCCTGCTGGAGATCGTCAGCAGGTAGTTGTCGTGGTTGCCGCGGACGAATATCACCTCTCTGAAGAGGCTCCTTAGCTTCTCGTAGAGCAGCCTCACCTCCCTCCACTCCTGGGATGTTGCTGAGCCGAACTCGTGCTTTATGTCCCCGTTGAGCAGTATCCTGCCAGCCCCTGACTCCTGCTTAACCCTCTCGAGCTCCTCAAGTATCATCTTCAGCTGGACCTGAGGGATAAAGACGTGCGCCTCCTCCGCCAGGTAGAGCTCCTCGCCCAGCTGGAGGTCAGATATGGCAACGAGATCGAGCTCCTCGTATAGCACCGCCCTCCTTCCATCAACTGTCCTTATGCCCCTGAACAGCTCCAACTTTCAGCTTCTCTTCTGCATGAACTGAATAAGCTTTTCGTGAAGCCTCCTAATAAGCTTCCTCCTGTCCTCCATAAGTATGACATCAGGTGCTCCCCAGGCCAGCATCTTGAAGGCGAACGGCGATGGAACGCCGTACCTCTCAAGCACGAGGTACCTTGCCTCTCCCCTCTCGATCCTGGACAGGAAATCCCTTGCTGTCTGTATGTCCATGTAGTCCTCGAGGATCTCCCTGTAGGTCTCCCTGAGGATGGGGAACCCGGGTATAGTCTTCACAGCCTTGATGAGCGTGTCCGAGTTGACCTGCTGCCTGCCCACGCTTATCGGGTGGCCCCTGTAGTTCCTGAGAATCATGAAGCTCCTGGCGGCCACCTGCCTGAACTTCCTCCTGAAGAGCTCCGTGTTCTCCAGGGCGCTCCTTATCAGCTCGTCCACGTTCCTGGAAGTGACCCCGGCAAGAAGCCCTTTTACGTCAACTTTCGTTCCCCTGTCAACGGAGAGGATGAAGCCGTTATCGGACACAAGGACCCCAACTGATGCCTCCAGGATCCTCGACAGATGATAGCCGTAGGCCCTGGAGAGGGCGTCGTTAGCCTTTCTGCCGAGGAGGGTGTGGAATATTATGTGAAGCCTGTCAGAGACGTACTGCTCGACAAGGTAGTCCCCTTCGGCTAGCCTCTCAATGCCTCTGCCTCTGAGATACATTGTCATGAGGCTGATGTACTCGGCTATGGCGTTCCTAGCGTTCTCGTTAGCAGGGAGGTCCCTTATCCTCTCCATGATCTCCTCCTTTGAGAGGCCTATGAGCGATGTCCGGAAGGACTGGATCCTGCTGGCCAGGTCGGCGCTGAGGGGCAGCTCCTCCGAGAACCACGATGGAACGGTTGGCCTGGAGTCCTCGGCCCTCCTCACGTAGACCCTCATCCTCCTTGACTTCAGGAACTCATAGACGCGGCCGGCCAGGACGAACCTGTCCCCGGGAACGAGCCTCTCCACGAACTCCTCCTCCAGCGTTCCGACCACCCTGTTGCCCTCCAGCACGAGGATCTTTGTCTCATCAGGGATTGTTCCCTGGTTCAGGTAGAAGATCATCCTTGCGGACCTCTTTCTGCCGAACTCCGCTGAGAAGTCGTTATAGTCTATCCTGGAAACCCTCTCGCCGTTCCTGTAGAGGCCGATCTTTGAGTAGACTCCCTTCTCCTCGAGGCTCTGAAACGCCCCTGCAAGGTAGTTTATGACGTCGACGTAGTCCCTCCATGAAAGGGTCGAGAAGCTGTAGCTCCTTGTTATTACTTTGTAGGCCTCCATGACGTTCCACCTCTTCATGAGGGACATGGCAACGATCATCTGGGCAAGGACGTCCAGCGGGTTTCTTACGGGCCTGATCCTGTCAAGCTCCCTCCTGAGGGCGTAGTAGGTCATCACCGAGGTCTCGACGACGTCGTCGTTGTCGCTCGCGATCACAACCCCCCTTGACACGCTGTTCACGCTGTGCCCTGACCTTCCCACCCTCTGCAGGAGCCTTATGATGCTCTTAGGGCTTCCGAGCTGGATCACGAGGTCTATGTAGCCTATGTCGATCCCAAGCTCAAGGGACGTTGAGCTGACTATGGCCTTCAGCTCCCCTCTCTTAAGCCTCTCCTCGAAGTCAAGGCGCAGCTCCCTGCTTACTGAGCTGTGGTGGGCCCCTATGTTCTCGTCAGTGAATATGTTGGGGAACCTCCTCTTGAGGGTCGCAACGACCCTCTCGGTCCCGCTTCTTGTGTTCGTGAAGATCAGGGCCGTCCTGCTCTGCTTCAGAAGCCTGCTGATGAGCCTGTACGTTGCTTCGTTAACCCTCGACTCGCTGGTCCTGACGAGGTCCCTCACCGGGGCAACGACCTGGATCTCGGCCCTCTTCTCAAACCTGGCGTCGATGATCGTCACGTCCCTTCCCGGACCGACCAGAAAGCTGGCTATCTCCTCCACTGGCGCGGTGGTGGCGCTCAGCCCGATCCTCTGGAACTTAGCCAGCTCCTCGAGGAGCTCCAGCGTAAGCGACAGATGGGCCCCCCTCTTCGACTCAGCTACGGCGTGTATCTCGTCAACTATCACCCACTTCACGGTTCTCAGGTTCTCCTTGAACTTTGGAGCCGTTACGGCTATCGCCAAGCTCTCCGGGGTGGTGCAGAGTATTGCGGGAGGGCTGGTGAGCTGCCTTGACTTCTCGGAGCTGCTGCTGTCGCTCGTCCTTATGCCAACAGTTATCCTGGAGAGGTTTGGATCGCCGGACATCTGCCTCATCTCCTCGAGAGGGACGAGCAGGTTCCTCCTGATGTCGTTTATCAGAGCCTTCAGAGGCGAGACGTACACGACCCTTATCCCCTTCTCGGCGTTTCCGCTGCGGTACATCTGAAGCAGCTCGCTGAGTATGTCGAGGAAGGCCGCAAGGGTCTTTCCAGTTCCTGTCGGGGATGAGACCAGCACGTTCTCGCCGTTGTGTATGTAGTATATGGCCCCCAGCTGTGGAGGACTGAAGGCTCCGTACTTCTCCTTGAACCACTTCAGCACAAGGGGGTCAAGTAGGCCCTCTATCTCCTCCTGGGATCTCTGCGTCCCGTACTTTATCATCCCTGGCTGATGACCTTAAGAGGACATCGAGAGCGTTAAAAATGTAGATCAAAAAATTTTGCGGGCCTGATCAAGAGGAGCCAGGATTTCCGTGCAAGCCGTTTATATCCTGGGCTCTATACGTATAATCATAAGGGCAGAAGTGGGGATCATGTCGAGTGTATCTCATCCGCTGATAAGGGAGGGCGCGCTGGAGTACAGGGAGTACCAGGTGAACATAGCCAGGGAGGCGTATGGAAAAAACGCGCTCGTCATACTGCCGACGGCCCTTGGCAAGACGGCGATTGCTATGATTCTCGCCGCTGAGGTGCTCTACAGGCAGAGGAGCAGAAAGGTTCTGATCCTTGCGCCCACGCGCCCCCTCGTGCTTCAGCACGCTCAGAACTTTATGAAAACTCTTAACCTGCCCGAGAGCTCATTCGCCGCGCTCACCGGCAGGATAGAGCCCGCGGAGAGGGCAAGGATCTGGGCGGGAAAGGCAAGGGTGATATTCTCAACCCCCGAGGTCGTGAGAAACGACATCCAGAGCCTCGGGCTGAGCCTCAAGGACTTCGGCCTGGTGGTCTTCGACGAGGCGCACAGGGCGGTAAAGGACTACGCCTACACGTTCGTGGCGAGGACCTACGTGAACGAATCCGAGTATCCCATGATCCTTGGGCTGACCGCATCGCCGGGAGCATCACAGGAGCGCATAATGGAGGTCTGCAGAAACCTGTTCATTGAAAAGATAATTTACAGGGATGAAAACGACCCCGACGTAAGGCCATACGTTCACTCAGTTGAGCTGGAATACGTGAGGGTCAAGCTCCCCGAATCGTACGAGCGGATAAAGAGCATACTGAAGAGGATCCTGGACAGGAGGCTTGCCTGGCTGTACCAGAACGGGCTCCTTGAAATGACGCCCTCAGAGGTCAGAAGGAAGGACCTGATAGAGCTGGGCGAGAGGCTCAGGTCGATGCTTGACGAGAGCCCAGAAAGGAGGGGGATCATATTTCAGGCAATAGCCAATCAGTCAGCAGCCCTGACGGTCTTTCACATGATGGAGCTCCTTGAGACGCAGGGCATATCGACGCTGAGGGAGTTCCTCGAGAAGTGGGACGAGGAAGAGGACGAGAAGCGGTTCAGGAGGATTCTGAGCTCAGACGAGGACTTTCTCAGGCTGAAGCTTGAGGTCCAGAGCGTTAACGAGGAGCACCCGAAGCTGGGGGTGCTCCTGGATCTCGTCAGGAAGCAGATATCGGAGAACCCGTCCTCAAGGATGATAATATTCACGCAGTTCAGGAACACCGCCAGCCTCCTGGTCGAAAGGCTCAACGGCATACCTGGGATAAGGGCAGCCAGGTTCGTGGGGCAGGCAAGCAGGAAGGAGGACAGGGGGCTGAAGCAGGAGGAGCAGGTCAGGCTCCTCAGGTCCCTCGAGAGCGGGGAGATAAACGCGCTCATAGCAACCTCGATAGGGGAGGAGGGCCTTGACATACCTTCGGTTGACCTGGTTATATTTTACGAGCCCATACCCAGCGAGATCAGGTTCATACAGAGGAAGGGAAGGACGGGGAGAAGGGGACCCGGCAGGGTCATAATTCTGACCACCCAGTCCTCGCTGGACTCCGCCTACCTCTACTCGAGCCTCAGAAAGGTGAGAAGGATGAAGGCCATTGTAAGCAGCCTCAACTCCGTGCTTCAGCCCATATTCAGGCAGCTCCCGAGCCCTCCTGAGGATCCGATGAAAGAGGAGGAGCTGGGGGCAGCAGGGACTGCTGAGAGGCCAAAGGAGCTGGGCCCGGATCAGATAAAGAAGGCCGTCTACGATCAGATACTGGCGTCGCAGGAGGGGCTGACCGCTGAGGAGATAGCAAGCAGGCTTGGCGGAGCTGCGGATGACCTCTCAGTAAGGGCCGCGCTCAGGGAGCTCGAGAGAGAGCAGCTCGTCTTCAGGAGGCATGATGGGAAGTACGTGACGTTCTCGGCCATCAGGGGAAGGCTTGGGGAGGTCCACAGGGTTGAGATAGTGAAGGTAGGGCCCAGCTATGCCATAGCCAGGATTGACGACAGGTGGTACGCCAGGCTTGAGCCCTCGGAGTACAACGGGCCAAGGGACCTCATAAGGAAGGGGACGTCGTTTGAGGCCCTGATAGACTTCTACAAGCTTGAGGGCGTGACCCACATTATAGTCAAGGACGTGGTCAGGAGGCTCCAGGGCTAGAAACGCAGAGGGATTAGTTGAAATGCGGGAGCGCTGACATATGATTTTTGAGCACAGAGGCGCTAAATGATTAACATTTTTGCAAAAATGCCGCCAAAAAATTGTAAGGATTAACTCCTTACATTAATAAGGACCCGCTCTAACATATTAGTGAGCTCAGAATTGCCAAAGGAAAGGGAGATCCTTGAGAAGCGGGAGCTGGCAACGAACATCTATGAGATGGTTATACACGCGCCGAAGGTCGCCCGCGCTGCCCACGCTGGCCAGTTCATGCTTATAATGGTTGATGAGAAGGGAGAAAGGATCCCGATGACGCTTGTTGACTGGGACAGGGAGCAGGGATGGATCAAGATGGTGTACCAGGAGGTTGGAACTTCCACGATCAAGCTGTCGCTGAAGAACGTCGGGGATCAGCTCTACTACGTTGCGGGGCCACTGGGCCACCCGTCAAAGGTGAGCAGATACGGCAGGGTTGTCATGGTTGGCGGAGGGGTAGGAATCCCAGCGCTCTATCCAATAGCAAGGGAGCTGAAGAGGCTCGGGAACCACATAACAACCATAATAGGCGCGAAGACCTCCAACGCCCTCATCTATGAGAACGAGATGAAGCAGTTCAGCGATGAGCTGTACGTGACCACCGATGACGGGTCGAAGGGAATCAAGGGATACACAGTTGACGCCCTGAAAATGCTTCTTGAGAGGGGCGAGAGGTTCGATGCATCGTGGTACATCGGACCCGCTCTCATGATGAAGGCCTGCGCCGAGGCCTCTGCTGGCAAAGTGCCCGTATCCTACTCAAGCCTTAACTCGCTCATGGTCTGCGGAGTTGGCATGTGCGGGGCCTGCAGGATAACCGTTGGCGGTAAAACGGCGCTCACCTGCGTCGATGGGCCTGAGTTCGATTCCTACCAGGTGAGCTGGAGGGAGCTGGCTATAAGGCTCCAGGCGTACAAGAAGGAGGAGATGATTTCGCTTCAGATGCTCCAGGGGGCTGGAAGGATATGAGCAAGATAGGACACAGGGTTGAGCCAAGGACGAGGCCTCCGGAGGAGAGGAGAAGGGACTTCAACGAGGTGGAGCTCACCCTTACCCCGGAGGAGGCGATGAAGGAGGCCTCAAGGGACATCAAGTTCTGCGCGGCTCCATGCAGCAAGCAGGGATGTCCGGTTAACGTTAACGTGCCGGGATTCCTGAAGAAGGTCGCCGAAGGAGACTTCAAGGAGGCGTACAGGATACTAGTGCAGAGCACGCCCATGCCATCGATAACCGGAAGGGTGTGCCAGCAGGAGATCCAGTGTGAGGGGGCGTGCGTCCTGAGGAGGGTTGGGGAGCCGATTGCGGTGGGCGCGGTTGAGAGGTTCGTGGGCGACTGGGCGCTCGAAAACAACGTTGAGGTTCCGGTAACGGCAGAGAAGAAGCACAGGAGGGTTGCAGTCGTTGGATCGGGGCCAGCTGGAATAGTCGCTGCAGCTGACCTGGCCAGGATGGGATACGAAGTGACGATGTTCGAGGCCTTCCACGTGCCGGGAGGAGTTCTCGCCTACGGCATTCCTGAGTTCAGGCTTCCAAAGAGGATACTCAGGATGGAGTTCGAGAGGCTTCAGAGCCTTGGGGTGAACATAGAGCTCGGGGTTGTGGTGGGAACTACGTACACGATCCACGAGCTCCTCAAGGACTACGATGCCGTGTTCCTGGGGGTTGGAGCTGGGAGGCCCATTTTCCTGAACGTGCCAGGCGAGAACCTCGCAGGGATATACACGGCGAACGAGTTCCTGACCAGGGTGAACCTCATGAAGGCCTATATGTTCCCGGACTACGACACGCCAATACACGTGGGAAAGAGGGTTGCTGTGATAGGCGCAGGAAACACGGCAATGGATGCAGCGAGGTCGGCGCTAAGGCTTGGGGCCGATACCTACATAATCTACAGGAGGGGACGGAGCGAGGTGACCGCAAGGGCCGTTGAGGTGAGACACGCGGAGGAGGAGGGAGTGAAGTTCATGTTCTGGGCAGCTCCCGTGGAGTTCCTCTCGAGCGACGGCGTGAACGTTAGCGGAATAAAGCTCATGAAGATGAAGCCAGGAGAGCCCGACAGGACAGGAAGGCCAAGGCCTGTCCCTACCGGCGAAACGTTCGAGTTCGACGTTGACATGGTCATAACCGCGATAGGCTTCTACCCGAACCCGCTGATACCCCAGATGACCCCCGAGCTAAGGGTTGACCAGCACGGAAGGGTCGTGGTTGACCTGGAGGGAAGGACCTCAATACCCAGGGTTTACGCTGGAGGGGACATTGTAACAGGGGAGTCTACCGTTATAGAGGCCATGGGCTGGGGAAGAAGGGTGGCAAGGACCATAGACAGGGATCTGCAGAAGCTCTAGGATTCCTCCTTCTCCTTGAGCATGTCCGAGAGTGACATGCTCTTTCCGTCCTTCAGAATAGTTATCTTGGTCTCTATGGAGACCGGAATCCCGATGTTCCTTAATATGTAGAGCAGCTCGGCCCCGCTTATCTTCTCCGTTATCTTCCCCTTCTTTATCAGGTCGGCCAGCCTTTCAACGAAAATCCTGGTCTCCCTCGGGAACTGGGCCATCGCGGCATCGAGGACCTCATCTCCCCTGTCGTACAGGTAGCTCTTCACCAGCTCCAGAGGGTCGTCCTTCCTCTGCGCAGCCTGCTGCTGCCTCCTGAGCATCTCAAGCAGCTTCTTTCTCAGAATGAGGTCCTCCGTTTCATCGTGCGAGGCCATGTGATAAAGTTATCCCGGGTGTTTAAAACCTTTGCTAAGCTAGCTGAGGGCCTTAAACGCTTAACTTTGATTCAAAAGGCCTTGATCTGACCTCCTCCCCGCCCTGAAGGGCGAGGGTTCCCGAGGTCTCAGGGGTTACACCCCTTTAGTGGGTGATACTCCGCTGTGCATAACGATGTATGAAAGAGGCCTCGCAACGCTCCTGACCATCAGGCCTGCTGCCTTCCTGAGTATGTTCAGCGCGCCGTTGAGATCTGAGTGAAGCCTGTGTCCAAGAGGACACTTTACAACGCCTCTCGGGCTTCGGGTTACTTCAACGGCATGATACGCGCAGAGCCTTGAGGTGCTGTGCTCAATCACCTCATACACTTTAATGCCATATTCCTGCGCCTCAAGCTCGATGGCGTCCATGAGCTCACGGTAAGACCACAGATTTTCAGTGAGCTTGTTTCCCTTCTCCTGAGCGATCTCATATGGATAGCCCAGATAGATCTCTGAAACACCAAGAGACCAGAGCTTTTCAATTAGATGTGATGCCAAAGTCCTGTACAGGTGGGCAATCCTTCTGTTCAGCTTTCCCTCGAGCCTCCTCCTCTCGAGCCTGAGCTCCTCAGACCATTCCTTCAGCCTCAGGTTCTTTGCTTTATCTTCGAGCGATCTAATCTCTGAAATCGTTCTCTGCATGTAGAAGAAGTCCTCCTTAGCTCTGGAGCCCCTGTATAAAAGCCAGGTTCCGTCAGAGACGATAACCGAGGCTAGTATGTTTATCCCAAGGTCGATCGAGGCGCTTTTGTTTCCTTTAGGCCTTTCTCTCTGAATTTCCTTTCTTTCCCCTTTCACGACGTTCCTTTTCGCTTCTACGCCAACCTCCACGGGTATCGATGCGTACCACGCCTGCTTCGTTTCGTCGTAGTAGATCTCAAGCCTACCCTGTTTTCCGTACCACTGAAGCCTTCCGGCAAAGGGTATCCTGAGCTTGAAACGCTTGAGAAGGATCGCTCTGTTCTGGTCATCAACAACGTAGCCGTCGTTCCTGATCACGAGCAGGAGCCTTCTCTTTCTGTCCTCCTTCATGTAGCCGGGCGGCTTAACCCTGAACCAGCTCGGAAGCCT
>JBMFIC010000007.1:0-54466 GCA_049976505.1 Nitrososphaeria archaeon | reverse complement strand
GTGGAGGTTGGCGTGGAAGCCGTAAGGAACATCGTGAAAGGTGAAAGAAAGGAAATTCAGAGAGAAAGACCTAAAGGAAACAAAAGCGCCTCGATCGATCTTGGGATAAACATACTCGCCTCGGTCATTGTTTCCGACGGAACGTGGCTTCTGTAGAGGGGCTCCAGAGCAAAGGAGGACTTCTTCTACCTGCAGAAAAGGATTTCAGAAATAAAATCTCTTGAGGACAGAGCAAAAAATCTTAAGCTGAGCGAATGGGCCGAGGAGCTCAGGCTTGAGAGGAGGAGGCTCGAGGGAAAATTGAACCGCAGGATGGCCCACTTATACAGGACTTTGGCATCACATCTAATTGAGAAGCTCTGGTCTCTTGGCGTTTCAGCGCTGTACATCGGCTATCCGTATGAGATCGCTCAGGATAAGGGAAACAAGCTCACTGAGAACTTGTGGTCTTACCGTGAACTAATGGATGCAATCGAGCACGAAGCTCAGGAGTACGGAATAAAGGTTTATGAAGTGATTGAATACAATACTTCAAGGCTCTGCGCTTACCACGACGTCGAGGTGATCAGAAGCCCGAGAGGCGTGGTAAAATGTCCTCTCGGTCACAGGCTTCATTCAGATCTGAACGGGGCGCTGAACATACTCAGGAAAGCAGCTGGTCTGTCAGTCAAAATCATAGCAAAGCCTCTTTCATACATCGTCATGCACGGCGGAGTATCACCCACTAAAGGGGTGTAACCCCCGAGACCTTGGGAACCCTCGCCCTTCAGGGCGGGAAGGAGGTCAGAGTTAAATCGTTAAATCCATGCGTGAAGCGGATGCATGCCGCCAGCGGGAGCATTTAAGGCCAGCTTTAAGTGAAGGCTGGTTAGTGTTGATATTTTTTGAACAGGAGGTAGAATCCATATACTGAGGCCGAGTACAGCGCTGCAGTAAAGAAGAAAGGAAGGTTAAGATATCCAAGCTGGATAAAGAAACCGCTTATAAACGGCCCGAACGATCTGGGCAGGGAGTCAAAGAAGTTTATTATGGATGAAGCAAGCGACCTTTCATCTTCAGGTATCAGCCTCATTATAAAGCTGTTCTGTATTGGTGCTGACATGTTCATAAGAAGGCTTCTCAGCACGTATAGGGCCCCCGCTAAATAATAAAACGGCATGAAAGGCATGGCTATTAGGATTATTATCGAGGCAGCTTCGGTGTAAACTATCGTGCTTATTTCGCCTATTCTGAGCGCCATGGAGGGGGTTGCAAGGCTTGCGAGGGCCGTCAGAAATCCAGTAAGAGCGAAAAGTGGCCCCAGAACGTTCACGTTAACACCGTATCTAAGATAGAACCAGAGCGGGAATATTCTGACAAGAACCCCGGCCCCAAGGCCTATCATGCCAAGGACCGAAAGCCTTGTAACTATCTTCCTTGAAGCCCGTGGAAATATGGTTATCCTGTCCCTCTTTCCCCTGTACCTTTCGTTCACCATCAAAAGCGGAATCAGAGATAAAAGCGAGCCGGCAGACGCCATGGTGAAGAGAACCCTGTAGGACTCGATAAGCGTCATGTGGAAGTAGCTCATTAGATAGGGAGGAATGGAACCCAGGAGCATTCCAACGGACGAGGCGATGCCGTTTGTGAAGCTTGAGAACGCAAAAACGTAGTTCCTGTTGGCGTCATCTGACTTCTCAGCCAGCAGGGCCATAAAGCTTGAGCCGGAGTTTGCAAAGGATATGCCCAGAAGGGTAACGGCAAGAAGCACCTCGGGCAATCCGCTGAACACCGAAAGGATCGCATACGCTGCAAACGAAAGGGCTCTGGCCTGTGCTATAAACCTCTTTCTACCGTACGCGTCAGACAGAGCCCCAATGGGCATCATCAGAAGCGATCCGATTAACGTGTTAAAGGTGAGCACGATGCCTATCTGTATTGGCTGATATCCTATCTCAGCAAGGTAGACCGGAAAGTCAACCCACATGAACCCCTGTGAAAGCGCAATTATTATTGAGGAATAGATGAGAAGGCGGGCCTCTTCTCCAATTTTCAATTTTTACAGCAAAAATAGAAATACCACAGCTTAAAAAGCATGCCAAAGATTTGAGCAGGCCGCACGGCCTTTTTAAAGCGGTTAAGCTTCCTAGAGAATCTCAGCATGGCAGAAGCAGTTTTAGTTAAGAATTTAAACCCAGCTCAGTATTTAAAGCTTGAGGGGCCGTCGTCTAGCCTGGTCTAGGATGCCAGCCTGGGGCGCTGGCGGTCGTGGGTTCAAATCCCACCGGCCCCATTTTTAAAATCTATAACATTCCGATTGTTGCAGGCTTTCGGTGTTATTCATTCAATAAAAACGCGAGACGTGCTTTATCGTTCGTTCAGGATCGGCCGGGTATTTAACAGCAAATTTCACAGAAAATCTTGGCTGTAAGGTTTGTTGGCGGAAAACCTATTTATGCACGTCCGGGCCATCCCGCGGCTATGGTGCTGATCCCTTGATTCTGTGTGTGAGAACCGGGCCATGCCTCTCCCTGAGAGGGCATGGGACTTACAAAAGAAGCCTCGCCGTTCAAGACGAGGATGAAAGCAGCAAGAACTTAAATGCATGCCTGGTATTTGTTGGCCCAGTGGCTCCCATAAATGGAGTAACCCCCGAGAGTTCGGGAGCCCCTGCCCTTCAGGACGGGGAGTAGGTCAGAGAATTCAATGCTCTGTTTCCGAGATCGCTAATTTTTCCTATATGCTGAAGGACCACGTTGAAGGCGCATAAAGCACAAAGCTGTAAAATCCGGTTGATCACGCTTATGGGCAACTTAGTGCAAGGATTAGCTCTTAAAATAAGCATGTCTGCCCCACCACGCGCTATTCGATTTTTGCGTAACCGCCTTCTAGGGCTTTTCCCGCAGGCGGCTTCGTAATGAGGCGCACAGGCGGAGCCGCCCCTTCAGGCTGTGGCCAAAAACGCTTAAATACGATAATAATGCAATTTTTTTGGGTTGTCGTCTATAGTTGAGAAGAGGTTTATAGAGGAGCTTGCCTCCTTTCTTAACAAAAGGGTTAAGGTAGCAACTGATGAAGGAGAGATAGAGGGAACTCTCTTAGCCATTGATCCTGCATTAAACGTCGTGCTCGAGGTAAAGGGCGAAACGACAACAAGGATGATCTACTCATCTAAAATGATTAGGAAGATTATGCTGTTGGAGGAGCTGTTTGACCTGAAGGCCCTTGCGGACAGGCTTAACAAGGTCTTCCCAAACATGGTCAAGCTAAGGGAGGACATAGGGGCCATAATAGTCATGGACAAGATCAAGATAACAAAGAGCGGCGTCGTCGAGGGAACAGGCCCTTCTGCAGAAAAAGCAAAGCAGGTTTACGAGGCCTACCTTCAGGAGCTCAGGTCAAAGAAGGAGTAAGCGCTCAGAAAAGTATGTCCTCTATTTCCCAGGGCACTCTAAACTGCAGTATCCTCTTGTTCTCCCCCTCTATTTTAGCGACGGTCTCCAGGCTCTTTCCCTGCACCCCAAGGTAGGCGCTCATCAGAAGGAACCACGGGGACGTGGGAACCTCCGACGACCCATCCAGCTCGAGCGTTATCATCTTTGTGGTTTCATCGTACTTTACATCACCCCCCTCAAGGTCGTTCTTTATGAGCTCTATGAACGCTGGGAGAGCCACGCGGACATCCGCCTCAAACAGGTTGGTGTGGGCCCTGTAATGTTCGAGCATCTTGTAAGATATTCTCTTCAGATCCTCGTCTCCGAGCGTCTGAAGCGCGCTGTTGAAGAAGACCCTGTATATCTGTCCATCATCCTCTTTCAGGCTTATCAGGTCATCCGAGAGCCCAGAGTGCATGAACTTGATGTACTCCCTCAGATCGAGGGATCCCTCAAAGCTCCTGTTGAGAAAGCTATCAGTGATGAGCTTGACGATATACGGCTGCATTATTACAGTTGAGGCGCCGGTTTCGGGGTTATGAATTAAAAACACCTCATCGTCCGCCGCAATCATTCCCTTTCCATCGGGAACCTTTCCAACCCTTACAGGTATGTCCAGGGATGCCGCTTCGTTTATCATGTCCTCGTCGCTGTACGGCAGGAGAACCCTAACCTTCACGTCGGATAACATCATGGACATTAGCTGCCTTTCGTGCTTCTTCAGAAGCTGAAATATCTGCTGATCTGCCGCCACATAGAACGTGTACTTTGTTCTCTTCATGAAATCCCCGAAGACGCTCTCAAGCGCCTCCTCCCCCAGTATCTGCAGGTTGCCCTTGAGCTGGGTTATTCCGTTCTTCTGGCTAAGGTACTTTATCTCGTTAATAAGGCCCTTAATCTCCTTGTACTTTCTCTCCTCCTCCACTAGCAGCGCCTCCAGGGGCTCCGGGTTGGAGACAGCCGAAAACTTCTTGGGGCTTCCGTAGGCCTCTATAAGCTGCTTCTTGGAGAGGCCCTTAATTGCTTCATATATCTTGGTCCTGGGAACCCCTGAGAAAAGGGCTAGCTCGCTTGCGTACAGCGGGCCCTTGACCAGCAGGGTTGCGTATACCCTCGCTTCATAATCAGTTAGTCCAAGCTCCTTTAGCTTTGACACCAGCTTGATGTACTCTGACATATGATCTAGCTTGTTATCATCATGTAATATTAGAAAAGGATGAAAGCTTTTGACAAACTTCTCAAAAAATTGTCACTTAGAGGTCCTGTACCTCCAGTGACACCTCCATCCAGTTACAATAGGGTCATATTAAAAAGTCTCCAAATATGTGCTGCAATGAGCGAGTTCGCTAAAAGGTGGAACGCACCTGAAGGAGAAAGCCTTGGAGACAGGATCAAGGGAGCCGTAAGACCCGAGGGACCGCTCAAGCCAAGGATTGAGCAGGCAATAAGGCAGCTCCAGATACAGATAACCAAGCTCGACAACGCCGCCAACAGGCTGAAGGAGAAGGACAACCAGCTCTTCCAGAAGATAGTCAACTACCTCCAGAAGCACGACTCAGAGCATGCCACCGTGTACGCGAACGAGCTGGCCGAGATCAGGAAGATGTACAAGATGATAAGTCAGGCAAAGCTGGCGCTCGAGCAGATAGTCACGAGGCTCTCGACTGTAACAGACCTGGGCGATGTGGTGGTAACCCTAGCTCCAGCTATGGCGGTCATAAAGAGCGTAAGGGCTGGGCTGATGCAGGTAATGCCATCGGCGGAGCAGGAGATCTCGGAGATCTCATCGCTGCTCAGCAGCATACTGGTGGATGCAGGACAGCTGACCGGAACGACGCTGAACTTCGAGGCGGCCAACGAGGACGCGGAGAAGATACTGGCAGAGGCAAGCGCCTTGGCAGAGGCAAAGATGAAGGAGAAGCTGCCGGACCTTGGCACCATAGGACTTCCAGAAGGAGAGAAGCACCAGATCTGAAAGCTCAGGCGCAAACTTTTCCAACTCAATTTTTTCTTTTTGTTAATTTTTTATGACATTTTCTGATAAATTAAACGCGCGACAAGTTGGTGTGTAGTTATATGAAGATTAGATTTAACATATTCAGGAAGAAGGAGCCTGCGTTCAGGGAGGCCTACCTTGAGCTATCAAAGTACAGGAACAACCTGCAGAGCGTGATGTGGAGGATAAGGGTCAAGATCGAAGCATTCAGCATAAAGGCAGAGAGAAGCAGGGGCCAGGAGGAGAAGGAAATATACAGAAAGGAGGTGGCGGTTCTCACCCAGCTTTACCAGCTTGTAAACAAGCTCGACGCGCTCCTTCTGAGGATTATTCTGAGGCTCGACAGCTATCAGGATCTGGCCGGCGTACTTGAATCATTCAAGGAGACAAGGATGGCAATTTCAAAGCTAAGGCCAGAGCTCGAAGCGCTGAACGAGGCCTACGGGGCCATATTTGAGCAGCTCAGCGACGCAACTCACTACTTTGAAACAATAACTATAAACGGGCAGACCATACAGCTGCCATCAGCCGATGTGGACGCGGAGAGCATACTTGAGGAGGCCATAGACAGGTCAATTGAGCTGGAGAGGGCCGAGGAGGAGCTCAGGAGCGTTCTGCTCAAGGCGGCAAGAGATGGTGAGTACGTTGAGGCTATATAGAGGAAGGAGGGTAGGTGATAAATTATGAGCTACCAGGCAGCTCAGGAGCTTGAGTCGATGGCCGCGCGTTACGCTCAGGAGGCAATAAAGCTGGACGCCCAGGGGAACTATCCGCAGGCAATACTCTACTATCAGAAGGCAATAGAGATGCTGATGAAGCTCATAAACCTGTACCCCGACTACAAGCTGAACCAGATCTACTACGAGAAGGCCATGGCGTACAAGCGCAGGATAGCTGAGATACAGAAGATAAGGGGGCTTGGGGACGGCGATGTTGAGGAGCAGGGAGGAGGAAGGGTTGAGACGCTCAGGGCCAACTTCGAGGATCTCGTCATAAGGGAAAAGCCGGACGTCAAGTTCGACCAGGTGATAGGGCTTGACGAGGCAAAGAGGGCTCTTGAGGACGCAATAATATATCCAAACAAAAGGCCTGACCTGTTCCCGCTTGGCTGGCCAAAGGGGATACTTCTCTATGGACCTCCGGGCTGCGGAAAGACCATGCTGGCAGCTGCAACAGCTGCCGAGATAGATGCGGTCTTCCTCTCCGTTGACGCCGCAAGCATAATGAGCAAGTGGCTGGGAGAGGCCGAGAAGAACGTAGCAAGACTCTTTCAGCAGGCAAGAGAAATAACACAGCAGGAGGGCAAGCCGGTGATAATATTCATAGATGAGGTGGATTCGCTGTTCGGCACAAGGGCTCAGGAGGTGGGAGGCGAAATCAGAGTAAGAAACCAGTTCCTGAAGGAAACGGACGGCATAACTGAAAAAGGAAAGAAAACGCCCATTTACATCCTGGCGGCAACGAACAAGCCCTGGTCTCTTGATCCGCCCTTCCTGAGAAGGTTTGAAAAGAGGATCTATGTGGGGCTTCCTAACATGGCAGCCAGGAAGAAGATGTTTGAGCTGTACACTCAGCCGCTAGAGCTTGCTCCTGACGTAAAGCTCGATGAGCTCGCAAAGATAACCGAGGGATATACTGGCAGCGACATAAAGAACATAGTGCAGGCGGTGCAGCTTAACGTGGTGAGGGAGCTCTTTGAGTCAGGAAAGGCCCTTGAGCCCGGAAGCAAGCCCAGGCCCATCACGATGGCGGACTTCAAGAACGTAATAAAGCAGAGAAAGCCAAGCGTAACTTCAGAGATGGTCATGGCGTACATCAAGTGGAGCGAAACCTTTAAGGCATTATAATCAACCTCTTATTTGCATGAGCTCTCTGTTACAGGTGGAGGTAAAGAAGGCTCAAAGGGCACTTAAGGTTCCTGATGAGAAGCTCAACGAGCTGAAGGGCATAGGAAACAGGCTTATTTCTTCAATGAAAAAGGAGTACGTTGAATGCCCAGTGATAAAGCAGCAGGTTCCGTTCATCGCGTGCTATCTCTGTCCATCCTTTGTGAGAAGGTACAGAGGCGTCGTGTACTGCAAGGGCGAAAAGGGGCCCTACTGAAGCTAGTGAAGCGGTTCAGCTTTTTATTCTGATTCATAACACTATCAGGATCTGCAGAGGAGGTACGAGCTCTCAACTATGAACGCTTTTCCAGCTTTCCTTGCGCCCTCAAACGCCTCGGTCAGGCTGCTGTATCCTTTCATGCCCAGGCCCTCAACATAGGTGAGCGGCAGGGAGCTAACTATGCTCACCGCTGCCCTTTTCTGAAGCTCCCTGAGGACCTTTACAGCATAGCTCTCACTCTTTTCACCTAGGATCGCCCTCCTCAGACCTTCATCTCCAAGGCCACCGCTGCACTTTGCGACTATTATGAGCTCTGAGCCATCCTTGAGAAGTCCCCTGAGCCCATGCACAGAGAGTAGAGCCTCCTTCAGGTTATCATCGTATGGTGTTCCTCCAGCGGAAGCTATCACGAAGCTCTTCTGCCTGTGCTTAATTGAGAACGACGAGAAGTACGATCTAAGCTTTTCATAAACTTCGGTTCCTGGCCCCGAAATAGCCCGGCCGCTTCTCCCGAAGTAGCAGTATGCCTTTACGCCGCTTGTCTCAAGAAGCCTCCTTGAAAACCATACAGCGCCATCCTCAGAGCATGAGCCGAACTCCTCTTTCCTTTTGACAACCTCCTCCTCGGCGCCCATTAGCTTAGCCGTTAAGCTGTGAGGACCGGTGAACCAGTAAACCGGATCGCTCCTGACAGCGCATATGAGCACGGTTTCCGCTAGCTCCATAGGCCTCTTGACAAGGGATCCATCGATCATCTCCTCAGCAAGCTTTTCCCCTGGCCTTAAGGGGGCAAGATCACGGAAGACCTCCCTAGCGATCTGCTCCGATCTATCAAGGCCATCCGTCACATAGTATTTTGCGTTTACTTCCGAGAGGCTGCTCTCGGGCGGGTTCAATGGGAGAACGTCGTCCAGATCCTCTCTTTTAAGCTTGAGCGAGATCTCGCTGTCTCCGTAAGGCAGCCATATTTCCGGCACAAATATATTCTCGAAAGGACATATATATGCAGTTAAAGAGTAACGGGCGGACGCCTCTGGCGGGAGCTTCAAAGCTAATGTTAGCGGTCGGTGCGCCTTATGGCGACGGATTAAAGTTTATATTCACTTTAATTCTATATTAATTTTCTAAAATGAGCTTTGTGGTACCAGATTACGATGGCGGAAGCATAGCGAACATCTATGAAACAGTTCTGGAGAACTTCGGATTGAGCGGCAGCAGAAAGCCTCTTAAAAGGGATGTGCAGAAGAGCGACAGGTTCGTGCTGGTCATTTTTGATGCTTTCGGGCAGAGAACCCTTGAAAAAGGCATCGAGCGCGGCTTTATAAATAGGAGGATACTCAGCAGCTTCCGTGCGGAGACTATAACCAGCATATTTCCGTCTACAACCGCCTGTGCAATGCTAAGCTTCTATACTGGGCTCACCCCTGGGGAGCATGGAGTAATGGGCTTCACAACCTACATCAAGGAGCTTGGCACGATTGTAAACATGCTCAACCTGTCTCATCCTTCACAGGAGGCTCCACTTCCTCTGATTTATCAGAACTTCACCTCCTACATATCTGATAAGGCCGTGCCAATCGGGGATCATCTCAGCAGAGCTGGAATACCGGCCTATTCAATCCTTCCAGCAAGCATATCAGAGCTGCCAACAACTCAGTTCCATCACAGAAACATGCAGAGGATCAAATATTACTATCCATGGGATGCGTTTCAGCTAATGAGAAAGGAGCTCCTGGAAAACGAGAGGGTCTTCGTGAACGTGTACATTCCGACCGTGGATACCCTTTCCCACCACTATGGGCCGTTCACCCCTGAGGCGCTCTCCTCAGCTGCCGATCTTCTTGAGCTCCTCCTGAGATCTCTCGATGGAATAAAAGGGGTGTCGCTTCTCCTCACAGCGGATCACGGTCAGACCGACAACAACGTAAGCCATGTTGTTGATCAGGAGCTCATGGATGGCCTCCTTCTGCCTCCATGGGGAGACTCGAGAGCTGCTTTCATGAAAGTGAAGGACGAGAACAGCATAAGAAGGTACTTCGAGGAAAAGCTCAAGGGCTTCGAAGTGTTCAGCAAGGAGGAGTACCTGAAGATGGGCGTGCTCGGAGAGGTCGATCAGAGGTTCCAGGACAGGCTGGGCGACCTTCTTGCCGTTCCTCACATACCCGAATCCCTAATATATTCCTACAGAGGCCCTGAAAACGACAGAGACTATATAAACTTCAAGGGTCATCACGGCGGGCTTACGGAGGAGGAGCAGATAGTTCCGTTGCTTATATACGAAAGGTAGCTCAGAACTGGAAGCTCCTTCTCCTTGAATATCTTCCCCTCTTCTCTATTTCGTCGAGCTTATCTAGCATCCTGTTCTTCTCTACTTTGCTCTCGCTGAAGTATCCTTCATAGAAGGACCTCAGAGCCTCGTCATAGACCTCCGTGTGCTGAACGTTGAGTATCTCCCTGAACAGATGAACGTCCACAGCATAGTCCTCTACCCTCTCGGTAAAATATGAGAGCCCGAAGTCTATCATGTAGTACTTCCCTGAGGCACCGAGGATCATGTTGGAGGTGTTGGGATCTCCGTGTGCTATCCCGTTTGAGTGAAGCCTTGCCAGATAGACCCCCATGTGGAACGCAAGGGATGGGTTACCGTTGAGCTCATCCTTCATGACCCTTCCGCTGATGTACTCTAGCACAAGGATGTACGATTTTGGCCCTACGTAGAGCACGTGGGGCGTTGGAATATAGGCCCGGGCAGCCCTGAGCATCCTGGCCTCTCTCAGAGTTCTTGTCCTCCTCAGGAACGAATCAAGCGCCTCATTCATGTAAGGCTTTCTGATTCTTACCTTGTAAACTGCGTCAAGTGGCCCCCATTTTCCTAGATAAATGTCGGCTTCTGCACCCCTGCTTATTAGCTTCTCCATGGGACGTCCACTTCGTCTATTCTCCATTTCTGCTGAATAAAAGCGCTCTCTGGCTGAACCTTAACTCCACTCCTGTAGTAGAGGACGCCGGTCCACGCGATCTGAGCCCCGCAGTCCCCAGCGTACTCCTGTGGGACGGCATAGAGCCTGCTGCCATGTCTTTCCGCGACCTCTTCGAGGATCTCCCTTAGCCTTTTATTTGCAGCAACGCCTCCGACCACCATGAGCTCTTGCTTTTTAGTGAGCGCAAGAGCTCGCTCTGCGGTCTCTGCAAGCATAGAGAACGCCACCTCCTGTAGGGAGTACGCTACGTCCTCGACCGCTTCCTTCCTTGAAGCCTTCTTCGCTGCGCTCAAGAGCCCTGAGTAGGATATATCGTTTCCCTTTACAACATAGGGGAGCTGAATGAACTTTCTCCCCTTCTGCGCAAGGGCCTCAACCTGAGGCCCAGCTGGGGATGAAAGGCCAACATATCTTCCAAACTGATCTATTAGCTGCCCAAGCGTTATATCCAAGGTCTCCCCAAACACCCTCCATCTCTTCATATGCGCGGCGAGTATCATCGTGTGTCCTCCTGAGAGCAGGAGGACAAGCGGATCTCTAGCTCCCGTAAGAAGCGTGCCCAGCTCTATGTGACCTATTCCATGATGTACGGGAACCAGCGGCCTGTCATAATATGCCGAAAGAAACCTAGCAAGAGTGGCCCCGACCCTGAGGCATGGACCCAGACCGGGTCCGGCCGAGTACGCTATAAAGTCCAGATCTCTGTAAGATACCCCTGCCTGCCTGAGAGCCTCTTTTAAAACGCGCGGCGCGACATCGGAGTGATGTCTCGACGCTTCACGAGGGTGTATACCCATCCCCTCGGGAGGTCTGTAGACGTCCTTTACGTTTGAGAGTATCTTACCATCATCGCTCATGACGGATGCCCCGAAGGTATGGGCAGTGCTCTCTATGCCAAGACCTATCATTCCACTATCCACTTCTCGGTGTTGTCCTCATATATTTCCTTCTTCCAGATGAGGGGCTCCTTCTTGTACCTTTCAACGACATATGGAAGAGCTGAAAGGGCCTGCGATCTGTCCCTGCTCCATATAAGGGCCAGCACGAGCAGCTCACCGGGATGGAAGGTTCCCTTCAGATGATAGATCCTGCAATCGTTGAGGGAAAATTTGGCGACAGCCTGGGCACAGATCTCCTTTAGCTTTTCGCTAGCTAAGGTAGGATGAGCCTCAATGTACAGCGCCCTGACCTTTTTTCCGTCCCTGCCTAGCTCCTTTACAGTTCCAGCGTAATACAGGACAATGCCGTCCCTGCCGGGATCCCTGAACAGCGCATCGTAGAGCAGCCCTTTAAAATCAAGGGACCCCTTTTCATAGATACCACTATCAGGAAGAGCTGCCATAAGCAATGTTCTCCAGCATAGATTTTACCCTTTCCGCCGTATTTTGAAGGCGCGCTATTCTCATGAGCCTTCTGGCGTTGCTCATGTATCTGTCGTTCCCGAGGACCTCCTGGATCATCCATGCAAGATCGCCGGGCTTCGTTCTATACTGGTCAGCGTACAGGCCGAGCCCGAGCTCGGCAACCCTTCTGGCGTTCTGCTCCTGCTCTCCATGAAGGGATATGGGCATGACTATCATGGGCTTTCCGTAGAGAATTCCCTCCCCAATAGTCGTAAGACCTCCCCTTAGAACCAGAACGTCGGAGCATAGCATGTTATTTTGCCTGTTTTCATCCCATCCAACTACGCTCAGCCTGCCGTTATCGTACCTGTAGCCCCTTTTATCGTAGTCCCCGAGGCTGACCAGAACCCTGTATCCGTCGGGCAGGATTTCAGATGCTTTCCTGATGAGCTTTAAAACTATATCCTTTGTTGGGGGAGGGCCGCTTATCGGGACGAACACGGTCTTATCTCCTGCCTCCCTGCATCTTGCCTCCTCTTTTGGGGGATCTGAGAAGAACCCAGCATGGACGATCTTCTTTTCAATGGTCTTAAGGTTCAAACTGTAGGCAGAAATAGTGTACGGAGGAGGAAGATCTGGCACAATAATTACCTCAGCCAGATCCCAGATGAGGCCAAGAAGCTCACCGAACGCCCTTTCGAGCGCTATGTATATGCCCTTTCTCAGCGGAAGAAGCACCCTGGGCTGATTTATTATCAGCACGCTCCTTCTGCCGGCCATCATCGAAGCTATCAACGGGGATATTCTCGAGTCTGAAATCACTGCCGAGGGGTTGACGCTGTTTATGTTGTTCAGCTCCTCCCTTATCTGAAGGGCCAAGGAGCTGAACGCCATATAGAACCTTCTGAACGTCTTCTTGAGGGACATCCTTCCCTCCTCAGTCCAGACCACGTCAAGCGGAGTAGCCCTGAAGGAGGGATATGACGATGCAAGCTTAAGGGCTTCACCCCACGTGGAAAAGTACTTGTGACCTTCCAGCTTGCTTGCTAGCCAGAGGCTTCTCGAAATGTGTCCCAGCCCGGTTCCGTATACTGAAAAGTACCAGCTATACTTCAAGGTTCACCCTTTCAACTTCTCCGTTTGGCTCTTTCTCTCCAAAAACGTAGGCCCTGAACCTGTAGAGCCTTATTCCGCCCCTCCTCCAGAGGTTTCTGTCGGCTCCGGCCTTCAGGCATCCGTATGAGAGGAACTCATCGACGTCCCAGCCCTCTTCAACCGGAACCTGGGGCAGGAGAAGGCCGCTTCCGAGGGCCCACTCGACGATTATTCCATCCCTTCCCACCTTTATCTCCTTCAGGTAATCCTCCGGCCTCTTAACCACAACCTCCTCAGGAGGCGTCAGAATGCTTACCTCTATCAGAACGTTATCGGCTTCCTCCGGCCTGAGGGGCGGAAATCGCGGGTCATAGTAAGCTGCATCGACCGCCGAAACTATCACGTTGTTCAAAAGCGTATCCGAAGGATAAGGTCTTCCGATACATCCGAGAAGCTCCCTCTGTCTGTTCTTTATAGTAACGAACGCGCCGGCCTTAACCAGGTACTTTTCAGGCGGGTTCTGCACCTGCATGTACCTTTTCGTCTTTCCATAGTATTTTATGGACTGCCTTGCGATGTCTATGAGATATTTGCCGTCCTCCAGAGTCCACTCCTGCATATGCGTTATTTCATGCGGAAAATAATAACCTTTGCTAGCATACCGCCAGCCCTTAGCTGACCTCCTCCTTGCCCTCAAGGACGAGGGCTCCGAGGTCTCAGGGGTTACCCTTTATAGGAGCCACTGAACCAACAAATACAAGGCATGCATTTAAGTTCTTGCTGCTTTCATCTCCGTCGTGAACGGCGAAGCTTTTCGCTTTTGTAAAGGTTTTTGAGGTTATATTCTTTAATAGATCATGATGATTTATAATGTAAGTGCTGAGGAAGCGCTCAAAATAGTCGAGGAGAACTTTAAAGGCCCCCTGCGAAAGGAGGTCCTTGACCCTCTGGATGCTGTTGGAAGGGTTGTATTGGAGGACTATCTGTGCAGATCGGATCACCCAGATAGGCGCAGGAGCACCGTTGATGGATACGTCGTATCATCCAGAGCCAGCAGCTACAAGATAAGTGGCACAGTAGCTCTCGGGGAAAGACCACCTGAGAGGATTAATGAAGGCGAGGCCCTAGCAGTTTACACCGGCTCCATGCTTCCTGAGAACTCCTTGTACGTCATACGGAAGGAGATGGTAGGCGTAAGCGGTGACACGATAACAGTTAAACAGGAAAGCGCTTTCGAGAGGAACTACGTGGAGCCTGGCGAGGAGTGCAGAAAGGGTGAGGTAATTCTAAGGAAGGGGGAGATCGTAAATTATAGGAAAGCTGTCTTTCTGGCGCACGTGGGGGAGGGACCCATAAAGGTTGGCGTTCTGCCGCGTGTATCCATACTTCCTGTGGGCAGCGAGCTTCTTGGAAAGAACGTAGATCCATCTGGTTTTATGATAAAGAAGCTTGCCTCAAGATGCTCCCTGACGGAGCTCAGAAGGCCGGTCCCTGACTCTGTTGAGGCCATCAGCAGGGAAGTATCCGAGCTTTCCAGCATTCACGATATAGTTATAACTATTGGAGGGACTGGATTCGGTGCAAAGGACCTGACAGCAGCCTCAGTTCAGGCCGCTGGTGGAAGGATCCTCTTCAGTGGCGTAAGAATATCCCCAGGCAGAACGTCTGGCCTCGCGGAGGTTAATGGAAGGCCGGTTTTAAACTTGCCCGGAAACCTGCAGGCGGCGGTAGCGGCCTTTTTCTTTCTGTTCCCCCAGCTCGTGAGCACATTGGGCTTTCAGGCATGCTTCGAAAAGATCAGGATCAGGATGAAGGACAGAATTGATGTTGAGGGCGATCCAAAAATAGCCTTCATAAGGGCTGAGGATGGAGCGGGGGAAGTCGTTGAAGTTACCAGGCACAGCTTAAGGTTCCTTCTTGAGGCTAATTCGCTTCTCATAGCCTGTAAGAGCGTCGAATCGGGCTCAGAGCAGGAGGCATATCTGATTTAAGCAAAAGCGTTATAACGTGACGCCTTTTATAATCCTTGAAAATGGGAAAAAGAAAGGTTCTGAGCGAAGCTGAGCTTAAGGATTTGGTGTTACCAGAGCAGGGTGAGCTACTTGGTGTAGTTGAGAAGCTGCTGGGAAGCGATCACGCTATGGTAAGGTGCACGGACGAAAAGGTAAGGCTTGGTAGAATAAGGGGTAAGCTCAAGAGGAAGATATGGATCAGGGAGGGGGACGTGGTGCTGGTGGCCCCCTGGCCGTTTGATGACTCGAAGTGCGATATACTCTGGAGATACACTGTAGCACACGTGGACTGGCTCAAACAGAACAACTACCTGCCTCCTGGCTTTATCTGAATTTAACTCGCTGCCCGCTCCTTATTGCTTCCTCTGTAAACCTGAGAAGATCGGCCTGGCCCTCTATCTCAACTATTCTCCTGAAGCGCTCGAGCTCATCGGGCAGGACATTGGCCTTAGACGTAAGCTCCCAGTAAACTTCCTTCGGGTCCTTGTTAAGGTTCGCTTCAATGATCTGTCTGATTGTCTCGTAAAGCTCCCAGGGGTATATTATCCATGCATCGGTGACCATGGAGTAATAGTCAGGGATAAAAGCGGAAGTTGGCTTAAGGTGAAGAGTCGCTGTTCTGACCTCCCTTGCTCCCTTCTTTAAGCACTCATCCCTTGCTACCTTCAGGCTTATTCCCTGATCGGCCACGTCGTCTATCAGTAGCACCCTTTTGCCTTTGACGGTTCTGGCGCTAAGATATTTTACCTTTATTCTAGAGGTCCTCTGCAGGCCGACGTACCTCTCAACGGCTATGACGATGTACGGTATCCGCACCCTCCCAGCTATAAAGAAGTCCTGCAAAGACCTGAGAACGAATAGCCCTCCCCTTCCGATTCCAACGTTAAGGTCCGGAACGTATCCAGACTCCCTGATTTTAAGGTATAGGTTGAAGGCAAGGTTTCTGAGCTCCTCGTAGCTGGGCTTGATATAGTGCAAGTTATTGCTCTACCTCCTTCAGGATCTCTCTGGCCTTCCTTTCAGCAAGCTCAGCAACGCTCACCGCCAGCCGCTCCGAAAGCCCTACGTAATCAGAAGGCCTCAGAGAGGAAAACGCACCCTTCAGCGGTTCGGGGAGCTCCTCAACAAGCTTATCCATATTTTCGATGTTCTCGAACACCTTTTCGTAAGCGTTCAAATCCCCGGACAGCTTGAACGCTATCTGGAGAGGCTCCGAAAGGACCTCACGATGCGAGTTCACGTCCTCTCCCTTGAAGACCAGCTGCTCAAGTGCTTTCAGGATTCTTCTGCATCCGAGGTAAGAATGGGCCAGAGCAGCTCCCAGGTTTCTCCTGACTGGGCTATCCGAGAGGTCTCTCTGCATCCTAGTATAAAGGGGCTCGTGAATGGTTGTCTGGAGAACCGAGCTCGATATTTCAAGCTGTCCCTCGGCGTCCTCCAGGTCCACTGGATTAACCTTATGGGGCATCGTGGAGCTACCGACTCCAGCTCTTCTGAACTGTATTATGCCCAGGGAGTTATAGAGCCAGAGGTCCTGGGCCAGCTCTCTCATTATATAGTTTATCAGGTCGATTTCCTGAAGGATCCTCGCCGCGTTGTCCCAGAGGGGTGCCTGCTTGGACACCTCTGGAAACTCGAGGCCAAGCCTTTCGATGAACCGCTTTGAAAAGAGCAGCCAGTCTACGGATGGATCCACAAACATGAAGGAGCTGTAAGTTCCAACTGCCCCGCTGAGCTTTCCGTAAGGTCTGATCCTTAACAGCCTTTCGGCAGCCTCTGCAAGCCTGTAGGCAAAGTAGGAAATTTCCTTGCCAAATGTCGTTGGCTCCGCGGGAACCCCATGGGTTCTGCCCATCATGATGCTCGATGCGTACCTTTTAGAGAGCTCAGAGAGCCTCAGCGTCAGATCTAGGTAGCAGTATAAAACCTTCCTCTTTCCCTTCTCAAGCATCATGCCGTAGGCGTTTGCGTTAACATCCTCGCTCGTAAGGGCCAGATGCACTAGAGGCGCCAGCCCGGTATATCCTAGCTCCATCAGGCGCTTCCTCATGTAGAGCTCAGTGGCCTTGACGTCATGCCTGACAGCCTTTTCAATGTCCTTTATCTGCTCGTACCAGTTCGCGTCAAGCCTTTTCATGAACTCTTCTGAGCTGAAGCCTCCGCAGGGCCTTCTGAGGATGCCCTCCCTGCAGAGCGCCTCGAGATAAAGCGCTTCAACGAGCAGCCTGTGAAAGAACAGCGATCTTTCCGATAACACTGAAGCGATCTCCTTCACATCCTCGTAGTATCTGTCATCGAGGGGCGACACGCTATCATGCAACTCTGACGGTCATCTCCCTCTGAGGACCCAGAGAGACGTAGGTCACTGGAACTCCTGCGAGCTCCTCGATGAGCTTAACGTAGTCTTTCATTTCTTTTGGCGCACATTTCCATCCCTCCTTCACAATTTTCCATATGTCACCTGGGCTTAGCTTAGGTATGGGCACGACGTTCTGATATACGGGCTCCACCAGGCTCAAATCAGCGTCGGCTGGCACGCTTTTCCTTTCAGAGCCATCCATCATGTAGGCAACGGCAACCTTCAGCTCGTTAAGCCCCGCCAGCACGTCGAGCTTTGTAAGGAACAGCTCGTCCATGCCGTTTATCTCCTTTGCATATCTCAGGAGAGGTATATCGAGCCAGCCGACCCTTCTTGGCCTTCCCGTTGTGGAGCCGTACTCGTTCCCCTTCTCCCTTATGTAGTCTGCTATATTTCCCTTGAGCTCAGTCGGCATCGGTCCTGATCCAACCCGTGTTATATATGCCTTGGCCACCCCCAGAACCTTTCCCGCATATTTGTATGAGAGACCGGTTGACGAGAACGCATGGGGGGCAGTCGTTCCTGAGGACGTCACATACGGGTAGGTTCCAAAGACAAGATCCAGAAGCGTGCCCTGGGCAGCCTCAAAGAGGACGGATTCACCTCTATCGAGGGCATCTTTAAGCTCGTTCCTCACGTCCCCGGCAAGGCCTCCTAGGACATCCCTCGAGTCATCGAGCCACTTCTTCCAATCCAGCTTGATTCCGTAAAGCGCTTCATAGATCGAAAAATCAAAATCCTTCCTCAATACGTCGACAACACGCGGAGAGATCCTCAGTGCCCTTGAAGAATATGCAGGCCCTATGCCCCTTAAAGTGGTTCCCACAGCAGACTGAGCTTTCATCACCTCAATTCTTTTGTCCAGCTCCACTTCAGCTGGGGTAATGAGCGACGCCCTGTAATCCACAGTAAGATGCAGAGAGCCAACAAGGCCCCTTATGCCTTCAGCCTCCTCCCTCAGGATCTGAGGATTTATTACAACTCCGGGCCCCACATACAGGCTCTTTCCGCTAAGCGCCGCAGAGGGAACGTGATGAAACGTGAACCTTTTCTCCCCCACGACCACCGTGTGACCGGCATTTGGCCCTCCATTGAACCTTACAAAATGCTCGTACTGGGTGGCTAGGAAATCGACGACCTTTCCTTTGCCTTCGTCGCCCCACTGCGCCCCAACAACTACGTCTGCCTTCACATTTTAATAAGGACTTCAGTGCTTATAAAGATTTTTTTCAAGTCGCCAAAAAGCGCACAAGCGACGATCAGTTTAAAGCCTCTGAAAACGTTATTTAGGTCAAAAGTTGGGAACGGTAGGCCGCGCGATAGCCCTTGTGGATTTTGACTACTTCTTCGCCCAGTGCGAGGAGCTTAGACACCCCGAATACAGGGGGCTGCCCATAGCGGTCTGCATGCTAACTGGACCCGAAACAGGAGCCGTTGCATCAGCAAACTATGTAGCACGCGGGTTTGGCGTGAAGTCCGGAATGCCGGTTTCCAAGGCAAAAGCCCTTGCCCCGAACCTCGTAATTCTCCCCGTCGACATTTCATACTATTCTCAGATCAGCAGCGCTATAATGCAGAGTATCAGGGAAAGATACGAGAAGGTGGAACAGGCTAGCATAGATGAGGCCTACATAGACCTTGGGGAGATAGATTATGACAAAGCGGAGGATATCGGGAAAGAGATAAAGATGATTGTGAAGAAAGCAGCCAATATCCGATGCACCGTTGGAATAGGGCCAAACAAGCTGATAGCAAAGATGGCATGTGACAGAGCCAAGCCCGACGGCCTCAAGGTGGTTAGGCCGGATGAAGTTGAGTCGTTTCTAGAGTCATCAAGGCTTGATCAAATACCATACATAGGTGCTAAGACTGCCGAAAGGCTGGCCTCAATGGGGGTCAGGACCGTCAGCGACGCAAGAAAGCTGAGCGTGGACGACCTGATAAGGGTCTTCGGAGAAAAGAAGGGGATAATGATCTACAACTTTGTGAGAGGCATTGATGAAAGAAAGGTGGAGGTAAAGAAGGAAAGAAAGGAGCTTGAGAAGTTCGTATCCTTGAAGACAAGAAGCCCGGAAGAGGCGCTTGAGGAGGCGGCGAGGAAGCTCTTTGAAAGGCTGAACAGGATGCTGTTTCAGGAAGTGGGCGTCATAGCGATCTTTGAGGACTTTACGGTAAGGACGAAGTCTAGAACGCTCAAACACGCCACCTCATCCTTCGATGAGCTGATCAGCAACGCAAGGTCGCTCCTCAGCGCCATTCTGAATGAATCTGAGGGCAAAAAGATCAGGAGGATTGCGGTTAAAGTTTCAAGGTTTGCAAAAAGGGAGGGCAGCCTTCTGGACTTTATTTGAGGGATTTTGAAAATCAAAGAAAAATCATGAAAAACGTTCACAAATTATTTATATGACAGCTAAAAATACACTTTTGTGAAGGTCACGGAAGCCGTGAAAAAGGTGGTTGACGAGAACGTGCTTTATCAGATAATGCTCTCGAGCGGTCTTGCAAACCTGAACGCGATGGCGCGGGAAATAAAAGGCGCCGTTGACTCTCTTACGGGGAAGGACGTCAAGCTTAACACCATAGAGAAAGCTCTTACGAAGCTCTCTGCCTCAAAGCCATCCTCGTATTCAGTTTCGACAACTGGGACTGAGGTGCAGCTCGAAACTGGGATAGGCGAGGCAACTTACACGCTAGACGAGTTCCAAAACGTGGACATAACAAAGCTGATAATGGCTGTTTTGGATGAGGGCAAGATGAAGGCAATAATAAAGAACGGGGGCTCGCAGAGCGATCTGGTACTTCTGAAGGTCAAGTTCACCGGCGCAAAGCACGATGTTCCCTACCATCCGCTGATCATGATCTTCAACGCGCTCAACATAAACCTGATACATGCCTTCAGGTTTGACCGGAACGTCTTCTTTATAATGCCGAGAAAGGACGTTGTGAAGGCGCTGAGCGTAATAGAGAAGCTGAGATAAATGGAGGACAGGTTTCAGATACTGGAGAAAATAGGGCTTACGACTTACGATATTAGGATCTTTCAGACCCTACTTAATGGGGGAGTTATGAGCGCTCAGGAAATATCAAGAGCTTCCCGGGTTCCATACCCAAAGGTCTATACTTCGCTGAAAAAGCTGATAGACATGAAGTGGGTAAAGGAGGAAAAGGGGTGGCCCTCTAGGTACTATCTGGCATCTCCCGACGAGATCCTCATGAGGTATAAGGAGGAGATGGAGAAGCGGCTAACCGAGTTCGAGACGTTTCTTGAAAGGGTAGTAAGGCCCATATACAGCTCCAAGGGCATGACCGAAAGGTTTGACGTTTGGCTGGTAAACGGTCTTAAGGCTGTAATGGACACATTTATCGAGGCAATAAAGCTGGCGAAAAGGGAGGTTAAGATTGCAATGCCGTTTGAGCCTGCGCAGAGCTTCATAGACCAGATAAAGGCTGTGGTTGTAAAGAACCCGGAACTGTCAGTCAGGGTGCTCACCTCCGAAAACGCTGCAGCTACGGTAAAAAGAGCAATACCAAAGGCCGAAGTGAGGTTCAGAGATGCCATGTTCGGCGGAGGAGTAATTTCGGACTCGAAGATGGTGGTCCTAATGCTTTCGATGGCTCAGGGGGACTACACGGCAATAGCATCGAACCATCCATACCTTGCCATGCTTGCTGAAAGCTACTTCAGCTACCTCTGGGAAGGGGCTCAGAGCCAGATATAGGTTAAGGAGTGAAAATGAGGACTACTTCAGTCCCGGGCTTAATATCCGGGACCCTCCCCTCTATGGCTCCGAGGTAGTTAGCTCTTCCAGCATACATGGATCCCTTTTTGAACAGAAGAAGCCAGCCGCCCATGAAGTCGAACGCCAGGTCTCCCTCCTTATACGCGCTCTCTGGCTTCTCTGCGCCAACCCTTACCGGAACCCTGAACATGTAGTAATCTCCCCTTAGAACCGCTATTGTCTTGATGGTTCTCGCCCTGAGCAGCTCGTTTACTGTCTTTGGATGGTTCGCTATATCTAAGCTGCCCGAGAAAACCTCAGCGTCATTTACGATAGCCCTGATCCTAGGCAAATAAGAACGACCTCCGAATACGATGTTTGGAAGCGATCAAGACCATTTAATCAAGACCTAATACTTGTTCTTAATTTAAAAAGCTTATCGAACACCGTTTTCAAAGAAGCATCGTCTCTCGGTGTCTATGTTTCAGAACCTAAGCTCTTGTACAAAGACAGGAGGCTCAGAAGAAATTAAACGTGATCCTTACTTTCTCCGGATCGTAGCTCTTAATGAGGTCCTGGATAAATTCAACGTCATAGATTATTTCCAGCGGATAAAGGACGGTCCTCTTTCCCTCGTATGCCTTTAATATTCTGAAGTCCGGAGAGATAAGGAAAGCCTTCCTCTTAAAGTTAAGCGGTTTTCTGGTTTTAATCGCACCGTACAGGCCAGCCATTTTTCCCTCCTGGTCTGAGGCCAGCTCAAACTTTATCCCCCTTGATACAGCAAACTCAAAATGCTTCTCAAGGGGGTCAGGGCTTATTCCCACAAGCTCTAGACCAAGCCTTTCAATATGCTCCATGTTGTTAAGGAGCGTTCCTATGTCAAGGTTACATCCAGGGGCGAAGTCCCTGTGATAGAAAAAGATGAGGGTCCACCTTCCCTTATATCTTGATTCGTCAAGGTGGCCAAAAGTAGATGGAAGGTGCACGAATACCGGCACGTCGCCTTCTTTAAGCCTTTTCATTACTGCCTTAACATAAGGTTAGGTCGCTTTTAATATTGCCGCAGTTTTCACGGCCTGGCATATTCGGGCAAAACTTTTTTAGACTCAGTAGCTGATTCTTTAGGTATCATGAAAGTTATAAGGCCGAGGCTGTCCTTCGGAACAGCAGTGGTTGTTCTAGCGTTTGCGCTCCTAACAGTTTTGAACATCTACGTTAGGCTGATGCCAGAGAGGTACGGGTTTTATCTTAACGAGTTTGATCCCTATTATCATTATTATGTTACAAACCTCGTTTACCAGGATCTTACAAAGTACGGGCTAGAAGGCATAAACAAGTACATGCACACTATTGACTATAACTTCTGGTATCCGTGGGGAAGAAATATACCGGCCACATCTCCTTCTGGCCTTTACTTCTTGGTTGCTGTCCTTTACATTGTGTTGAAATGGCTCGGCATGAAGATATATCTGTACGACTTCGTTGCAATAGTTCCGATCTTCACTGGCGTTCTGATATCCATTCCAGCATACTTTATTTCATTGAAGATGACGGGGAACAAATATGTAGGTCTTCTGGGCGTTCTGCTTCTCTCATCGGCTCCAGGCCTTATACTCAGGACTGACTTTGGATGGTACAAGGGATCGCCGTTCGCCTTTCTCTTTATGCCTCTTTCGCTCCTGTTCTTAGTATATGCTTTTGAATCAGGCAAGGCCCAGGACGCTATTTCAGTTAAGCCCGGCATCTACGCTCTAATAGCCGGGCTGCTGGTTGGGTATGCGCAGACGATGTGGGGCGGAACCGAGAACATGAACGGCGTAGTTGGACTGGCATTTCTATTCGCCCCGCTCTATCTGAGGCCAGGAAAGATGGGTTACTACATCACTAAGCAGATTATTCTGAATGAAGTTCTATATACGGTGGGGGCTCTGGTGGCGGTCATATATCCTCGTACAGGCAGGTCTTGGATTTACTCTCCAACGATGCTGTTGCTTTACCTTGCGATAGCAGTAAGCGCTCTCTACTACGCCAACGAAAGACTTAAGATAGTTAGCAGGAACGCGTTCTTTGGTGTTCTAATAGCAATAGTGCTTGCAGGACTCGGAGCCGTTGCTTACCTCATTCCCCACCTGATAAATCTCAGATATCTTTCGGCGCTAAATCCGCTCCTGAGGACTAAACCATCCATAGTGAGCACAGTGGCTGAGCAGCTGCCAATTTCAGGCGTTGAAACTCTGTTCACCTACGGCCTCAGCAGCCTGCTGGTCATTATAGCGGGCTATTTTCTTCTCAAGAGGAGGACGCTCGCTTCAGTAATACTCTCGATCTTCCTGTTCTGGAGCTTTTACGCCGGCACCTCTTTTGGCCAGCTCATGGACTTCATGGGGCTGGCCGTTGTAATAGGAGCGCCTCTTGGGCTCTATTATGCGGTTTCGGAAATCAGGTTTGAGCATCCTGCTGTGAAGAAGATCAAAAGGGCTCAGCCCCAGGCTTCAGAGTTCAAGTACGAAAAAATAGCGGCTGCGGCTGTCCTTATTGGGCTTACGGCATTCCCTGTCTATACCTGGATACCTCAGAACAACTTTCCAGTCTCAATAGTCAACTCCGCGACGAGAATCAATCAGCCAGTTCCAGCCTGGATCGATGCACTTAAGTGGATGTCAAACTCATCGAACATGCCTCCTCACTCAGTAGTAGTGGCATGGTGGGACTACGGCTACTGGATAACCGTAATGGGCAACCAGACCACCGTTATAGATAACGCCACTCTAAACGAAACCCAGATAGGGCTCGTGGCTAGGATGTTCCTTTCGCCTCCAGATCAGGCTATAAGGATACTGCAGGAGCTGCACGGTAAATACGTTGTAGTTTTCGCGGCAGGAGCCGATGCCGCCGCAATAACAAGGGACTATTACCTGTACGGATACGAACTCTCAGGAGAGCTGTACGGCATAGGTGGAGATGAAAGCAAGGTACCAGCCATGATAGTGTGGGCTGGCTGGACGAGCAATCAGTCGCTCTTCATAAACCCTCAGACTCACCTGCTGACATGGTACTTCTGGAACAACACCCTGCTGGGAAGGCTTGAGCCGCTACAGTATCAGGGGTGGGGAGTTATAGATCCGTCAACGGGCCGGGTAATCACGATAATACCTCACTACGAGGTCAACTACAGCAACATGGGGTACTATCTTATTCCTCTGTGGACGTACAGGATATACTACGGCACGAACTCAACGCCCTTCAGGCTGGTCTACGCCTCTCCATACCAAGTGCTTTCAAACGGCATGTGGGCTCAGGTCCTGATATATGAGTACGTCGGAAACTCAACGACTGCAACCGGTTAAGAGGTTCTTCAGGTGGTACTACTTTAATTTCTCCGAGAGGATAAGCGCACCCGATGAGATAGAGCAGAGGGAGTTCGGATATATGAACTTTGAAGGGGCTATGATCAGGCATCTCAGCTTTAAAAGTCCCGGAGAGTACAGGGCCTTCCTAGTCAGGAGCTCTCCTCTTGCAGCATACTACTCGGTTGCCTTATACCACGATCCCACAGCTTCCATGGAATCAAAGGGGTGGATCAAGGCAGATCTCGCCTTTGATATAGATATCAAGGACGCAAGTCCCAGGATAAAGGAAAACAGCTTCTGGATCTGCAGAAGCTGTCACTCATACGGCCCTCTGCCTAAGCCAGAGAGATGTCCAAGATGCGGGTCCAAGGATGTCGATGAGGTTGAGTGGGTGTGCGACGAATGCATGAGAGAAGTAAAGGAAGCCGCCACAGCACTGATGCTCTTGCTGATGGAGGACTTCGGGATCAGCAGGAAGAACATAAAAATTTACTTTTCTGGCAACAACGGGTATCATTTTCATGTTCTTGATGAAAGGATGAGAAAACTCGGTCAGCCGGAGAGAATAGAGCTGGTAGATTACATATCAATGAACGGGTACGATGAGAGGATCCTTCAGAGGAACTCCCCCGAAGGAGCCGTAATAAAGCAGAGAAGGAAGATACCAATTGATCCAAACGTGACAGTAGACGTCAGAAGGATATTCAGGGCCCCTGAATCTCTGCACAACGAAAGCGGTCTTTCAAAGAGGGAGGTCGAAAGGCTCGAGTCCTTTGATCCATTTACGGATGCGGTGGTTCTGCCCGATGAGGAGGTCGAGATTAACGTCTACTATATGCCTAGAATCAAATTCAAGGAACAGACTTACGGTCCGTTCAAGGAAGAAAGACTGAAGCTGCCTGCTTTTCTTGCTGTGTATCTGCATCTTAAGGGACTGGGCGAGATCATAGAACAAGGGCGCTAGCTGTAGGTGATCAGGAATAAGCAGAATAGTTGAGCGACCTTATTCTTTCTATTCCAAGCCTGTACAGCTGGTGAAAGCGGGGGTTTTCTGAATAGTACTTTAGAAGCGCAAGGTTCAGGAGGTTTACGTTAACAAGCCTCTTTCCCACCAGCGGATCATAATATGTGTAGTTCTTCACCAGGCTGACAAGATAGGTGTACGGAACGTGGCAGCTCTCGTTCAGCACCTCAGCCTGCTGCATCGCATAACTTTCAGTCACAATCGGGCTCATGTAGTAGGTTGCGCTCGAGTTAAAAAATCCGGCAGATGATATGTTCATATAAACGTATTTGTACCCCACCAGGATGCCGTTGTAATACAGGGGATCCCCCTTCGCCTGATTTGGGAACGCCAGGAGGGAAATGTAATAAAGCGAAATAGGAAGCGCGACGCTCACTATTATAAACGAAACCAGAACAACAAAAACCGCATGAACTACGTTAATCCTCAACTAACGCATCAAGAACTGCTGATCCCGCCTTCATTATAAGCTTTTCGAGCTCTTCCTCATCGGTCCACGTCCTGTCCCTGCCCCGTACTATGTTATCTACTATCAGGAGCGCGCACGCCGATCTCATACCCTTTATCTGAGAAAGAGCCATAAGAGAAGCGCACTCCATCTCGGCGCACAGAAAACCGTGCTTTGTTAATATTCCTAGTTCATCACTGTAGTACTTCGAATAGAAAAGATCGTTGGAAAAGGTGGGACCATAGTGTACTCTCAGCCCAGCCCTGCGCAGGCTATCGAGCACCTTCTTCGTCAGGATCAGATCTGGAACCGCTGCCAGGACGAAGAACCCCTCAGTTACGTACTCTCCAATCGTTCCTCCTGGCAAGTAGGAGGCGCCTGTTGAGACGACGAAGTCGCCAACGTTTATTACGTCTTTCAAGGCGCCGGAGGTTCCTAACCTGACTATTTTCTTAACCCCTACCTGAGATAGCTCATCAAATACAAGCGTGGCAGAGGCGGCGCCTATGCCATGGGCTACGATGCTGACAGGAACACCCTTATATAGCCCTGTATAGACGTAAAACTCCCTGTTAGTGTTTACCAACCTTGGGTTTTCGAGAAGGATGCTTAGAAGCTTAGCCCTTTCAGGGTTTCCAACCGTAAGAACGTTCTTGGCAATGTCATTCGCGTCTGCTTTTATGTGCATTGGCATACGTTATGTTATTAGTGGAGTAATTTTTATAAATTTTGCCTGGTTAAACAAAATAAAGTTAAAAATCAAGGACGTTTTTTGTAAAAATTGAAAGGAAGTCTCGAACGAATATCGCAATTAAAAATAAGAAAGCTGTAGCTTTTATTAGCGTCATGGAGAATTTTAAACTATGTAAATTTGTTGCCTTAATTATATTAGATTTGTTATTTTTTATCGAAATTTTAATAAAATTTTTGAATAAAACTTTCAAAACGGATAAGGTTAAATAAACGGGCGTTTAATTTATACTCGATGACCTTTTTGTCGCAGAGACGCTTCAAACCGTCTCTTTTCTCGGTGATGCAAAATGGAGAGCATAAGCAGGGGCCTTGAGGACGTGAACATAAAATGGACCAGGCTGACGACAATAGACGGCGAGAAGGGAATACTCTGGTATGCTGGATACAGAATTGAGGACATAATCAACGCGAAGGCTAAAGCCGAGGAGATCCAGTACCTGTTCCTTTACGGCAACCTTCCGAACAGATCCCAGCTTGATGACTTCGAGAAAAAGGTTCAGGAGGGATACAAGATCCCGGACTATTCCATAAAGGCGATAACAGCCCTTCCAAGGACCTCCGACGCTGTGGCTCTTCAGATGAACGCGATGGCCACGTTCGCGGCCACTGAAAAGTTCTCGTGGAACAAGGCAACGGACAGGGATACGGCAGCAAGGATAATAGGACAGATGGCCTCGGTAACGGCAGTAGCTATAAGGCACGCAATGGGGAAGGAGCCAAAGCTCATGGAGCCATCCTCGAGCCTGGCTGAAAGCTTCCTGAAGGCCGTATTTGACAGGTCGCCAAGCGAAAAAGAGGTGGAGGCGATGAACGACGCGCTGATACTTTACCTTGATCACGAAGTTCCAGCTTCAACCACCGCAGGGCTTGTGGTGGTCTCAACGCTTTCTGACATGTATTCAGGAATAGTCGGCGCGCTTGCAGCTCTTAAGGGACCTCTACATGGCGGAGCAGCGGAAGCGGCCGCAATGCAGTTCCAGGAGATAGGCGATCCCTCAAAGGTTGATTCGTGGTTCCAGGAGAACATCAAGTCTGGCAAGAAGAGGCTGATGGGCTTCGGGCACAGGGTGTACAAAACGTATGATCCTAGGGCCAAGATCTTCAAGAGGCTGGCTCAGGAGCTCAACCTCAAGGGAGCGCCAAAGACCCTCTATGAAATAGCCGAGAGGCTTGAAGAGCTGGGAATTAAGGAGCTTGGTGCAAAGGGCATCTATCCTAACACGGATTTCTACTCGGGAATAGTCTACATGGGTCTCGGCTTTCCGCTGCAGAACAACATCTACACGGCCCTCTTTGCACTTTCAAGGGTTACCGGCTGGATGGCTCACTTCATTGAGTACGTTGAGGAGCAGCACAGGCTCATTAGGCCAAGAGCCGTTTACGTTGGCCCATCGGAAAGACCGTTTGTCCCACTAGATAAAAGGTAAGCTTTTATTAAAGCTAATTCATCTATTTTTTGGCCATGATGAAAAAGGAGCTATGATTATAAGCATGATTAAGATCTTGAGCTCTGAGCCATAAACTAGGTGATTTGCATGCTGGAGGACGCGCTTGATATAAAGGTTGAGAGGGGAAAAGCGACAGCCCTGTGCGGAGATAAACATCTAAACATATTGGGGGTAGTTCACGGCGGTTTTATTGCAACGCTTCTTGACGTGGCGATGGGATCTCTTATAAACGAAAGGGCCGTAACTGTCAGCCTAAACATAGACTATATAGAGCCTGCGTTCAGGGGAGAGATAGTGGCAGAGGGGAAAATAACGAGATATGGACAGGATCTCGTCTTTACCGAGGGCACGGCCAAGCAGAGGGACAGGATCGTTGCAAGGGCCAGCGGAATTTACTTCCTTCTAAAGAGCAGACCGCTGGTCAGCGATTAGAAAAAGTTTTTCTAAAAGCGAGTAATATGTTCAACGATGCAGGATATTCTCAATCTTCTGTCACAAGCTGTTAACAGCGAAATAAATGATCCAGAAAACCTTGCTCCTCTGCCTGCTGGCTTCTACGGTATAATTTCCCTAAGACTGAAGCAGCTTAAAATTATGGAGTTTACGGCCTCTACGGAGGAGGCCAAGCTGGCAGCAAGGGAGCTCAGAAAGACCGTATCTGAGCTCGTAAGCGAGCTCATAGATATAAGAGTTAAGAAGATGGTTGATAACCTCCTAAAGGGAAAGCCGATAGAGGTTGATGAATATGAGAAATCATCCCTGTGGAAGCTGATGAGCTTTATCGATGACATAAATCTGCTTAAAGCGAGCATAAGCGAGGGCAAGACTAAGGAGCTTGAAAACATAGAGAAAAACGCTCCCACTGTTTACTTTCTCGTGCAGTTTAACCAGTCCCTTGACAAGTTCATGGGATCGGATCTTGTCGAGTACGGTCCTTTTGAAGTTGGCGATCTGGCCACAATACCTCAGGAAAATGCAAAAATTTTAATAGAGAAGAACATAGTGAAGAAGGTGGGAGAGATATGAAAATCCCTTCAGTAATAGTCACGTACTGTCCAAGGTGTAAAAAGCATACCGAACATGAAGTATCGATCTACAAGAAGGGCAAGGAGAGAAGCATGAGCTATGGAGCCAGATATCACGAGGAGGTCAAGCATGGCTACGGAGGCCAGAAGTATCCTGAACTCAAAAGAACCGCCAAGACCACTAAAAAGGTAACACTTAAGCTAAAATGCAAGGAATGTGGCTACACTATTATGAAGGAAGGGATAAGGCTTAGGAAGGCTGAAATAGTAGAGCAGATAAAGAAAGGGTGATCTAGATGCCTCAGATAAAGCAGCTCGTGCTAACTCCCAGAAGCTCCTTTCTCAGAATAAAGTGTCCAAAGTGCGGGATGGAGAGGATAGTCTTCTCACATTCAAAACGCAGGATATACTGTGAAGGATGCGGCGAGCTTTTGGTCATACCTACTGGCGGTAAGGCAATAATTAACAGCCAGGAGATCAAAAAGGTAGATTGAGCGTCCCACAGGACTTTCCTGAAGTTGGAGAGATCGTTCTGGCAACAGTCGAGAGCGTATCTCCTTCAGGAGCATGGGTAACCCTGGACGAGTATAACAACCTAAGAGCGTTTCTTCCAGAGAGCGAGCTGTCCAGGAGCGTGGTTAAGAACATAGAAAAAGCCCTGAAGCCTAAGCAGAAAATTCTGGTGAAGGTCATCAGGGCCGACAGGCAGAAGCTTGACATAGATGTTTCGATGAAGCAGGTAACTCTAGAGGAGCAGAAGCTCAAGAGAATCGAAATCAAGAAATCCCGATGGGCCGAAAGCGTCTTTAACATAGTTGCAAAGAAGTTGAGCAAGCCGAACGCCGAGAAGGAGATGAAGCTTGTCTCGCAGAAGTACGACAGCCTCTACGAAGGGCTTGAGGACCTTGTGGAAAAGGGCCCCGAAGTATTCGTAAAGCTCGGAATAGATGAGAACTTTGCGAAGGAGCTGTACAAGCTAGCATCGGAAAAGATAAAGCCGTCAGAGGTATCGATCACTAAGATCTTTGAGATCTACAGCCCTGAGCCAGACGGCATAGAAGTGGTCAAAAGGGCTCTAAAGGAGTCCATCAGCGAGATCAGGGAAGGCAACGTAACTATAAAGTACATAAGCGCTCCGAGGTACAGGGTAACATTCTACTCTCAGAACTACAAGGATGCTGAGAAGGGCATAAAGAAGTTTGCCGCAGCTATAAGCAAGAGGCTCGAGGGCAAAGGATTTCTCAGGGTCGTTGAGTGATGGGAAAGTTCATAAGAAAATGTCCATCATGTGGAACTTATACCCTTAGGGAGACATGCCCCAAATGCGGGCAGAAGACTCATCTAGCTCATCCCCCTCCGTTCTCAATGGAGGACAAATACATGAGCCTTAAGCTTTCCGGATCCTGACGAAAATCCTGTCTAGAAAAGAGTTATTAGCTGGATTATAGAAATTGAGTCTGTGAGCTCTGAGGAGGTTGAAAAGCTAGCAGAGCTTAGGTCTAAAATAGAGGAAAAGCTAGAGGAGCTCCGGGAGCAGGAGCAGTTCTACACGGATCTACTTAACGTTATAGACAGTATACTGAAGAAGGAGTCCTTCGTAAAAGCTGTCCAGATGCCAACGGAGGGCAAGAAAGAGGAGCAGGCAGAGGTCAGAGAGCTCAAGAGGCCTAAGGACGGTCAGCTTCTAGGTCAGGTTATAATAACAAAGGACAGCGCGGTAATAAAGCCTCTGCCAGAGCTCAGGCTGCGGGCCGACGTACCTCCCTTTAGATCCTTCTTCATAAACAAAATACTGGAGGCGATGAAGCAGAAGGACAAATCTGAAGCAGAAGCAGGGACCCTCGAGGGCGAGGAGCTCTTTGACTACACGGTTGAAATAAAGGACGGAGAGATTCAGCAGATAGTTATTAAGAACTACAGAACGCAGGCAAGGCTTAATGAGATCATACATGCAGCTATATGGACATTCTCCAGGATGCTTGAAAAGACGCCTCAGCCCTAAAGCTTTTTTATTTTCTGCAGGAGCTCATCAAGATACCCGTTGAGGGTTCTGAGCTTGTCTTCATCGAGCTCGTAAAGCTTCTCATAGATGACGTTTTTTATGTTGAAGAGCAGCTCGATGACCTTTACCCTTTCGTTCGGCTGTATCTTCTTGTTGAGGAAGGAGGTCAGAACGTTGAGGCCGTCGTCTCTAGCCATTCTTCCCTTTTCCGTCAAGTAGTACACTCTTTTTCCGTTCTCGATCTTCTCCCCAATGAGCTCCTGGTCAAGCAGAAGCTCAAGCGTTGGATATATTATACCTGGACTTGGCTCGTATATACCCTTGAACTTGGAGCTTATCTTCTTAATAATTTCGTAGCCATGAGCCTCCTTATCGTAAAGGGCATCGAGTATGAGCAGCTTTATTATTCCCTTGTTGAGAAAGTTCTTCCCGCTCTTAACCATCCTAAATACATTATGGCTAAACGCTCCTATAAATTAATTTATTCCCATTTTCAGCTTATGATACCTTCGTACCGGGCGGCATCTCCTTGTCGGTGGTCAGGAGGGATAGGTCAGTATCAGTGAATGCGGCAAGCAGCATGACTTCGGAGGTGTATCCCATTATGGACTTGGGTTCCAGGTTGGTGACGACTATGACCGTCTTTCCCAGCAGCTTCTCAGGCTCATAGAACTTGCTTATTCCGGCAACTGCCTGTTTTGTCTCTCCGTTTGCGAGCTCAACAACAACTCTTAGAAGCTTCTTAGATCCCTCTATTCTGTACGCTTCCTTTATCTTGCCAACCCTTATATCGAGCTTCTGAAACTCCTCAAACGGGACCCTCTCCATGGGAGATAGAGAATTACCCCCGCTTAAATCCTTATCTTAGCTTTAGCCTTCTCCAGGAGGAGCAGTGCGGCAGCATAAGCGCCTCTTTCTGAGTCGATCTCGTTGTCCCCCCATGCAACTATAACGACATCGCCCTCGTGAAGCTCCCCCGCAGCCCTCCTCACGCTGCTATCTATTTCAGGGTATTTGTCAGTGACGCAGTCCAGTGATGGGAACCAGAGCTTGTCGTTCTGATACGTCAGTATCATTGCACCTGCAGCTCCATACCTGATAGCTTCATCCCTTTCCTCCAGACCCTTAACGACTTTATCGGCAGCCTTCCTTACAACTATCCCGAAGGCCCCTTTGTGCTCAGCGAGCTGTATTCTTCCAAGCGGCCTTATGGCATTCCTCAGCTCATTCAGCAGCTCCCTGCCCTTATCACTTAAGGAGGTTCCCATCCTGGAGGTTCTGATGTATTTCCTTTCCTCCAGCTTTCTAATTATCTTTCTAATATACCCCTCCCCAACTCCAAGCTTTTTGGAGAGGGTTTTTCTGCCCATGCTTTTTGATTCAAGGATAAAGAGAGCCCTAAGGGTATCTACAAGCTCCACTTTTTCCTCAAATGTTTTTATTCGGGCTGGCAATTCTCTTACTTTCTTTTATTTTAGTTATATTTAGATTTTAAATTTATTAAGCTGACGAATGGCCGTCAAAAATTTTTCCAACCTTCTCGGCTACTGTCGGGCTCTTCATGTAGATTCCCATGATGAACTCCTTTTCTTCTCGGGGGCTTCTGATCTCAAAAAGGACGTCCTCAAAGTCAATGAGCGCAAAGGTCCGTGGAACTCTGCCGGTCTTAAGCGCGCCAACTGATCGGAGGATCGAAATCTCCTCCAGCAGCGACATCTCTCCTAATCTGTTCACATCCTTCTCAAGGGCGCCAATGACGCTTTCATCCACAACGGCCCTGACTACGACCCCGTTCTTTGAAGCGTCAACAATCTGATGCAGGAGGTCCAGATCATCAAAGGACAGGGAGGCCCCTACATAAGCCTTGGCGCTCTTTATGCTTTCCGACAGGTATTTTTTAAATGAGGTCCTCTCAGGAAATATCCTGACCGGCTGAATATTTGAAAGCCCCACCATGCTCTCCAGGCTCCTCAGAAGGAACGCGTTAAGCTTTACGTTTTCCGAGTTCTTAATAAGTTCGTCCAGCCTTATGATCTCGTCCAGATTGCTCATCCAGTCCTTTGTTCTTTCAACTGCGTTGAGGACGAAGTATCCTGTGAACGTGAGCCTGTATCTTCCATCCTCGCCAATGATAAGCCCTTCCTTTTTCAGCTCTCTGAGGATGTAATAGTAAGTTCTTCTCTTGATGCCCAGCCTGGAGGCTATCACTGAGGCATTCTCGTTACTTCTTGAGAGCTCCTGAAGGAAATCTATGACCTTCGGTTTAGAAAGCAAACGATGAATCGTTCTGAGCTTGTACCTGAGAAGCTCCTCCATTACACATGGATTTACGGACTGGCGCTAATTTAACCTTTATTATCTAAGATAGTGGTTTGAGTTTAACATGGAACGGGCGCTTCAGTAGTCAAACTCACCAATGACCTCAGAGGAGCCGCTCATGAGCTCTATCCTTTTTCTTCCCTTTCCAATTTCGTACACGCGCACCAGCCCGAGGATCTCCAGGTCAAGCAGCTCGTTAAAAAGCTTCTTGGAAGTTATGTCCGGGTACTTTGGCTGTAGCTTCTGTATGAGCTCGTCGTCAGTTACGACCTTCTCCTTTTTGAGAAGCTCCACAATAGCGTTTCTCAGGGGAAGCACGTTTTTTCTATGCTGGGCTCACTATAAAGCTGTTTTTCAAAAAGCACAAATTGATAAAAGGTTTTATATTTAGAAATCGATAACGATTTCGATGTGGAGCCTGCTGCTTTACAAGTACAGGTTCAGGAAGCTGGGAGGCCTGCGATTTCTGATACTGCTTGTACTAGCGCAGGGAGAGAGGACCGGCTCTGAAATCATGAAGGAAATTGAGAGGCTTTCGCTTGGATTCTGGAGGCCATCCCCAGGAACCCTCTATCCGGCACTTTACAAGCTCATGAAGGATGGATACATAAAGAGGCTCGAGGATGGGAGGTACGCACTTACCGATAAAGGAAATGAGGAGCTAAAGGGCGTTGAGCCGTTAACGGCCGAAAGCTTCAGCGTTGATCACGTGCTGGATATCTTTGAGAGCTACATCTACTATCTTAAGGACGTTGACAAGAAGGAGCTTGAGAAGCACAGGGATAAAATCGTCCGCATTTCAGAGGAGCTGAGGGGTCTTATCTCATGAGCGAGAGCGTTATAGTTGTAAATAATCTAACAAAGGTTTATCCAGGAGGAGTATTGGCCGTTGATCACATAAGTTTTGAAGTAAAGGAGGGCGAGATATTTGCCCTGCTGGGCCCGAATGGTGCCGGTAAGAGCACCACCATCGGAATGCTGACAACAGCGCTCAGGCCAACCGAGGGAGAGGCATACGTTGGAGGCTTCAGCGTGACACGGGAGCCCGCCAAGGTCAGGTCTATAATAGGAGTAGTGCCGCAAGAGTTCTCGGCGGATGAAGACCTAACAGCATGGGAGAACATTACTCTTATAGGCTATCTCTACGGTCTCCCACGCGATGTAGTGAAGCGGAGAGCGGAGGAGCTCCTGCAGATGGTAGGCCTATACGGAGTTAAGGACAAGAAGGTGGAGACCTTCTCGGGCGGCATGAGGAGAAGGCTCGAGATAGCAACGGGGTTAATTAATAGGCCACGTGTCCTTTTTCTGGACGAGCCAACTCTAGGTCTCGACGTTCAGACAAGGGCCGCCATATGGGAGTACGTGCTTAAGCTGAAAAAGGACTACAACATGACAATATTCTTAACGACCCACTATCTCGAGGAAGCAGACTCTTATGGAGACAGGGTTGCTATAATTGACAAAGGCAGGATACTGGTTATTGGGCGGCCAGATGAGCTGAAGAAGGGCGTAACATGGGATACTGTGGAAATTGAAGTTACGGGCCCTGAGGATATAGTAAGGAAGGCTCTAGACGGCATTCAGCAGATCAGGGAGTTCACCTTCGTGGATGGGAAGCTCGTGGTCAAGGTCTCTGATGGCCCGTCGGCAATACCGCAAATAGTAAACGCTTTGAGCACCAGAGGGCTTGAGGTCAGGAAGCTCTCAATGAGCAGGCCTACTCTCGATGAAGTTTATATGCACTATACCGGGAGGAGCATGAGGGAGGAGTTCATATCGAAAGAAGAGGCATTTGCCATGAGAAGAACGCTGAGGAGGGCGAGATCATGAGCGAAACTAAGACATCTCCTCTCCATGGATTATGGGCTCTGACCAACAGGGAGCTGAAGAAGTGGTACAAGGAGCCGGTAATTCTGATTCTCAGCCTGATCCAGCCAATACTCTGGATAGGCATCTTTGGAAAGGCTATGAACCTGGCTAATATGTTCCAGGGGGCCTCCATTTCGATACCGGGGCTCACAGTTCCAAGGCAAATAATAGACCAGATAGGAAGTCTTGTGTTAAAGGAGACCTTCGGAACCACTGATTACTTTTCATTCCTCGCTGTCGGCATGCTGAGCTTCATAGTTCTGTTCACTTCGATGAGCAGCGGCATGACTATCGTATGGGACAGAAGGCTTGGCTTTCTTGGAAAGCTTCTTACAACGCCGGTTCCCCGCGGATCGATAATAGTCTCAAAGGTGCTTGCTTCAATAATCAAATCTCTAGCTCAAGCAACCATAGTGCTTCTAATAGGGGTTCTCCTGGGTCTAAGGTTCAGCTTTTCCATAGCCGCTCCTGCCGCATTTCTTCTGATGTATCTCACGTTGTTCCTGCTCTCGTTTGGGTTTTCATCTTTGTTTCTTATGCTGGCGCTCAGGTCCACCAGGTGGGAGACCCAGATGGCCATAATGAACTTACTGAACATGCCCCTGCTGTTTTCAAGCAACTCCTTCTATCCAGTATCCTCCATGCCATGGTGGCTTAAGCCCATAGCTCTTGCAAACCCATTGACCTACGCCAACGCAATAACAAGATGGGCACTTATTGGCATAACTCCCAGCATCAGCATTTTGGCCGCTTTTGCGTACCTAGCTGCGTTCGCTATGCTCTTTGCAGCCTTGGGGATCACGCTTTCATGGAGGTTCCTTTCCCTCTGATGCATTATATCAAATTATTATAATAGAATCCTAGGATAGTAGATTCCCTTTAGATAGTTCTTGATGGCTTCAAAATAGATGTCCTCGTTATAGCTAACAGAAAGGTCAACCTCTACGTCTTCCTCCACTACAAGGTCGCCCAATCCCCTTATCAGAACTATGGGCCTGCTTTCACCAGCCTCACCCATAAGCGGCTGAGCCATCGTGGCGAGCTGATCGGCTATGGCCCTCCTGGTAACTTTTAGCTTCTTACCAAAGAGATCCACCGAGCCCCTTTCATCTATCAGAGGAATGATGCCGCTGTAACCTATAGCTATCCCAGTTGTGCCCTTTCTGGTTGGGTAAATTCTGCTGTCGCTGATTACGACCCCCACCCTTGCTCCATACATGTCAAGAATCCCAAGCCTCACCCTTCGAGCAGACCCGTTTGGGTCTTGAGGATACAGGACCACGTAACCTTCCCTGATGTTTGACTTGTCTATTCCAGCATTTGGCTGAAGAATCCCCCTTATGCTCGCCATGAATATTCCAGCAAAGCTAGGCGCAACGAATTCGCTCTCCCTTAATACAAGCTCTGCTATTCTGGGATCTCCGCCATTGGCCCTAGCCAGCTCAATGGCCTCCTCAGATGGAACTACCCTGTCCAGCCGGTAAATCCTGCCCTCGGAGATCGCAACGTACTTTCCGGAAATAACCAGTATATCACCGTCCTTTGGCCTTCTGCCGATCCTCCTGTAAAAAACTGCAACTGCGGAGACGATGTCAAACCTCCTGCTAGCTCTTTTCATTCTGCATGAAAAAAGCTCCACCTTTAGCATAGAATGAAGAGAGCTCAAAGGCTTAAATACTTAAAGACGGTCATATTCTGTGCATGTATTTGAATATGTTTTCGTGCTGTGCAACAACCTGAACCCCAAGCTCCCTGGCCTTCTCGTTTAGCGCCTCCTGAAGCTTAATGAGCGGCGTTCTTGAGGGATCTATCTCTGCCAAAAGCACCATGACAAAAAGGTCCCTCATCTGTGTTGATGAAAGATCCACGATATTTGCGCCCATAGAAGCCAGCAGCGACGAGACCCCTGCAACTATCCCTATCCTATCCTTTCCGATGACCGTTATTACTATCCGTTCTAGCCCGCCCTCGCTCATGCGATAATCAAGGTTCGGGCCTGAACTGATTTATATGTTTTCGCTACATCTGAAGGGAATCAGTTCAGTTTACGAAAATAACGCTCAAGGACCACGATAGGGCTCTTAATTTGTTAGGCCTGAATATCTGTATTGTGCATTCGGCATCAGAAAAACAACCTTAGCAAAAAACTCCGCAAATCGTGGAAAAATGTTTAGTAATACTTAAAAAAAATTTACATTTATCAACAGTTATGCCTTCTTTTGATGATGAGGAGCTCATTAAAGAGCGGATTTTAAAAAAGCTGTATTCGCAGGCTCTAAGGAGGGCGCAGTATCCTGACTATCCCGTTGAGGTATCAGATGAAAACTTTCACGAATTTATATCAAAGTACGAGAACGTGGTCATCGACTGCTGGGCAGAGTGGTGTTATCCATGCAGAGTTGTATCTCCCATAGTTGAGGAGCTAGCCAGGAAGTATGCTGGAAAGATAGTATTCGGAAAGCTCAACGTTGACGAGAACCAGATGACCGCCATGGAATATGGAATAATGAGCATACCCACGCTTCTCGTATTCAAGAAAGGAGAGCTTGTGGATAGGATCGTTGGAGCCCTTCCTAAAAAGTTGATAGAAGTTAATATATTACGGGCTCTTGGGATAGAGCATGAGCCTGATATCTGAGGAGGACCAGGCGGTTCTCAAGGAAGTCTTTTCAAAGAGACTGCAGGGACATGTAACTATAGCCGTTTTCACGAAGAAGAGCGATTGTGAGTACTGTAACGAGCTCGTGGAGCTCGCCAAGGAGGTCACCTCCCTAGATCCAAGGCTATCATATGAGGTCTATGATTTTGATGAGAACAGGGACAAAGCAAAAGAATACAATGTTGAAATGGCGCCAGCTATTGGGTTTGCGAACAGCACAAAGTACAACTTTCACTTTTATGGAATACCTGCTGGCTACGAGTTCAACGCCTTCATAGATGACATCATAGATATAAGCAGAAATACTACAAGGCTGGCCCCCACCACTATAAACAGGCTGAAGACGATACAGCAGGACGTGAGGATCCAGGTATTTGTGACGCCTTCCTGTCCCTACTGTCCACGAGCCGTAAGGCTAGCCCATCAGTTCTCTATGGCTAACTCAAGGATCAGGGGTGACATGATTGAGGCCCTCGAGTTTGAGGACCTGGCAAACGAGTACGGCGTCATGTCCGTGCCTCACATAGTCATAAACAACAGCTACGTGTTCATAGGAGCCGTTCCAGAGGCGCAGTTCCTTAACTACCTCTTCGACGCGCTGGAGGGCAAAGGAAGCGAAGGACCGATAGAGGGCGGAGAAGTTTCACAGATCTGAAATCATAACCCTGAACCCTCTTTGCAACGCTGGGGACGATTTTTAACGAGGTCACCCTCAGTAGTTAATTAGCGCTTTAAGATCGTCCTTTGTGTCCACATCTATAAGTGATCTTTTATCTAGCGTTGCAACAGGAACCAGGTAAGTGCTTCTCATATACATAAGAACCCTCTTAACTTCAAGGTCCATGAATGAAAGCATCCTTTTACATGCGCTCATTAGCGGCCTTTTTCTGTATGCCGCATGTATGACCTCTACCCTTCCATCTGGCCAGAGAGGGACCACAGCATCTGCATTTATTTCCTCCAGCGCGGTTCTGAGGCTGGCGATAAAGGATGATCCCACTAGAGGCGAATCTCCAGATATCACAACCAGTATTTCGTTTCTGGCCTTTTCCGCACCAGCGCACATTCCAACCAGTGGCGAGCTGTCCCTTATCCTGTCAAAGGCAAGCAGCGCCCCGTACTTTCTGGCCAGCGCTGCCCTGCGCTCCTCCTCATCCTTTAGCGATAGCAGGATTTCATCAGGAGAGCTTTCTCTTGCGGCGCCCAGAACCCACTCAAGTATGGGCTTTCCCCTGTAATTGTATAGCAGCTTGTCCTCGCCAAACCTGGAGGATCTTCCCCCAGCCAGGACGATTATGCTTAATCCCCGCACACCCTTTAAGGAGGGTCTCGCGGCTTATTCTTTTTTCGCTAAAATGCTTAAATTAAAGAAAGGGCATTTTTTAAACCGATGGGAGTAGATTTATCACCGCTAATTGAGGATGAATTAAAGCAGGAAATTCAGCTTGAGAGCTTAAATGGAAAAAAGCTTTCAATTGACGCGTACAACGCGCTTTATCAGTTTCTAACCACTATAAGAGGAGAGGATGGATCTCCCCTGATGGATTCTCAGGGAAGAATTACAAGCCATCTGAGCGGGCTCTTTTACAGAACCATCAACTTCCTTGAAAAGGGCCTGAAGGTCGTCTACGTCTTCGATGGCAAATCCCCGGAGCTTAAGGCAAAGGAGATTGAGGAAAGAAAAAAGGCTAGGGAGGAGGCCCTCAAGATGTACGAGGAGGCACGGGCTCAGGGAAACGAGGAGCTCATGAGAAAGTACGCCACAAGAGCCGCCAGCCTCAAGACCTACATGGTCGAGGACTCCAAGAGGCTTCTCGACCTCCTGGGCGTACCGTGGGTAGAGGCGCCATCTGAAGGCGAAGCTCAGGCAGCATATATGGCCTTTAAGAATGTAACGTGGGGCTCTGTATCTCAGGATTACGACTCGCTCCTTTTCAACTCACCTCGGCTTATAAGGAATCTTACGGTCTCTGGAAGGAGAAAGCTGCCGAACAAGGACGTATATGTTGAGATCTCGCCCGAGATCATTGAAACTGACAGGTTTCTCAAATACTACGGAATAACCAGGGAACAGCTTGTAGACATCGCAATACTAATAGGAACAGACTTTAACATAGGTGTAAAGGGAATAGGGCCTAAGACTGCGCTCAAGCTTATCAAGAAGTATGGAAGGATTGAGGATATCAAGGAAATACCACACCTATCGGAGCTTCTTCCACCCGAGCTCGTGAACGAGGTCAGAAAGATCTTCCTTGAGCCCCAGGTCAAGGAAGTTCAGAACCTTGAATGGAGACAGCCTGACGAGGAGGGGCTAATAAAGTTTCTCTGTGAGGAGAGGAACTTCTCTGAGGAAAGGGTGAGGAACGCCATACAGAGGATAAAGAAGAGGCCAGCTGCTGGAGCCCTTGATCAGTGGTTTTAGTTCAAATCAGGAGCTTGTAAAAGCCCTCGTAAATGAGGGTTACATAAAGAGCGAATCAGTAGCTAGGGCCTTCTTAGAGGTTGACAGGAGGAACTTTGTCTGGCCAGGCTCTGAGCATCTGGCATATTTGGACGAGCCCCTCGCGCTTGGCGATACGGGACAGACCATATCGGCCCCCAGCATGATAGCCATAATGCTGGAGGCGCTTGAGCTGAAGAAGTATGACAAAGTTCTCGAAATAGGCACAGGAAGCGGATACAGCGCAGCCCTCATCTCAAAGCTAGTGTACCCAGGCTCGGTGGTCACAGTGGAGCTCAACTACAGGCTGTACCTGTTTGGCAGAAGGAACCTACAGGGATACCCGAACGTCATCCCGGTCTTTGCCGATGGGAGCAAGGGGTTCCCAATGGGATCAAGGGAAGAAATATACGACAAGGCGGTCATAATGGCGGCTGCGCGCGAGATCCCGACAGACGTCCTGAATCAGGTAAGAAAGTTTGTGCTGGCCCCAGTGGGCAACAGGGGGTATCAGGATCTTATCAGAAAGTGGAAGGATGGAAGAGAGGAAAATTACGGAGGATGCATATTTGTGCCACTAAGGTCGCTTTAGGCAGATAAATTTATTTTTATTTGAATCAAAGCTTTGATATGAACAGGACCATAGCGATAAACAATGGAATAATAGTCACGATGAACCCCAAGAGGGAAGTTTTCAGGGGCTCACTTCTAATAGAGAACAACAGGATCGTTCAAGTAGAAAGGGGCGAGAAGAGGCTTAAGGCCGAGGAGGAGCTAGACGCAACTGGATCAATTGTTACCCCGGGTTTCATATGCTCGCACACGCACCTCTACGGAATACTGCTGAGAGGCGCTCCTCTGAAGCTCTCTCCGCCATCCGACTTCACGCAGAACCTTCAGCGGATCTGGTGGCCAATGGATGAGACCATGAACGAGAACGATGCTTACATAAGCGCCCTCACGGCCTCTCTTGAGCTTCTCAGGTCGGGAACGACGATGTTTGCTGACACCTTCTCAGGGCCTAACGCAATAGATGGCGTCCTTGATTACATTGAGAAGGGCGTCATGGAGGCTGGAATCAGAGGCGTAATAGCCTTTGAGGCTACTCAGCGAAGGAGCGAGGAGGAGGGCTACAGAGGCCTGAAGGAAAACGAGCGATACATCATGAAGGATAAGAACGAAAAGATGAGCGGAATGATAAGCATACACGCATCGTTCACCGTTCATGACGATCTTCTCAGAGAAGGAAAAAGGCTATCAGACAAGTACGCGGTCCCCCTTACGCTTCATACTTCTGAGGGGAAATGGGACCTTTATCACAACCTCGAAAGATACGGCAAGAGGACTTTTGAAAGGCTACACGACCTCGGTGTTCTTGGGGAGAGAACGCTCGTTGCTCATGCAGTTCAGGTTAATGAAGACGAGCTGAACCTAATAGCAGAGAGCAGGACCCACGTTGCCCATAACGCCCTGAGCAACATGCTCAATGCTGTTGGCATAGCACCTGTTCCGGAGATGCTGAGGATGGGAATTAACGTGAGCATAGGAAACGATGGCTACATATTTGACACCTTTGAGAACATCAGGGCCACGTTTCTGATACACAAGGTTAACAAGCTTGATCCGAGGGTCATGAGCTTCCTTCAGGTGCTTGAAATGAGCACGATAAACGCCGCTAAGGCTCTCGGGGTCTCCGATAGGCTAGGGTCGATAGAGCCTGGCAAGCTGGCAGACGTGGTAATCATAAAGCCGTCTGTTAAGCCAACGCCCTTAAATGAGCAGTCAGTGTACGGCTATCTTGTCAACTCCGTCAACGGAAAGGACGTCGATACCGTAATAGTTAACGGGGAGGTGCTGCTGAGCGGCGGCAGATTCACAAAGGTAAACGTTGAGGACATAAACAGAAAGGCCGAGGAGCTGGTTGGGGATTACTGGAGAAGGCTAGCAAACGCTGCCGAAAAGGTCGAGGTTCTCAAGCTCTGAGAACCAGGAGCAAACTTCAATAAGGCTTTTAAGTAAGAAAATTGCCTTTCATTAGGTGAGAAAGGTTGCCAGATGGAACGGTAAAGTATCTGATAAAGCTCAAGTTCACGGTAGAGGGAATAGTTGAGAAGGCCGACATCATTGGAGCTATATTTGGCCAGACGGAGGGCCTCTTTGGCTCCGAGCTCAACCTTAATGAGCTTCAGAAGAACTGGAAGATAGGAAGAATTGAAATAAACATGCAGACGAAGAACGACAGGGTCTTCGGGGAGATCATAATACCTTCATCAACAGACATCGTAACCACTGCGCTCGTGGCAGCCATGGTCGAGAGCGTGGAAAAGGTCGGCCCATGCGATGCAAAGATTCAGCTTGAGGAGATACAGGACGTCAGGGAACAGAAAAGAAGGCAGATAGCTGAGAGGGCTAAGGAGATACTTAAGGAGTGGTACATAAAGTCGGCCAGCGAGGGCGAAAAGATCCAGAACGAGATATACGAAGTGCTGAAGCCCTACAAAGTAATAGAGTGGGGTCCTGAGAAGCTGCCTGCAGGTCCGGAGGTCGACAGCTCTGATACCATAATTCTGGTAGAGGGCAGGGCAGACGTCATAAACCTTCAGAGGGCTGGTTACTATAACACTCTAGCCCTTAACGGCGCCAAGGTGCCTGAAAGCGTGGTGCAGCTGAAGGGAAAGAAGAAGCTAATAGCGTTCCTTGACGGAGACAGGGGAGGAGACCTTATTCAGAAGGAGCTGGAACAGATGCTGGGCGACATACCAATCTACAGGGCTCCTCCAGGCAAGGAGGTAGAGGAGCTTACACCGGCAGAAATAAAGGAAATCCTGGAAGGCCAGAAGAAGCCTGCGCCAGCAGTTGAGATAGACAGCGCTCTTCTTGAGAAGATCAAGTCAATCTATCCCTCGTTAAAGGAGACGCTTGAGGCGGTAATCCTAGATGGAAACCTTAATGAGCTGGCCAGGGTTCCCGTTAATGAGCTGATGCAGGCCCTCGGGAAGGTAACAGATGGCAAGCACGTCATAATAGATGGGATAGCGACCCAGAGGCTTATAGATGCCGCCAAGAGCTCGAACTACATCACCATAATCGCGTTCAAGAAGGCTGACGGAATAAAAGTACCTGAAGGCATGAAAGTCTACACTTTCTCGGAGCTGGGCCTCAGCTAGATCTTATTTTTAGCCCGCGGAAGAAAGAGAAGCCCCTCCTCTGGATCCCCCAGTCCAATGGCTTCTCCCTTCATATACAAAATGCCAAGGTAGGCGATCGTAGCGGCATCGGCTTCATGTTCATTCAGATTTTCAGGGCATCCCCTGAGCCCAAGCCTCTTCAGACCATCAACCAGTCCCCTTAGATCCCTTTTTCTCGGTATTCCCAGGACATCCTGAACTCCTCCAGGATAGGACTCTATAACCTTTAAGCCCATGGCGCTGAGCCTGTTGCTCAATTTTATGCCTCTGCTGGTCAACATTCTCATGGGGCCCAGCGTTATCGGAAAAAACCTTATGCCCATCCTTCTCAGCTCGAGATCGCATGCCCTGAAGTGAGGGCCTGACCTGTCCTCTATGCTTTTTCTTCCCCGCGGCAGGCTCAGCGGGGCATCTATAACAACGATGTCAGGCCTCAGATCCTCCGCGAGCCTTATTATCTCTGAATCCAGCCTAACAGTAAAGGCCCAGCACGAAAGCTCCTCGTCCAGGACCGCCAGGCCGCTGTCCCTTTTCTCCGAGCCCGCAAGATCTAAGCCAAGGCTCCGCACGTCAACCCTCCTCTTTCCATCTTCTGTAGAGGCTGTGCTTAATTCCAAGCAGATCGATGACCTTTCCGACCACAAAGTTAACCATGTCCTCTATGCTTCTTGGGCCGTGATAGAAGCCTGGGGAAGCAGGCGCAACTATACCCCCAGCTATTGATATCTTAAGCATGTTCATGATATCGATCGTAGAAAGCGGCATTTCCCTTATCAAAAGTATGAGCTTCCTTCTCTCCTTTAGCTGAACCAAAGCGGACCTTGTAAGAAGGTTGTCTGCAATTCCGTTTGCAACGGAGCCCAGAGTTCTCAGGCTACAAGGGGCTATAACCATGGCCTCAAAGCCAGCTGAGCCGCTTGCCGGTGGCGCGTCTATGTCCTCCTCACCATAAACGGCGTTGGAAGCCCTTTTTATTCTGTCGAAGGCGTCAGGCATTTCGTAGGCGGAGGTCCTTTTTGCCGCTTCCGTAAATATAGCATGCACCTCATGGCCCAGGGCGTTTAGCTCCTCGGCCAGCCTCACGCCGTATACGATACCGCTCGCCCCGCTCACTCCCACTATTATTTTCATTTAGTACTAATACACACATGGCGCAGAAATAAACGTTTGTTCAGGGTCTGTAGACGTAAGTTATGATCAAGGTGACAACGAGGAGGCCGATGAACAGGGCATAGAAACCCCACATCAGGTTTCTTTCTCTTCGCTGAGCGGCAAGGTCCTTCTCTCTGCACTCTCTGCTGCAGTAAATCTGCCCCTCAGGTATGGCCTTACCACATACTTTGCAATGAGAATGAGGAGGTATATAGAGGTCCTTTGCCCTCTTCCTCTTTTCCTCAGCTTCACTCAAAGACAACAATACTACCGATCCTTTCACCATATAAGGCTTTCCTAAGATCGGAGGCGCTCATCCCTGCTATTACAGTTCTGATTCTAGATCTCTCTATTATGCCGATTGCAACTTCATCAAGCAGCTCATAAGTTCCAGCCTCAAACGACCCCTTCAGTATCCTTCTGAGATCCCCAATGGTTACTCTTTCAAGAGCTCGCGCATCCCTGTAAAGCGATGGGTCTCTGTCATATACTGCTCCAGCCTTTGTCAGGTTGACAAGAAGGTCGGCCCTTAGATGCTCGGCCAGAAGGGCTGCCACTGCGTTGGTGCTGTGTCCGGGCGACAGCCCACCTGAAACCGGAATCCTTCTGAGAGACCAAGCAACCTCTGCCTCTCTAATATCGATTATGACCTTAGGATACGAGTTTCTGAGGGCCGATATGAGGATCTTTGCATTTATCCTGGTCAGATCGATTCCAACCTCATCAAGAACGTCCTCGCTTGCGCCTATCTTTCTTCCGAGCTCTATAAGCTCCCGCGATCTTCTTCCTCCTCCTACCACCGCTGCCACGAGGTTACCTCCTTCCTGGAACTCATCGAGAACCTCCGCGAAGCTTCTGATTTTATCAGCGGCATTGTCTTCATCGAACAAGCTGCCTGAAATCTTGACGACTGCTTTCATCCTCTCATGCGAATGTATAAAAACGTTTTAAAATTAACGTTTCGGTATTTGTAAAGAGGATAATGGAACAGCAGTATGATTCGGTTGAAGTTTACAGGGTTAAGAGGCTTCTTACCGAGCTTGCAAACGTGTCCGGCAGGGGCACAGAGCTAATATCTCTGTATATCCCTCCCAAGCGACCTCCGTATGACGTGATAAATCAGCTAAAGGAGGAATACGGCACCGCATCGAACATAAAGAGCGACCAGACAAGAACTCACGTTCAGGACGCGCTGGTTCACATAATGCAGAGGCTCAAGCTGTACAAGCAGTTCCCCGAGAACGGGCTCATAGTCTTCTGCGGCTATGTGCCCTCTCCGGATAATCCGGCTAACCTGGAGCTTAAGTATTATGAAATAGTCCCCCCTAAGCCCGTGCCTACGTCGCTTTACAGATGTGACGATCATTTCCATCTTGATATACTTAAGTCCCTTCTGAAGGAGGAGGACCTGATAGGCGTAATCTCGCTCGACCTTTCGGAGGCAGGGTTTGGAATAATAGCGGGGGACAGGGTTGAGGTCATCGAGGTTATAACCAGCGGGGTTGGAAGCAAGCACAGGCAGGGAGGGCAGTCCGCTAGGAGGTTCGAGAGGATCAGGGAGAACGAAATAAACGAGTTCTTTCACAGGGTAGCAGCCCATGCCAAGGAGATCTTCATCGATACCTACAGGGTTAAGAAGCTAATAATAAGCGGGCCGGGGATGGCGAAAGAGGACTTCTTTAAGGGGGATTACCTCGATTACAGGCTCAAGCAGGCCACCATCGGCCTTGTCGACACGGGCTATGCCGGGGAGGAGGGCATAAGGGAGACCCTTGAAAGAGGGGAGGAGCTGATAGAAGGTGTAAGGCTGATAGAGGAAAAGAAGATAATCGATCGCTTTCTGGCAGAGGCCTCAAAAAAGGATGGCCTCGTGGTCTACGGGCTTGAGCCATCAATAAGCGCGATAAAAGATGGGAACGCCGATCTAATAATAATCTCGGAGGACATAAACACGGTAAGGATAGAGGCGCAGTGCAGAAGCTGCGGATACACTGCCGAGAGGTTCGTCCAGAGCCAAGATGTCTTTAAGGAGAAGTCAGACATGGCCCAGCAGACCTGCCCAGTGTGCGGCAAGAGCCTGTGGGACATAAAGGTTCAGGACATCGTGGATTACGTTACAGATCTGGCAACTCAGGTTGGGGCAAGGGTCGAGATAGTTTCCTCAAAGTCCGAGGCAGGAGTGATGTTTAAGAACTTTGGCGGCATTGGCGTGATGTTAAGGTATCAGAAGAAATGAGCATCCCAACTAGATGGAATCCGGAGCTTGAAAGACAGATAGCTGAGGAGTGGGAGAGAGAAAAGCTGTACCGCTTTGTAAAGGACGATAGACCAGTTTACATCATAGACACGCCACCCCCCTACGTTAACTCTCCCATTCACATTGGGCATGCATATACGTACGTCTACATGGACGCCATCGCAAGGTACAAGAGGATGAATGGCTACAACGTCCTATTCCCCCTGGGGCTGGACAGGAACGGCCTTCCTATAGAGGTTCAGGTTGAAAAGGAGCTTAAGCTCAGCATAAGAACGACGCCAAGAGAGGTCTTCGTTCAGAAGTGCAAGGAGAAGCTCGACGAGTACTCAGAGGCCTCTAAGACCTCGTTCAGACTTCTTGGAATAAGCTTCAGCTCATATCAGAAGGGAAAGGAGCTTGGCGACCTTTATGAGACGGACGACCCAGACTTCAGGAAGCTGACTCAGGAAATATTCATAGACCTGTATAACAGGGGTCTGATATACGAAAGTGAAAAGGTCTCGAACTACTGTCCTGAGTGTAGGATTTCTCTCTCTGATGCTGAAGTGGAGTACGAGGATGAGGAAACAGGTCTTTACTATATAAAGTTCAGACTAACGGAGGGCGGTGAGGTTATAGTTGCCACAACAAGGCCCGAGCTCCTGAAGGCCTGCAAGGCGATCATATACAATCCAGAGGACGAGAGATACAAGGGCCTCCAGGGAAAGAAGGCGGTCGTGCCACTTTACGGGCACGAGATACCCATACTTCCTCATCCATACGCCAAGCCGGACTTTGGAACTGGGCTTGTTATGATCTGCAGCTTCGGCGACAGGGGGGACATGATGGTCTTCAGGGACCTAGGTCTAACCCCAGCCTTCCTCATAGACGAAAACGGCCTCATGAATGAAAATGCCGGAAAGTACAGGGGCATGAAGGTCAGGGAGGCCAGAAAAGCAATAGTTGAGGACCTGAGGAAGGAGGGATACCTGGTAAAGGAGGAAAGGATAAAGCACAGCACCCCTATCTGCTGGAGGAGCAAGACCCCTATAGAGTTCATACCCAGGAAGGAGCTCTACCTGAAACAGGTGGAGTTCAAGGAGGAACTTAAGAAGCTTGCTATGGAAATGAAGTTCTACGCGCCCGAGAGCGCGGAGATCCTCTTCAGATGGATAGATTCGCTTACAGATGACTGGGTCATCTCAAGAAGAAGGTATTATGGCACAGAAATACCGCTCTGGTACTGCAAGAGATGCGGAAGCGTAATAGTCCCCCCGAAGGGCAGATACTATGTCCCTTGGAAGGAGAAGCCCCCAGTGGAGAGATGTCCCAGATGCGGTGGGACTGAGTTCGTTGGCGAAACAAGGATCTTCGACACCTGGTTTGATTCAAGCAACACGCCACTGTACATAGCTGGATACTCAAAGGATAGGGAGTTCTTTGAAAGGAACTTCCCGGTAAGCTTGAGGCCCCAGGGCAAGGAGATAGTCAGAAGCTGGCTTTACTTTACCCTTCTTAAGTCATTTCTAGTTACCGGCAAGGCCCCCTTCAGGGAGGTATGGATACATATGCACGTGGTCGATGAAAGGGGATACAAGATGAGCAAGAGCCTCGGCAACGTGATCGATCCGCTGGACGTAATTAGAAGGTATGGGGCTGAATCCTTCAGAAGCTGGGTATTTCTTGAGGGGGACATCACGAAGGATGACGTCAAGTGTTCCTACGCAAGAATCGAGAGCGCGTCCAAGTTCATAACCAAGCTGCTGAACATATCCAGGTTTGTCCAGTTAAACGCCAAGCCGACCGAGGACGTGCCCAAGGAGCTTGAGATCGCGGACAGATGGATTCTTTCCGAGCTGAAGTCGCTGATCAGAGATGTAAGGTCGCTGAACGATTCATACAACTTCAACAAGAGCTTCACTAGGATCAGGAACTTCACGTGGTTCGTGTTTGCCGACCACTATCTCGAAATGGTAAAGCCAAGAATATACGGCCAGCAGTTCTCTGAGGATGAAAGGAACTCAGCATATTACACCATGCGCAAAGTTGTCGAGGTGCTCCTCAGGCTTATGGCACCATACATCCCATTTTCGACATACTACATATACAAAGAGATGTTCGGAAAGAACGTGCATCTACAGAAGTACCCCGACGTATCAGAGATAGATGTTACTGAGGATCTGACTCGCTTTACGGAGAAGATAGTAGAGTTCGATCACTACATCTGGAACAAGAAGAAGAGCCTGGGAATGAGCCTAAAGGATCCAATAGCCGAGCGGATACCGCAGGATCTCATCATGTTCGAGAGGGATCTGAAGGCCATGCATAATATAACAGGATAAGCCTCGGGCGGGATTTGAACCCGCGACCTTCGCCTTACCAAGGCGACGCTCTAACCAGCTGAGCTACCGAGGCGTCTGAAAGATCTTTGTAGGGGGAATTTTTAAGCTTTTAGATCCTTCCGCTGTTAGTGGCCATATTTCCTATTCTAAATTATATTACGCCGTTTCTGAACCCGGCCTACAACAACTTCTACACGCCGGACGTATACTGGAGGCTGGTTCTCTATTGGCATGGAGCCATATTCATGCCGCTCATAGTTGCTCTATCGGCCCTTATGTGCTCTGTTTTTGGGCTTTATGAAATGAAGGGCTTTCCTGGCCTTCTGATCAGGGATTCGGTCTTCTTCGGAGGATCGATCGCTATACCTCTGGCTGGAATTGCGGGAATCTTTGACGTTTACGACAGGTTTCTTTACGGGATACCACTTTGGACCCAGATCGCAGCATTTCTTATAGGAGATGAGATAGCCATTGCGCTGATAATCGCCTTCTCTTACAAGGCCTCACAGGCCACCTCCGTGCAGATAAAAGCGCTGGATTCGTTCATGGCTTTTGCGGTCTTTCTAACACTGGTATCAGCTTTTATGGGTCACATAGCAGGCTGGATAACCTGGTTCGGTCCGTGGCCTTCATTCGTTTCAACTTACATAAACCAGACTATGTACCCCGTGCTTGGCTTCTACAACACTACAGCTGTTATAACGTGGACCGAGGACGTGGTTACCTCTCACTCACATCTGATGCTTCCAGTTATAATGGCGGGGATCGTGGTCATAGTAGCTTACGTATACGGCCTAACCAGTTTGTGGACTAAGGGACAGAGAAGCCTTGCGTACGCCGGAATCGCTATAATGGTTGCGGCGATGATAGCCGCGGCGGTGATATACATAATATCAGGCGTTGGAAACTACTCCATTCCCACGCTCTTTTCATCCGGCCCGAACGACATAAACGGCCTTGCGATGGATGACATGATAACCGGATTCATTGGATGGGGAGCGCTGCTGGTGTTAATTGCGCTTTTATGGCATGCAAAAGACAGTAAAATTCTCAGGGACCCGCTGTTTCTCAGCCTGGTTACTGGGTGGATACTTATATATCTCACTATACCAGTTACCGGCTACTGGATAGAGTTTCATGAGACTTTCTACGGTGCAGCAGGAGCTCTTCCAAACGCTCCCGGCGCCGCCTTCGACGCTGCATATACGAGGTTCCATCAGGACTTTGGGTTCTTCCTGCTTCCTGCTCTCATAACGGCTATAGTAACGTTTGAAGTGTATGGTATCTCTGGAATTGATAGAAAGCTAACGGGCCTTCTCTTCCTTGCTGGAGAAATTATATCTTTCGTTTCAGGAGAGCTGTACACAATGGTCTTTCTCTCAGAGCCGCTTCTTGTAATAGCCGGATTCGGAGCATCGCTGATGGCCTTAGGAGGCATAGTAGGCATCAGGTATATGATAAGGTGCAAGAAAGGATGTCCTAGGGCAGAGGACGCCCAGATGCTCGCCTTAAAGCTGAGCGTGTGAAATCCTCCCCTTTATTTTTTAGCAGAAGGCTTCAAACATCGACAGCCCGGGGCGGATTCGAACCGCCGTCACCGGCTCCAAAGGCCGGTATGCTTGGCCACTACACCACCGGGCTTCAATTTCTCTGAATTATTTTCGCATATAAAAGCCTTGCTAACTTAGCGAACCGCCTGTTCGTCCAAAAATTAACTAATTAATTAAAAAAACTTGATTTGATAACTAAAATAAAGAGCTGAGGATATGTATTTTCGGGTGTTTAGCTAGCGCTCGTTTGGGGAGAGGCCTCCCCTTTCCGAGCGGCCGTAAGGAAAGGGCCCTGAACGGGCGCTGGCTAATCGCCCGCTATGTGGTCACGTCCGTTTAAAACGCGGGCGTGACTGATGAGCAGGTCATGCGCGTGCTCTCAGTGCCTGACGTAAAAAAGACGCTGACATGCTTTCAACGTGCTACCAGTGCTTAACCGATGTGGATCTGATCAGGAGCTACATTGCGTCTTCGTATCCCAGGGCTGGGAGGGGAGGTGCCTCGTGCTTTGCCGTGATCCTCTGGGTGACTAGGGGATCCGGCAAAGCAGGGGGTGCTGAACCTTTCAGCTCATTGGGACGCGTTGACGTTCAATGTAGCTCCTGATCAGATCCACATCGGTTAAGCACTGGTAGCACGTTGAAAGCATGTCAGCGTCTTTTTTACGTCAGGCACTGAGAGCACGCGCATGACCTGCTCATCAGTCACGCCCGCGTTTTAAACGGACGTGACCACATAGCATTCCTTAAGTTTATATAAACTAAATGCAAACTAGTGCTATGGAACCTGCTGACACAATATCCTCTTTTGTCTCGGGCTTCAGCTACAATGCTCTCGACGACAGGACAAAACAGGAAATAATTAATAGGATAATTGATTCAGTGGCAAACGCAAAATACTCCTACTCCGAGCTGTCTCCGCATCTCGATCCTCTGCTGAGCTCGTTCAGAGGTAGGGCGCTAACGTTATCAGGAAAAAGAGCGTCAGCTGATTACGCCTCATTCTATAACAGCTTTCTCATAAGATATCTGGACTTCAACGACACGTATCTCTCTAAGGAGCCGCTCCATCCAAGCGATATGATAGGAGGCATTCTAGCCCTTGCGTCTGAAACAGGGGCGAACGGCAGGAAGGTTATAGAGGCTATCGCTACAGGCTACTCCGTGGGGGTCTCCCTTTGCGACTCTGGCTCCCTGAGAAAGAGAGGGATAGATCACGTGGTGTTTCTGGGTGTGGGAGCTGCAGCCGCCGCGTCAAAGCTCCTCAATCTCAGCGAAAAGGAAACGAAGAATGCCATCTCGCTAGCCCTTGTGCCTCATATAGCGTTAAGAGAAACAAGAAGCGGCTCACTTTCCATGTGGAAGGGCGGGGCTGCAGCTGAGGCCGTCAGAAACGCAGTATTTGCAGCTCTTCTGGCAAAGGCTGGGGTAACTGGGCCAGATACGCCGTTCAGCGGAAAAATGGGGCTTATAAATGTCATATTCGGCGGAAAGGACTTTGATCCCTCGCCGCTGGAAAGGATGACAGGAAAGGAGGTCCTGAGGACCATGATAAAGGAGTACCCTGCGGAATATCACGCTCAGGCGGCTATAGAGGCAGCCCTTGAAATCAAGCTGAGAAAGGAGGTTAAGCGGGTCAGGATAGAGACTTATGAGGCCGCAAAGACGATTCTGGCGGACGACAGGTCAAAATGGAGCCCCCAGACGAGGGAAACAGCTGATCACAGCCTGCCGTTCCTGGTTTCAGTGTCTCTGCTCGCCAACAGGTTCTGGCTGGACAGCTACTCGCTTATGAGAGATCCGAAGGTTCTCGATCTGATGGCAAAGGTCGAGGTTGAAGAGGTTGAGGAGTTCACTAGGGTCTATCCGGATAAGCTTCCCGTTAGGATAACTGTGGAATACCAGGACGGCGATCAGGACTCGGCGTACAGGGAAGTTCCTAAGGGTCACTACAACAACCCCATGAGCAGGCAGGAGATAATAGACAAAGCAAAGAAGCTAGGGCTCAGTGAGAGGGCTATAAGAAAAATAGAGGGGATCGAGGAGGCAGGTGAGGTAGGGATTGTCTTCTAACAGGGAGAAGCTGCTTAGTGCTGATTTCATGATAATTCCTGGGGTGTTCAACCCGTTCAGCGCGCTTCTTGCTAAGAGAGCAGGAGCTCAGGCACTATATCTTTCAGGTGCAGCTCTCACGTCATCCATGGGGTTGCCTGACCTTGGGGTTATATCGTTGGAGGAGCTGGCGTACATGGTTAGGAAGATAAAGGAAGTGGTGGATCTTCCTCTGATAGTAGATGCAGATACCGGCTTCGGCGAGCCCCTTAACGTCTACAGGACCGTTAAGGTGCTGGAGGCCGCTGGAGCCGACGCCATACAGATAGAGGATCAGCTTAGCCCGAAGAAGTGCGGTCACCTAGATGACAAGGCCGTAATTCCTAAGGAGGAAATGGTCGCAAAGATACTCGCAGCGAAGGAGGCCTCCAGGGACGTGGTTATAGTCGCCAGAACAGATGCGAGGGGGGTCACGGGCATGGATGATGCTGTAGAAAGGGCCAAGGCTTATATGAAGGCAGGAGCCGAGATAATATTTCCAGAGGCGCTGCTAAACGAGGACGAGTTCCTGGAGTTTTCAAGAAGAGTTGAGGGAAGGCTCCTCGCTAACATGACCGAGTTCGGCAAGACTCCCTACATAACTGCCAGCAGATTTAGGGAGATGGGATACAAATACGTGATTTTCCCCGTGACCGCCTTTAGGGCTGCTGCGAAGACTATGCTTGAAGTCTATCAGGTGCTCTTGAGCGAAGGAACACAGAGAAACATTCTCGACCGGCTCATGATGAGGTCGGAACAGTATGAGGTAATAAACTACTATTTCTATGAGAATATGGACAAGGAGCTTGCCAGAAAAGCGTCCCTGATAAGAGAATAGCAAAATAAATAACGTTTAATAAGTCTCATTGCATAGGTCTTTTGATATGCCGAAGGTCGCCAAGGTAAAGGACAAGTGGAAGCAGAAGGTATGGGTTGAGGTTCTAGCTCCACCAATTTTCGGTAGCATTTCAGTAGCCAAGATACCAGCAAACGAAGAGCAGGCAGTCATAGGAAGGGTAGTTCCTATGTCCTACTACCAGGCCAACAGTGAAGATCCTGAAAACAACAACATAAAGATATATCTTCAGATAGTCAAAGTCGAGAACCTCAGGGCTGAGACCATTATAAAGAGGATAGAATACGCAAGAGAGGTTTACAGGGCCATGATCAAGAGGGGAACGTCGCTGATCGAGTGGATAGGCGACTACAGGACCTCGGACGGCATGGACGTGAGGCTGCACATATCAATGTTCACGCCAGAAAAGATAAACTGGTCCAGGATGCATAAGATAAGGCTTGCAATTCACAAGGTCCTGAGCGATAGCGTTCCGAACCTCACCTACGATCAGCTTATCGAGAAGCTGCTTAAGGACAAATCGCTGATGAACGCTGTTGTAGAGGAAGCAAAGAAGATCTATCCTGTCAAATCGGCCATTCTTCTGAGCCTCAAGCTGCTTACAATCAGTGAAAGCCTCGCCCTTCAGGGCGGGATGATCGAAGCGTAAAACATTTATAAAAGTTTTTAAAGTTTCATTCTCATGGCG
>JBMFIC010000006.1:0-87252 GCA_049976505.1 Nitrososphaeria archaeon | reverse complement strand
ATGGAAAGGCTTCTCCAGTCTTTAAAAATAATTTTAGAAAGAGCCTTTACCTTATGAACTGAGCCTTAGACTACAAACGGATTTTTGCTCTGTTTAATTTTTTGAGCTCATTCTGGGCCACCTATAAAGGACATGGGAGTCATCACTGCGCCACGATGCCATGCATGGATGACCGTTTGACACAGAATCAAATCAAAAAGTATGTCGCATGTCTAACCGAATAACTGTAGATAGGCCTTCACATAAGCTTGGTTCACCTTTTAGTTTGCAAGTCTTTTCTTTTTCCATATTAGCTGTAGCTCTTAGCTTATAAGTTGTTAAAGAATCTGAAATCTAGATGATAATTCATTTATTAGCATTCCATATGATGCGAAAATGAATAGAACCAGGCTTGCTAGCAGTCCCTTTAACGGGACGCATAACATGTTCTGACTGTAAAATCAGAGGCGATCGCTGATGACAAGCCCTTAAAGCGCTCACGATCACGATCATTACATAGCTCGCCTGAAACGGCCCGAGAAAGATATTGACTCAATTTTAAGGGATGCGTTTTTGCAATTGCATTAAGAGCCATCATATGGTCCTGACCGAGAAACTTGCCAGCCCGGATAAGGTGCAGGGCGTCCTTATTGTCAGCTCTAAAGAACAGGGCTCGAGGCCGGACTCGTTTACCCACCCCACGACGCTTTCTGTGTCCTCTCTTAACTTCACGCTCATCCGCATCCTGATGCTGAGAAGCGTTGCGGCGTGTTTCTCAGTGCGGCCAGTGTTCAGGTCCTGGTTCTCCAGCTTGCCCAGGCACTCGAGCAGCAGCGCTCCTTTTTCCTCTGGAGTCATCAGCCCGGGCTTTACCCTCTTGAGCTACCATGACGGTCACCTTTCGTAGTATATTTCCTTCTTGCCACTCACATTATATAGAGGCAGATTTTTCCTCAGGTGTAGAGCCCTAAATTAGGACGCCGGGGGCGGGATTTGAACCCGCACGGGCTTAACGCCCACAGACTTAGCAGGCCTGCCCCATACCAGGTTAGGGGACCCCGGCTTTTGCCACTTACTCTTACTGCGGGAGATTTTTAAAAGTTTTTCAGAAATGCGCCTTCACTCCTGATGGAGGCCGTTGCAAGCTAGAGCTTGATACGTGACGCTTGACATAAGTTTATACGTGCGTAATTTTATAATGAGTATTATGAGTGAGACCCCCTTCAAAGTTATAGTTGATCATTTCATTCAGATGGAGGACACAACAAAAAGAACCGAGCTTACATCCATACTCGCGCATCTCTTCAACTCGGTGCAGAAGGACGAGATAGACAAGGTCATCTACCTTACACAGGGAAAGATCTATCCGGACTACATGGGGGTTGAGCTGGGGGTCGCTGAAAAGACCGTTATAAGGGCCCTCAGCAAGTACTCGGGACTGAGCGAGGAGAGGATTGAAGAGGAGTACAAGAAGGTTGGGGACCTTGGAGACGTTGCGAGGGAGATCGTGAAGAACAGAAGGCAGATGACGTTCTTCACGCAGCCGCTTACTATAAAGAGGGTCTACTCGGTCCTTGAAAAGATAGCCAGGACAACGGGCAAAGGATCCCAGGACATGAAGCTTGCCTACTTCATGAGCCTCCTGAACGACGCTGAGCCGGATGAGGCAAAGTACCTCGTTAAGATCGTCCTGGGAACCCTGAGGCTTGGCGTAGCCGACTACACCGTTCTCGACGCGCTTGCGCTTGCCTTTGCTGGGTCGAAGGACTGGAGAGACATACTTGAAAGGGCGTACAACCTCTCAGGCGATCTAGGTCTAGTAGCCTCCACGCTTGCCCTCAGAGGAATTGACGAAGTGAAAAAGATAGGAATTCAGGTTGGAAGGCCAATAAGGCCCATGCTGGCTGAGAGGGTTCCGACGGCCCAGGAGGCACTCGAATACATGAAGAACGGATGCATAGCGGAGTACAAGTACGATGGAGAAAGGGTTCAGATTCATAAGAAAGGCAATGAGGTTATCCTCTACTCTAGGAGGCTTGAGAACATCACCATGCACTATCCCGATATAATTGAGCTGGCCCAGAAAAACATCAGCGCAAACGAGGCAATAGTGGAGGGAGAAGCCGTGGCCGTGGATCCGGACACAGGGGAGTTCTACCCTTTCCAGGAGCTTATGCACAGGAGGAGAAAGTACGGAGTCGAGGAGGCCATGAAGATGTACCCGGTGTCGCTGTTCCTGTTTGACATAATGTACGTTGATGGAAAACAGCTGGTGGACCTGCCTCTCGTTGAAAGGAGAAAGATTCTGTGGCAGACGGTTAGAAAGGACGAAAGGGTGCAGTTTGCAACTCACATAGAAAGCACCGATCCAAAGGAGATAGAGAGCTTCATGGAGCAGGCCATTACCGATGGGTGCGAGGGCCTTGTGCTCAAGGATCCCCTTTCAATCTACAGAGCAGGAGCCAGGGGCTTCTCCTGGATAAAGCTGAAGAGGGACTACCAGGGCGAGCTGGCTGACACGCTGGATCTCGTTGTAGTGGGGGCGTTCTACGGCAGGGGAAGGAGGGCAGGAACCTACGGGACCTTGCTCACCGCCGTCTATGACAAGGACACTGACACGTTCTATACCGTGTGCAAGGTTGGAGCTGGATTCACAGACGAGGACCTCAAGAGGTTCCCTCAGATACTTGACCCATACAGAATACCGCACATACATGCAAGGGTGTCATCAAAGATGGAGGCCGACGTCTGGTTCGAGCCGAAGGTCGTTATAGAGGTACAGGCACAGGAAATAACTCTCAGCCCAGTGCACACGGCTGCCTTCGGGGTGCTTAAGGAGGGAGCCGGGCTCGCTCTCAGGTTTCCGAGGTTCACCGGAAGGATAAGGGATGATAAGGGACCCGAGGATGCGACAACGGTTCAGGAGCTCATTGAGATGTACAGAAACCAGAAGAAGAAAGCTATAGTTAACGGTACAGGTCCTTAGAGTCCCTCCTGTTAAGCCTTCTTGCTGGCACGTCGGTTGCTTCATAAAGGTAGTGTTTTATTATTGCGACTGGAACGCCCTTTCTCTTTCCCATTACAAGCTCTGCCGCGGAGGCCAACTCGTCCGCCTGAGCTATAAGGGTGACCTTCAGCGTTCTGTTGTACATGTCGGGCGTCCCCCTGTAATCCCGAAAGACGTTTATCCCGCTTGCGCCTATTGCCATGTCCACCTGACCCTCCCTCCATGTCCTGCCATACGTGTCGCTTATTATTACAGCGAGCCTTCTGTTGAAGAGCTTCTCTAGCCTCTTTCTTATTTTTCTTGCTGACCTGTCCGGGTCCTTTGGGAGCAGAAGCACAACGTCCTCGCCCTGCACGTTGCTCTTGTCGATCCCAGCGTTAGCAGCCACTACGCCGAACTCCGTTTCTGCAAGAAATATTCCCCTTCTCATCCTTATTATTCTTCTTGAGGCCATCAGAATTGCCTCTACTTCGCGCGGGTCCTTCTTAACTATCCTTGATGCCCTGATCGAGAAGGCGCTGGGGGTTATCTCGTTAAGCTTCAGAATCCTTCCCTCAGCCTTTGCAACTATCTTGGATGCGATGACGAATATGTCCCCGTCCTCGACCTGAATTCCGCTCCTGACCACAGCATCATATATTAGCTGGGCTACGTCATCTCCGGGCTTAACGTCCGGCATGCCTCTTACCGCGATTATCTCGATCCTGTCCCCAGGCTCCACAAGAGCCATAGACTAAAGGTTATTATTTCGCTTATAAATTAACTTTTGTAATCTATGCTCAGGATATCTCTGGTGGGAAACTTCACATGGGACCTGATACACGTGAACAGGCTGAGCTACTTCTGCATAGGAGGTCCTCCGAGCTACGCTTCCCTTTCGCTGCTTGGGGCTGAGGACATTTCTCTGGAGCTTCTCTCGAACTACTCCGAAGCGCACGACGACTTCATCAAGTACCTGAAGGAGAGGGGGATAGCTGTTAAAGGGAAAAGGTGCTCTGCCTGCGACGGATTTGAGATATTTGGGAAGAAGAAGAGGGCACTGAGGATAACGAGCCTCGGATGCGAAGTTGAAGGCAATATAGAATCTGACGCTTTGCTCGTCAACGGGGTATCCAACGAGGTTAGCCCGCAGATTATATCACAGGCCAAGGAGAGCGGGGTCGGAATCATCTATGTTGATCCTCAGGGGTTTATAAGGAGAAGAAAGACGGGACCAGTTGAATACTTCAGAAACGATGAGCTCCTGAGGGCGCTCAGGCACGTAGACTACCTGAAGGTCAACGAAAGGGAGCTGAGGACGCTCACGGGGAGGACCGGTCCAGCCGGCATTGAGGCTCTGAGAGCGCTTGGAGCCAGGAACATCATTTACTTCAGGGGAAACAGCATATGGTTCTACGGAAAGGACAGAAAGCTAGAGCTGAGAATAGAGCCCGTGAACGTGTTTGACGGCATAGGCATGGGAGACATCTTCGACAGCGGCTTCCTCTATGGCCTTCTTCTCGATGGCCCTGAGCTGGGCATGGCTCTTGGTCACCTTGCCACGATTGCCAGGCCAGAAAGGGCATGCATACTTAAGGCTGTGAGCGTAAGAATGCTGCTGGATAGGGCTGCGGAGCTGAGAAAAAATATCTCAAAGGCCTCTTGATTACTTCCTCTTCTTCTCCAGTATCCTCTTCAGAACTTCGCTGAGCGTCGTGTACTCCATCTCCTCCTCTGGCAGCCTCTCAAACATGAACGGGCCGTGCTGTCTCATGTATAACGCAATGTTCATCGCCAAGTTCCTTGCATAGTCGAACTCCTTTCCTCTGAAGTAGTCGACTGGTCTGTGGTTGCCAGGCCTTGGATCGCTCTCTTCGCCCACTATGGTTCCGTTCTTCAGCATGAAGCCTATGGCAACTACCCTTGGGGGCCCATCAAAGTACGTGGGATCCGCATCCTCCACAGATGATGGGAACAGGGGCCCAACGTGAGATCCTCTCATCCATCCGGGAACAAGATGGGGTGTCATGAAAGGCTGAAGCAGCTCTCCAACCGCAGGGAATCCTGACTGGGCCCTCGCTATAGCCACAGGGTCGTCCTTGCCCACGTACTTTCCTGCTATCTTGTTCAGCTTCTCAGTCGACACTACGGCGGCAACCCCGAGCTCGCTGTCCTTTGAAATTACCCTCTTTATGGAGAACCTTACCAGGTCCCCTACAACTGCGAGGTAATCGTGAAGCTCCTCGGGCAGCGAAAAGTCCAGCACGTCGCCGCTCCTCTGGTCCAGGACCTGTATCCTGAACCCCTCATGAATCCTTGAATCGATCACGAGGCCGGAAGTCGTGAATGGGTCTGCATATATTCTCGAGAAGGGCAGGTTGAACGCGCTCGGGCTTGTCTTGTCGGCCATGAAGATTACGATTGGCTCCGCCTTCCTCTCCTCGAACTCCATCTCAGCAACTCCCGGACCCATTCCTCTCACGTTTCCGCTGAAGGCCTCCTTGAGCAGATCCTGGCCGGCCGCGTAGAGCCCTAGCTTCTCGGCCTCCTCGGCAGCTGCCTTAAGCGCGTTCCACGCAACCTCGTGCACCTCCCTTGCGTCCTCGCCGTTCTCGTGGGTCATTATCAGATGAATGTCGTCGCCGACCCTGCTGACGAAGTAGTCCTTTATCTTTCTCGTCTTGACGGCATCGCTGAGCTGTTCGTCAGCTGCCTTCAGCTGTCTTGGATGGGGCTTAACGTGTCCTGCAAGAGAACCAACGTCGCCCTTTATGTCGGAAACTGTAACGCGCATCGATGATATAAAGGGAGCTCAGGTATATATTGTTTTTTACAATTTGTTTAATCCAAGGGTCATCTCCAAATGGAAAAGAATGTTTATATTTTAGCTGCTTTTTCACTTAAAATGATTTGGTAAGGATAGAAGTCGAGGCACCTATTGAGAAGTTTAGGGACTTCGTTATTCTGAGCACTTGCAAGTCTTTTATGCCGCGCGAATACCTGCACGACAGGAGCGTTTTCCCGGAGAGGGAGAGCGACATAGGGCCCATATACGTTGAGGCAGAGGACAAGATAACTCTGAAGAAGATAGGCGAGATCACCTTCGTAAGAGCTAACAACGTGCTGGGCATTATATATGAGTCAAAGAGCGGAAACACAAAGCTGAGATGGCGCCAGATAAGGGACAGGATAGGCAAGGTGTCCGGGGAGGCATCTGGAAACTCCCTTGTAAATCTTTTAACGGCGGGCGTTATCGACAGGAAGTACGTCGAAAAGGTTTTAAGCATGCAAGGAACTCAGGGAGAAAATGAAACATCCGGTACTAATGATACCGGGTCCCACAAACCTCAGTGAGGACGTTTTAAGGGTTCTGTCCGAGCCCATGGTTGGGCACACGAGCCCTGAGTTTTACGAGGAGTTCAGGGACGTTCATGCCCTCACAGCTAAGCTCTTTGGCTCCTATCCTGAGAGAACGATTGTTTTCAGCGGATCCGGGACCTTCGGAATGGAGGCCCTCTTCTCAACCTTTTCAAAACCTGGGGACCGGCTGCTTTCTATAGTTAACGGGTACTTCGGGGACAGGTTTGCTGAAATAGGATCGATATATGACCTCTCCGTCAGGACGCTGAGGTTCAGCCCAGGACAGGAGATAGATGTTGACCTGGTCAGGAAGGAGCTCGAAAGGGAAAGATACGATTTTGTAACCGTAACCCACATTGACACGAGCACGGGGATGATGAACGACGTGGAGAGGGTTGGAGAGGTTGTCAAGAGCTATAACGCCTTCTACGTGGTTGACATGGTCTCAAGCATGGGCTGCGTGGACTACAGGTTCAGGGAGGATCTTTACGATTACGTTTTTACAGCTTCGCAGAAGTGCGTGGGGGCCCCGCCTGGAGCCGTCATGCTTGCCTTCTCCCAGGATCTTTATGAAAAGAGGAGGGACGTAAAGAGCAGGTCATATTACTTTGACCTTAAGAGGTGGATGCAGGTAATGAGGGATCCAACGATATATCTCTCAACGCCAAACGTGCTAACCCTGAGGGCCCTAAGGATAGCTCTGAAGGAGGTCTTCGAGGAGGGGCTTGAAGTAAAGATAAGAAGGCACAGGGAGATGGGCGAGCTGGCATTCAGGTTCGTGAGCGAAAGAGGCTGGAGGCCTCTTTCGAACAGACCATCTCCTTCGGTTATTGCGTTCGACGTTGGAGCTCCCGTGGCAAGGGAGGTAAAGAGCGAAATGTACAGAAAGGGAATATTAATAGCAACTGGAATATCTGATCCCACGAACAGAATACTGAGGGTTGGGTACATGGGTACCACCACGAAGGAGCTTCTCCTAAACACGCTGAGAAGGATAGAAGAGACGGTATCCGAGGTAGTGGGAAGGCTTGGAAGCTCGCAGTAGCTTCACAGTGCTTGCTGCGCTGACGATACCGTTTCTCTCAAGCTCAATGGTCGTTTACTCGATAATCTTCAAGGTCTTCTATCTGGCAGCCCTGGTTGGGGCGCAGGCGTCCTTCGTGAGCGCTGCGATGTCGTTCTCCTTCTACGGAGGAGCCCTTGGCGGACTCGTTCTCGGTGGTCTGGCCGACAGATACGGGAGAAGGAGGATGATCTTTGTATCGGCCCTCATTTACTCGTTCTCGATCTTCCTCGTTCTTGCGGTCAGGGGGCTTGCAGATCTGTATATGCTGTGGGCGCTGGTGGGTTTTGGGGTCAATGCCGAGAACGGAATAACTTACGTTCAGATAGTCGAGCTCATGAGGTCCATGAGAGGTGCCTTGGGGGGATTCGTGCAGGGTCTCTATTTTCTGGGCATGTTTGTTGATTCATTACTTTCGTACTATATAGAATCCCCGGAAATTTACTTCCTGGCGATAGGGGGCTTCGGAGTTCTCTCCTCCTTTCTGCTGCTCCTGCTTCCTGAAACAAGGGCCTCACTGGGACAGGCTGAAGGAGGGAAAAGATTATTCTCTGCTAAGCTAATTATAGGCTCGCTGGTCTCTTTTTCCGCCTTCTTCTACACAATAACGCTCGTAACCTTTGCGCCCATCTTCGCTGGAAGCAGGTCCACCATATACTACTCATTTGTTGGGTTTTCAAGCTTCATAATCTTCGGATACCTCTCGGACAGGATCAGCAGGACCGACGTCTCCATAGCTCTCCAGACAGCTGGGTTGCTTGCGGCCGCTCTGGCGCTTTTTAAAGCATTGGGCATGCAGATCATATTCCTTGTTCTTTATGTAGCGACTGCCTACTTTGCGTACCTAGGGGTCTGGCTGGGCGAGCTTTTCGATAGCAGGATCAGGGCAACAGCGGTGAACGTATGCCTTCTTGTCGGCAGGCTAATCGGGGGAGCCGGCCCAGCCATAGTGGCGTTCGCTGGCTCCGGTGATCTGCTCGCTGCCTACTTCACGGCCCTGCTGGCGGCTGCCCTTGTGGGGCTGACTGCCTCCGTGCTCTTCAAGGCGCTCTCAGGAAGGAGATAGCAGGCAGATCGGTTCATCCACGAACTTTGACAATAACGACAATGACACAGATAAAATCGTTTAATTACCAGGTCGGCGTAGTTCAGTTATCATGAAGAAGCTCAGGCTAGACGACGTGCCTGACTACACCGAGCTGATAAACGCGCTGATGAAGAACAGGTCAAAGATAAGGCTGAGGGATCTTGCGTTCGTGGCCTTCCTGGCCTTCACGGGTGCCCGAATAGGCGAGGCCCTCAGGCTCAGCTGGGGCGACCTGGACTTCAGGACGAGAACCGTTGTCATTAAGCAGGAGAAGAAGAGGGGCGTTTTCATAAGAAGGGTTCCGGTGCCCAACGACTTCTTCTGGGACGTGTTCAGAAAGCTGAAAGAAAGGAGGACAGGCAGCAGGCCCTTTGAGTTCACGGAGAGGAACGGCAGGTACATCGTCTACTCGGTAACAAAGAGGATACTGAAGAAAAGGTACAGGCCCCATGCAATAAGACACTCGTATGCGACTTTCATCATGAAGATGACGAAGGACCTCGAGGTTGTCAGGAGGCTTCTCGGGCACACTGACTACTCAGTTATAAGGGAGTACATGAACTACACGCAGGAAGACCTTGAGGAGGAGCTCAGAAGCGCTTTCAGCAAAATAGAGGAGATGAAAGAATAAAAATAAATTTGGTTGTTGTTCTACTTCCTCTTCCTTACGACGATCTCTATTGTTGAGACGTTCCTCTTCTGGTCTCCTTCGCCCAGCTCCTCGGTTCCGATCTTGATGTCAGCTACCTCGTAGAGGTCCTTGCCGATTCTGTTGACGAGTACCTGGGCAACGTCGACTGCCCTGGAAATTGCTCTTCCCCTTGCCCTGAGGATGACCTCAGGATAGTTTGCCAGCTGGAGCTGCGCTGAAAGAGCGTAGACCATCAGCGGCTTCTTGCCAATGAAGATGTTGTTGGGCGGATAGGCCTTCTTCTGTTCTGCAGGTGCTTCACCGGATTTCTCTGGCTGTGATGCCATTTTACATCACTCACATAACCATAACCCTTGCTCTATTTATATTTTTTCATCGATTATATAAAACATTCACGGGCCCTCTTTCCATAAAACGCCAGCACGGCAAACCTTAATAACGATGCGGATTATTTACATGTAAAATGACAAGGGGCGTGTTCATAGGAAGGTTTCAGCCTCTGCACTATGGACACTCAGCAGCAATAAAGTTCTCGCTAGAGCACTCGGATGAGCTCATAATAGTTATAGGGAGCGCCCAGAAGAACCATGAGCTGGACAACCCGTTTACCACCGGTGAGAGGTATGAGATGCTCATCAGATATCTGAAGAGCGAGAGGGTCACGAAGCCAATCTACATAGCTCCGCTTGACGACATTGAGAACCACAGCCTCTGGGTAAGCCACCTCAGGTCCTACCTTCCTCCCTTTGACGTGATATTTTCCAACAACAGGCTCGTCAGGCTTCTTGCTGAGGAGGCTGGAATAAGGGTGGTTCCGGTGCCGTTTTACAGGAGGGAGGAGCTGATGGCCACTAAGATAAGGGAGAAGATCCTGAAGGATGAGCCATGGCAGGACCTAGTTCCCCCGCCAGTTTACGAGTACATAAAGCAGATAGGGGGAGACGCGAGGATAAAGGAGATCGCAAGGGCCAGGGAGGACATACACGAAAGCTCAGGATAGAAGCGTCTCGTCGATATATATAGGCATGTTGTAGAAGACGGCAAGGGCCACCGCATCAGAGGCCCTGTAGTTCTCGAGCACGAGCTTCTTTCCATTCCTTCCGATGAAATAGATGTTGGCCCTGAAGACGTTGCCCCTCGGATATATCTCGACCTTTTCAAGCTCAAGCCCCATATAGTTTGCAAGCTCCTCTATCATGTTGTAGACCGTCGGGAGGGACTTCCTGTCCCCCTGCATGAACCTCATGATGTGGTATGATACTTCACCGCTGAAGGAGCCCATGAGCACCTTTCTTCCGTCGTCGCTGGTGAACTCGATGAACCCCTCGCTTCCGCTTTCATCGAGAATCCCAACGTTTGTTATCTTTACCTCAACGAACATGTCTTTGCTTCTGAAGCTTTACAGCTTTGCCGGACTAAAAAGCTTTTTGGATCTTTGTTCCTAGGAGCTATCAAAAAGCTTAATTTGAGAAGAGTATATTCTTTATATCAAGGTGCCCGCCTCGAGAGGGTCTCAGTCAACGATCATTGGCAGCATGATAGTGCTGGTGATAGTTGTCATCTTCGGGATTGCCGTGCTGAGCTGGGGGGTTATGCTTTTTAACTCCCAGCAGAGCGGGCTCTCATCGCTTTACATGAGCGAGTACAGGGCCCTGAGCGACAACTACAACATAGAGGAGGTTTACATAAACAGCTCAAGCACGATGACTGTCTGGATAGGAAACTACGGACAGAGCGAGGTTCAGGTCGTTTCTGTCATCGTCTACAACGACAGCTACAGCTACCTCTACAGGTGCAGCGTGGTTATCCCGCCCGGAGGGCTGGGAAAGATCACGGTCAGCGGGCTGAACGTGCAGAGAGACGGCGTGTATTCCGTTAAGGTTGTTGCATCAGATGGGTCGTCGGCGGTGATCCAGATATGAGAAGAGCGCAGGGAGAGATAATTGGGGCCGTCTTTCTGATACTGCTGGTGGTCAGCGCGCTCTTCGTTTTCTACTATGTATACACCGGATTCGCAAGCCTTGCGCTTCTGGAGAACCAGAACCTCGAGCGGCAGCAGATCGCTCGCGCGTCAATACTAATCGAAAACTACAGCGTGTCGACGCAGAGCGTTCAGTTCAACGTAACCTACACGAATTCAAGGAGCTCCTGGCCCTACCTGCACATGCTGGATGGAAACTCCTATGCAACGCTGAACGTTTCACCAGCCATCGTTGACATAGCTGTTCCGATAAGGGCCCAGAACATGGTCCTAAACCTCTACGGATACAACAACAACCAGAACGTGTCCTATCTCTTCGTCTACGCCATGAACTCATCTGGAGCGTACGTGCTGCTTGGAGGCTATGCGGTCTCCCCAGGACCATTCCAGCTCAACATACCGATTCCCCAGACGTATGTTGTGAACGGAGCCGTTCAGCTCAGGCTGAGCTCGTATCAGCTGGCAGCCTTTGCCACCACGCACATCACGGGAGGAATAAACTACGTCATAGTTACGATCTTCAACATAGCCAATGCTCCAACCCCGGTTCCTTTCCAGCAGGAGATAAACCTGAGCATAACGAATCCGGTAGCCCAGCTCGTTAACCCTAGCGGGTCGAACATAATCTTCGAGTATTTAAACGGGACCATAATACCGAGCTGGTTCGAGGGAAGGGACTCTTATGGGGATTTCATATGGTGGATAAAGCTTGGGCAGAGCATACCAGCAGGCTCAACGCTTCTCATAAAGATGATAATTGGCCCATACTACACGAACTATTATTCACAGCTTCCTGGCCTGGTCGGGGAAGCGCCACAGCTGAGCCCCAGCTATGGAGAGTATGACAACGGTCAAAACGTTTTCATCTTTTACGACAACTTCTCGTCCTATAACTCTTCCAAATGGAATATCGTAGAGATAAACGGCGCAAACGTCATTGTAAAAGATGGGCTAACTTTAGAATGTCCATCTGGCAGAAACTCCAACACGTCGACAGAGTTCTATTCGGACGAAACTTTTGGTGATAACCTGACCGTTGAAACGTTCGGATATTTGGGCAAAACGCAAACAAGCTCGGGGCAGTTACTTGCAATAGGCCTTAGCAGCCCTAACTACAATCCAAATAATGCGGTGTCATTCTATTCTACAAGCCCATCATCTCCTCAGTCTTCTACTCAAGTTGTATTTCAGGCGAACGCTAATGCTTCATCTACATTAAAGGTTTACTACAAAGTTGGCAAATACGTTTGGCGCATAGGTCTGTACAGAAACTTGGCCTATGGAACACAAAATTATACACTGGAAACGAAACTCGTTGACGATTATCTTCCCTCATTCAACGCGCCCATACTATATTACTGCTATAACCCAGCTAAAAGTTCAACTCTAACTCTTGGGCCGTTTTACTGGGTAAGAGTGAGGGCCACGCCGCCAGACAACTTAATGCCAAGAGTTCTCTTCGGCTATCTGCTCTCAACAGTGATAGGCGTGGCCTACACTAATTCCTCGATCTCGAACTACAGGTTCAACAAGATAGCAATAACCGCACAGCTCTCTCTTCCGTTGACAAAATATGTAACCTTCTACTGGAACTCAACCCACTACTACTTGACGTCCCTGCAGGGCAACGCGTTCACATTCGTCTACTCCGATGTTCCGCCCGCTTCATCCAACATGAGCTTTTACCTTGATGCCTATAACCCAGGCTCATCTTCAGTAACGATCACCATAAAATCGGGAACCCAGAGCTGGAGCTTCGTGCTCAATTCAGGTCAGGACGAGCGTTTTGTCGTCAGCCTGCCATCAGGCCTGATATCAGGCCAGCAGATCATCGTGAAGGTATCTTCAAGCGGAACTGTTACCATTAAGGAGGCCGTGGTTAAGGCGATAGTGCCGAACGTCATCATTACAAACGATGGAGCATATCCAGTAACTATAGTGAGGATATGGAACCAGATAAGCCCTCCAACTTACCAGAACGTCTCGATAACGCTGCTGCCAGGAAAGAGCGCTGATCTTTCATACTACTTTGCAAGGGGCTCAAGCATAATCAAGGTAATAACTTCAGACGGCCAGGAATACGTCTTCTACTACTGAAAACCAAAGTTTAATAACCTGCACATCAAGCTTAGCTTATGTATGAGCGGTCAAGAAAGACCAAGATCATCGCAACTTTAGGCCCCTCAACCCAGACCACTGAGGTCATCGCCGAGATGCTCAGGATGGGAGCGGACGCCTTCAGGATAAACTTCTCTCACTCGAGCCACGATGAGACGAAGGAGCTCGTACAGAGGGTGAGGGAGGCAGAGAAAATGGCAGGAAAGAAGGTCCCGATCATAGCCGACCTGCAGGGCCCGACCGTCAGGCTCGGCGACTTCCCGCAGATGTACGTAAGCAGGGACAGAGAGTACACGATATCGCGATCCGGTGAAATAGTGGTTGACGAGGACGCCTTCTACGATCTCGTTGCTGAGGGAGATACGATAATAATCGATGGAGGAAGGCTCTGGGCGAAGGTTCTTGAAAAGAAGGACTCCGAGCTGAAGGTCAAGTTCCTGACGGAGGGCCCCATTTCATCAAGAAAGACTATAGCTATACATGGCAAGGAGTACCCGTTCACGGCCCCCACCGAAAAGGACGTGGATGACCTGAGGTTCGCTGCGTCAATAGGAATAGAGGGCGTCGCCATGTCATTTGTGAAGACCAGGTCTGACATACTCAACCTGAAAGGCTACCTGCAGCAGTTCGGGGCCAGAATGTTCATAATAAGCAAGATCGAGACTATCTCGGCTGTGGACAACCTCAGGGACATCCTTGAAGAAACCGACTACGTTCTTGTCGCCAGAGGGGACCTCGGAACCCATTACCCGCTGGTGAAGATCCCTGAGATTCAGAGACACATAATCGAGATGGCCATGAACTACGGCAAGCCCTCGATCGTTGCCACCCAGCTGCTCGAAAGCATGATCGAGAACCAGATGCCTACGAGGGCAGAAATAACGGACGTTTTCATGGCTGTCAGCATGGGGGCCGACAGCCTGATGGTCTCCGGGGAGACGGCGGTTGGCAAGTACCCGGTTGAGGTTGTCAGGTGGCTGAACGACATTGCTGCTGAGGCTGAGAGGTACCAGAAGTTCAGGGTCAGGGGGACAAGCCTGGACGAGTACGACAAGTTCGCTGAGGGTGTTGCCTACCTGAGCGAGCTCATAGAGGGGAAGCTTGTTGCCATAACAACTTCTGGCAAGACGCCACAGAGGCTTGCGAGGTTCAGGCCAAGGAGCGAGATCATAGGCGTTTGCAGGGATGAGTTCGTCTTCAAGAAGCTGAGGCTTGTATGGGGAGTCGTTCCGTTCTTGACCCCTGAGATATCAAACGATCAGGCAGTTATACAGGCGCTGAGGGAGGCAGGGCTTCTCAGGAGCGGCGAGAAAGCGGTGATAACCAGAAGCCTAAAGCAGGGAGTTACCGATGCTATAAAGATCGTTGAGGTATAAAAGGAGACCCCCACGACAATACATTTAAATTGTTACGATGTTTTAGGTAAACATGGCAAGGAAGGTAGCCATAGCCGCCGCATCTATGACTAAGTTCGGAAACCTGATCGACAAAAGCCTCATGGACCTCCTTGTGGAGCCCTCTGAGCAGGCTATAAACAGCGCTAAGGTCGACAGGAGGAAGATCTCCTCGGTGTACGTGAGCAACGTCCTCGGGGAGATAAGCTCAAGGCAGATCTCAGTTGCAACAGCCCTTGCTGACCATCTCGGTATAGCAGACGTAGCAGCTGAAAGAATAGAGAACGGACCTGCAAGCGGCGCCTCGGCGGTCAGATACGGGTACATGGAGATAGCCTCAGGAAACGCGGACGTCGTTCTCGTTGCAGGGGCCGAAAAGATGAGGACCGCTCCGACGGACGTTGTAACCGATCTGGTTTCCATGATGTCGCACCCTGAGGAGGAGTATCCGTCAGGAGCAACAATGCCGGCGCTTGCCGCGATCTTTGCGAGGCTGTACATGCAGAAGTACTCGGTAAAGCCGGAGCATCTGGCTATGGTGGCTGTCAAGAATCACTCAAACGCCATGAAGAACCCCTACGCACATCTCAGGAAGGAGATAACGGTTGAACAGCTTCTTGGTCCGGGAAGCGAGAGCTTCAACCCATACGTGGCCGAGCCACTCAGACTCTACGATGCCTCCCCGATCTCGGACGGAGGGGCTGCTGTTCTACTTATGGACCTCGACACAGCTCTGTCATACACCGATAAGCCAGTGCTGATAGATGGAATCGGGGAGGCAACCGACGCCTTGGCTCTTCAGGACAGGGACGACCCAACCGAGCTGAGGGCCGTAAGAAGGGCGGCGGAAAAGGCGTACAGGATGGCGGGGATAGGACCTGAGAGAATAGATGTGGCCGAGCTGCACGATGCGTTCACGGTGCTAGAGCTTGCGATAAGCGAGGAGGTGGGGTTCTTTAAAAAGGGAGAGGCCAAGGAGGCAGTTGAAAGGGGTGAGACCTCAATTAACGGCTCAAAGCCTATAAACACATCTGGAGGCCTCAAGGCAAGGGGGCATCCTCTAGGGGCAACGGGCCTTGCCCAGATAGTTGAAATCTTCTGGCAGCTTAGAGGCGAGGCCGGAGAGAGGCAGGTCAGAAAGGCGGAGTACGGGCTAACCGTCAACATGGGGGGCTTTGGATCCAACGCGGTTTCCATCGTGCTCAGGAGGTACTGAGAAATGAAGGGATATCAGTGCTCATCCTGCGGAAAGGTGTACACCTATCAGAGAAGGCACTGCATAAGATGTGGCTCATCAGAGCTCAAGGAGGTGGAGCTTGGGGATCGGGGAAGACTGATCTCGTACACGGTGCTCTACGTCGTCCCTGCTGGCATAGACAGGTCCCCGCTCGTGCTGGGAATCGTTGAGTTTGAGGGCGGCGCAAGAAAGTTCGGGCAGATCAGGGTCGAAAGGCCAGAAATAGGTATGATGCTGAGGCCAGCGCAGGGCAAGCTAAGGGCAAGGGAGGGCAAAGAGATTACGGGCTACTACTTTGTTCAGGCATAAACAAAAACTGCATAAAAATTAGGTATTTTATTCCTCCACGAAGGCAACTACCCTGCAGAATGCTGCCTCTCCGCCCTTGAAGAGCCACGGGAAGGCCCCCAGCGTCGTCCTTACCGCCTTTCTTCCGCCCAGCAGCTCCTCTATCTGCCCTCCAATGTTCTCAACGTGCACTATGTCGTAGGGGAATAGGGCGTTGTGAAGCAGCTGATAGTCCTCCTCGGGGAAGAGCTTCTTCAGGGCCTCGGGACCTCCGAACTTCTTTTCAGCGAGCCTTCTCACCTTGTCGGATACCCTGGGAAGGAACCTGCCTATGGGGAGGTTCATCGGGTGATCTGGAGAGGGCGTGTCGACGCCGAACCACTTGATCTTCTTCTTTATCATCCACTCGACCATGTCCCTTCCCATTCCAGGATGTAGCTGGATGTACTTCTCCTCGTCCGCGGTTGGCTGGTACCATGCGTACTTCACCCAGCCCGTGTAGAAAATTATGATGTCCCTTTCCCTCACCTCTATCTTGGACTCGACCATCTCTGGCGTTATGAGGCCCAGCTCGCCTGCCTCTGATACGTCAACAACTACGCCTGTTCCGTAGAGCTGCTCAAGAGGTATCTGATCTACGGTCTTTCCCCAGGTAATGAAGTGCCTGGGAGCGTCAAGGTGCGTTCCAATGTGGTTAGAGGTCATGATGTACTGGGCGTTGACACCGTGCTCCGCCTTCCTCTTGATGTACTTTACCTCAAAAGGTGGATACAGAGGCCAGAAAGGAGTGTCGGCGCTCAGAGGCTGAGACAGGTCATACAGCTTGACCATGCATTAAAATGCATGGACCCCCATATTTTAACTTTTACAACGAGTTTTGCAACTTTTCATGGATCTGACAACCTTTGTTGACTATTCGGTCTAAATTTTTAGCCATATTCAATTAACTAAGCAGATACGGAAAAATGCTCAGGTGAAAATCATGGGAAGGGTTGGAGTGCTGTTTGGAATATGGCTGCTCGGCTACGTGATTGGATTCATAGGCTATCTGCTAATAGCTGAAACAAACGCGCTTGCATATCTGGTGGCAGCGCTTGCCAGGATATTCGGAAACAGCCAGATAGTGGCTGCCGGGCTCGTTGGATTGGCGACTTCGTTCCTGGCCCTGGCCGTGGTAGTGGCCTGGAGCTACTGGAGCCCTCCCTCCAATAAAGTTTAAAAACTGATTCTTTTTTAACCTTCTATGGCAACAATTTTTTTAGATCTTGGCGGCACCCTAGTGGACTTCAGGCCAACCTATCATGAGCCAATATATACCGTGCTTCTCAAGAACGGCTACGACGTCAGCCTGCGCGACGTATACAGGGCGGTCTCAAAGTATCTTGGGAACGAAAGGCTGCCCGTTGTCAACGGCAACCCGGTAATAGACGTTAACGAAGTGCTGAGGATAATTGGGATAAGCGTCGACTCCAGAACCCTTGAGGAGCTGAGGACTATAGAGTTCGTCTCAATCTGGTACACGCTCTACCACGATACTCTCCCGTTTCTGAAAGCGCTCAAGAGGATGGGGTACAGGATCTTCCTGATCAGCAACGCCTCTGAGAAGATAAACAGGGTGATCTCAGAAACCGGAATCTCCGCCTACCTTGACGGGATCGTCGCCTCCTACAGGGTCGGGAAGATAAAGCCGTCAGCGGATATATTCGAGGAGGGAATAAGGCTAGCCGGAGAGAGGGGGCTCTACGTTGGAGATCTCTATGAAGTTGATTACCTTGGGTCCATGAAGGCAGGGCTGAGCCCAGTCCTTCTTGACAGGCTTGGCTTCTACGATGACGTGCAGGCGGTGAAGGTGAGGAGCCTTCTGGACGTGCTCAGGCTACTGGGACGCTAGAGCCTCTTGGAAACGTAGGGGCCATCCCTTTCGTACCCGAGCTTCATGTAGTACTCCCTGACCCCGACCCCGCTTATCACCACGATCTTGTCAAGCCCGAGATCCTCCTTGGTTATCCTCTCTGCCTCCGCCATAAGAGACCTGCCAAGGCCCCTGTGCTGCCAGCCTGGTCCATCGCTGTGCACGGGAACCACCCTTCCAACAACCTTGAGCTCCCTGACTATTGTTGCGCCCTTTACCTCAGGCCTGTGCGCCTTCTCCGATGGAACCCTGAGCCTAAGGTAGCCAGCAAGGTTTCCCTCCTCGTCCTCATACGAGAGAAAATACTCCCTTCCTTCTGAGGCATCGTAGGTCCTCGTCACAAGCCTGAAGTCCCGCATCCTGTCCTCTCCGATCCTTCTGTGACCTACCTCCCTGCACCTAATTTCCCAGCACTTCTTCCCCCTATCCCTGAGGATCTGCATCGCAAGCTCCCTGAGGTTTCCTGCCGTTGGCCCAGCTATTATCTTGAACGCGGGAATGTCCCTCTGTATCCTCATTATCCTGACCCATGGAGGTGTCATCTCCAGGACATCTGCTATAAGCTCCGCGGCCTCCTCGTTTGTTAGAGGCCTGTAGAGGCCCTTATCATACATCCTCGCCAGAAGGGTTCCGCCCACGACGAGCGTGGGATATATCTTGACCATATCTGGCCTGAACCTCTCATCATAGAAGAGCCTTCTGAAGGATTCAAGGTCCTTTTCCCTGCTAGAGCCCGGGTATCCTGGCATCATGTGGGCCACTATCTTGAAGCCCGCGTCCTTCGCTATCCTGAAGGCATCCTCGACGTCCCTGACAGTGTGGCCCCTGTGTGTCTTCTTCAGAAGGAGGTCATCGAGCGTCTGGACCCCTATTTCAACGCGTGTCCCTCCGTACCTTAGCATCATGTCCACGTGCTTTTCCCTGCAGTAGTCCGGCCTTGTCTCAATGGTCAGGCCGACGCACCTGTGTGCCGCCTTTTCATTGGTCAGTATGGCCTCCTCGAGGGTCGTGCTTATCCTTCCGTTAAGCGCATCGTATATGTTCTTCACGAACCACTCCTGATAGTCCTCGGGGAAGCTCAGAAAAGTTCCCCCCATGATTATTATCTCGTTCTTTGATGTCGGGTGCCCAAGCCTTTCAAGATGCTCCAGCCTGTGATGCACCTGCATGAACGGATCGTAGTTGAGCTCCTTTCCCCTAGCCGAGGCAGGTTCGAAGCCCGTGTAGGACTTTGGAGTTCCGACGTCTACGCCTCCCGGACAATATATGCACTGGGCCTGAGGAGGACAGGGAAATGGTTTGCTCATCACCGCAATTACGGTGACCCCCGAAATGGCCCTCGATGGCTTGACAACAAGCCCAACGTCAACGCCCATGAGCCTAGCGTACTCAATTACGTCGGAGTTCCTGGGGACTCTGGCAAGCCTGTACTTTCTGGCGACCTCCACTTTTATTCTTTCAAAAAGCTTAGGGTCATCAATATCCCTGAGCCTCCTGACGAGCTCCTGAAGCGCCGCCTCGTAGGACACGCTGGGATTATCAGAAAGAGCGTATTTTTGCTTTGCTGTACTTTGTTCTAGACCCAGATCTCATCTGAAACGAACCTGGTTAGCGCCATTATCACTCCATCTCTCAGATATTCCTTTCTCGTGATTATCCCCCTGGTGTAAACTCCTATCGCCCCGATCCCCTTCTTGACGTTCTCGATCCCTGTAACGCTGTCCATCACATCTCCAAGCTCCTCGCGCGTCTCTATTCTCCTCCAGACGCTCTCGGGCACTGGAAAGCTTCCCGTAGTGCCGTAAGACAGCCTGCCCTTTCTGTCGGCTATGCAGACCGCGGTTGTTATAAGCCTGATCCCAAATAGGTCTATGGCTCCACCCTCTATTCCAACGCCATACTCGGCCTCGGGAACTGACTCCAGGGCCCTGATGGCCCTGTTCCTTGCGCCCGTGAAAAGCTCCTCGTTGAAGGGCTGAGGGGGAACTCCGGGATCAACGCTCACGCCAACAGCCTTCACGTCGTTAAAGAACAGACCGAAGGCCTCCTCTGCGGCCCTCACCTTGAGCTCGTTGGACGTTCCAACGGCAACTATCATAGCTCTGCTGACCTCCTTCCCGACTTAAAGGGCAAGGGCTCCCGAGGTCTTAAAGGTTACTCGTCCTTAGCTGGAGCTACTGAGCCAATAAACGCCAGGCACCTAATTAGGTTTTTTACCGTTTTAATCTTCGCCGTCAACGGCGAAGCTTTCAGCTTCTTTAAAATGGCGCTGCTTTAAACGTTTTTAGAGCATTACGATCAGAAGGTGCAGGATAAAGTGGGCGATATATACAAGGCTCACGCTCAGCCCAAGGGCCTTGTTGAGCAGTACGATCGCACCTGAGAAAACCACCGAGACCGTGTTGACGACTTTTATGAGCGGGTTTATTGATGGCCCTGTGGTGTCCTTGAAGGGGTCTCCAACTACGTCGCCAACGACGGCGTTCTTGTGGGCCTCGGTGCCCTTTCCTCCAAGGGCTGGATCGGCCCCGCTTTCAATATACTTCTTTGCATTGTCCCAAGCACCCCCAGCGTTGGCCATAAGTATTGCCCTGGGAAGCCCGACCGCTATGGTTCCGAGTATAAGGCCTACCAGAGCTTCCCAGCCAAGGACTGCGCCGACGACAACCGGCATTATCACCGCGAGCAGTCCGGGAAGCATGAACTCCGAGAGAGCATGCCTTGTGACTATGTCGATGGCCCTCGAGTAGTCCGGAAGCTGCTCGCCCTTCAGAATGCCCGGGTTCTCCCTGAACTGCCTCCTGATCTCCTCCACCAGCTCCATCGCTGTCCTGCTGACCGAGCTCAGGGTTCTGCTGCTGAAGAGGTAGACAAGGACCGCTCCCAGGAATGAGCCTATTATGACCTGGGGGCTGAGGACGGATGTCCTTGAGAACGCTATCGCTATGAGCTGTCCAGCATGAAGGGCTGGATACATGAGCCTCACGACCTCGTACACGAACCCTATAAAGAGAACGACCGCAGCAAGCCCTGCTGACGCTATAGCGTAGCCCTTAGTCGTGGCCTTCGTTGTGTTTCCCACCGCGTCGAGAACGTCCGTGTGCTTCCTTGCCTCCTCGCTTAGGCCGGTCATCTCAGCCAGGCCAGATGCGTTGTCCGATACGGGGCCAAACGAGTCAAGCGTTATCACGATGCCAGCCATTGATAGAAGGCCGGTAGAGGCGATAGCTGTTCCGTAAATTCCTCCAGCCAGGGCCGATGGGTACGTAATGTATAGCTCCCCAAGGGCGTAGCTTATTCCGAGGACCGCTGAAACTGTAAGGATCACAGGAACTGCGCTCAGAAGCCCATATGAGTAGCCCGTCACTATGACGTTCGAGGCGCTTATCGCTGACTGCCTCGCAATGTTCCTGACGGGGCCATGGGTGTAGTGAGTGAAGTATTCAGTGATGTGCAGTATTATTATCGTTGTAAGCATTCCAAGGGAAGCGGTAAGCCATAACGTAATGGACAGCGCGCTGAGGCCGAACATGGCAGCAACAGCGATCAGAAAAAGGGCCATAGAGAGCCCAGCTGTGAAGTAAAGAGAGCGGTTAAGCTTGGACATGACCTCCTCCGCGTCCTCAACCTTTCCCCTTACCAGCTGTATGCCGATGAGCGTGCTCAGAAGGGTGAGAGCCGCTATGTAAAGTGGAAGAAGCGAGAACCCTGAGCCCATGCCGAAGACGTAGGATATGAACATCGAGCCAGTCAGCACGACTATAAGGCTCTCGTAGACGTCGCTTGACATTCCTGCAACATCCCCCACGTTATCTCCCACGTTGTCAGCTATGGTGCCGGGGTTTCTCGGATCGTCCTCGGGGATCCCAATCTCCACCTTTCCAACGATGTCCGATCCCCAGTCAGCTGCCTTTGTGTAGATCCCACCAGCAACCCTCATAAAAAGGCTTATCAGGCTGGCGCCGAAGGCCACCGGTATCAGAAGCTCGCCCCACTGCCTGAAGCCTGAGATCAGGAAGAAGAGCGAGCTGACGACCAGAAGCCCTATGCTTGCGAGCATAGTCCCCATAACGCTTCCCGCCCTGAACGAAACCTTAAGGGCGCCGCCCAGCCCGCTCTTTCTTGCGGCCTGCGCGGTCCTGGAGGCGCTCCTTGTGGTTATGTACATGCCTATGTATCCCGCGAGGGCGCTGCCTAGCGCGCCCAGCGCGAATGAAGATGCGGAAACAGCCGCAAGACCGGCGCTCCTGATAATAGAGTAGTAGACGAGCCAGACGATGAACGCAAGAGCCCCGCCTACCGGAAGTATGGTCCTGTACTCCCTGGAAAGAAAAGCCCTGGCTCCGATGGAGATAAGGGAGCTGACGTGCTTCATTTCATCAGTTCCAGCATCTTGCTTTAGAACCCAGAGGGCCATGTACGCTCCGTAGATTATGCCGATTACAGCAACGGCGAGGGGAAGAGCCACGAAGATCGCCCGAGGGTCAGTGACAGACTGCAGACTGAGATATCCAGCTTTTAAAGCCCAGAACATCCGCATGTCTACATGATTTTTCATGAACCACATATAAATACTTTTATGACTCATTCTTGAAGGCGAAGGCTGGGGTTTTCGCGTTACAGCCGCAGGCATTCGTTTTTGCGCACCGGGACAGTGATTAAAAGGTAAAGCTGGGGCGTGGCCTTGAACCGCACGGGATTTATTCTTTCTCAAATAAATTTGACAAACGTTTATATTTTCTCAGGGCTAATTAATAGTTGAATTAAATTGTATTTAGGAGAGCCCGAGATTCAGGCTAAAAGGAAGATATTGGCCGTGCTTACCGACGAGTCACGGAAGACCATAGATGCCATAAGGGAGCTGGCGAAGATGACAGCTGAAGGAGCTGCAGATGAGAGCTACATAAAGATCCAGAGCATAGCTGACGACATAAAGGGATACAGGAGAGCGCTGACCAGAAGCCTTGCCGAGCTGGGAAGCATGATAATCAACAAGGAGGACATCATGAGGGTTGCCTACCAGATAGAGGAGCTTGTTGACCTCGTGGAGGGGACGGCCTTCAGGCTGAAGCAGTTCAACTCAGGGAAGTACTCCAAGTACGACATTATGGACACGGTCTCAAAGATAACCGATAAGCTGATTGAAATGGTAATAAAGCTCAACGACATGATAAAGATGCTGCAGATAAATCCCGAAAAGATCTCCGACATGCTTCCAGCGATAGAGAACATAGAAAAGGAAATTGACGGAATATACAGGCAGAGCCTCATTGACGCGTACGACAGCATAAACGATCCAAAGCTATACGTTCTTGTAAAGGACATCCTTGAGCGCCTCGACAAGATCTCTGATCTTATACTCTCCCTTTCGGACTCAGTAATGGTGGTATCAATAGGGCTTTGATCAGGCCAGCAAGAGGAGAGATTTCAGGAAGGTACGTGATAATATGGGACGTGGAGGAGGCCAACAGGGTTTACTTCTCGGGCTTCTATGGAAAGCCCATGAACGTGAAGAAGCCGAAGGGACCGTTCAACGAGCCCCTGATTCTGGATCCCATAGAGAGCCTTTACCTTCTTGAAAAGCAGAGGCTCGAGATCTACAGTGACGGAAGAAGGCTGAGCTTTTCTGAGGCCTTCAGGCTGTTCAGCCAGGAATACGAGGATCTGGAGACGAAGTACGAGTTCTACAGGCTTCTGAGGGATGCAGGGTACATCGTGCTTCCCGGAATAAAGTTCGGAGGAGACTTTGCTATATACAAAAAGGGGCCGGGCCTGGAGCATGCGCCTTTTATAATGAAGATCACTGCAAGAAATAGATCGCTCTCCGTAGCTGACGTCGTGCTTGCCGGAAGGCTTGCGAGATCGGTTAGGAAGAAGTACATATTTGCGGTTTCAGCGAAGCCGCCGGTCCTCATTGGCCTTGAATGGTGGAAGCCCTAGCACAAACTGAAGAGTTAAAGCTATAGACACAGGCGCAGAACCATCGTTTATGATCAGCAGGGAATCGCTTGAGAAAGCGATTAAGCTCATGGGGGGCTCTGAGTCGAGAACTGAGCCCAAGTTCTACATAGTCTGGACAAAGGAGTGCAAGGATCCTGTAAAGTATCTTATCGGAATGAAGAACGACGGAATAACCGAGGAGAACATGCTCAGAAGCCTTCCGTTCAGGACCGGCAGGGAGGTGTCGGTAATTATAGACGATGACAAGGTATACGTTGGGGGCAGAGCCTACAGCATGGACCAGATAGAAAGCTCGGATCTGGACAGGTTCCTCGTAACAGTGCTCAGGCTTGCCGAAAAGCTCTGAGCGAAAAAGCGAACAGGCGTTCTGCAGGCGCCCCTTTGGATTTAAATTCTGACGAACAAAGAAGAAATGTCGTGGACGGGCGTAGCGCTGAACGGCTTTTATGCAAAAGGCCGTGCATGAGAACGGCTTAATGCTCAAGCATTTCAAGTTATCCTATGCCGTGCGACTGCATCGACGAAGAGCTGATCAAGATACTGAAGATGCTGTCCGAGCTGAAGAGGGAGGACCTTGCGGAAATAGATCTGAGCAGAAGCTACGATGTTCAGGAGCTGCAGAGAATAATTGAGGAAGCTCTCACGAAGAAGAACAAAAATGGGAATCGTGGCTGACATCCTTATCGCCCTGAACTGCGAAGCCCTCAGCTTTTGCATCTTTTAGGAGCGTTTTCAGGCGTCGAGCGCTTTGTGGCTCGCTGCAGAGGAGAAGACAGAGTTAGCTCTGGGCTCAATTTTTAGTGGCGGGCCCGGTGGGATTCGAACCCACGACCTACAGCTTAGGAGGCTGCCGCGCTATCCAGGCTGCGCCACGGGCCCGTGCGGGGGGTGGGATTTGAACCCACGCACCCCAGCGGGACGAGGTTCTAAGCCTCGCGCCATTGACCAGGCTAGGCGACCCCCGCTATGGACCGGGGGGGACTCGAACCCCCGACCTCTCCCATGCCACGGGAGCGTTCTACCCCTGAACTACCGGCCCGCAATAATAATTTTGCTGTAGTATTTTTATCCTTTTTGCCTGCTTTTGATCCGCTAAAACGTCACGCCTGCGGCCACGCCCCGGAACGAACCTCAGCAGAAGAAGCTAAAAGCAATAAAGAGCATATCAGCATCATGAGGTCCCTTGTTCTTGCCAGCTACAACGCAACATTTGTGTTCAACGCGAGGAGGATGCCCACAATCGGCGAAACGCTCGCTGCTGATGAGTTCAGGTATGAGCACGGCGGCAAGGGATCAAACCAGGCAATCGGAATAAGAAGGCTCGGATCTAGCACCAGGATCATAGCCAGCGTGGGCACAGATGCCTTTGGGGATGCCGCCGTCAAAAAATGGATGGATGAGGGAGTTGACGTAAGCGGGGTTCACAGGGCTCAGGGGAGCACAGGCATAGCGGTGGTAGTGGTGCTTCCGGGAGGAAGAAACGCCATAATAATAAGCAGGAACGCAAACGAAAAGCTTCCACGGGATCACGTTCTCAACATCATCCGGAGCACGTCTTACGATGTCTTCATGACCGTGTTTGAGATAGATGCCAGGCTTGCTCTGGAGGCCTCGAAAGAGGCATCCGAGAGGTCCTTGACCGTTCTTAACCCAGCTCCTGCTATGAAGATCGATCCCAGGGAGGTTGCTGGCATAACTGCGCTTGCCCCAAACGAAAGCGAGTTCAAGATAATGCTTGGCTTTCCACCGGATGCTGACATAGAGCTCGAGAGATACGCCGCAAAGTTCCTCGATTACGTGGAAATAGTGGCGATTACGCTTGCGGAAAGAGGAGCCATGATCATCACCAGGAACAGGAGCGAGCTCGTGAAGCCCTTCAGAACTGAGCCAGTAGATGTTACAGGCGCTGGAGATGCCTGGAACGCGGCCTTTGCATATATGCTTGGAAGGGGCGAGGACCCGTTCTTCGCAGCCGAATTCGCGAACGCGGCTGCGGCCTTCCTTATCTCAAGAAGAAGGGTCGATAAGGGTCTCGTAGAAAACCTTCCCTATGAGAAGGAAGTGTACGAAATACTGCAGAAAAGGTAGCTTTTCAAGCTGAATCTTTTCGGATAGCATTTATTAATGATGCAATTGGATTATTAACATGCCTCTCGTCGGCATCGCTGGTCTTGGACCGGCTGGAGCGTATCTCAGCGCTCTTCTACAGGATAAGGCCGAGGTCTACGAGGCTCAGAGGGAAGACAGGTTCACCTCAGTATGCGCATGGGGGACAGGCTATCATGCAATGAAAAGGCTTCTGAAGGACGTCGGGATCAACTTCGATGACTACGTATTACACTTCGGCAGGAGAATCTACGTCAGGTGGCACGATGACGTCCTGACGTTTGATGCCTACGGCCTTTCAACTTTCGACAAGCCAAGGCTGCTGAAGGACCTTGCGAGAAACTCGACGGTGCACTTCGGTTCGGCGGTTGACAGGGGATACCTTGAGTCAAGGTACAAGCACGCCGTGGATGCCACCGGGCCCAGAAGGAGCCTGCTGGGAAGGCCTGAGAGGGACTTCCTCGTCCCAACGATAGAGTACAGGGTTAAGTTCAGGAATCAGCCCTTTGACGACTTCTATATTGAGCCGTTTGAGGGCTACTCGGGATATCTCTGGTACTTCCCCCTTGGGGATGGGGAGGCCTTCGTGGGGGGTGGGGACGTAAACCTTCAGCACGAGCTGAGGGTTCTCAGATTCATAAGAGACAAAAACGGCGAAATCGTTGAGAACAGCAGGATGGGGAAGGCGATAAGGCTCCTTCCTCCGGAGTACGTGAACCCTATATATTTTATGAACGCCACTGCCGTAGGCGAGGCGGCTGGGGCTGTCTACCCGCTTCTCGGAGAGGGGATACTTCCAAGCATGATATCGGCCAGGATCTACTACGAAACAGGCCTGAACCAGAGGGAGTACCTGGTGAGGCTGAGAAACCAGTTCCTGCCTTACAAGAGGGCATTTGACTACCTGTACAGAAAGCAACGAGATAAATCAAGAAGGATCTCCGACGTTTTCGAGGTATACAGGATAGTAAGGGACGCAATGAAGTTCAAGGACGTTCTTGGCGTTGACCTTAAATGGAGCTATCTCTTCAGGATTATCAGGCTGATATAGGACAAGTTGATAAGGGACAAGATAGCGTTCAGCAGCGCTGGGATCCTAGTTAAGCACGAAGGGAAGGTCATAGCTCTAGACCCTGAGAGGAACGTAAGCGCTGACCTGACGTTCGTATCTCACGCTCACCTGGATCACCTGCTAAGAAAGGAGAGGAACACGGTCTTTACATCGAGAGAAACCCTTGAGATAGCCCGAGCAAGGGGAGTAAGCATAAGCCGATACATAGAATCGTACCCTGGCCTTCGGATGGTCGACTCGGGGCACATACTCGGATCCAAGGCACTGATAATTGGAAAAAACGAGATAATGTACACAGGGGACTTCTCCCAGAGGGAGAGAGGGTTTCTTAAGAAGCTGGAGCCCGAGAACGTCAGGGTTCTGATAATGGAGAGCACATACGGCAGAAAGGAGTACACGTTCCCCCCAACCGCAAAGGTCCTGGATCATGTCATGAGGCTGATCGGCGAGGCATACGACAATGGGCTCGGAGTCTCGCTTCACGGATACACCTTGGGAAAGGCTCAGCTCATCGAGTATCTCTTCCAGAGCTGGAGGCCGCTCGTCGTGCACGCCAACATAGAAAGGATCAACAGGATCTACAGGAGATTCGGAATAAGAATCCCTGAGCCCGATAAGATAGCAAGGAGCGAAGATGATCTACCTGACCCTCCTTACGTTTACGTGGCTCCGATGCACCTGAACGTCAGCAGGGCCTACTACAGCATAAGGTTCACGGGCTGGGCAAGGTCCCTTGGTCTATCGGCCGTCCCTCTGAGCGATCACGCCGATTACATGGAGCTCGTAAGCTTTGTTAAGAAGGTGAACCCAGAGCTCGTAATACTCATGCATGGGTTCGACAGGGAGTTTGCAGAGGACCTCAGGGAAATGGGGTTCAGGGCCTATGCCTTTTCTGAGCAGCAGATCGATCTTGACACGTACATCTACGTTTAGGCTGTGATCGTCATAGCCTTCTCCGGGTCGTACCCCCTTGCTCTTCCCCATGCGGCGAGGGCATCAAGCACCTTTTTCGCTCCATATGCGAAGAACCTGGACAGAAGTCCTCTCGCAAGGGAGTTCTTTATAAGCATTGGCAGGAACTTCTCCGTCTCGAGCACCGTGTGCCTCCAGGTTCTGTAAATGAGGTAGAACCTCATCTCCGTGAGCTGCGACTCGACGTCGAAGAACTCCGCGTCCGAGAGGTTAGCAAGAGGGTCAAAGCTGAGAACTGTGACAGTCCAGTGGGCCTTTTCTCCTACCTTCTCAGGAAGCTCCCTTTCCATCCTGTCTATAAGCCTTATGGTGTCGAGCACGTCCTCGTCTGTCTCGCCAGGGAAGCCCACTATGGCGGTGTAAGCCGGAACCCAGTAGTTCTCGTTCAGAACCCTGGTCCCCTCAAAGACTACATCGGGCCACTCCTCGGCTGAGAAGGGAAGCGCCTTTCTCGACATGTACTTCTTGACGAGCCTCACGGAGCCCGTTTCAAGCCCTGGCTGCAGCCCTATTATGTTGTTGGGTCCAGCCTTCATGGTCTCGGAGAGCTTCCTGAACTTCTCTGGGTTTGAAGCAGGAGCGGATATGGTGCCATGTGTTGGGTTCGTGTGCCTGACCCCATCGGCGTTCACTATGGCATGGAAGAGCTCAATCAGCGCCTCCCAGTTAGGGTTCATGTACCTGTGATCCTCTAGCCTGTAGAGGAACACGTCCTCGCTCTGAGCCCAGACGCTAGTCACCCCGTACCTGACGTTCACAGCTATGTTCTTAACTATGTGATCCACTGGAAGGTGTCTGGCGCTCCTCAGGTTTGGGAGGCAGTACTCGCAGTTTCTGCCGCATCCCCTGTTTATCTCAAGCAGCCCATGCAGTGTGGCGCCCTTTATCAGCGGTATCTGATCTATCGTGGGATACCCCTTGACCTTGATGAATCTGTCAGGGCTCCCATTGACTATATCATCGATGAGCTGGGGAAGAACGTGCTCGGTTTCGCCGATTACGACATGATCTATGTTGAGCTCATCCACGGCCTTGGGCCTGATTTCAAGCTGCCAGGTCCCCGGGCCCCCTACAACTATCTTGAACCTGTAGCCGTTGGCCCTCCTAAGGAGGTTAAGCTTCCTTATCAGCTGATAGAAGTAATATTTCGTGTACCCAGTGTCCCTGCCACCGTTGGTGAACATCATGGTAACAGGCCCGAGGCCCAGCGGATCCATCGTGCTGACACCGACCACCTTCGTATCCTCATCTATGAACTCCTCTATGTTCTTTGGCACGACCACTTTCACCCTATCCCTTCCAAGCGCATCAACGAGCACGCTCTCAACGAGCCTCACATCGTATGGAGCCCTTATGGGCAGCCCGTCCTGTAGCTCCGTGTATGGGGAAAGCGCGTCGAATATGAACTTCGGCACCTTCTCCACGGGCGCGCATCCTAGGAACTGAAGGAGAGGCACGTTCCTGTACTCGCTGAACAGGGTCTTGTCTGCGGTCAGCAGGACCTTATAACCCATGGATTCTTTTCCACGTGAGATATTAAAAAATATGTCGATTGAATTCAGGATGGAGCCGTTCATTTAACATAAAAAGACGACAGAGGCCGTTACTGAGCTCAGCCCTTCTTGGGCTTTATTATGACTCTCTTTCCAACCTCCTTCTCTAGCTTCTCTATGTTCTCCCCGCCCTTGCCTATTATCTTGCCTATGACGTCCCTGTTTACCCTTATTATGACGTTCTTCTTTCCTATCTCGATTATCGCGTCCTTGTCGTACTGGGATATCACCTGCTCTATTCTGTCCCTCACGGCGCCTATGGGCACTACGACCTTTTCATCGCCGTACATGTATATCTCGTACTCCAGCTGCTTTGTCTCAAAGTTTCTGACCTCAACAACAGGCCTGGCTAGATCCTCAGCGGTCATGCCCGTCGGCACCTTCACCACAAGGTTGAGCTCATACACCGTCTTTATCTGGCCGTTCTGCAGGAATATCACCGTGTCCACTATCCTTGGAACCATCCCTATGTCAATTCTCTCGATGAGCCTCTGTACAGCATCTATTGGGCTGCTTGAGTGCACGACCCCAACCATTCCAACCCCCGCAAGCCTCATGTCCGCGTAGACCTCGAAGTCCTTGGTCTTCCTGACCTCATCGAATATCGTGTAGTCCGGCCTGACAAGAAGGAGTATTTCGGCGGTCTTCTCAAAGTCCCCCTCGAGCGGAGCGTACTGAGTTATTTCTGGACCAACCTGAAGGTCCCTGGGCGATTCAAAGGTCTTCACCACCTTGCCCTTCTTCATGTAGAACTCGGCCAGGGACGCCGCAAGCGTTGACTTTCCGGATCCAGGTGGTCCAGCGATTATGATGCCCTCGGCCTTCTCAAGCCTCTGCTTCAGAGCCGGCGAAACGTTGTAGTCATCAAGGGTAAGCTTCACTATAGGCCTCACAAGGGTTACCTCAAGGCCATCGGAGAAAGGAGGTCTTGCGATCGTTATCCTGTAGTTGCCCAGCTGGATTACCGTCGCGCCTCCGGTTTTCATCTCTATGAAGGAGTTTGGATCGACCCTCGCCCTCTCGTTTATCTCAGCGATTATCTCCTCGAGCTCCGCTGCTGTCAGGGGCCTGTCCGAGACCTTCTCCAGCCTGAAGCTGCCCGGCTTACCTCTTTTAACGTACGGAGGTACGCCCTCCTTCAGGTGCACGCTCATAACGTCCTCGCTCAGGAAGGACTCTATCCTGAGCGGCCTCTTTTCCTCCTCGACGACGAGATGCTTTGAGCTGACGCCCTCTGCCTGGGCCACGAGGTGCAGGATGTAATCCGACGTGTAGAGCGTTGCCCTGTTCTTCTTTGCTATGTCGAGGATTATGTAATCTATCCTTCCGGAGTGAGCAAGCTTTATGTCCTCGAGCGTTGGAAGGGATCCCTTCACCGTGTACCTTATTCCGTTCTTTTCACAGAGTTCCCTTATCTTCCTCAGCTCCTCGAGGCCCCGGAACCCTATTTCCAGCCCCTTCGTGGCCTGGTTCTGTAGCTCTCCTATTACGGCCCGCGGAACTATTATGGTGGCCTGCTTTATCTCCCCCTTCTCGATCAGCTTCGAAACAAAACCGTTGATTATTACGCTTGTATCCAGCACTATCTTTTCCATATCCGTTACCTTGATGCGGCGGCCATCTTCTCCTGCTCCTGCTTCTTCCTTATGGCGTAGGAGTTCGGGTTGTTCTCGGCCGCAAGTATGAGCTCCTCGGCCAGAGCCTCCTCTATCGGCTTGCCAGTCTTCCAGGAAGCAAGCCTCGCCCCCTGGCTTATGAACCTCAGGGCCAGGTCAAGCCTTCTGTTCGGGGAGACGTCGACCGAAACGTGGTACACAACTCCACCATAGCTTATCCTTGTAGTGTCCTCGTTTGGACCTGCGTTTATTACTGCATCGACGAGCACCTGTATCGGGTTCTTCTTTGTCTTTAGGTAAATAATCTCGAACGCGCTCTTCACTATGTTTATTGCCTTTGTCTTCTTGCCGGCCATCCTTCCCGTGTTCTTTGCCCATATCTTCCCATAGTGCATCATGTTGTTCACGAGCCTTTCCACTATGTTGACCTTCTCCTTTCCGAACCTCTTCTCGGCGTGCCTTCCGAAGGAGTGCGGATAGTAGACCGGGCTCAGGTTTATAACCTTCTGCAGGCTTATGTCGTTTACCTGAACCTCGCTGAAATCCCACTTATCAAAGAGAAGGATCTTCTCGCTCATCTCTTAGGCTTCTCCCTCTTCCCAAGCACAAGAAGCTTGAGCGGAACGCCGTTAACCTTGACGACCTTCCACCTTACTCCCGGGATGTCTCCCATTGACCTTCCCTGCGATCCGCCTATGCCCTCCACTATTACCTCGTCGTGCTCGTCAACGTAGTTCAGCGCGCCGTCTCCAGGAAGAAATGCCGTTATCTGCTTTCCGTTCTTGATCAGCTGTACCCTGACGCACTTCCTCACCGCTGAGTTGGGCTGCTTTGACTCTATTCCTACCTTCTCAAGAACTATGCCCCTTGCCATAGGAGCGCCCTCAAGCGGGTCAGCCTTTATGTCCAGCCTCAGCATTCTCCTCTTGTAGTATTTATCCGACCATCTAAACTTCTGTCTCTTCTTCTTAAGGCCTCTGGCGCCGAACTCGCCCATAGGTGACTTCCGGCCCATCTAAACCACCCTTACGTTTTCCACCCCAAAATAACGCTTCAGCAATAACTTAATCTTTTCTATGTTTTGCTTCTTGGCCCCCAGCACGAACCCTTTCTGCTCCTGAGGCACCTGAATTATTATGCTCTTTGAGCCGTTGGGCGAGTAAGCCTCCCTAATGGTTGCGTTCACGTTATCGCCGAGCATGCCCCTTACGAACTCTATTATATCGTCTGTGTATCCAACGATGACCACGTCCTTCTTTATGGTTTTCCTGATGTACTGAACGTTTATGCCATCCTTTCCCACAGCCTTTCCGACCTCGTCCTTCTTCACCACTATTATGACCCTGTTGTACCTGTCATCCCTTATCAGGTCCTTTGGGACTATGCCTGAGATCTGGGCGAATAGCTTTATAAGGTTCAGGTCCTCGTTAGTGTACTTTATTTCATCCGACATATCAGCCCACCTTCTTCAGCTCTGCCTCGATCCTCTCGCTTATCGACTTAAGGCCAATGACCTTAACAGGATGGGGCCTTCCTATTGCCCTTCCAAGCTGGCTTGGAGTGCCATCGTATATCAGGACTTTAGCGTTTCCAGATGTAATGGACTTCTTCTCCTCCTCCGTCAAGTCTTTGGACATTATGATCAGCTTGATGTTTTTTAAGTCTTTTTTAACTTCCCTGAGCCCCAGCACCATCTTCTTTTCCTGCGAGATCGCCTTTAACAGCTCATCCATCCCCATCGCTCATCACCTACATGAACAGCTGAACCATCCCCGTACCAACTGGAATCGTGGAGCCAACTATTACGTTTTCGGTAACTCCCAGCAGCTCATCGGAGAGCCCTCTGGCAGCGGCCTCTGCTATAGTCGGAACCGTGATCTCAAACGCAGCCTTGGCCAGCACGCTCGTCTTGAAGCCGACTATTCCGTGTCTTCCAACAGGCAGCACAACTCCCCTGCTGGTCATTATGTCAGCTATCAGAGATATGTGCCTTATATCGACTTCCAGACCCTGCTCCTGAAGGACGCCCATTATCTCCTTGATCAGAACGTTCCTAGCTGCCTCTATTCCAAGCACGTTCGCAACCTCATGAACGTTGTTTGATATGGTTCTGGTCGGATCCACGTGGGGAAGCGTAAGAACCTTAGCTAGGTTCGAGCCGCTTGTCCATATCATCCACTCCCCGTCCTTCTTGTCCACCGTTGCGTTTGTGATGCCTGGTATTCCGCTTATCCTGGTGTTCAGCAGCTTCTTCTTCACGTTCTGCAGGCTGGTCAGGTCGTAGGTATTGACGTACACTATGAGCTGGTCGCCGCTGATCTCGATCTTCTTCTTGCCGCTCTCAATGGCCTTGGCGACGTCCCCCATTGTCAGGCCCCTCTCCTTGAGCCTCTGCTGGGATACAGTGAATATTATCGCGCCATCTGCAGGCTCTATGGCGGTATCGGTCACAACGTTTTCAAGCCTGGTGAATATTATCGACCTCGCAATCTCCTGTGCCTTCTCAGGAGATGACCTGTACTCCTCATCTAGGTAGATCTCCATGACTGGGGTCGTTGGCTCCTTTCTCGCGTCAAGAAGCTCGATGAGCCTCGGCAGGCCGAGCGTTACGTCCCTCTCCCTTACTCCCGCAAAGTGGAAGGTCCTGAGCGTCATCTGCGTGCCCGGCTCCCCAACTGACTGGGCCGCCACAACACCAACCGCCTCGCCTGGCTCCACAAGGCTGGACATGTACTTCTCAACAGTTAGCTGGCAGACTTCGCTCACGGCCCTCTCGCTAAGCCCTGAACCTGTAAGGGCCTCCTCCAGGTCCTTGACCAGCTTCGGGTTCAGCCTGTCCTTGACCTTCTCGATCTCAGCCCTGATGTAGCTCTCGGAGGCAGGCTCTCCGGAGTCGCTTGTCTTTATTATTTCAACCAACCTCCTCACGTTGACCGCGAGACCGTGATCGCTCTTGGACACGTCAACGCCGTCCTCTCCATACCTGAACTGAATTATGCCGCCCTCCGGGTCCCTTACCGTGAGATCATACTCAACCCTCAGGTGCTCCAGGGCGTTTATCAGCCTCCTCTGCAGGTATCCACTCTGCTGCGTCCTTATTGCGGTGTCAACCAGTCCCTCTCTTCCTGCCATCGAATGGAAGAAGAACTCGAGTATGCTCAGGCCGTCCCTGAAAGAGCTGCTGATGAACCCCGTTGCCTCAGGGGATATGTCGCCCTTCTTAAAGTGGCTAAGCGCCCTGAGCGTGTATCCACGAGTTATTCTCTTTCCCTTGATGCTCTGCTGGCCCAGCATCGCCATCATCTGGCCCAGGTTGAGCGAGCTGCCCCTTGCTCCGGTCCTTGCCATTATGTATCCGCTGTTCCTTTCATCGATGACCTTTTCCACGAGCTTTGCTGCAGTGTCCCTGGCCCTGCTGAGCTCCCTCATGATATAGTTCTCCAGCATGTCCTCCGGCTTGATTCCTTTCAGGATTGGCAGCTTGTTCTCCCTGTACATCTCAATATAGTTGAGCGAGTTCTTGTAGGCCTCCTTGACCACCTCCTTCAGCTGCCTCTTGACGTGATCCGGTATCTCCAGCTCATCGTAGCCGTAAGAGAAGCCCCTTCTTGTCAGGTACTCCTTGAATATCTTGAGGAACGAGTTCAGGAGGCTCCTTGCGGTCTCTGGACCGTAATCCTTGGTTATCCTGTGCAGCATGCTGTCTGGCTCCTCAGCCCCCAGGGACGCCTTGTCAAGGACTCCGGATAACAGCTGACCGTTCTTCACAAGTACATCGTTCTTTCCGGATCCTGCCCACTTGGAGCTTCCCACAAAGTTGAAGTCCTTCGGGAGGAACAGCGAGACCAGCTCCTTCCCGGTGAACTCCTTCTTGTCCGGAACCTCTCCCCTGTAGCCTCCAACGTAGGCAAGGTTCATGAAGTCCTGCCTGCTGAGCCTGGTGTCATCCTTTGTAAGGAGGAACGCTCCAGTTATGTAGTCCCTTATGGCTCCCATGATCGGGGCTCCATACCTAGGGGTTATTATCTGCTTCTCCACGGCAAGAAGGTGCTTGGCCTCAGCCTGAGCGTCAAGGCTCTGAGGGACGTGCAGGTTCATCTCGTCTCCGTCGAAGTCGGCGTTGTACGGTGGGCAGACAGCCGGATGGAGCCTGAAGGTCCTGCCTGGCAGGACCTTGACGAAGTGAGCCATTATGGACATCCTGTGCAGAGATGGCTGTCTGTTGAACAGGACCACGTCCCCATCCATCAGATGCCTCTCCACTATATAATCATAGGTCAGAGAGTTGGCAAGCGCCTCCCTGTCCTGGACGTAGTCGAGCCTTATCTTTATGCCATCGGGCCTTATGACGTAGTTCGCTCCAGGATAGTTGTCTGGCCCATTTCTTACAAGCTGCTTCAGGAACTCTATGTTCCACGGCGTGACCCTCTCCGGAACGGTAAGCCTCTTTGCCACCTCATACGGAACCCCTACTTCGGCCATGTCTATGTTCGGATCCGGGGATATGACCGTCCTGCTGGAGAAGTCAACCCTCTTGCCCGAGAGGTTGCCCCTGAACCTTCCCTCCTTGCCCTTGAGCCTCTGAGCAAGGGTCCTCAGAGGCCTGCCTGATCTGTGGTGCGCCTGTGGTATGCCCGAGACCTCGTTGTCAAAGTAGGTTGTGACGTGATACTGGAGAAGATCAGCAAGATCCTGAATTATCAGAGGAGGCGTGCCTGACTCCTTTGCCTCCGCAACCCTCTGGTTGACCCTTAGAACGTCAACGAGCTTGTGGGTCAGGTCGTCCTCAGATCTCGTTCCAGTCTCCAGTATAATAGAGGGCCTAACGGAGACGGGCGGAACCGGAAGGACCTGAAGGATCATCCACTCCGGTCTCGCCGAATTCGGATCGTAGCCCAGAACCTCCACGTCGGAGTCGGGTATCCTCTCTAGCCACTCCCTTATCTGGGATGGCATCAGCCTTACCGGAGCACCGTCCTCGGTTATCTCGTGGAACGTGTGAGGCTTGGTGAACTCTATCTCTAGCTTCTTGGCCGAGCAGTGGGGACAGATCTTTGTCTTCCTCGCCTTTGCGACTATCTCCTTAGTTATCTTCTGCAGCACCATCGGGTTGTTATGTGAGTCCTTAAGCTGCTTTCTGTACGCCTCTATCTCCTCGTCTGGCAGAAGCAGCCTTCCGCACTTTCTGCAAGTTGTAACCAGGAACTTGTAAACGTCATCAACGAACGCTATGTGAAGAACTGGCTCGGCGAGCTCTATGTAGCCAAAGTGGCCGGGACAGTTGCTTGCGGTGTTCCCACAGGTGGCACACTTCTGTCCAGGCTCCAGCACTCCTAGCCTGTTGTCCATGAGGCCGCCCTGTATGGGCATCCCATCCTCGTCGTAGGTCTCCGGAACGGTTATCTCGACCACTGCATATTTTCTTATCTCAGCAGGGGACATCAGGGAGAACTTGATGGCTCCAATCCTGTTTAGAAATACGTTCTCACTCATCTTCAGATCTCCTCCTTAACCTTAATCCTGGGAGCAATCCCCAGACTCATAATCTCTTGCAGGAGAAGCTTAAAAGCGTATGCCACGTTCAGCGGCACTATCTTGACGTCCGATCCATCCTGCGGACACTCCAGCTTCTTGGTCTTTGCGTTGTAGTGCGCCAGCAGGCCGCACTTTGTGCAGACGTAGATCGTGGTCTTGTCGGACTCCTCAAGCAGCCTGTCCTTAAGTAGCATTGATGCACCATATGCCACAAGGCAGTCCCTTTCCATCTCCCCAAACCTAAGGCCTCCACCTCTTGACCTTCCCTCGGTTGGCTGTCTTGTGAGCATCTGAACCTGTCCCCTCGCCCTCGCGTGTATCTTGTCCGCGACCATGTGGTGCAGCTTCTGATAGTAGACCACTCCTATGAATATCTGAGCCTCAAACTTCCTGCCGGTCACGCCATCGTACATAACCTCCTTTCCGGTTGGGGCGAAGCCATACTGCTTGAGTATCTCTCCAAGGGACTTGACGTCCTCCCCCTCGAACGGGGTTCCGTCCACCTCCCTGCCCCTCAGGGCAGCTGCCTTCCCGGCTATCGATTCAAGGAACTGGCCCACCGTCATCCTTGATGGGAAAGCATGGGGGTTGATAATGATGTCGGGTATGACTCCGTCCTCGGTATATGGCATGTCTTCAGGGTCAACTATCATTCCCACAACTCCCTTCTGGCCGTGCCGGGAGGCGAACTTGTCGCCGAGCTCAGGTATCCTGTGATCCCTAACCCTGACCTTGTACATCCTGTTTCCCTCAACGCTCTCCGTCATTACAACCGTGTCAACAACTCCGCTCTCGCTAGGACGCATCGAGACCGAGGTGTCCCTCATGTAAAGTCCCTTGATCTCTATTCCCTTGTACTCCTCGCTGAACCTCGGCGGGCTGAGCCTAGCTATGAGCACGTCTCCCCCCTTGACCTCCGCGTTGGGATAAGCAACGCCATCTGACTGAAGGTTACGGTAGTACTTCTCTCCCTTGTATCCCCTCACGTTGCTCTCAGGCTGCGGCACCTCGAACCTGTCCCTCACTCCTCCGAGGTACTGCTGCGCCTCAGCCTCGTACAGCCTGTAGAAGTAGGATCTTCCGAGGCCTCTTTCGATGCTGGCCCTGTTGAGTATTATTGCGTCCTCTATGTTGTAGCCCTCAAAGCTTATGACCGCTACTACCGCGTTGAACCCTATAGGAGCCTCATCGAGGTTCAGAAGCTTGAACGCCTTGGTTGTGACCAGAGGCTTCTGCGGGTACTCGAGAAGGTGTCCTCTCACGTACAATGCCTGATTTATGTTCGCTACGCTGAATCCGAGGGCCTGCTTGGCCATCGCCGCCTCGTAAGTGTTCCTGGGTGACTGATTGTACTCGATGTAGGGTATTATGGAGGCAACTGCGCCGAGTATTGCAGGCGGGTAGATCTCCATGTGGGTTGTCTCGTTCGATATGTGATATTCATCAACGGCAACCAGCATGTTGTCCTCCTCATCTGCGTCCAGAAGCTCGATGACGCCCATCCTCAGGAGGTCCCTCCACGTGATCTCGCCGTTCTCAAGCTTCTCTATGTGCTCATCGGTGAGCTTCGGCTTGCCCCTCTCAACCACTATTAGCGGCCTCAGAACCCTTCCGGCGTTGGCGCTTATTATTAGCCTTCTTTCACCACGCGGGTCTGCAGGATAGTAGACCGAAATGCTGACGTCGTAGGGCAGCTCGCCGTTCCTCCTCATCTCCCTGAGCCTCTTGGCGGTCTTCTCGGCATCGGTGTAGCCGAGGAACCTTCCATCGAGGAACACCTTATCGCCCTTTCCTGTGAGGACCGGCAGTATCTTCTCCTTTAGGGGCTCGAAGTCGTGAGCGACAGATATGACCGCCGTGAGCGCGAGGTTCTTTACCAGGCCACAGTTGCTGCCCTCGGGGGTCTCAACGGGGCATATCCTACCGAACTGCGTTCCGTGCAGCTCCCTTGCCTCAAAGTTCGGCTGGGTCCTGCTTAGCGGGGACTGGATCCTCCTCAGATGGCTTATAGTTGAAAGCCTGTTCGTCCTGTCGAGCAGCTGGGTGATGCCAACCCTGCCCCTTCCCCAGTTGCCGGTAGCTATAGCGTTGGTAATCTTGTCGGTAATTATGCCTGGCCTTATAACCGCCTGCACGACGTTCGGACCTTTCCTTCCTCCTGCCCTGTCCAGCTGATACTTCATGTCCCTTATCAGGTTCTTGAACGCAGTCCTGAATATGTCCGCGAGCTGCTCGCCAGCAAACTTGATGACCTTGTTGCCATAGTGGTCCCTGTCATCAGGCACGATGTAGCCGAGCTTAAGCTGAATCAGCTTGTTGGCCATCTCGGCCAGGAACATCGCCTTATCGCGCCTTGATTCGGGAGACTTCCCGAGATGAGGCAGCAGGTAGACGTCAATGAGCTGCTCGGCCCTCTTGTACCTTATCTCATCAGCCTGGCCGTGAGCCAGCCTGTTTCCTATGTACATTATCGCTTCATCCTGTGTGTTCACTTCGCTCTTCTCAAAGGTAGGAACGAGCTCCTCCTGAATCTCAGGCCTGGGCGAGACTGCGTTGGCTATTTCCACATCCTTAGTAATGCCCAGGGCCTTCATCAGGATGACGAACGGGACCTCGGTTGGCAGTATCGGGATCTTTACGTAGATCACGTTGTCGTTCTTTATCAGCATCTCAACCTTTGACCTGAACCCGACGATTGAGGAGTGCACCACGGCCCTGTAAACAACCGATGTTCCGCTTTTCTCCCTCTCCACAAGTATCTTGTTGGGCGAAATGTCCTCAAGTCCTATGATGATCCTTTCACTTCCGTTTATTATAAAGTAGCCACCAGGATCGTTCGGGTCCTCACCCAGATCTATCAGCTCTTGCTCCGAAAGCCCGTTGAGCACACAGACGTCAGATTTGACCATCACTGGAAGGTTTCCAATGTGAACCCTGAACGGTCTGCTTATAGTGGGATCAGAATCAACTATCTGCATCTCAAGATAGAGCGGAGCCGCGTACGTCAGGTTTCTCAGCCTTGCCTCCATGGGCTTGATGTAGTTCTCCGAGCCGTCGTGCTCGACGACTTTAGGCTTGCCGATTTCGATCTTCCCCAGCTTTATCTTATACTTGCCAAGCGGAGACTCGATCTCAACCTCCCCGACTTCGTTTACTATGCTCTGCATCCCCTTCTTTATGAACTGATTATAGGAGTTGAGGTGCTGCCTTGCTATCCCCTCGGTCTCAAGGATGTTCCTGATGATGGCCCATCTTTTCTCGAAGACCGACTTCATTCTTCAACCACCAGCCTATAATACTCAACAACGCCCGCCGTTTCGCTCTCCCTAATTATCTTGATCACGTCGCCCGGCTTGGCACCTATGGCCCTGATCACTGGGTCTGTGGCCCTTATCTTTGGGAGCTGCTCGATCTTCGCATGATACTTCCTGAGAACCTCCTCGACCTCCTCCTTAGTTAGGATGATGTGTTTTGGCACGTATTTATTTTTAAGTATGTCAACTTTAGAAGACATTATCCTTAATCGCCGTAGAAATACTTGTATTTAAATATTATTTAAATTTTTTTACAGAAGCTGAAAGCTTCGCCGTTTACGGCGGAAATGAAAACGACAAAAAACTTAAATATGTGCCTGGCGTTTATTAGCTCAGTAGCTCCCGCTAAAGGGGAGTAACCCCCGAGACCTCGGGAACCCTCGCCCTTCAGGGCGGGGAGGAGGTCAGGTCTCAGATATCCAGGATGGTCCCTGAAATCGATTTGCGACGGCGCACAAGCCGGGTAAAGCTTTTATTTGGATTCCATTTTAGGTTTTAGTGAGCGCCTCGGTAGCTCAGCCGGCAGAGCGTCCGCCTCGTAAGCGGAAGGTCGCGGGTTCAAATCCCGCCCGAGGCTTACTCCTCCATAAAAAGTTTCATAGCTGTGAAAAGCTTTCTGGCTATGTTAAGTAGGCGGAACCACCTAAAGGTCGCATAGAACTAGCATGTAACGTGAGCGGGACTTTGGCCTGAATAGAATTAAAGAAGCTTTGAGGCCTAAAGCATTTTATAATAAGGATCTTCTTGTATTTCACATTACCTGGCTGCATGTTTAAAAGAAGCCAGGAATTTATTAAAGCCTCATCTTAAAGGCCGAGGTGCTGAACTATCAGGCGGCTCCTTTCTAATTACAAGCGCAACAGAGCTAAGCGATAGCGCCGTATCTATTACAGTAGACGAATCCCTGCACCTCAATCATCGATATGGCACTAAGCTTTCCCGAAGCCTTCCGTGAACCTTTCACTTTGTCTCTTTTTCCATGCTCCTTCCTGCATTTCCGAAAGCTCCTTTTAAGTTTAAATTACAGCGCTACGCGCATTGCAAATGTTTACAGTTAGCTAAAGCCCCACCTTTTCAGGGCGGGGAGGAGGTCAGCTTTGTTAGGCGGAAAATCATCACCCTAAGACCTCCTGAATAACGTTTATTTATTTTGTGGCCACTAACTGGACTACAGAATTGCAGGCAGGGTACGTGCTAAGCGTCCAGGATCTTAAGGTGAGGTATGGGGAGAAGGTCGCGGTTAACGGAATTTCATTTAGGATATACGAGGGAGAGGTTTTCGGCCTTCTTGGTCCCAACGGTGCCGGCAAGACCTCCACCATCAAGGCGATCCTTAACCTCGTGCCATATGAGGGCACGGTGGATCTGCTGGGAATGGGAAGGCCAAGGAAGTCCCTCCTGAATCAGATAGGCGCCGTGATGGAGACCCCTGCAGTTCTCGACGCGCTGAAGGTGAGGGAGTTCCTTGAGCTTGTAGCATCAATAAGAGGGGTCAACGATATCAGCAGGATAGATCACCTCGTGGATGCTTTTGGCTTAAGGGAGTTCCTTGATAGCTACATACTGAGCCTCTCGCAGGGTAACAGGCAGAAGGTTGCAATAATCTCCGCCATAATGCACAGGCCCAAGCTTCTAATACTCGATGAGCCATTCAATGCGCTGGACGTCAAGTCCGCCAGGATATTCAAGGAAATAATACAGAACCACAAGAGGGAGGGCGGGGCAGTGCTGTTCTCGACGCACATCATGGAAATCGCAGAGAAGATCTGCGATAAAATAATGATAATAAACAAGGGCTCAGAGGTGATAAGTGGCGAAACTCACAAAATAATGAGCCAGCTGAACGCAGGATCCCTTGAGGATGCCTTCATCAAGGCCATTCATGCCGAGGATGAGATAAGGGAGCTCACTGAAGCGTTATGAAGAGGATAACGCTCGAGGAGGCTATAGCCCGGGAGATTTCGGTTTTAGCCTACACTGCGATGAGACAGACCGGTTTCAAACCCCTCAGCATAAGGCGCAGCTTCAGAACCATAAGGTTTCAGAAGATACTTATCGCCGGGATATTTCTTTTTGTATTTATCGTTCTTGGAGTCGCCGGCCATCTTCGGCCAGCTTCTAGCACATATCAGAAGCCCTTCATGGGACCGGCATTCATTGTAGCGTATCTGTTCAGCCTTAGCGGCCTGGCAATATCCATGCTGCTCCTTCCTCTTTCATATGCGGTCTACGCAACGACCAGCCTGAGGGACTTCCTCGCTACCCTTCCGCTTGATGAAAACGAAGTACAGAGGAAAGTTCTCCTGTCCATAATAAAGCTGGTTGACTATCCCCTCATATCGGTTCTCATGGGAGCCCTAGCTGACTCGATGATTTTGCGCTCTCCGTTTTACGTCCTTGCGGCGCTGACCGGAGTGTCATTAGCCTTCTTTCTTGCTTTCCTGTCCATAGATCTCGTTTACTGGTCCAGGGGAAGGTCACCGACGGTTTCTACGCTCGTGAGGATACTGGGAGGCCTTCCGATGCTCTTCTTCCTTCTGTTTCTGTATGCTGGTAACGCTCTCTCATTTTTAAGCCAGTCCCAGATCGATGAGCTCTTCTTTGCTCCGCCTTTCAGCATAATATCGCTCTACACGCCACTAGGGCTGGCGTTCACCGTTCTTTGGATGATCTTGCCTGCAGCATGGGTTTTAAGAAAAGCCCCGCAGATCGCGTGGAGGCTGATAGGAGAGTATCCAGTAGCTTTCTTCCCCCAGCCCAGGGCGCCCAGGGCGATCAGCGTAAGGTGGAGAATTTACAGGAGCAAAACGCTAGCCCTGATGATGGCCGATCTGAGGGGCGCGAAGAGATCCCTCGTTGCCTCATTTGTCACTGTCCTGATTATAGTGGCGAGCACCCTCGTTTCCGGCGGGTACTCGGTGAGTCCATCAAACGCACCCGCCCTGATAGATGTGGAGGGCCTCGAGCTTGCCTTTCTTTCTATTATGATCCCTCTTGCCTTCTACTACGCAGAAACGAGAGGCGCATGGGTGTTGAGAATCATGCCCATCAGCAGGACCGCTATAGCTATTCCCAAGCTCCTCCTTACCGTATTATCCTATTATATATTTATGTCAGCGATAGCGATCCTGGCGCTACTTAAGCACGTGTCATTTGTCGTGCTTCTGCCCTTCATATTTGGGGTTCTGGGTCCGCTCAGCAGCGTGCCTCTGATCGGGATCATCTTTGAGGAGATATACAAGAGTGGAGGAGCCCTGAGCATGCTGTTCACCGCCGCGGGCTACCTGGCCTCTGGAATCGTAGTGGGCCTTCCCTTTGCAGTTTACTTTATACTGGAGTACTTTAAAATGCCGGTCCTTACTTCGCTGGTCGCAATGGTGCTCAGCGGCGCTTTAGAGTTCTCCTCCCTCATGCTGGTGCTGCATCTATACGATTAAAGGGGAACTGGCTCTCAGGCTCAGCTTAGAACCCTAATAGAGGCTCTGAAGGAAAGCCGGATACGTGAACCTGAATATCAGGAGCACGATTACGGCCACAAGGGGCACAGCTATGTTGTCATCTATGTACTTCTGCTTCTCCGCAAGCGTTGATAGGATTCCGGCTATGATGCCTCCCCATCCTGCTATCGCGCCGATGGGCACACACGTTATCAGCATTGCTAGGCTTCCCTCCCACGCCTTGACCCTCTGCTTGTATCTGAAGTTGCGAACTATGCCTGTCACCCCGTCGCCCCATGCCATGAACAGAACCGGCACTACGGCCAGCCAGTACCTTCTGTCAAGGAACCATAGGAAGAACACGAGAAGGCCCCAGGCTATGGTAAAGTGAACCTCATACATGTTCGTGGGGTCCTGAAACCAGTAGTACAGCTTACCGGTTCTGTGCGGAAGGTAAACCGCAATCGTAAGTATTGCGGCCATGACCAGCGGCAGGATCGGCTCCTCAAAAAGGAACGGAAGGAGTATCGCCACGAGCCCACCTGCCAGTATGTGGATGACCTTTCTTCCGAAGTAAGTTGCGGACCTTTCAGGATAGCCCTTTCTTATGGCCAGCCCGTAGAACCACCTAGCAACGTACATGACGACAAAAACTACCCAGAGCAGGAGCACGATGGACCAGGGCAGGTCGTGAACAAGCTCGGAGGCAGTTATTCCTAGCACGTCTGAAAAAGTTGCAAAAAGATGCTAATAAGCATATCTATACGCATGATCCAGCAAAGCCTCTGAGGTTCAGCCTGTAAAATTCATCAAAGTACTCCGATCTTGGAAGGCCCCTGAACCTCTGCATGCCCATTATTTCATCGAAGAGATCAGCGCCCGAGCTCCTCCTGCATCCCTCTCTAAGAAATCCGTCAAGGAAAGTGTACGTGCTCAGAGCTTCCTCAAGGACCGCGTATGGCCTGCCGCTGCATCCATAGTGCGGGTAGCAGATCCTTTTCAGCTTCAGCTGCTGCAGCTTCTTCAGCGACTCGACGAACATGTCCATGTAGAACGGCGGAGGCGCTGCGGGCCACAGAACGCCTCCCTCGCCTATTATGAGCATCCCTGCTGAGTCGCCAGGGAATAACGTCTGAGTTTTCTCGTGATATAAAGCTGTGCTGTGTGAAGCATGGCCAGGGGTGTAAATTATTCGAACTCCAAACTCCTCGTTAAGGTATCCGTCAGCGACGCTGACTATTTTATCCTCCTGAACTGGCTCCGGATCCCCCCAGAAGTCGTAGATCCTCCCAAGGGCCATCCTTGAGGCTTCAACGAGCTTTCTGGGGTCTATCAGATGTCTGGCCCCTTTCTCAAAGACCACCGCCTTCACCTGCGGAAGCTCCCTCGAGATCTTCCAGAAGCCTCCGGAGTGGTCAAGGTGAACGTGCGATATGAAAACGTATTTGATGGTGTCCAACGGCACGTATTCCGATGCCCTTTTAAGGTACTCGTCAGCGGTCGAGGTGGGGCCTGATTCGACTATTGCCGAATCGCCCTTTTCGTTGACGATCAGATAGCCTGAAAGGATGGGAGGGTTCCCCAGCTCTCCTAGATAGTAGACCCCTTCCTTCATTATCCAGCTAGATGTTTGTTTTACTGCTTATATAATTATTGTGCGTAATGTAATTCGATGGACGTGTACATAGTTTCCGCAAAAAGAACCCCTATAGGCAAGTTCGGAGGCTCTCTCAGAAATCTCTCCCCAGTGGAGCTGGGGGTAGCTGCCGCGAGAGCAGCAATAAGTGAAGCCGGTCTCGAGCCATCCCAGGTTGATCTTGCCATCTTCGGAAACGTGATCAGAGGTCTTCATGGTCAGGACTTGTCAAGGCAGATCTCCATAAAGGCCGGAATCCCGGTTGATAAGGATGCCTTTTCCGTGGACATGGTCTGCTCAAGCGGGATGATGGCTGTCATCCTGGCGGAGAACATGATCAGGGCCGGTGATGCTGAAGTTGTGCTTGCAGGAGGGACAGAATCAATGAGCCAGTCACCCTTATGCGTCAGGGGCTACGTAAGGTGGGGGGTGAAGATGATAATGGGGGATGGCCTGCCCTTTGAGGATGAAATGATCGTCGATGGCCTGCGCGATCCGTTCAACGGAATGCTGATGGGACAGGAGGCGGACGCTGTTGCCAAGGAGCTTGGATACACGAGGGATAAGCTTGACAGCGTGGCCTATGAGAGCCACATGAGGGCAGCCAAGGCAACCGAATCTGGAATCTTCAGGAATGAAATAGTTCCGGTCGATGCGGGAGGGACAGCGATCACGGCAGATGAAGGCATCAGAAGGGACACGTCTATCGAAAAGCTGGCGGCGCTCAAGCCTGCGTTTGGAAGCGATGGACTGCATACAGCTGGAACGTCCTCTCAGATATCGGACGGAGCAGCGGCGCTGGTGCTCGCCAGCGAAAGAGCCGTCAGGGAGCTCTCGATGAAGCCCATAGCCAGGATCACCGGACATGCGTGGGCAGGCGTTGAAAGCTACAGGTTTCCGGTGGCTCCGGTCATATCAACTACGAAGCTGCTCGAGAAGACCGGGACGAAGATAAGCGACTACGACTACTTTGAGAACAACGAGGCCTTTGCTGTGAGCTCCCTGATCTACGTTGATCAGCTGGGGGTTCCCTACGATAGGCTCAACGTGCTGGGCGGGGCCATAGCCCTTGGGCATCCGATAGGTGCAAGCGGAGCGCGGCTCATAGTTACTCTGTTAAACGTTCTCAGAACCTTCAAGGGAAAAAGGGGAATAGCCAGCCTCTGTCATGGAATAGGAGGGGCTACCTCGATTTCAGTGGAGCTAGTCTAATACTCAACTCCTTTTCTTGCCTGTATCCCCTTCTGATATGGATGCTTGATTTCAACCATCTCGGTTACCAGATCTGCCCTCTCTATTATCTCCTTTGGGGCATACCTGCCCGTGAGGACGAGCTCAACGCTCGCGGGCTTTCTGTCTATGAGCTCAAGCACTTCCTGAACGCTCACCAGGTTGTAGTAAATTGCGGTCAGGATCTCATCGAGGATCACCACGTCATAGCCGTCTCTGAAGTCTCTCTCAGCCTCAGAAAGACCCTCATGGACCAGATCCACGTAGTCCTGTGGAGGCCTGTCCTTAACCAGAACCGCGTTGAACCTCCTTGCTATGTTCTCGTCCTTAGTTAGAAAGTAATCCTTTCCGTAGAACCTCTGCTTGAGGTTTGTAAATGCCTGTAAAGACCTGTTTTCACCGTATCCCCCTGTCTTCATGAAAAAATAGATCGCCACCCTGAGACCCCAGCCCAGTGCCCTCACCGCAAGACCTATGCTGGCAGTAGTCTTGCCCTTGCCGTTTCCTGTGTACACCTCAACAAGGCCAAGCTCCAACTCAGATCACAATTGGCTCCACGTACTCCCCCCATACATCCTTGAGAGCCCCTATAATTTCGCCGAGCGTTGCCTTGTTCTTTATCGCGTTGATTATGTAAGGCATGAGGTTCTCCTCATCGGCCTTTTTTCTTATGAGGTTTAGGGAATCCTCAACCTTTCTCATGTCCCTGTTCCTCTTGTACTCCTTCACCCTCCTTATCTGCCTTCTCTCTATGTATTCAGGTATCTTGAGAACCTCTATCCTCGGCTCCTCATCGACCCTGAAAGCGTTAACGCCGATCAGGGTTCTCCGGCCCTCCTCGATCTCCTTCTGAAGCCTGTAGGCAGAGTCGGCTATCTCCTTCTGGAAGAACCCCTTCTTTATCCCCTCTATTACGCCGCCCAAGCTCTCTATCTTATCAAAGTACCTGTAGACCTCCTCCTCCATCTTGTCGGTAAGCCATTCTATGTAGTAGCTTCCGCCAAGAGGATCGACCGTGCTGGGCACGTTTGACTCGTAGGCGATCACCTGCTGTGTTCTCAGGGCGATCCTGACAGCGTATTCGGTTGGAAGACCGAAGGCCTCATCGTAGGAGTTCGTGTGGAGGCTCTGCGTACCCCCGAGGACAGCGGCAAGGGCCTCTATGGTGGTGCGTATTATGTTCACCTCGGGCTGCTGGGCGGTCAGAGACGCGCCCGATGTCTGCGTGTGGAACCTGAGCCAGAGCGACCTCTCCTTCTTGGGGTTGAACCTGCTCTTCATCTCCCTGGCCCAGATCCTTCTTGCAGCCCTGAACTTTGCAATCTCCTCGAAGAAGTCCATTGAGGAGTCAAAGAAGAAGCTGAGCCTTGGAGCAAAGTCGTCGACGTCCAGCCCTCTCTTGACGGCCTGCTTCACGTACTCAAGGCCGTTCGCGAGGGTGAAAGCAAGCTCCTGGACGGCTGTTGCGCCGGCCTCCCTTATGTGATAGCCGCTGATGCTTATCGGGTTCCACTGGGGCAGGTACTTTGCTCCGTACTCGAAGGTGTCTATTACGAGCTTCAATGAGGGCTCGGGGGGAAATATGAACGACTTCTGCGCCATGTACTCCTTGAGTATGTCGTTCTGTATCGTGCCCCTGAGGTCCTTTGAGCTAACCCCCTGCATCTCTCCAACGACGATGTAGAAGCCCCAGATCACAGCGGCTGGCCCATTAATCGTCATCGATGTTGAGATTTCGCCGAGGTTTATCCCGTCAAACATCACGCTCATGTCATCGAGGGTGCTGATGGCAACACCGGCCCTTCCAACCTCACCCCTTGCGAGCGGATCGTCCGAGTCCAGGCCCAGGAGCGTTGGATAGTCGAACGCTATGCTGAGGCCTGTTTCGCCATGCTGGACTAGGTACTTGAGCCTGGCGTTGGTCATGAAAGCGTCTCCAAGGCCCGAGAACTCCCTTATGGTCCAGAGCCTGGACCTGTACATGGTCGGATGAATTCCCCGGGTGAACGGATACTCGCCTGGCATCCCGAGCTTCTCAAAGTAGTCCCCTTTAACGTCGGAGGGCACGTAAACTGTTTTCACCTTGATGCCCGATGATGTATGGAACTCGCCCCTTTCTGGAATCGGATTTGTGAGAACCCTTTCCCTGTACCACCTTTCGTACTCGGACTCAAAACTTTTCATAAATACTCTTAATTAACTTTCTAATGGTTTCATTTAAGCTTTTGTTCCTTACGTAAAAGTAAAAGAGCTCCTGAAGGTTGAGCCCCTCCAGCTGCGCGCTCATGGCGAGCTCAAGCTTTGAGGACAGCATGAACGAAAAGCGGTTCAGCACAGTCTGCTTTAGCTTCTTCCTGTAGAACGGCCTGAAGTCATCCATGGCTTTCAGAAGCTTCTCCAGGTTCATCTCCTTTATTGCGGAGACCGGGACTATCCTCTGCTCCCAGCCCCATCTGTTCTTCCTGACCGCTATCATAAGGTTCTTTTCGTAAAGCTCGTAGCTGCTCGCGTCTATCTTGTTGATCACGAAGACGTCCGTTACCTCGTTCAGGCCGGCCTTTATTGACTGAATTTCATCCCCCAGGTTTGGCACGCTGACGTTCATGACCATGTCCGAGACGTCTGCCACTTCGACCTCATCCTGGCCAATTCCAGTGGTCTCGATAAATATGGTCCTGTAGCCGTACCTGAAGAACGTGTAGATCAGCTCGACGGTGTAGTAGTTCAGGCCCCCTTTTCTCCCGCCTGATGGAACGCTCCTGATGAAAACGTTATCTAGGCTCCAGAGCTCGTCCATCCTGATCCTGTCACCAAGGAGTGATCCCTTCGACAGCTTGCTAGTGGGATCGTTGGCTATGATGCCAACCTTCCCCCTTTCCGAGAGCCTCCTTGCGAGCTTCGCTATAAGGGTCGACTTCCCGCTGCCCGGGGGACCCGTTATTCCTATGACGAAGGGCTGGCTCCTCGAGGCCATGTATTCAGAAATATCCTGCCCTGCACCGTTTTCGACCTCAGTAAGGGCCCTGGCCAGCTCCTTCACTCTGGCTAGGTTCCTCAATTCCTCTTTACGCTTCTCCTGATAAAGTCAGCTATCTCCTTGATGTTTGTGCCTGGGCCGAACACCGCCGCAACCCCCATCTTGAGCAGCTTCTTCCTGTCCTCCTCCGGAATAATTCCGCCGCCTATCACTATCTTATCCTCAGCTCCGTACTTCTTCAGGAGACGCAGAACCTCCCTAAAGTGGTACATGTGGGCTCCTGAAAGGACGCTCAGGCCTATTACGTCGACGTCCTCCTGGATGGCCGCCTTCACGATCTTTTCGGGGGTCTGCCTTATGCCAGTATATATTACGTCAAATCCCTCCTCCATGAGCGATCTCGCGAGGACCTTGGCGCCCCTGTCGTGGCCATCAAGGCCCGGCTTCGCTATAAGAACCCTTATCCTGCCCATAAAATTCCCCGATATATACAAATTACATTCTGATTATTTAATTCTTTTCATGACCTGAGAAAGACCTTCAAGGCAAAAAACCTCCAAACGTTTATTAAAAAATATATCGAAATCGTAAACATGCCCGACGTTGAGCTCATAGACGTCACAAAGGAGTACGGCGAAAAGGTGAAGGTGAGGGCCCTGGACAGCGTCTCCCTTAAGGTTGAACGCGGGGATTTTATATCAATTGTTGGGCCATCGGGATCGGGAAAGACAACCCTGCTCAACATCATGGGGACGCTGGACAGGCCAACGAGCGGAAAGGTTCTGATAGCGGGAAGGGATGTTACGTCCATGAACGATGATGAGCTTTCTGAAATAAGAAACAGGTTCATCGGCTTCGTTTTTCAGTCGTTCAACCTGATAAACAGGCTCACAGCCCTTGAAAACGTCATGCTTCCCCTGATCGCAAGGGGTGAAAGAAGAGAGACAAGGGAAAGGAGGGCTTATGCGGCGCTTGAGCTCGTGGGCCTGGCTCACAGGGCAAACCACAGGCCTACCGAAATGAGCGGCGGTGAGCAGCAGAGGGTTGCCATCGCGAGAGCGCTGGTGGCGGATCCAGCTCTGATTCTGGCGGATGAGCCGACGGGAAACCTGGACAGCAGAAACGCCTACAGCATAATGCAGGTCCTTTTACAGATAAACAGGGAGCTCAACAAGACGATAGTCATGGTGACCCACAACCTTGAGCTCGCGCGCATGACTAAGACCATACTGAAGATAAGGGACGGAAGGATAGAGGGGGTTGAAGCTCTGAATTGAGGAGGATGCATCTGATCCTAATAGCAACGGCAGTCCTGCTCTTCTCGGTCCCAGCCACGGCGCAGATTTCGTACGCCTCATCGCCGCTGATAATATTCTACGGATGGGGAACTTACAGCTCGCCCATTACTGTAAGGCCCGGATACACGAACCAGCCGTTTACTGTGGTTCTGAGCCCTAGCCCCCAGTACCAGTACGCCGCGCTCAGCCTGAAGGGGACCCCGTTCACCAACTCAAGCGGCGGGTACACCGCCTACAGCCTGCCATCGCAGGGCTCCGTGTTTCAGTTCCTGCTAAACGTTGGACGCAGCGCACGCGCTGGGACATACAGGGTTAACTTTACGGTTTACTATACCGATGGCCTGTCCTTCAGCGAGCTGCTGAACGTCACGGTAAGCCCTCCGCCAGACGTATCCGTGGTCGCAGCCAGCTGGAGCGGTCCCGATCAGTTCCCTGCTCCGGGAACAGGCCTTAACGAGCTAACGCTGGTCATAGGAAACCCTGACAGGTATCCGGTCAGCTTTGTTAACCTGACGATTGCGCTGCCCGATGCGCTTACCTCTGTGAGCGGGCAGGCCACAGCTCAAGCGTTTGCTCCATACGTGGGCGCCGGGTCGTTTTACGATGTGAGCGTTCCCATCAACGTGACCCAGCTCTCCGCGCCCGGCAAGTATGAAGCCAACTACACGCTGAGCTTTCTTGACTATCAGGGCGTGAGCTACAGCGTAAACGGGTCCTTCCCGATTTACGTTTATCCGGCATCGAACGTCTCAGTTTCGGTATCGCCTGCAGCAGCTCCCCAGTACTCCACTTTCATGATATACCTGGAGATAAGAAATCAGGGCAGCACGCTCGTGAAGGACGTATCGATAACCCCGGAGTACCAGGGCCCCGTGCTTCTTTCAACTAACTACACGCATCTCAGCCTGATCCAGCCGGGATCAAGCGTGAGCTTTTACTATGAATTCTCAGACGCTGGGCTGCAGCCAGGTCCCTACCCGATAGACTTCCAGGTGATTTATCAGACGTTGGAGGGGGCTGAGAAGGTCCTGAGCTTCAACTCGTACGTGCTCGTCACCCCCGGGGTGAACTTCGTTAGTGTTTCACTGAATACATCAGAGCTCTGCATAATGAGGAACAACGCGGTGAGCCTTATCGTCAGCAACGTTGGGACCGGTCAGGTCAAGGAGGTACAGGTAGATGTCGTTTCGCCTCAGGGGCTTGCAGTTTACGGGGCCGCTGGACCTGTAGAGATTGGAACGTTACAGCCGGGCGAAACAAGGGAGGTGAGCCTTAAGCTCATGCCTCTGACTGGCGCCCCGGCAGTATATCCGCTGGAGGTTGTGGTGTCCTACGTAAATCCTTACGGGATAACACAGCAGCAGGACTTCTCCTTCACACTCTTCGCGCACGGGGAAGTGAAGATAGATTTTACAGACGTGACATTTAACTCAACAGCATTTAATGGATCAACGCTCTATGTTTCGGGGACCCTCATCAACGAAGGGACCGAGCAGGCCTACTACGGAACAATTTACGTGTTTATACCGGCTCTCAACACATCAGCAAGCAGCTACATTGGAGATCTTCCGGTCGACTCCCCAACGCCGTTCAGCGCTTACCTCAGCATACCGCCCGGCGCGAAGCCCGGAAGCTACAGCGTGGTCATCTCATACGTCTACCAGGATCCCTATGGCAATTACTACAACGTCTCCTCAACTTACCCTCTGAACGTGGCCCTCCTGAAGGTGCAGGCAGGTCCTCAGCACAGCTCATCGCCCCCAGGCTACCTCGTCTACTTCCTTGTTCTGGCAGCTGTCGTCGTGCTTATAATTTACCTTCTGGCGAGAGGGCATGAACGTAGCTGACGCCCTGCTCTACGCGATCAACGCGCTTAAAGAGAGAAAGGTCAGGACAGCTCTCACCATAATCGGCATACTGATAGGCCCCACAGCGGTGGTCGCAATAACGGGATTAACGCAGGGATATGGAGCCGCGATAAGGGCACAGCTCCTTGAGCTCGGCACCAACACGATTCTGGTAGAGCCGAGCGGCAGCAACCTGATAACGCAGACCATAATAAGCTACATTTCCTCTATAAAGGGCGTGCAGGGGGTCTGGCCGTTCTACGCTTTTCCCGCAGAGATACTAACTCCTGGAGGCTCCGAGAGCGTTGAAGTGTTTGCCATCAACCTGCAGGTTGGGCTCGAGATGGCGGTGCCCGGGATCAAGCTGTACGATGGCTCGTTTCCGCAGCCGTTCAACACCTACGGTGCAGTAATAGGCTGGGGCATCCACAGCCCACAGAGCTCAGGCTATCCATCCTACGGCACGGACCAAGTTATAAACCTCAGGATAGAGACGCAGAACGGCATCGTGGATAAGACGTTCATGATAACTGGAGTCCTGCAGAAGTTCGGACCATCCTACATAATAAACGTGGACAAGGCCGTCTTTGTGAGCCTGCAAACGGGAAGGGAGCTTAGCGGAAACGCGCCTTACGATGGGCTCCTCGTGGTGGCCTCCAGCTCGGGGGCTGTGGATTACATAACATCTATGATACAGAAGAAGTATGGTAACCAGCTAACTGTGATGAGCTCGCAGGAAGCGCTCAGGGTTGCGGGCTCGATAACATCCACTCTCACACTCCTTCTGATGTCAACGGCCTCCATCTCGTTTATCGTCGCATTTGTCGGAGTCACCACGACCATGTACACCAGCACGCTGGAGAGGACAAGAGAGATAGGGATCCTGAAGGCCATAGGGTTCAGAAACAGGGACATAGTGATGATATTCGTTGCGGAGTCGGCGATGATGGGAGCTGCTGGCGGATCGCTTGGAGCCGTGCTCGGTGTTGGGGCCTCCTACGTGCTTGCCCTGATTCTGCCCAGGTTCATGAGCTTTGGGTCACACGGAGGGTTTTCACTGGGAGCCGTCCTCCCGGTTTTCAGCCCGGGGATCATAGCTGGCGTGTTCATCGTATCAGTTATCATAGGAATAATGGCGGGAGCCCTTCCAGCAACGAGGGCGTCAAGGGTTAATCCGGTTGAGGTTCTCAGGAACGAGTAAGGGTTTAGCCTCAGCCCTTCCAGAGACCCAGCGCTAGGCCTATTAGAAACAGTATTGGGAGGCCTGTAAGGGTGTAGCTGCTGCGGTGCATTACGTACGTTATAAACGATATGGCCCTCGAAATTAGGAGCTGCGCGTTAACGTATGGTAGGCTGAGGCCTATATAGGAGGCTATGAAGAGCCCGATGAGGAAGAGGACAAAGGATATGACCCCCTTCTTTATGGCAACTCCAAATATCAGGCCGTCGACGAACACGAGCACGAGCGTTATGATTTGCTGGTACTGAGGCGGTATCGTTAGCATGCACTTCTTTTTGAATTTAATCTAATAAGCTTTTGCCCGAGCGCTTTCTGCCTCAAAGTCCTCTCGTGCTTTATACGCCTAGATCTGGTCAGGGCTGTCCAAGCATCTTTATAAGATCCAGGATCTGGCTAAGCTTGATCGTTTCATCCTCGCTGGGCCTGGGAACTGTTGAAAGATAAAGCCCGTAGGGCTCGTACCTGTTCTCGTAAAAACCGTAAGGAGAGAAGAACATGTATGAGTCAAGCAGCTCGTATGCCTTCCTCAGGTAGCCATCGAGAAGGCTCATCAGCTCGCAGGGATCCTTCTTGTTCCTGAGGTCTCTTTCATAGGCATTGACCGAGAAGACCACCACGTACTTGTCGGCATACGTTTTTATGGTCTCAATCATCGCCTCCAGCTCGTTCTGAAGGCTTATCAGCTGCATGTTGAGCGATGGCCTGCCGTAAGTGGGGCTGGTAAGAGGTATGTTTGAAAGGAGAATTTTCTGAGAAAGAAGCTGCTCAAACGTGTTATCATCGAGGATCATCTTCCATACCTCGTTGGGAGCGAAGCTCTCCCTGTTCTCGACGACGCCCCTGGGCGAGGCGTTGAAGAGATATGAGAGGAACTGAGGGCTGCAGTCCGCGAGGGCTGAGAAGGATAGTCCGTTTATGCCAACCGTTGCCGCCCTCATTGCACCAACCTTTTGAGTGACTGAACCAGGTACTGCTTAGGAACTACCCCAACTATTCTGTCAACGGGCTCGCCCTTTGCGAAGAGCACGAGCGTTGGAAGCCCATATACCCCAAACTCCTCAGCGGCCTCAGGGTATCTCTGGGTGTTTATTCTTCCGAAGCTTATCTTGGGGAACTCCGGCGCTATCGTGACCAGTATTCTGTGCAGAACGTGACACGGAGCGCACCAGGGTGCCCAGAAGTCCACTACCGCGTAATCTGAGCCTCTTATAAATTCATGAAGCTCATCGTACGAGAGACACTCAATAAGCTCTTGCATGACCATGGCAATCTAAATGATGTGTCTAATTTAAACTTATTTTTTCTTTTTTATGAATACGATTCAATTTTTAATCTTAAGCTGCTAACGCGTATGCCCTGATTCCGAGCAGCACGCGTATGAGCTCGCCCAGCGCGAAGGTTACAATCGATGCCGCCAGCGCAAGAGCGACCATCTCCAGTATCTTCCTTCTGTAGTCCACGCCGGTGGTCACGCTTGCCAGGTATCCAATTATTATCAGCGCGACGACCGTTAGCGCGTAAGATACAAGCTGGTCATACCTGATGCTGAGGCCAAGAAAGTATGGAAAAGTAGGAATGAGCGATCCTATCAGGTAAGATATGCCCACATAGAATGCTGACTCGCCGGCGGTTTCGGCTGCCCTATCCGCCTGACGGGCGCTGCCGAAGACGATCTCAGATAGCTTTGCCCTGAGGGCCAGGTTTCTCGCAAGCTCGTTCTCGGACTTCGTCGAAAGGTAAGCGCCAACTGCCATCGAGAGACTTCCGGAGACTCCTATTACAATTCCAGCAATACCAACATAAAGCCCCACTGCATAAGCTCCCGCGAAGCCCGATACAGCTGCCAGGAGCTCGATGAGCCCGTCGTTGACTCCGAGCAGTATGTCCCTTATGTTGTTTAGGAATGCGCTTGATACCGTTGTTCCGAAGAACTTTTCGTGTTCCATCTCATCTTCTATGACCCTCTTGAGGATCTCCTTTTCCTCAGGAAGCAGCCTGCTGTCCTCGTAGAGCTTAAGATAGTTCACCACGGTCGCGGCCTCCCTTTCCTCAAATATCTTCATAGTAACCTTGAGGGAGAAAAGGAGCAGGATGAGGGATTCAAGGAATATCATAAGGGAGCTTGGCTCATCCGGCACGCGGATCGAAAGCCTTTCAAGGATCTTTTGAAAGAACGATGCGTGACGCCTCTCTATGTTTGCGAGCTCGATCAGCTTGGCTTTTGTTCTCTGATCCTTTACGAGCTTCGAAAGCGTTGTGTAAAGCTTCATGTCATGTATCTCATCCCTGTAGAACTGTGCAATGATGTCCATGAGTTATGAATCGAGGGGATCTTATAAAAACTTAAAAGACCGCTGCATTATCGCCCGAAAGCTTAAACCGTTATACAGGGAGCAGGCAAAGCTCAGTCTATCCTGTCAAGGTAGGGCAGTGAAACCTCGACCTTTTCCTCTGGATCCAAGTCAAGCACCCTGTTCCCTAAAATCCTGCTCACCGGATCTGCCTCCATAATGCTCAGCTCACCTTCCACAAGCCCGGTTATAAGCCCTCCGCTTTTGCTGATCGAGACCGAGAAAGAAAAACCGAGGTTTGAGAGCCTTTCGTAAATGCTCTGGGATGCGGAAGGACTGACTCCATCTCCCAGGAGGAGAACCTGAAAGTTTCCAATCTTCTTAACAAGCTTGTAGAGATTATATGCGAACCTTGGGACACCTTCCTCGTCGTCTAGGGGTATGGCAACAACGGGATCCTTAAGAAGCGCAAGTATTGACTGATCCTCGGCGTCTATCGCCTTTATAACCGCAAAGACCTCCTCCGCTATGACGTTATAGATGTCGGAATAGGATCTCTTTGACATTAGCTCCTCATAGGCATCCGACTCGAAGATGATAAGGGGGCTTCCGTTCATGAGAATTCTCCTTATCTGGGATACCGCCCTGAACCTAGCTTCACGCTCGGACTCAAATGGAAGCACGCCCACGTAAACTGCGCCGCTTATGCCTTCATCGACTAGCTGCTTGCCAAGCCCAAAAACCACATAAGTTTTGCTCGGCCTCCAGCCGCTCTTCTTAACCATCTGAAGGAGCCTCTCGCCAACCATGCCGCTAGCTATTATGTTACCTGACATCGACATAATGAACACAATTTGCAAGTTTTTAGATATAAAAGAATCTATGCGAAAAAAGTTTATTTCTAATAAACAAAATTTGACCAACAGTTTATTAATATGGTTTAAATCAAATGTATAAATTCTTTACGAATTGGTAAAATGCCAAAAAATTGCAATAACTTCAGCTGCGCGCTCAGGCATTTTACAAAGGATTAAGATATATTAAATTAAGAGCCTGAAAAATCTGAACAAGAAATAAATAAGGAAGTCGATGGTTTCTTTTAGATGCGTTATTACATTGAAACTTACGGATGCGCGGCAAATCAGTTTGACAGCCTCCTGATAGCCCAGGCTCTGGATGAGAACGGATGGACGGAGGCCGACCTTAACAGCGCCGACCTCGTGATTCTCAACACCTGCGGCGTCAAGAAGCCAACGGAGGACAAGATCCTGTTCAGGCTAAACGAGCTCAACAGGATGGGCAAAAACGTCATGGTGGCCGGATGCCTTACGAGAATCGATCCAGAAGCGCTTCAGAAGATAGGCTTCAGCGTCGCGATCGACGTGAGATCGGTAAACAGGGCAGCAGAGGCAGCCGCAAGGGCTCTGAGGGGGGCGAGAAACGAGTTCGTTCTGTCAGAAAACCAGCTCGATAAACCATTGCTGCTGAAAAGAAAGCTCACCGAGACCATAGGCGTGATAGAGGTGCAGGAGGGCTGCGCCTACAGCTGCACCTACTGCGCCACGAAGCTCTCCAGGGACGGTCTATATAGCTTCCCAGACTCATCCATAGTCAGGGCGGCGAGCGAGCTCGCCAGAAAGGGCGCGAGGGAGATATGGCTTACCGGTCAGGACGTTGCAGCTTACAGGTATGAGAACAGGGACCTGGTAGACCTCCTCTACGAGCTTGACACGATACCCGCGGACTTCTATGTCAGGGTCGGGATGTCCACTCCTCCATTCTTCAGGAGGATAGCTCAGAGGCTTCTGAGCTCGTATCCAAAAAAGGCGTACCAGTTCTTTCACTTGCCAGTCCAGTCAGGAAGCGACAGGGTCCTTATGGACATGAAAAGGGGATACAGGGCCGACCTCTTCAGGGAGCTGGTGCGCATGATAAGGTCGTACATGCCAATGGCCTCGGTGGAGACCGACGTCATCGTGGGATATCCGACCGAAGAAGAGGAGGACTTCGAGATGACGCTCAGGCTGATTGAGGAAACTAGGCCAAACGTGGTCAACATATCAAAGTACTGGAAGAGGCCCGGCACGGAGGCTGCGAAACTGAAGGACCTGGACTCAAGGATCGTAGCCAGGAGGTCAAGAGCCATCTATGAGCTCGTCATGAGGATCATGAGGGAGGAAAACGAAAAGTGGGTGGGCTGGGAGGGGGAGGCAGTTATCACCGAACGGGGAGAAAAGGAGGGATTCAAGGGAAGAAACTTCGCGTACAAGCAGATCGTGATAAAGTCTTCTGAGAACGTGCTGGGAAGAAAGGTGAGGGTTGTCGTCACCGATGCGGATGCAATAAATCTGTACGCTAGGGTCGTTGAGGTCCTGGATGAAAAAGAAGCGCTTGAGGGAAGTCGAGGGCTCAGAAGCGCTGTTCTCTGACACAGGGATGATGTTTATTTAGCGGCCGGCCAATTTCTAACTTGACCTCGATGATAGGACGGAAGAGCCGTCTGAGCAGTGATGTGGATTATGAAAGCTGAGAGGTCCTACGCGGCTGCGCTTTTGTCCGGTGGAAAGGACAGCAACTATGCGATTTTGAAGTACTATAAAATGTACGGGATGAGGCCATGCTGTGGAATAACCGTCAACGCCAGAAAGGACGACATGCTCTTTCATTCTGAAAACGTGAGGTGGGTAGGGCTGCAGTGCGAGAGCATGGGGATACCATGGATATTCGTGGAAGATCTGGAGGAAGGCCTCAGAAGGGCAAGGGAGGAGTACGGGGCTGAGCTGCTGATAACTGGTGGCATTCTGAGCAACTTTCAGAGGAAAAGGTTCGAGGAGCTGGCAAGTAAGCACAACATGAAGACGCTGAACCCCCTCTGGGGCGTCGACCAGCAGGAGTACATGCTGAACCTGATAAGGGATGGGGTTGAGTACATCATCGTTAAGGTTGCCTCTCTTGGGCTCGGCAGGGAATGGCTCGGGATAAAAATGGACCTGGAGAGGACGATCAGGCTGATCGAGCTGTCAAGAAGGTACAGGTTCAACCCATCGCTTGAGGGCGGCGAGGGCGAGACCTTCGTCCTTCATACCCCCCTCTACTCGAGAAGAATAATCATAAGGAATTATGAAGTTATATGGGAAAAGGATTCAGGGACATACTTAATAAAGGACGCAGCTCTTGAATAGTCGTAATGTTCGATGAGCTCAGGGAGGGTCTGAGGAGCGCTTTTGAGAAGCTGATTAGGGGAGGCGTCGACGAAAAGGCCATCAGGGAGTTCATTCTCGACCTCCAGAGAACGCTGATCAGGGCGGACGTAAACGCGAGAATCGTATATGAGTTCTCGAAGAAGGTGGAGGAGAGGCTGAAGGGGTCGTCGCAGCTTCCTGGAATATCGTTCAAGGAGATGGCGATCAAGGTGGTTTACGAGGAGATGACCAACATGCTCGGAGGAGAGTACAGGCTTCAGCTGAAGCCCAGAAACGTAATCATGCTGGTGGGGATTGAGGGGTCGGGCAAGACGACCTTTGCGGTGAAGCTAGGAAACTATCTGAAGAAAAGGGGATACAGCGTGGGGCTCATTGAGGCAGATGTATACAGGCCCGGAGCCTACGAGCAGATATCGCAGCTTGCAGCCCAGGTAGGACTTCCTGTCTTTGGATCCAAGGAAATAAAGGATCCCCATGAAATCGTTAACAGAGGTCTTGAGAAATTCAGACAGGAGAGCGTAGTTATAATAGACACGGCTGGAAGGCACAGAAACGAGGCAGAGCTTATGAACGAAGTGAAGGAGCTCGAGGCCGCAATCAGGCCAACCCTAATTCTGCTGGTCATAGATGGAACGATAGGACAGCAGGCCTACTATCAGGCAAAGGCGTTTGCGGAGACGGTGAGCGTGGGAGGCCTTGTAGTTACAAAGCTGGATGGAACGGCAAAAGGAGGTGGAGCCCTGGCGGCAGCTGCAGCAACGGGCGCTAAGGTTTACTTCATCTCAACGGGGGAGAGGGTGGACGACATAGAGGAGTTCAACCCGAAGAGGTTCGTGGGAAGGCTTCTTGGCCTTGGGGATCTGGAGGGGCTTCTTGAAAGGGTAAAGAGCGCCGAGCTCAGGATAACGAAGGAGCAGACAAGAAGGATAGCCTCTGGGAGGTTCACTCTCAACGACCTTCTTGAACAGATGGAGCAGATGGAGAAGCTTGGGCCTATGGAGAAGATTGTTGAGATGCTGCCCCTTCCGGTCAAGGTAAACAAGGAGGAGCTGGAGAAGGCCAGGGTTCAGATCAAGAAGTGGAGGGCCATAATCCTGAGCATGACAGAGGAGGAGAGGGAGAACCCAAAGATCCTGAACGCTTCAAGGATAAGAAGGATAGCCATGGGCTCCGGCACCACGGAAAGGGACGTAAAGGAGCTTCTGGAGGCGTACGAAAAGGGCAAGGCGTTCATAAAGGGCGCAAGGAGGTTCAGGTTTGCCTTCTGAACCTTCCGTACTGAAGCGGGTTCCTTATGTTATCGCAAGTCTCATCCCTTCTGCACAGCTGCAGCGTGAGCAGCTTGGCGCAGCTTGGCACCAGGTACCTGGTCCCCGAGCCCTTCCTGCCTGATATCTGCTCCACCTGATACCTGGTTATCTTTTCGTTAAAGTCGGGGGCAGTCCTGAACAGATCAACCACGCTGTCCACGTCCCATCCTATGTTAATGAAGTAGGTGGCCAGCAGAAACCTTGCCGAATGGTTTATGTTTACGCCCTGCTTAAGCTGAGATAGCTGGAACTGAACGCATGGCGGGTAGGCTCCCTCATACCTCTGAGCCCTTGGCCTTGGTCTGCTCTCCTCAATCTCCTTCAGGATCTCAAGCAGCGATCCCTTCAGGCTGGGCTTGGGCATGTTCCTGAGCCTGTTGAGAATGATCCCGGCCGAGATTTCCCTGAAAATGTGGGCAAGCTCGTTAGGCTTTACGTAGACGAACCCCATGTAGACCCATCGGTTTACCAGCTTCCAGGAGGGCTCGCCCCTGACGTGATGCATCAGGTAGCCGTCAAGGGGCATCAGAAAGCCGTCATAGCCCACTGTAAGGCTTATGCCAGCTACCTTTTCGATTATGACCTTCACGAGATCCCTTCCGCGCGGGTTCGTTTCCAGCTCCTTTAAAAGGAAGCCCTCGCTCCTCCTGGCCTCTGCTAGCGCGAACCTGTTGTAGATCCCATGATCATCCGTGGATCTGATCAGTATCAGTGAAATTATGAAGGAGGCCAGAGAGATCTCGTAGTGAACGTCATCCAGCGCAGGCGATACGCCGGTCTTCAAACCAGCGATCACCCTCCTCCTGGTTACATCAATTATGATCTTTGGATCGAACCCCATGAGCTCAGCGGAGTCTATTTTATCGATGGTTAGATTCGGGGTTCTTCGGAGCGCGTACGAGATGCTCTCGCTCAGGAATGGATACTTAGCATAATCCTCCACCCCGAGGACGTTTTCGAACAACCTACTAGAAGTTTAATTCACAATTAAAAGCTTATCTATAGAAATAATTATAAAATCCCTCACTATATATAGCATATGTTTCATTTACAGACAAAGGACGTCAACAGCTGGAACATGGTGATAAAGGCCGCATCCGCTCTACTGGAAGAGGTGGCTCTGGAGTTTCATCCGGACCGGATAACCATGAGGAACATGGATCCATCGCACATCGCCATGCTTAACCTGGAGTGGCTCAAGCAGTCCTTCGACGTCTACGACTGCGATGGGGAGCACATAGTTACGCTGAGAATAGATGATCTGGCAAACGTGATGAAGAGGGCTTCAAAGGGCGAGGTCCTCGAAATGCAGCTCGGAGAGGGAAATACGCTTGTGATAAGGGTTTCCAACGGCTTCCAGAGGGAGTTCGTGCTGCACATACTGGAGTCATCCCACACCGCAGTCCCGGTTCCCAAGGTCAGCTTCACAGCCAAGATCGTGATGACCCTGAAGGGGTTCAAGGAGGCGCTTGCAGACATAGAGACCGTCTCCGATGAGGTCAGCATGAAGGCAGACACAGGATCATTCGTGATGAGCGGCTCAAGCGAGTACGGGAACGTAAAGGTGACGATGACCGCCGCCACGCCGGACGTTAAGGAGATCACAGTGACCGAGCCTGCCTCCGCGTCCTACAGCATTGAGTACCTGCAGAAGTTCGTCAAGGCGCTCTCGGCTTCCCTCGACTACATAACAATAGAGTTTGGAAACAGGCTGCCGATAAGGGTGCAGGCCAACCTTGATGACAAGGGCTCAAAGCTTGAATACTACCTTGCACCGAGGGTGGAGTGATGAAGCTTAAAGACCTGTTTACAATCGAGAATGTCTACCTGGCAGCTTTCATACTGATAATTTCAGGCATCATCAGCTTCATAGTGGGAAAGAACACGATACCTCTCACCGCGACATTCACTTCAAATCTATCATACCAGACGCTCTTCGAGACGATCGTCCTGTTCTTCATAAACCTTCTGGGGATCTCTGGCTTCTTCCTTATGTTCAGGAGCGGAAAGCACAGCGACTTGAGGGTTGCAAGGACCTACCTCTTCAGCGGCCTCATGATTGTTGTCCTCTGGCTGCTGATCGTGTACGAGTTCTACTACTCTCTGATTTAACACCAGAAGCGCTCCAAATGCAGCTTTCAACCTTTTTCACTTTTAGATAAGATCTCCAAAAACTTTAATAAGCAAATGTCCCAGTACATCAAAAGGTGAAAGCCGATGAGCCAAAAACCGAGTTATGTAAAGTTTGACACGCCTGAGGAGCTGGCAAAGGCGGCTCTTGACGCGGTGAAACAGGCAAAGGAGACTGGCAAGATAAGAAAGGGAACCAACGAGGTCACCAAGGCTGTTGAGAGGGGTGAGGCAAAGCTGGTAATAATAGCTGAGGACGTTGATCCGCCAGAGATAGTGATGCATCTGCCGTTGATATGCACCGAGAGAAAAATTCCATATCTCTATGTAAAATCAAAGAAGGAGCTTGGAGCTGCAGCTGGTCTTCAGGTCCAGGCGGCCAGCGTTGCGATAGTTGATCCGGGACAGGCAAAGCCTCTCGTTGATCAGATAGTGTCACAGCTCTCAAAGCTCATAGGTTGAGATCTGAATGAGCGAGGAGGAACGCCTGACGCCTGCGCAGGTGGTTCAGATAGTCGGGAGGACCGGAGTAGCGGGCGAGATAACGCAGGTGAGGCTGAAAATACTGGAGGGCCCGGAGAAGGGCAGGATTCTCACAAGAGACGTCAAGGGCCCAGTGAAGCTTGGAGATATAATAATGCTGCGGGAGACGGAGAGGGAGGCAAGGAAGATAAAGTAGGTGTAGTCTAACATGATGACACAGAAGGTCTGCTCTTTCTGCGGAAGGCCGATCAGGCCAGGCACCGGTCTGACTGTGATAATGAACGATGGATCCATACTGAGGTTCTGCAGCAACAGGTGCAGAAAGTACATGCTGGAGTACAAGAAGGACCCAAGAAAGCTTAAATGGACAGCAAAGTATACACCAGAGGTATGAGCGAAAGAACATTAATTGTCATAAAGCCGGACGCCGTTAAAAGGGGTCTCGTTGGCAAAATTCTTTCGAGGTTCGAGGAAAAGGGGTTCATCATAAAGGAGCTCAGGATGCTGACGCTCAGCAGGGAGATGGCCGAGAACTTCTACTCGGTCCATAAGGGGAAGCCTTTCTTCCAGGATCTTGTGAGCTTCATAACCTCAGGACCTGTCGTGGCGGCGATCCTCGAGGGAAGGAACGCCATTGAGACCGTCAGGATAATGATTGGAAGCACGGATGCATCGAAGGCTCCTCCTGGAACCATAAGGGGGGACTTCTCGCTGGGGCTGACGGACAACGCCATACACGCAAGCGACTCAAGAGAAAGCTTTGAGAGGGAGACGAAAGCGCTGGGATTGTCTTGAGCGTTTTTTCTGAGTTTGCAACCGCTAACGGATTAAATTTTATCAGGAAGGATTCAGACCTGAGCAAGCACAGGGCTATTGTTTTTGATATAGATGGAACGCTCGTTGATTCGAGATCGTCGTACAACGAGGCCATATACTCAACCGCTTCGGCATTTTATGGATGGATCGCCGGCATAAAGCCGCCACGCGATCTCGTCTATGATGCGGTTGCCAGGCTTAGGCTCACTGGAGGATTTAACAACGACTGGGACACGACTTATGCAATAATAATGGGCCTTCTATCAGGGCTGCCGGATGAAGTTCTCAGGGAGGCCTCGCTGGATGACTTCAGGTTCTTCAGGACCCCCGTCAGATCAAAGTTCGACAGAGGCGAGGCGCTTGAGAGCTCGTCCAAGGCGCTCGGTTACGCTCTGATGTACGCAGATGAGAAGGGGCTCACGAGCTTTGATGAAGGCATCAGAAAGCTATACAACAGAAAGGATAAGTTGAACTACCTTCTCAGGCTTAAGGAGAAGCTGAACTATCCCGGCCTGCCCCAGAAGAGCATCCTCAGCGGAGTCTTTGAGGAGTTCTACCTTGGAGCTGACCTGTACAGGGAGTTCTGGAAGACTGAGCCCATATTCAAGATAAAGCGGGGCCTGGTCGAGAACGAAAGGGTCGTGCTGGATGCCGATACGAAGAGCTACCTTAAGAAGAAGTTCGGAAAGAACATAGGCATCGCGAGCGGAAGACCCAAAAGGACCGCCTACAAAGTGCTCGAGGAGCACATGGGAAGCTTCTTCAACGAGCAGGGGTCATTCTTCATAGATGACGTGTATTATAATTCAAAGGATAGATGGCTTGGAAAGCCAGACCCGTTCCTGCTCGAGCAGGCGATGAAGGGCATGAGCACGAACGAGTGCATATACGTTGGGGATTCCTTTGAGGACCTTCTGCTAGTCGAGAACACTAGAAAGAACGGATATGAAGTGAGGTTTGTTGGGGTGTATGGGCTAACGCCATCGCCAAAGAGCTTTGCTGAGAAGTTCCTCAAGAGCGGAGCCGATGCGGTTATTCCATCCGTGAACGACCTAAAATTTATTCTCTGAGCACAACTAGGCTCAAAATATTGGTAATTATTTAAAGCTTGCGCAAGGCACGCTTATATTATGGAGGAGTTTGAGGTTGAGCACTCAGCTGGGGGAGTGGTGTTCAGGGAGCATAATAAGGGTCCCCTTTATCTGGTTCTCATAAGCAAAAGGAGAATATGGGAGTTCCCAAAGGGACACCTTGAGCCCGGCGAGGACACGAAAACAGCTGCGATAAGAGAGGTGAAGGAGGAAACCGGCATTGACGACCTTCAGGTCCTGGACGGATTCTCCTTCAAAGTTTACTATGAATTCTTCAAGAACGGGGTGAAGGTGAAGAAGGACGTAGTGTACTACCTAATGAAGACAAACTCAAACAGCGTCAAGCTGAGCGATGAGCATGTAGGGTACATGTGGCTTCAGTACGATAAGGCGCTGACAACGCTTACTCACAGGAACTCCAGGAACCTTCTAATGGAGGCAAACGCCTGGCTTATGGCCTTTTACGGAGCCTGGAGAGCTTAAATTAAATTGCGGGTCAATTTTTTTAAACTTTAATAACTTTAAATACTGATTTAACTCACAGTCTAATGGAATTGAGTAGCAATTTTATGACAAAAAGGCTAAAGGTGATATTCTCCGTATTGGCCTCAAAGAGCAGGCTAGAAATCCTGAAGATCCTTGCTGCAAAGGGAGGCATGACTTACACCGAGCTGAAGGAGGCGTCGGGCTTCACGCCAAAGAGGGAGTCAGGCAAGTTCGCCTATCATCTTAAGAAGCTGGTCCAGCAGAACCTCGTAATTCAGAACAAGCAGGAGAGGAAGTACATGATCGCCCCCCTTGGCAGGCTCGTTCTCTCGCTAGCTAAGCAGATAGAGGAGGAGTCGCTTGTTACTTCTGGAAGACTTTACGTTAGGGAGTCTTCCCAGAGGATCGAAGAATTTGACCCCTCAAAGATAGTCCAGAGCCTTATTAAGGAGGCCAACGTCCCCCTTGAGGTTGCTCAGAACATAGCTAGCGAGGCCGAGTCCAGAATATACAAGTTCCAGATAACCTATCTGACCTCCCCTCTCATCAGGGAAATAGTCAACTCGATACTTCTCGAGCAGGGGATGGAGCACTACTGGAAGAAGCTTAGCAGGCTCGGCATGCCGGTCTACGACCTCGAGGTTCTTCTGGATGAAACCAGCAAGAGGGAGAAGGGGTTCGAGGAGGCGGTGTACAAGGCTGCAGAAAGGATATTCTCTGACTACCTCCTGAGGTCCGATCTCCCAACAGATCTGGTTGACGCCCACTACAATGGAGAGATACACCTACCGTATTCGGACGCCTGGATGTTCAGGCCCGATGTGATAGCGGTGAACGTCAACGCGCTCTATGAGGCCGACAGGCTGCTGACCAGCAACGGCATAAGCAGCTTCGTCGACCTCGTGTACGGGCTCACGAGGGAGGCAAACGCGGAGGTCTTCATAAAGATAAGCCCCGATTTAATCGAGAGCCTTGGCAGGGAGCCGTTCTTCATACTGCACGACCTGCTGCCCAGCACTACCAAGTCCCCAATTCTTACTGTGCACATCGATGAGCCTTCCGACCAGATAGTGGAGCAGTACAGCGATTATTACTACAAGGTTAACAGGCCGCGCGTACTGCTGAGCACTGGGAGCGTTTCAAGGACGAAAGACCTTCCCCTTCTGCTCGTAAACCGCGAAGGGAAGACTGCCAACGGCTTCAGGCTGAACAATCAGACGGTTGAGCTCGGAATCATAGCCGCCTCGATAAACCTTCCGCATATAGCTGGAGAGGCCCAGTATGAGGAGAGCTACTTCAAGGTGAAGGTTCTTCTGCTCAAGGATGTAATACAGGATGCCATAGCTCAGAGGAACAAGTTGCTCATAAGCAAGATCCAGATGGGGCTTCTTCCAACCCTAAAGAAGCTCATAATGAAGCATCCCTCCGACTACATAACAACCACGGTTAACCTCTCGGGACTTAAGGAAAGCATGGTGATGCTTAACGTGAGCGAGGGCTCGGTTATCGACAAGGAGGCCGAGCTTGTAGATCTGCTACATGAAAAGGTAGGATATCCGATAAGCTGGATCCAGGACGACTCAGGAGAGAGGCTTGCCCTGCTTGACGTGCAGAGGCTTGGAAAGAAGCAGCAAGTGAAGCCATACTCCCTGGGCGTCGAAGTAGGCCAGCATGACGACGTAAGGCTGCGAGAGGCGAGAGAGCTTAACAAGCATCTTAAGGGTGGGCTCTTCGTGACATCTGAGGTGCCTTTAGACGATAAGCTGTCCTATCTGTACAGGGAAAAGGAGATATCGTGCAAGATATGCGGATGGTCAAACCCAGCAAGGCTGCAGAAGTGCAGACACTGCGGAGCGCCCCTAGAGCTTGTTGCCCTGAAGTAATTTCTCCTGTGCACATTTGAGAAAATCCTGGACCATTTTCTTCACGCTGTTAGCTATGATCGCGCCAGACAGGGTTCCCAGCATGCCGGCAACCTTGACGTCTGCGCTGTAGCATAGAGATGGTTCGTCCTGAGCGCGCACGAAAACGCTTGTAGATGCATCGAAGGTTCCAAGGCTGCTGCTCCCGGAGATCTTCAGCACGGCGGTCTTTCCTGCTCTGTCGTTGCTCTCTATCACAACCTTTGCGTCAAAGGTCCCCTTGAGAAAGCCTATTCCCTGCTTAACCTTTGCTGATATTTCGCTTCCAGAGATCTGATAGCTTACGAGCCCTGGAACGCACGCAACTATCTGCTGTGGATCGGAAAGAAGGTCCCACAGCCTTTCGGCATCGACCAGAAGGCGCTCGCACCCCTCTATTTTCATGCTAAACTATTGGAACCCGTGAAATAATAAGCTTTCCAGAGGTGATGGCTCAGCCGGTTGATCTCTCTTCACGAATCCGACAAGGCTGAACTCATCACGCAAAATATAATAGCGCTGCTGGATTTAAAAACTTTGAACGGGATCCTGGTCCTTCAAGCCGTTAACGTAGCTTTTTGCAGCATCCTTAACTGCAGCCCTTATCTGGAAGTAAGTTCCGCACCTGCATACGATGCCCTTCAGGGACTCAGAAATCTCCCCATCATCGGCCATTGGATTTCTGAGGAGCAGGCTATGTGATGCCACGACGAAGGCCGGCGTGCAGAATCCGCACTGCATGGCTCCGTGTTTCACGAAGCTGTCCATAAGCTTCCTTGCCCTTGGATCATGATAAAGGCCCTCAGCCGTGGTTATCTCAGATCCATCCACCTCCACGGTGAGCACCATGCAGCTCTTGACGGGCTTGCCGTTGAGCAGGACCGTGCAGAGGCCGCACTCGCCCCTCCAGCATGCTGCCTTAACGCTGGTGATGCCCAGCCTGCTCCTCAGCGTGTCAAGCAGCAGCTCGTTATCGTTCACGGTGAGGTAGTACTTCGTGCCATTTACGGTGATCGTCACGTCCTTCACTGCTTGAACACCTCCTTTATGGCCTCCAGCGCAATCACCTTGACGACGTGCTTTCTGAACTCAGAGCTTGAAAGCATGTCGGACATCGGGCTTACGTTCCTGTCGATGTAGCTGATCAGCCTTCTGGCGTTCTGCTCGAGCGGTTCTCCGAACTTCCACTCCACGTCCTTTTCAGTCAGGATCACAGGGCTCTCAGATACTGAACCTATGACCATTGTGAAGGATTCCTTTTTTGGGTAATATGAAAGGGCTACCGTTGCCAGACCGTACTCGCTTGCGTTGGAAAACTTCAGGTAAGTCCCCTCAACCTCCTCTTTAGGAACTGTTATTCTGGTCACGATCTCATCCTCGGAGATGGCGGTCTGCCCGAATCCCGTGACGATGCCGTTAACTGATACCTCCCTTCTTGACTTCCTGCTCAGAATCTCTGCCCTGGCGTTCAACGAAATGAGAGCAGGATAGGCGTCCCCCCATGGCAGGGCCTCCAGGAAGTCCCCAATCAGCGTGCCCATGTTCCTTATTATGGGATCTGCTATGCTTCTTACAGCAAAATAGAGCGTGGGATAGGCCCTCCTTATGGCATCGTTTTCGAGCTCGCTCAGATGCACGCCAGCCCCAACTGAGAGCCCTTTGTCGCCAAGCTCGAGCGTTTTAAGCTCGTTGATGCCTGAAAGCGAGACTACGTATTTCGGACGAAGAAGCCTCTCCTTCATGAACGCCACGAGACCAACCCCTCCAGCCATGACCTTTGCCTCCTCGCCGTGCTCGCTGAGAAAGTCGAGCAGCTCATCGATGGAGGATGGCTTTATGTGAGTGAACTTCGGGACCGTAAAGTAAGAGCTCCCGAAGCTCATCTGGCAAGCACCTCCTTTAACGATCTCATGTAGGCCTCCATAGCGCTAGCTACAAGCTCCGGCCTCTGCCTCATGAGCTCCCTCCAGACGTTCTCGGCCTTCATAGGAAGGTAGTTCATCTTCACGCCCGTAGCCTGTAGAACAGCGTTGGCTATGGCCGGGGCAACCGCTATCATCACGTGCTCACCTATTCCCCTTGCGCCGAGAGGCCCGTCCTTCTGAGGCGTTTCCAGAAACCTCTCCTCAATCTCGAAGTTTACGTCGCTTATCCTCGGCACGTAGTAGTGAGTTAGGTTTGGATTAAGAACCCAGCCGGATTCGTCAAACCTTATCTCCTCGAACAGCGCTGATCCCATGCCCATTATAAAGCCGCCGTCGGCCTGTCCCCTGAGCGTAAGCAGGTTTATCGCCCTGCCCACGTCGAAGACCTGTACCGCCTTGATTATCCTTATTTCTCCAGTTAGAAGGTTGAGCTCTATCTCGACCGCGGTAGCTCCGAAGGTGTGAAAGACGGTGTTGCTTCCGTGCCCCTTCTCATCTAGGAACGTGTTCAGGACCGGCGCGTACGTTCCCCTGCCTACAACTGGGCCGCCCACGGTCGTTCCGTCCGGGAACATGTAGCCGTTGGCGAACTCCCTGAGCTCCTTCCTCATCCACGGATGCGTCCTCGAGTAAACGTATCCTTCTGCCACCTCAACGTCATCCTTTGGAACCCTGAAGACCACCGACGCCATCTCCCTTATCTGGCTCTTGGCGTCCTCAATGGCCCTGAGAAGCGCGATTCCATCGGAGAAAAGACCTCTGCTTCCGACAGTCTGCCACGTGTAGGGATTCCTGTCAGAGTCAACCCCCTCAAGCTGAGTCACCTTAACCTTCTCAAGGGGCACCCCGAAGGCATCGGCGGCGATCATGGCAAGCGATGTTGGAGTTCCCTGGCCCATGCTTCCGGTTCCAGTTATTACGTCTAACGAGCCGTCTTCGTTGAGCTTCACAACAGCCGATGCTCCTGCGTTTGGAGGCTGAGATGGTGCTTTAACGAGCATCGCTATACCCTTGCCCCTGACTATCCAGGGCTTCCTGGGCTGCTCCACCTTCCCCATCTGAATGGCCTCGGCTGCCGTAATGAGCACCGCCTCTGGATTGCCTTCATCCTCCCTGACCAGCTCTCCGGTTCCTCTGCGTGAAACGCCAGGCCTCAGGAGGTTCTTCCTTCTTATTTCAACGGGATCCATTCCAAGCTCCCTGGCTGCCCTGTCTATAATGAGCTCAAGCGGCCAGTGGTTTTCGGGGTGCCCAAAGCCCCTCATGGCGGTCGTCGGGATCTTGTTTGTGTAGATTGCGAGGCTCCTCACGAACACGTTCTCTATGTCGTAGGATCCGTCCGCTGAGTATCCTGCAGTCCTCGAGACGTTCACAGTGTAGTCTGCGTATGCGCCGGCATCCATAAGGAACTCAGCATGATATGCCCTGAAGCGGCCGTCCCTAGAGAACCCCGCCTTCACCTTTGCAACGAAGCCGTCCCTGCTTGGCGCCGAGATGAACTGCTCGGCTCTGCTGAGCACGAGCTTGACGGGCCTGTTGTTCGCCTTTTTGGAAAGAAGCGCCACAAGAGCCTCCCACCCCAAGCCTGCCTTCAGCCCGAAGCCGCCTCCTATTGGCGGCGCATGAACAACTATGCGGTTTATTGGGACGTTGAGCGATTTTGACAGTAGGTATCTTGTCGCGAAGGGGGACTGGACGCTGCTCCATATCTCTATTATGTCATCGGGCCTCCAGTATCCTATCGCGTTCTGGACCTCCATGGTAACGTGGCTTATCTGTGGCAGCCTGAACGTTTCTTCGATTACCAGATCGGACTCCCTGAGCCCCTTATCTATATCGCCCTTGACGAGCAGAAATTCGTTCGCGATGTTGGTTCCTGGAACGGGCTTGAACCCCGGAAAAACGGAGTATTTATCCAGATCCTCGTGAACCAGAGGAGCGTCCTTCTCCAGAGCCCTCTCCACGTCCAGAACAGTCTCTAGCTCTTCATAATCCACGTTTACCTTTTCAACAGCCTCCTCCGCCGAGGAGAGGTCGGTCGCTATGACGGCTGCTACAGGATGGCCTACCCACCTCACCTTTTTGTTCGCGAGAACGTCCCTGTCCGAGATATAAATTCCGAGCCTGTAGGGGAAGTCCGCTCCGGTCACCACTGCAACTACCCCAGGAACCCTTAGAGCATCGCTTACATCGACGCTCTTTATTCTTGCGTGCGCGTACTTGCTCGTCACCAGCTTTGCATAAAGCATGCCAGGAAGCGTTATATCGAAGGCGTATCTGAGGGTGCCAGTGACCTTCAGCAAGGAGTCCAGCTGAGGCACATTTTCGCCTATTATCCTGTTGCTCAAGATAGGATGTTATTAATTTGTGTGTTATATTAAAAAGTTTTCGAGGGAACTGGAGAAATGCCTCAGGTTTTATTTCCAGCCGGTTAGCTTCATAGCGTCCACAACTCTTTTTACTGCTATCGAAAGAGCTGCCAGCCTGTAGGGCACGTTTCTCTCGTTCGCGTACTCATACATGCTGTTAAAGGCCTTCACCATCTTTGCCTCGAGCTTCTGGACAACCTCTTCGTACTCCCAGTGCTCATGCTCAATGTTCTGGACCCATTCGAAGTACGATACAAGCACTCCGCCCGAGTTAACGAGTATGTCTGGTATAACGGGTATCCCCCTGTTCTGGAGCTTCTTGTCGGCCATTGGCGTTGTTGGTCCGTTTGCGGCCTCAACAATCGCCCTTGCGTTTATTCTGTCGGCGTTGCCCTCGTGTATCTGGTTCTCTATCGCCGCCGGTATCAGTACGTCAACAGGAAGCTCGAGCAGCTCCTCGTTGGTTATGTCCTCACCTATGTCAAGCCTGCTGAAGAGCTTTGCTGACGTGTACCTGGCGTAGAGCTGATCGAAGCTCATTGGGAGACCGTTCTTGAAGAGCTTTCCTCCGCTTACATCGCTTATCCCCACTATCTTTGCCCCCATTTCAGAGAGGAACTTTACGGTGAAGGAGCCAACGTTGCCGAAGCCCTGGACCGCAACAGTAACATCCTTTATGTCCTTTTTGAGGATCCTCCTGGCAACTTCCCGGACAATTACCGCAACGCCCCTTCCAGTTGCTTCAAGCCTGCCCTCCGAGCCGCCGATCTCTACAGGCTTGCCCGTTACGACAGCGGGCACGTTATAGCCCTTCAGCTTTGAATACTCGTTCATAATCCATGCCATGACCTGGGGATTTGTCCCAACGTCGGGGGCTGGGATGTCAACCTCGGGGCCTATGAAGTTGAACACGCTGTCGGTGTACTTTCTGGTGAGGGTCTCAAGCTCGTCCTGGGACAGCTCTGAGGGGTCCACGTTGATGCCGCCCTTGGCCCCTCCGAACGGTATGTCTATCAGAGCCGTCTTCCAGGTCATCCACATTGAAAGCGCCCTCACCTCGTTCAGGTTAACATTTGGATGATACCTTATCCCTCCCTTAAACGGTCCTCTTGCGTTGTTGTGCTGAACCCTGTACCCTATAAAGCTCCTGACCGTGCCGTCAGGCATCTTGATGTGTATGTAAGTTGCGAGCTCTCGCATCGGGAACTTAAGCATCTCGTAATAGACCGGATCTATCTGAGACTCCTCGGCCGCCATGGCTAGCTGAGTAAGGGCGTTGTTATATGGATCCTCCTCCTTTACTCCGCTGACGCCCTGTGGATTCTTCATAATAATCAAGTTATTCCTTAATATGATAAAAGCGTTTTTATTTTAGTCGCGAATGTTCGATAATGCGAACTTAGACTTCTGTCTAACTTTCTAGGATCTGAAAGACGTCCTCACATATGCTTTAATAATTGGGATTTGAAGAAAAATTCATGGATCCAGTTGAGTACTCCAGGCAATATGGCGGTAAAATACAGGTGATCCCGAAGGTTCCTCTGAAGAGCTACGACGACTTCGCGATAATATACACGCCGGGGGTTGCAGAGGTATCAAGGGCCATAGCCAAGGATGAGGACCTTAGCTTCGAGCTGACCAGCAGGGGCAACACGATAGCTGTTCTGACGAACGGCACAAGGGTCCTGGGGCTTGGGGCTATAGGACCAGTTGCCGGCCTTCCTGTAATGGAGGGAAAGGCGCTCATCTACAAATACCTGGGAGGCGTTGATGCGTTTCCCCTCGCTGTGAAGGCAGAGACCGCAGAGGATCTCGTGTCGGTTGCTCAGGCCGTTGAGCCATCTTTTGGTGGAATTAACCTAGAGGACGTTGAGAGCCCGATGTGCTTTGAGGTGTGGGAGACGCTGCTGCAGAAGCTCAGAATTCCTGTATGGCACGATGATCAGCACGGAACCGCCGGGGCCGTTCTTGCCGCCCTCATAAACGCTCTGAAGCTTGTCGGTAAGAGCAAAAGCGACGTTAAGGTCGTTCTGTTCGGGGCCGGGGCAGCAAACATAAGGACGGCGTACATACTGATTGAGTATGGGTTCGATCCCAAGAAGCTTGTGCTGATAGACAGCACGGGTCCGCTCTACGCCAACAGGCAAGACATCGACAGGCTTATGTTCAGGCACAAGTGGAAGTATGACCTCGCTATCAGGACTAACTCTGAGAACGCGGTCACCGTTGAGGACGCGTTCAAGGGAGCCGACGTGCTCATAGCAGCCAGCAGGCCAGGCCCTGGAACGATAAAGAGCCACTGGATAAAGCTCATGAACGACAGGCCGATAACGTTTCTCCTCGCAAATCCTGTCCCCGAGATTATGCCCGAGGAGGCAAGACAGGCCGGGGCTTATATAATTGCAACAGGAAGGAGCGACTTTCCAAACCAGGTGAACAACTCGCTGGTCTTCCCGGCGGTTTTCAGGGGCATCCTCGACAGCAGGAGCGCAAAGGTTGATGACCTCATAGTTATAGCGGCGGCAGAGGAGCTAGCAAAACAGGCGGAGCTCAGAGGCCTCTCGACAGATTATGTAATTCCAACCATGGATGAGTGGGAGGTGTTCGTTGAGGAGGCTGCTGCTGTTGCGGATGCGGCGGTAAGGCTTGGGTACGCAAGAGTTAAGATGAGCAGGGAGGATTTCAGGGACCTGGCGAAGACGAGGATAGAGCGCTCCAGGAGGATGCTCCAGCAGATAATGCCGTTACTGCTTGAGCATGAAAAGAACGAAAGCAGAAAGGAAAGGGCCTGATGAGCTTTTATGTTCCGTTTTTTAGCGATTAACGATCTTTATGAGACAGCAATCGTAAATTTGCTTAAATATATGGATTAAAAAATTAATAAATCGCAGTTATTTTTTGAAAATATACAAATATAATGCAAGATGTTTGCAGAAAAATCTTATAACTGAAAACGAGCATTTTACTATCGTAAATTAGGAGAGGAATGAGCGGTAAGAAAAACGGCCTTACAGAGCTAAATAGATTACTGTCGACTAGTTATTCGTATAAAATCCTTGAAAGCCTTTCAAGCGGCATCAGGGTCTCTAGGGAAATGGCGGCATCCCTGAAGATGAGGAGAAGAACGCTCTACAAGGTCCTGAAGGAAATGAGGGATGCCGGGCTCGTTACAAAGAAGAACAGAACGTATCAGCTCACCGTCTTCGGCCTCTTTGTGCTGAACATGGAGAGGGAGATACTGAACTGGCTCTCACACAACGAGGAGGTCAGCGAGCTTTCAAACTACCTTTATGATGCCTACTTCTTCAAGCTCGCCAACGAGCTTCTCAAGAACATAGAAAGGATAGTTGGCGTTTCAAACTTGGAGCCAATCAAGGTTTACACTGATTGGGAGTCTTTAATCGGATCGCTCATAACGAGGCTTGAGTCGGCAAAGTACGAGGTCAAGCTTGCCAGCAGGTACATAGACATGAGAGTAATTAAGGCATTGTACGAGATAGCGAAGAAGGGCGTGCCTATATACATAATAACGAACAAGGAGAACGACCCGGAAAGGGTAAAGCAGTACCTTGGCCTGTTATCCAACGAGGAGCTTAAGGCGCTGGCCACAAAGTTCTACTCGCTTCCTAACGTGAACGTCAGATCGAACTACGTTCCCTACAGCTTCATAATCATAGATGTTGAGGACGTTGGGGTGGAGGTCATAGATAGCTTAAGAAAGAGCTTCATCTTCGGAGTTCGCTTCAAGAGCCCCATAATTGCCTCCAAGCTCTCAGAGCACTTCAACAGAATTTACGAGTTGGCTGAATCGGACAGGGTGATCGAGAGCCTGAAGGAGGAGGTGAGGAAAGAATGGGCCTGATGGGGATTTTACGCCTTATAAGAAGCAGGATAGTTGCCGTTCTCCTCTATTCAACTGGGCTTGCAAGCAACCTGCTGCTGCTGAGCAGGGTCAGGATAAGCCCCCTGCTGTTTGCTGGAGGAGTAAGCGCGGCCATCTCGGCAACGGTGGCCGCATATATACTGAGCGACTACCTCGATCTTAAGGAGGACAGGCTCAACAACCCGAGCAGGCCTCTGCCCTCAGGCAGGGCAAGCGTGACCGACGCAAAAGCTCTGATAATCCTTTCATTGATGGTCGCGCTTTCGGTTGGGTTCTACATAAACGCGGCTACTGGAGTTATGGTTGCGCTTTCTTTCGTGCTGAGCTCTCTGTACTCGATGCCGTTCATAAGGGGAAAGGAGAAGTATTACACGAAGAGCCTACTTAGCTGGCTTGGAGGGTTCGTTGGAACCTTCACGGCTTCAGCAATACTGTTCAGGTTCTCGCTTCTGTCCTTCCTCGTGGCCTCCGTAAACGGAACAATGATAATGCTTCTCGTTATGATCGGGGACATCATAGATTACGAGGGGGACAGGGCCTCAGGGGTCAGGTCAATAGCTGTAACCTTTGGACAGGAAACAGCGCTGTTGCTCATGGAGCTCTTCCTAGGCCTCCTGGCCGTGTTTCTTCTGGGGATCTACTATCTGGCCTCATACATCCATCCGATTTACCTGATAACGGAACTTGCTGGCATTGTGACAACCTATTACGCCCTAATAAAGCTGAAGAGATCTGAGTTCGACAGAAGGGCTGCAAAGATGACGAAGCAGGTGCTGAGGGGCCTCTATTTTACCATACAGGCCTCCCTCATTCTGGGAATACTGCTTTCTTTTGTAGCGTGATTGCGCTAAAACCAAGGGTTAGTTTATAAGAGGTCCAGAGATAACTGATGTTAATGAAGATTAAAATTATGGGCTCGGTTTTCGATCGAACCAACCGCATAATAATCTGGTACAACTCGAGGCCCGTGCTCATAGTGAAGCACGAGGGCAGGCTCTACGGCATGGAAGCCATATGCGCGCACATGGGATGCGCGCTCCTCACTGAGGTAGATGGGACCGTTGCAACGTGTCCAGCTCACGGCGCAAAGTATGACGTCAGAACCGGGGAGCTAATCGAAAAGCCTCAGGTAAGGCCCGAGGTCCCCTGCGAGTTCGAGAAGCTCAAGATACCTCTGAGGACATACAACGTCAGCATTACTCAGGACGGCTTTATTGAGATAACGCCCTAGGATAGCTCCTTCAGCGCGCTAAGAAACCTCTCCTTAAACCCGTTGTTGTTCTTTGGTGCTATGTACACCCTGTGATCGTATTCATCGTCCCTCATCAGATATGTCGCGCCGCGTGCTATTCCCTGCTTTACAACGCCTACCCTTCCTGACATGTACGTGTACTCGTCCCCGTGCTCGAGAACGTCAACGGCTATTGCGTCGTGCAGCACAAGTGCCGGAAACCTTTCAAGATACCTGGCTGAAATTGCCCTGAGAAACCTGGCGCCCTTCGTGTCAGGAAGGCCTTCTATTTCGTCCTTTCTAAAGGAGAGAGCCGGGTTCATCGTCAGGTCCAGGGGGACCACGTTCATGTGTCTCAGGCTGCTGAAGACTATGTCAGCTGCCTCGGGGTCGGCGTAAACGTTGAACTCAGCGAACCTTGTCGCGTTGCCTCCGCCTGTCTCCGTGAGCCTGAAGGCACCTCCCATGATAGTCAGACTTCCTATGTTGTTTGTCAGGTCAGGCCTGAGTATCAGCAAGAGGGCAACGTTGGTAAGGGGCCCCGTAGCGATGATGTCATGACCGTCCGCTGCTGCCCTTATCAGAGCTTCAACGGCGGTCTGCTTTTCCTCCTTTATCTGAGGCATCGGTAGGCCGGCATCCCCCAGACCGTCATTGCCGTGCACAAACGCTGCGTTAGTGAGCCTTCCGGCGAGCGGCCTGGAGGCGCCCCTGTAGACTTTGTATGAGTAGCCGAACAGCTCCTTTATCCTGAGGGCGTTGATCGTGGTCTTCTGTACATCTACGTTTCCGGAAACCGTTGAGACCGACCTCAGGCGCGAGCCCCAGAAGCTCTCAGACGGGATTATGGCGCAGGCGTCATCTATCCCAGGATCCATGTCGAGCGCTTTTGAGGATCCTCCCATGCTTGATAAGATGCCCATGGGGCTAAATTTTGTTTTTGGTTCGCGAGAGCCTGAGCTCCTTTTCAGCATAGTAGAAGAGAAGCTCTGACATTATCGTCAGGAAGCCTATATAGAGGGCCCTTATTCCCAGGGCTGCCATAACCACCATGGACAGAACGGCCGACAGTATCTGAACGTATGGGTAAAGGGGAGAATAGAACATGCCCTCGATGTTCCTCCTACGGGACACGTAGACCTCGAGCCCCGTTAGCGCGTATGAGAAAATAACCCCAAAGTTCGAGGCCAGGGCTATGAACTCGACGTTGCCTATGAAGGTGGATAGAACAGCTATTGGGGCGTTTGCGGCCATTCCGTAGGCTGCGAGCTCCAGCGTGTTAAGCACGTCCCTTTTAAGCTCGGAGCTGACCTACATTTGTAGAAGTGAATTATGCAATCGTATTTAAACTTTGTGTAGCCAAAAAAGGCAATAAAGTCATGATCGCACGATTTTTACATAAAAACCAATAATTAAATTAAAAAATTATACAGAATGCAGGACCAGCGTTGATTATTTATCGACGGATTTCTGCCTTCTCAGGTCCTCGAGGATCTTCTTGGCGGAATCGTAGCTGATGTTCCTGGACTCGAGCATCCTGTTGACGACCTCATCAACCTCCTCCACGGTCGCCCCAACGCTCAGCGCGAGGCTCCTGGCGTGTAGCTTCATGTGGCCCCTCTGGATCCCCTCCGTCACGAGGGCGTACATCGCGGCAAAGTTCTGAGCAAGACCAACCGAGGCCATTATGGCAGCAAGCTCCCTGGAGCTCGGGTTCCCCATCAGCCTGAGGGCTATCCTGTTCACCCTGTTGAGCCCAACAGACCCTCCGACCGTTGCAACCTGAAGCGGCAGCTCTATGCTTCCAACCACGTACTTGCCATCTATCCTGTAGTCCGTTAGAGGCTGATACCTGCCGCTCCTGCAGGCGTATGAGTGCGCTCCGGCCTCTATGGCCCTGGTGTCGTTGTTAATAGCGTTCGCAACTGCAATTATACCGTTGAGTATGCCCTTGTTGTGGGTGACGGCCCTGAATATATCGGCCTTGGCAAGGTTGTAGGCGTAGATGAGGTCCTGGGCAACCCTGTCGCCGTCTTCGCCGAGCTCCTCTATCGGGAACCTTGCTGTCGCCCTTGCGATCCTTCTGATGGCGTAGTTTGACAGTATTCTTAAAAGGTACCTGCCCCTTGCCAGGTCTGCCAGATAAGGGGCCAGCCCCTCGGCCACCGTGTCAACCGTGTTGGCGCCCATGGCGTCGAGAACGTGGACGTAGAAGTAGAACTCGACCATGGGGCCGGCATCCGTGTACAGGACCCTCAGGTCAAAGCCCTCAAAGCCTCCAGCCTTCCTTATTATCTCGGGAAGCAGCTCGTTGGCCATCCTCTTTATGTTCTCCCTCTCCCTGTTTATCCTGTAAACGGCCTCTGATGGGTTGCTGACCTCAACCAGCTGAATGGTGCCGATCATGACCGGCTCATCAGCGGTTGCCGTAAATCCGCCCCCTGCCCTTGCTATCTTGGCTGCCTTGCTTGCCGCAGCCACCACCGATGGCTCCTCTATCACCATTGGCACGAGCACTTCCTTTCCGTTTATGAGGAAGTTCGTCGCAATCCCTATTGGATAGGATATAACCCCTATTACGTTCTCTATCATCTTGTCAGCAACCGATATGTCCAGCCCTCCCCTTTCAAGCTCCTTTATGTCCTCGTCCGTGAGGTAGCCAAGCTGTTTAAGCAGCTTTCTTCTCTCCTCAACTGATAGCTTGTAGAACCCGGATATAGACGACATTAACTGAATGAGAATAACATATAGTATATTAACGTTAATATGATCAGAGAAAAGTTTGGCGTAAGCCTAAAAACTTATGCCCCTACCTTTGATCTCAGGGCTCTAGCCTTCGTCTCCCTGTCAGCTATTATGTCCTTTATGGTGTCCTCGCTGTAGTATCCTGACTCGAGAGCAAGCCTCCTTGCCTTCGCGTGCCTGTCAGCTATAATCACCGTAAGAACCTCAGGATACGGCAGCTCAAGGGCGTAGGCGAGCTTGTATGCGTTGGTGTAGGCCTCAGCTATGCTGTTTCTGTAGGCCTCAAGGTCTATCTTCAGGTCCTCTCCCTTTATCACCATGCCATCGAAGTAAACTGCCTTGATCGAGAGCCCGGACTTTATGGGCTTTATGCCAAGCTTTGAGAGAAGGGCAGCGAGCTTGTCGCTTATTACGTCGCCCTTCTTGGCCACCACGGTGTCCTTTGTCACGAACACGCTTCCGGTTTCGATCCTGGTGGGTATCTTGAGCTCCTTGAACTCGCTGAGAACTGGTCCTGCCTGAAGGCCCGTGTTGCCGGCGGGAACCACTATGTCGTCCGTGGCCACGTCCCCTGCCTTTGCAGGCAGCATGACCTTGTTCTTCTCGAGGAGAACGTTAAGCTCGAAGGGATCCATGTCGAAGAACATAAGAAGCGTCTGGCCCCTTATGTAGTCGGCCAGCGGGCCGGCCTTTGATCCCCTCAGGACCTTCTCCGCGATTTTGTTCTTAACCCCGAGGAAGACGACCTGCCCCCTCAGCTTCTTCCTGAGCTCGTTAATCTGAACCGCCCTGAGCTTGTAGAGGTCGACCACTGCCACGTACCTGTGCTTCTGAAGAAGCTCCTGAATCCTGGCGAACTGCTCCTTCTTCTTCTGCGGGTAGTCCTTCTTCCTGACGTAAGCCCTCTGCACGTCAGCTCACCTCATCGTACTTTGCCTTCACTGGCTTTCCCATGGTAAGCTTGAAGCCTATCCTGTCTATGGACTTCGGGGGAAGCTTCTTCTCAAGGTAATCGATCAGGGCCTTTGCGTTCTTCAGAAGGTCCTCCTTGCTCATGTTTTCGTAGCCTATCTTGGCCTGAACTCCGAAGACGTTCCTTCCCCTCAGCCTTGTTGCCCCAAGAAGCCTCTCAAAAGTTGCCTGAAGGGCCGCAACGTTCGGTATCGGGACAGGCATCTTACCGCGTGGGGCCAGTATGGGACCTAGAGCCTTGCCAACCCTGGGCATGAGAGATGCCTCAGCTATGAACGCGAAGCTCCTTGTTGCCAGCTTCTTGGCCTCCCTCTTGTTGGTTGCAAGCCTGTCGAGGGTGTCGGGATCAACAAGCCTGAGGTTCTGTCTCTTCGCCTCCAGCGCGACGTCGCCGCTGCCTATTATAACTATCTCATCAGGGGACCTGAACTTGACAGGGAGATAAACCAACTCGTTGAAGGTCTGGGCCTTCGTCCTGTTCTTATCGATGGTGACTATTACGTCCACTGACTGAACGAAGTTCCTCCTCTTAGAGCTCTTCAGCGCCTCATCAAGCAGCTCCTCTAATTTTACCAATTCTGACGTTTACCATCAAGACATTGCAGTAAATAAGCTTTTAGCTGATTTATAGCGTTACATGCGATTCAGAATGACAGGAACGCCTGGGCCATTCAGATCAGCCCCTAAAGTACGGCATAACCTTCTCCGAGATCACCCGCATCGAGTGAACCCTCATCCTATGATCTTTTCCTGGAAAGCTGAGCTTTATCATGAGCTCCGTGATACCCAGCTCCTTCACGTATTTCTCTATGGCCCCTATAGCCTCGTCGGGCCTGCCGATGATCATCCTCTCTAGAACGCTCTGCTTTATTTCATCGTAGGACACCCTGTTCGGATCTATCTCCCTCCCTTCGGAGTCCTGAAGGTGGCCACACCTGTAGTAGTCCTCCCTGTAGGACTCGAGCATGAGCTCCCTCGCCTTCTCTATCTCGTCCTCATCATCTGAGATGAACACTTCCCTTCTAAGCGGGAAATCCGATACGGTCTTCCCCATCTTCCTCAGCTCATCCCTGTATGCCTCCATCCTTCTCTTCAGGACCCTCAGGTCGGTAACCGGATCCATAATCCAGGCATCCCCCCTGTGGGCGGCCTTTCTCACCGCCTCCTCGCTCTTCGCCGCTATCCAGATCGGGGGCCTTGGCCTCTGAACAGGAGTGGGATAGACCCTCAGCATGAACTCCCCGGCCTTCACAGGCTGGCCCTCGAGAAGGGCCTTCACTGCCCTGAGGTTCTCCTCATAAAGCTGGGCGCGCTTTTTGACGTCCCTTCCAAAGGCAGCGAACTCCTCAGGCCTGTATCCTAGGCCTACGCCAAGTATAGCTCTTCCTCCACTTATGTTGTCGAGCACAGACGTCTGCTCCGCTATCTCAAAGGGGTTGTGAAGCGGAAGGACGATTATGTTTGTTCCCAGCCTCAGGCTTCTCGAGACCGCGGACGCAGAGGCAAGGGCCAGAAACGGAGCTGGGCTCCAGCCGTCCTCTGAGAAGTGGTGCTCACCAACGTAGACCGCTGAGAAGCCGAGCCTTTCGGCCAGCCTGACCTCCTTCAGGAAGTCATGATACACAACATCCCATCTTCCACGCGACTGCAGCGTGTAGTGAAGGGAGAACTTCAGGGCCATTTCACTTCAGTGAAATTCCCTTCGTCTCCGGAATGAGCCAGATTGAGAGGCCTGCTACTATGAAGAGCACCGAGAACATTCCAATCACTCCCCGATATCTTGAAAACAGGAGCCAGTATTCCGATTATCAGGGGAGCTATTCCACCGAAGCCCCTTCCGGTGTTGAATATGAAGTTAACAGCCGTTGCCCTGGCGTAGGTTGGGTAGGGCTCCGAGAAGAGAGCGCCGAAGATCGTGAAGTACGAGTTTATGAAGAAGCCCATGGTATATGAGGCGATCATGACCTGAGCTACGGTTCTGGCCATCGAGAACATGATCACGGCTGCTGTGATCCCCATGAAGCCCAGGAAAACCGCGACCCTTCTTCCTATTATATCGGAGATGAAGCCGAAGACGAGCATGCCCAGGATTATCATCAGATCTGTCCCGAGAAGTATGTAGATGGTTCTGACGAAGTGTATGTGATATTCCGTCAGAAGGGCCGATGGCAGCCATATCATAACTCCCCAGTACCCGAGCTCAGCCACGATGGCCACGATTAGGAAGACTGCTGTGTACCTGATGTATTCCCTCCTGAAGAGCTCCCTTAACTGGAACTTCTTCCTGTCGCTCTCCGTAGTCCTCTCCTTTCACATGGGCGACTCTGGAAGCCTGTACCTGTAGTAGAAGGCCACAAGCGCCGGCGTTATGCCGATAAGGTACATGATCCTCCATCCAAATGCCGGCATCAGGAAGAGCGCAAGAACTGTGGCAGCAATAACCCCAATGGTCCAGCCAATCGACACGATTGTTGACCCCATTCCCCTCCATTTGGCCCTGAAGGCCTCGGACATGAGCGTCATGCCTATGCCGTACTCAGCGCCCGTTCCAACGCCGCTCAGGAACCTGAAAAGAGCTATCATCGGATAGTTTATCGAAACGGCTCTGACCTCCTCCCCGCCCTGAATAGCGAGGGTTCCCGAGGTCTCGGGGGTTACTCCCCTTTAGCGGGAGCTACTCCGCTGTGCATGACGATGTATGAAAGAGGCTTTGCTATGATTTTGACTATCAGGCCCGCTGCCTTCCTTAGTATGTTCAGCGCCCCGTTGAGATCTGAATGAAGCCTGTGCCCAAGAGGGCACTTCACAACCCCTCTCGGGCTTCGGGTCACCTCGACGCCGTGATACGCGCACAGCCTTGAGGTGTTGTGCTCAATCACCTCATACACTTTCATTCCGTACTCCTGAGCTTCGTGCTCGATGGTGTCCATCAATTCACGATATGACCACAGATTTTCTGTGAGCTTGTTTCCCTTATCCTGAGCGATCTCATACGGATAGCCAAGGTAGATCGCTGAAACGCCAAGAGACCATAGCTTCTTAATTAAATGTGATGCCAAAGTCCTGTACAGGTGGGCAACCCTTCTGTTCAGCCTTCCCTCGAGCCTCCTCCTCTCGAGCCTGAGCTCCTCGGCCCATTCACTCAGCTTAAGATTTTTCGCTCTGTCCTCAAGAGACCTAATCTCTGAAATCCTTCTCTGCATGTAGAAGAAGTCCTCCTTTGCTCTGGAGCCCCTGTATAATAGCCAGGTCCCATCGGAAACAATGACCGAGGCTAGTATGTTTATCCCGAGATCGATCGAGGCGCTTTTGTTTCCTTTAGGCTTCTCCCTCTGGACCTCCTTTCTTTCCCCTTTCACGATGTTCCTTACGGCTTCTACGCCAACCTCCACCGGGATCGATGCGTACCACGCCTGCTTCGTTTCATCGTAATATATTTCAAGCCTTCCCTGCTTTCCGTACCACTGAAGCCTTCCTGCAAAGGGGATCCTGAGCTTGAAACGCCTGAGAATGAGAGTCCTGTTCTGCTCATCAACGGCGTAGCCGTCGTTCCTTATCACGAGCAGGAGCCTTCTCTTCCTGTCCTCCTTCATGTAGCCGGGAGGCTTAACCCTGAGCCAGCCCGGAAGCCTTCCCTCCTTCTTTGCCTTCAGCAGGCTGAAGAATGAAGACCATGCCTCGGTGTTCTTGTTGATCACCTGCTGGACGTTGGCCGAACCTAACAGGCTCTTGTACTTTTCATAAACGGCCCTGGCTGTGCCCTCTAAGTCTATCCTCTGTCCTGAGAAGAGCTGCTGCCTTCTCATGTAGTTCAGCTCGTTGAATGCTTTCGCGAATAGATCTCCGAGCCTTTCGAGCTTCCTTTCAGCGCTTCCCCTCGGCAGCAGGCGCACTTTGTTAGTTCTTCTGTTGCTGGGCCTTACCTCAACAACCTGTTTTTCGGCGACGGCCGGTATGGCCTGAGGAGTCGGCTCAGGCGTCCCACCGAATTCAAGTTGACCGGCCATCGCCATGAGAACAAAGTATGAAAACGTTCATAAATGTTTTATGCTTCGATCATCCCCGCTCTAAAAAGGCGGGGCTTTCACTAATTGTAAACGAGCATTCCCATGCCAAGGGCTATTATGGCAAGCCACGGCACCGAGCTCTTCTGCGCGGAGGACGTCCTTAACTCAGCCCTTTCGTCCTCCTTCTTGTTATTCATGTCGCAGAAGATCTCGTTTAGATATATTTATGTTTTCTCTTTCAAAAAATTGAACGTCTTAGAGTAAATAAAATTTTAGAAGCTACCAGAGGGGGTATGCAGCCCAGTAGGGACCAAAAGGCGGAGTCGCTGTCAGCTCGTACCTTCCATCGTCCCTCTTCCTTACGAGCCCCCTTAAAGCCCACGCACTCAGAACTGGCTCGAGGGAGTAGCTTATTTGAACTCCAGTGAGCCTTGATATGTGCTCCCTTATTTCCTGTTCGGTCTTAGGCCCTGTGGCCAGAGCTGAAGCTATCATCCAGCCAATGCCTCTCGGAAGGCCTAACGGGTTTAGCGAACCCCACGCTCCCCACATGATAGGACCCATTCCTCCTCTGCACCAGCCCCATCTGCCCATATCGGATCACCGATATGATGTTCCACACACTGGTTAATAAGCTTATCTGAAAATCGATATCACAAAGGCTAAAACGGCCAGAACGCTGTTTAGCGGGTGATCTCTGTTCATGCCTCGTTCCGCATCGTTTCAGAGCGTTCCTTATATCATGATAAATGATAAGTAAAGACATGCGTGCGCTGTATGCGATATCGTTAATAGCGATGCTCGTTGTGGCTATGGCATCTCCTGCGGTTGCCTTCTCAAAGAGCGCTCCGGCGCCAGGCGGAAACGCCCTTAACAGGACGATTAGCTACATGATGAAGGGGGTTGAAGTAGCGCTGAAACACGTGAAAAAAGGAACTCAGGCCTACGCGCAGCTGAACGAATCGCTCGCGTATCTGAAAATGGCCAGGGATCTCCTTGAGGAGGGCAACGAAACTGGAGCGTTTTACTACTTTGACCTGGCCACCAACAGCACGTACAGGGCGTTAACAGCATCAAAGCCCTTTTCGATCCCGCCAGGGCTGAACGTATCGAGGCTAATGGCGCTTGATTACAGCAGAAGGCTCATGGCGATGGCCAGCAGCATAAGCAACTCGACCTTAAGAAGCGAAATCATGACCCAGATTCAGGAGGCCGTTTCTCTTCTTCAGTCCTCAGGAAACGCGACGCAGATAGCGCACAACCTGGCTGCCGCCAGAAAGATACTCGGAAACGTAAACGCTGAGATTCACAGGTACGCAAAGGAGAAGTTCTTAGAGCATTTTAGGAAGTTTGAGCTACCGCGAGTAAAGGGGCTCGAGAAGAAGATGGGAGCCAGTGAGGCCAGCGCTCTGAACAAAACGATAAGCGGAATACTGAGCAGCTATCAGCAGGTTAACTCTGGGGAGCTGATAGCGCTTGACAGATCGATTTATGCAACGATGCTGAACACAACCGAGCTTCTGCTTGGAACCATCGGAACGTACAACGGATCCGTATATGTTGTTCTTTATTATCCGATTCGCGTAATTTCGCTTAATGGCTCCATATACGTTGCGGGCTCAGCGCCCATAATCTACTCCTCTACGGGAATGACGCACGGGAGGAGGCACGGCATGGCTAAGGCCATGATGTCAGGGAACCTTACGTTCGTTGGAGTCATAAGCTCACAGCAGGCTTATGATTACGTGCTGGCGGAATCTGGAGAGCTAGTAACCGTGTTTCCGCCAGCGCCCAGCAGCATGAGCCAGCTGAGGATTGTTCTCTATGACGTTGGCAGTTATGCTTCACAACCAGCAGGTAATTACACTTTCTCTTACAGGGCTGCAGCACCGGCATATTACATGAGCTTCAACGTGGAGCAGGAGCTTAACGCCTCGTTTTTTAATTACACAGACTACTCAGATCTCTACCTAACGTTATAAGTTACGCCAAAGTGAAAGAAAAAGCTAAAAACACCTCTTAAAAGATATAATGTGAGCTCCGGTCGTATAGCCCGGTCAAGTATGTCGGCCTCTCGAGCCGAAGACCCGGGTTCAAATCCCGGCCGGAGCATACTTCTTGTAGGGTATAATGCTCCAGGACGCTTTTAATAAACAGGGCAAGGTGGACATCCACAACTACGATAAAGCTCTGGAGAGCGCCTACAGGAGGCTCGCCGAAGCTGAGATCCTGGAGGAAAACAGGTCCTCAATAGAGGAGTTCGCAAGGCTTCTAGGGTCAATGGGCCTGAACAAGGGGAGGATTGCGAAGTACATCTTTCATCTGATTGCAGTAGCTGAGAGGATAAATAAGCCTTTCAGGGATCTCACCAGAAAGGACGTCGAGCTTCTCATGAGCTGGTTGAACAGCTCAGGCTATGCTCCCATAACCAGGAGCGATATCAAGAAGGCGTTTAAGCGCTTTATGAAATGGGTTAAGAACGGTTCCCTGGACAAATCAGTTCCCTTTCCTCCTGAGGTTTCGTGGATTCAGGTCGAGGTCAAGCCCAACGAAAGGAA